>NQJD01000033.1 GCA_004284765.1 Candidatus Electronema aureum
CTTTCATAAGAACGGCGTTTGGCTGGCGGGCATTCGCCCTCTGAAAACTGAGACCAAGTCGGAAGTCAACTTTTTCAATATTATATTGTTTTTAATGGTAAATTCAATGTGTTTTTTAGGGAGCCGTCCGCTTTGCCACTCATGGTTCACCATTACCTAAACGTTTGCCAGCGGACACGTCCCAGATACAGATGGTCTTGTCATTAGAACCGGAAGCAAGCAAACGACCGTCAGGAGAAAAGGCAACACTATTTACACCATCCGTATGTCCTTCCAGCGTCTGTAAGCGTTTACCAGTCCGTACTTCCCAAATGCCGATGGTCTTATCACTGGAGCCAGAGGCAACAATACGCCCGTCCGGGGGAAATGCAACCCCGTTCACTCTTTCAGAATGATGACCGCTGAACGCGGGCAACTGCACCGGATTAGCCTGCGCCCGCAGCGCAGCCTCCTGCCTGTATTCCGGCCCGTTTGTGGGCGACAGTTTTGTCAGTGCATGAAGGGGGAATACAGATGGGCGTACAGCTTACTGCCTTTACTCTCCGCAGCCTCGGCTTTGGCATTCAGGGCCATGCCTGTTTGCAAGGACTCTGCCTGATTAAGCTGGGACACTGCTTGTTTCAACTGGGTCAATGCCTCCTTCGCCCTGTAGGTAGCTCGGAGAGCCAACAGGCTTGACAGCACTGTTGCCACTGCTACTGTCACCGCAACCCAGAACCAAATGCGGACTCTCCGGTTTGCCGCCGCCCTCTCATCAAGATACGCCTGCCGCCCTTTGCTGTGCTCCAGAAACTGCGTAACCACTGGCTCCAGCAGGGCTATATCACCCACCTCAGCCAATACCTTCGCCAGCTTCTCACCCGTATAAAGCACGCTCCGGTCTGTCCTGTTGCTGTCCCGCCATATCTGCGCATCCCGCAGCAGCGGCCCCTGCTTGTCCATCCACGCCCGATTAGCCTGCAAGATCGGCCCGACAAAGCGGTCATGCACCAGCTCATACCAGGCAGCACCGGAGCGGCTTTCGGCGCGGAGCAGGAAGCGGTCTTCCAGCAGGCGCACTGCCCGGTTGTCCATGCCCGCCGTGCTCTCATCCCCCTGAAAGACCGTGCCCCTCGTGCCTGCGGGCGTGATCAGCTGATGGTCGAACCAATGCCGCAGCTCCAGTTCCGAGACCTTGACCGTGCGCAGCGCATCAGCAAGCGCAAGCTCGTAGAAATCAGCCAGCGCATGGTCTATGTCGCCCGCGCCCGCAACCTGCTCTGCCGTGATCTCAGCCGCCTGCGCGGTTTTCTCCCAGAGCTGATAGCAGACCACCTGCAACTGCACCGGCTCAATGTGCTCGCCCGGCCTGGCCTCCTTGCTTCTGCTGGTGCGGATCAGGCTGAGATTGTCCACCAGCAGCTCTGCCGCGCCGGGCGCAAAGGGCCGTCCCTGCTGCGTCTGCGTAGCTGGTTTGCTGATTGCCGCGAGCGCAGCCTTGCGCCCCATCCGTTCCATGTAGAATCGCGCCCGCATCCGGTCGGCCATGAGCGGCGCGTATGGCTCCAGCGCAGCCACGTAATCCTCGCGCAGAGCCAGCAGCACGGAGAGCTTGGGGTCATCCTGCATGGCTTGGTTGAGCTGGCGGAAGAACGCGGCCCTGTCCTGCCATCTGCCCGGATGGGCGGTGAGGATTTCCTCGAACTGGTCGACAATTAACACGCAGACCGGCGCGTCGCCGCTGTCAGACTGGCTCTGCGCCTCGTCCGCAAGCGGCTCATAGCGGTATGTCCGCCCGTCCGCGCTGACCAAGTTGCGCAGGAAGCTGCTCAGGCGCAGATGCGCCAGCTCCGCCGGAGCCGTGCTGCCCTGATCGAGCTGGAGCATCAGGCTGAAGGCAAAGATGTTGTCAACCGCCTCCACGCCTGCGGGCAGGCCGCCGCTGACCCTGCCGACCGGCAGCGCAGCCCGGTTATTCTCCTCCAGCCCCGGAACAAGGCAGGTGTTGATCAAGGAGGTCTTGCCCGCGCCGGACTGAGCGTAGAAGAGCACCAGCCGCTCCGAGATGACCAGCGACAGCAGGTCGCGGGCCTCGCGTTCCCTGCCGAAGAAGAAGGCGCGCTCCTTGCGGGTGAAGGAGCGCGGGCCGATGTAGGGGTTGCTTGCGTTCATTGCCTTGAATGAATGTATCTCGATAACGCTTGTGACTCAGACTCATAAGTACTTGTGACTTTAACTCACAAGTACTATCGAGTTCATCTCATAACCGCTTGTGAGAAAAAGTCACAAGCGCTGTCGAGTTTTCGACCCATGAGAATGTCTGCCCGGAAGATCAGCGGCTCCGCCTGTTCTGTCAAACCAGCACCTGGCAGCCGCATTCCAGCTTGATCAGCACGGGCGAGACGTGGCGGACGGCGCGGTCTCTGCGGACATGGAGCACCAGCAAGGTGAGCGGGTCAAACACGATCACATCCTTGACTCCCTGCGACAGATAAAAAGGTGGCCCGATTTCCAAGTCCTTGGCCTCAAAGCCTTTGCTGACCACTTCAATGACGGCTTCAGGAATGATGGTCAGGGCTGCATCCTGCTCTTCCTCGCTTGGCTCATGGCAGAGAATGGAGATGTCAGGTCGCTTCAAGCCGCCGGGGAACTGAATATAGACATCCACAGCATGAACGCAGGCGCATTCAGTGCCGTCTGTCTGTTTTATGATGCTTTGAACTATGCGTTCAATATGCTTCTGATGCCGGTAAACCGGCTGCGCCTCCCAAAGTGGAAGGCCATTGACAATCTCCAGGCGGATGCCCAGTTCGCTTGCCTGAAGGATGGATGACTGGATATTCATAGATTACTGTGGTCAGATGTGCAAACAGTTAGTGAAGGAATGAAGGGATTCGCCCTGCTTGATGCTTCATGCCCTCCTCAGCCCCGCAGCCCTGCCTGAAGCTGCCGCAGGTATTCGCCGAAATCGCCCCAGAACACTTTGAACGAAACCTCGTCCATGTAGCGGTTGAGATACGCCTGCTCCTCAGGCGAAGGGTCGAGCTGGAGGGCGCAGACGCTCTGCAAGCAGTACGAGCGCGTCTTGATCAGGCCGTAGAGCAGGGTGCGGAAATCCCAGTCCGCCAGCTCGTAGCCCAGCAGCATCAGGGAGGAATCATTGAGGGCCTGCCGCAGACGGTTGGGGATGAGATGGCGGCCTTCTGCAAGGTTGACGAGGAAGGAAAGGTAGTCGTCCTCGCTGAGAACCAGCGACTCAGGGCAGCTGTCTATGCCGTGCAGATGAAAGACCAGCGGTTCGAGCGCGGTCGGCTGCCAGTCATCAGCAAAGGGGCCTGGCGCGGCAATGCGCGGGTGCCAGCAGCAGACCCCGGCGCGCGGCTGCTTGCCTGCGGCCTGCAAAGCCTGCTCCAAAAAGCAGTGGAACGAGGTGGTCAGGTAAATGGGCAGATCAAAGCTGGCAAGGAGGAGCAGGGGGTCGCTACTTGGCTCGGCAAAACGTGGATAGCCCAAATTGGCCGCCATCACAGAGAAATGGTGTTCGTCGAACTGCGCGTTTTCCTCTTCCAGTAGGCCGCCCAGAGCACCGCTGCTGTCAGCGGCTTCGGCCAACTCCAGCAACCTGCTTTTGGCAAAGTCGAGATACTCCCGCTTAACCCAGTCCTCTGCCCCGGCCAGCTCGCGCATGACCGTGTTGTACTGCGCCGCCGCCGCGATATTGGCAGCGGAAACCGCAGGCACGGCGTGATGTTCCGTGTACGCCCGCGTCAGCTCCGCATGGCCGCCGAGGAGCAGGTCGTTGTGCACGCGGTTGCTGACTATCGGCAAGACCTTGCCGCTGCGCAATTGCTCCAGCATGGCCTGCCGCCAGTCACCGGGGGCGGGCTGCTGCTTTCTGCCTATGGCGATGCGGGGCATAAGCGTCCTCCTCAGCTCAATGTGCTCAGGCGATGCGCCCGGAACTATACACCTCGGCCAGCGGCAGCTCGCACTGAATGGAGGCAAGGGCAAGCACGTCCTCCATGCGATGAAAGGCGGCGTAAACCCAGGTGCTGTCGGCCTGCCGGGTTAACCGTTCGATCTTGCAAGCGTATTGACATACCAAGATGTATTCAGCCAGCGAAGGAATGAGCTGATAATGGGAGAACTTGTCGCCCCGGTCGTATGCTTCCGTGCCGTCGGAAAGTATCTCCACGATGATGACCGGATTGAGCAGGACATCCTTCTTGTCATCCGCATACTCTTCTTTCCGGCACACCACAACCACATCAGGATGCGTGTATTTCTCTGCCGACTTGATCTTCACTTTCATGTCGCTGGCAAAGACTTCGCCGTCAAAGTATTCGTGTCTGACAGAGGAGACTCGCTCTGCGGCAAGATACTCTTCAGGACTGAGCCGGTGCTGTTCACATGCCTGCATGAGACAATCTCCTGTTATGGTTCCATGATCACCCGGAAACCCAAGTGGCCGAGCTTGCTGCTCGCGGCTGAGAAGCCCCGCATGGCGCAGCGGAGGTCGTGCGGCATGTTTTTGTAACAGCCGCCGCGATGAATGCGGAAGACCGACGCGGAAGCAGGCGAGAGGTCATCCCGCCCGTCCTGCTGAAAGGGATAGGCAAACTCAGTCTGGGCCGGGCTGCTGCCCCAGATGGTGGATGTCCATTCCCGCACATTGCCGAGCAGATCAAGGCAGCCGTAAGAACTTGCCCCTGCGGGAAAGGCTGTGACTGGCGTGGTTGAGGCGGAAGCGCAGTTGCAGCAGTTGTCCTGCCAGTCATTGCCCCAAGGATAGAAACGGCCATCGGCGGAACGGGCTGCTTTCTCCCATTCTGCCTCGCTCGGCAGACGGTAGATACGTCCGCTCTCCGCACTGAGCCAAGCGCAGTATGCCGCCGCGTCATGCCAGCTCACGCCGATGACGGGATGCTCCTCGCAGCCTGCGGGCGGACGGCGCAGCAGCCAGCCTTTCGGGGCCTCGTGCCCGGCCATGCGGACAAAGGCTTCGTACTGCCGGTTGGTGACAGGTGTCTTTCCGATAAGAAAGCTGGGCAAAATGACCTCATGCAGCGGGGTCTCCTGCGCGGGGATGCCTGCCGCTGAAGCACTTCCCATCATGAACGGGCCGGAGGACACTTCAACCGGCTCAGGTTCATAGGGCAGCCGGGGCTTGGCCTTGCTCTTGCTTTCAGAATGCAGCGTGAGATTGCGGATGATAATATCACCGCTGCCTGCGACAATATTCCCGCTGCCGGAAATGTCTTGGCGGACAGTGTCGGGCATCAGATGGTGATGCTGATATTGCCGGCAGTCACATCGCCGGTGCCAGCAACAACATTCCCATGACCGACAACGTGCTGCTCAACAGTGGTCTGCCGGATTGCCTCCTCGCCCCCCGGCTGCTTTTTGAGCGCAGCAAGAAGCTGCTGCGCTAGCTGATGCAGCTCTTGGTCTTTATCTACTCCGGCATCCTTGAGAGCCTGCTCCAGCATCTGCCGTCTCGGTGCAGCCTCTGGCTTCTGACTGACCAAATCAACCGCATCTGTCACATCGGCATTGCCGCCGTAGCGGCTCTGGATGAGCTGCTTCAATCCGTTGTAAGCATCTTTGACAGCTGCTGCGGCAACGTTCTTTAGCGATTCTGCCGCGCCAAGCGCAACAGCAGCAACGATGGTGGTGGTGACTGGCTCCATGATATTCTCCTTGGCTTTTGTTGAATGTGGATATTCGCCTTGCATCTTGACAAGTTCCTGCTGCACTGTCAACAAACATGCTGGGCTGTGCCCATGCGCTGCGCGTGGTCGCCATAGAGCTACCCAAGATATTTCTATAACGCGCCTGCTCTACCTTGAATTGACGGTGCAATCCGCAGCACCGCCTATAGGTCGATAAAATTCAGAAAAGCGTTGACATGCCCCGGAGTTTAGCATAAATTACCCCGCTTATGCACTTCAAGATGAATACGCAGATGGGACATGCCATTAGTAAAAAGGATGTGATTCTTTCATGATAGAGGTTGAAGTCAAAGGAGACCTTGAGTACGCAATTCGTCAGCTGAAGAAGAAACTGCAAATTGACGGCATCAAACGCGAACTCAAACGGCGCGAAGCTTACGAGAAGCCGAGCATCAAAAAACGCCGCAAGTCTGCCGAAGCCCTGCGCAAGCTGCGCAAGTACAACCGGCTGAAAAACCGGTTTTAGATTCAGGCTGTCAGGCCCTGTCGCTGTTTCAGCTGACAGGGCTTTATTTTGCCCTCTCTTCCCCCCAGTAGTCTTTTGATCAGACTGCTACCTCCGCGAGATTCAAACACCCACGTTGTTGACAAAAGCGGTCTCAACGCAGGAATTATAATTTCGCTGCTTCTACTGAGACTATGCTCCCACAATCTCTCAAATTCCCCACCGGTGCGCAATTTCCTGAGCTGACAATAGTGACAGCTGTCTTTGCTTCCATAGCCTGCAAAAGCATGTCAGCAATTTCCTGAAAGGTAGTTGAAATGGAGTAACGATAGGATGGTGAGGTGCCGGACGAAGACGGGAAGATTTCAATTGTTGTAGATTTACTGCCTTTCGTAATAGCAGCAACTTTCCCGGAAATGGTTTCAGCTTCGGCTGAATTCATGCCTGACAGGACTGTTGTTACTGTCATAGCAACAAGAGAAACAAGAATTGTGATTTTCATAATAGAGATTCTTGAAAAGGATGAGTTAATCATCTGTCGGTTATGATTATTTTTCCATTAACACCGCGTAGCTGTCAAGAGCAAAAAACAGCTTGAGTTGATTGCGTTTGATGTCAGCTTGTTAGCAGACACTGCTTTGCCGTTTCAAGGATAGACACCAAAAGTTTCCTCTACGCGAGCAAAGCAGCTTCTCATCCCTCTTGTTCGTCAGAAAATTTGTCCCACCGCACAAAGAAACAGCATCGCATCGTAAAACGCGGTACATTATCGGGCATGACCATCCCCCTTAAACAACACGCGCCCGATGAAACATCTGCCGAATCTAATCACCGCCGCTCGCCTTATCCTCACTGCTCTGCTGGCCGTGCTGCTCATGCTTGAGCAGACAAAAGTTCTGGCGGTGTTCTGCTGCTTGCTCTTCACAATCGCTGCTGTCACTGATCTGCTCGACGGCTACGTGGCCCGTCGTTACGGCGCGGTCAGCAATTTAGGTAAACTGATCGACCCGTTAGCGGACAAGCTCCTCGTTGCTACTGCACTCATCATGCTCATTCCTCTGAATCGGCTGCCCGCTTGGATCGCTCTGCTGATTCTCTCTCGTGAGCTGCTGGTGACAGGGTTGCGGGGCATTGCTTCATCTGCTGGTATCGTTGTCGCCGCCAGCGGCTTGGGTAAGCTCAAATCCATCACCCAGTATGTCGGCCTCGGTGTCCTGATTTTCCCGCTCGGTGTACTACCGATTCCTTTTCTCCATCAAATCGGCATGGTTCTTGTTTATATCGCCTTGGTGCTGACGTTATGGTCAGGCGTTGATTATTTCTACCGGTTACGCCTTGTTTTTCTTCCTGAAGAAGGCGGGCAATCATGAAAATCATCTCACCATATTACGAAATTCTTGATCATCTTGACCAGCAAAGCCTCGCCGTCCGCATCGAATACTGCGGGCGCATTTGTTACAAGAGCGAGGACAGAATCAGCCAAGAATCAGCCTTGCCTTTTGTTGCCAAGATGGCAGAACACGGCCACAACTCGGTGTTAGAAATGGGCGTGGTGACGCTGGAGGTCTGCGCGGATGAAAACGCGGCGGCAGAGCTTTTTCTCTGCCAGCCAAAATATTTGCACATCAGCCGGGAAGGAAATCGCCTGCTCATCACTGGCAGCATCCGAGCTTTTCGGGAAATGTTGATGTTTCACCCGGCTTGCACCATTGTTCGGGCGGTTTGCGCTTGTCTAAATGAACGCCATCCGTATTTTTTCAGCACTATTTTGCCAGAAGGCGGGCTTGCCGCTGTTCCGTCAATCACGGTCCGCAAAGTACCGCTGGAGGACATCGATCAGCTACCTGCGGACAAGCTGGTCAAACATCGGCATATTGCGGTCAAGTTCATCGTCAACCGGGCCGTGACGCATGAACTTGTCCGTCACAGGGCCGCATCATTTCTCCAAGAATCACAACGTTATTGCCGCTACAGCGATGACAAGTTCGGCAGCGAAGTGACCTTTATCAAGCCGATGTTCTGGGAAGAAGGCAGCGAAGAATACACCGTCTGGCAGGAGACTATGGAGGAGACGGAGCGGCGTTATCTGCGCCTGCTGGAGACCTCCACGGCTCAGGCCGCCCGCACCGTGCTACCCAACTCTTGTAAGACGGAAATCATTGTCTATGCCAATTTAGAGCAGTGGCGACACATCTTCAAGCTGCGCTGTTCCAAAGCAGCGGAGCCGTCCATGCGCGAGGTGATGATTCCGCTAAGTGAAGAATTTAACGGAATGTTTCCAATATTGCTTAGATGATACGGCTGAAAGACTGCTATTCATAAAATGAATTATAAATGGATAATATATTTACGCTTACAGAACATGCATTTGGTTTACTCGTCAGGTTATATGGAGAAAAGAAGAAAGATGGAAGTATATTGTTGTCATGCGAAGATGAAAAAAGAAATAGAAAAATTGTTTCTGAGGATCAAGCGTTTGAAAGAATCAACGCCGCAGTCCGTATGAATCTTGAACAACTTGAACGGAATATTGATCAAGCAAGAAAAGAATCAAATCAATTTTTTAAACTTACGCTGGTATTTTCCAGTCTTGGTTTTTTCGTTGTTCTTACTGCGGTCGCGCTGCTGCTTGGCGGACAGGTGGTTGCTGGAGTCGTTTCTGCTGTTGCAAGTACAATACCTGAAGTCACCGCCGCTTTGTTTTTCAAGAAAGACAGAGAGCTGAGAGACTCTATTGAGAGATATCATCAACACGTTATGGAGTCGCAACGCATTTTGACCATGATTGACGTGGCGGAAACTGTTCAGAATCACGAAGAAAGAGATTCGATCAAACGGCAGATTATTTGCAAAGCTCTCGGTATTGATTCAACTGCAATTAACATCCAAAGCGAGTCTGCTTTTCCCATTGTAAATTGAATAATTTATTCAGGTTAAGAAAATGATCAGACATCCTGCTGTAAATAGGATCATCGTGCTGGTCATGACAGTGCTGATTTCAGCATTGTTTTTGACCATGATTCAGCAGTTTCTCATGACGATCTTCATGGCCGCGCTTTTTTCCGCCATGACCCACCCGATACATCGATGGCTGACTCCGCGCCTGAACAACCGAGAAAACCTTGCCTCTATCCTGATTATCGCCGCGATTTTCTGCCTGATCTTAGTGCCGCTGGGTATTTTGATCGGCGTGGTGGTAAGTCAGGCGATGGATGTGGGCCAGTCTGTCACGCCTTGGGTGGAGTCCTTTGTCAAAGAACCCGGTCTTTTGAGCAAATACTTGGAGAAAATCCCTCATTATCAGAAAATACTTCCTTATCGGGATATGATTTTCGGCAAAGGCGGGGAAGTTGTCAGTAATATTTCAACGTTATTGATCAACTCGCTTTCATCTATTGCCAAGATGACACTGAACGCTTTGGTCAATGTAGTGATCATGCTGTATGTGATGTTCTACTTCCTGACGACAGGTGACTTGCTGCTTAATAAAATCCTTTACTATCTGCCCATGTCCCATGAGGACGAGGAACTGCTGCTGCGCCGCTTCACCTCGGTGGCTGGAGCAACAATGAAATCTACCCTGATTATCGGTATTTTCCAAGGCGGATTGTGCGGTTTGGCTTTTGCCTTTGCTGGCCTACCGTGGGCGGCTTTCTGGGGAACGGTGATGGCGGTGCTGTCAATTGTCCCGGTGGTTGGAACTGCTGGTGTTTGGGTTCCAGCTTTGATTATCTTGGCGGTGAAGGGCGATTTTTCCGGGGTACTCATTCTGGCAGTGATCTGCGGCGCGGTGGCAGGTAACTTGGACAACCTGCTTCGGCCTCGATTAGTGGGACAAGACACGGAGATGCACGATCTTTTTGTCCTTTTCGGTACGTTGGGCGGCATCGCTTTGTTCGGCATCATCGGCATCATCGTCGGCCCGATCATCGCCGCTTTGTTCATTACTCTTTGGGAAATGTACGGAGTTGCTTTTAAAGACTATCTGCCCGCAGTAAGTGAGTTAAGGAGAGATGTACCACCAGACGAGGGGCATCCGCCAGAGGCAGATACCCCTCCTGCGCTCAGTTCTTCTTCTCAGGCAGAAGAAGAACCTCTGCCGCCTTGTCCGGCTGGAGATATTGAGCAGCTAAAGCATTGATCTCTTCAGTCTTAATGGCAGCAAAATCCGATAAGATGGTGGCCGACCATTCTATCCGTTGCGGATGCCGTCCTGAATCAATCAGCACAGATTCTAACCAATAGCGGTTCGTCCGCACCATGTCCTTGATCGAGGTTAGCGTTGGCTCTAAAGCGCGCGTCAGTTCCTCTTGTGTAACCTTACCCGCTGCCAATTGTGTCCCTGCTTTTTTGAGCTTCGCAGCCAAAGCAACCGCTTGATTTGGCTCGGCCAACACCACGCTGCGCAACACACCATAACCGGGGTCAACCGTGCTGGATTGGTTATACACATAAGGTGAATAGGCTGCGCCAAGGTCTTCGCGAATCTGTTTGCGCAGACGGTCATCCAACACAGAAGCCAGCACACTGAGCCGTCGGGTGCGAGTGATGTCCCAGAAATCATCAGTGGGCCACGCTACGGCCACCAACGCCTTGTCGCTGTCTGTTGTCTCAACCTTCAAACTGAGCTTCTGACCAGAAGGAAAAGCGATCTTCGCTCCTTCGCCCTGCTGACTACCCTTGCGTGGGCTGCCGAAATACGTTCCAGCTAATTTCAACACCTGCTCTTGATCGAAATCACCGACCACGGAAATTTCTATCGGTTCATCTCGCAGCACCGGAGACAGCCAATTCTCCACCTCAGCTAAGGTCAGCTTTTTCAGCTCCTCCAACGGTGGAAGACCGTAGCGCGAATTACCGCCTGCAAGAAACTGCTCTCCCTTGAGCGACATCACCCCTTCCACAGAACTCTGCATCTGCGCGTAGAGCTGTTCTGTTTTCTGGATAACCCGTGCAAAGGCATCAGCACGAAAAGCCGGATCATACAGATGTGCGTGCAGTAGTTGAAAGAGCAACTCGGTTTCGCTGCGCAGTCCTTGGCCTTTAAACTGAAAACTGTCTTCATCCACCGTAAAATGAACTGAGCTGGAATACTTGGCTAACGCAGCTTTGAGCTGTTCCTGATCCAAACCGCCGACCCCGCTTTCCGGGAGCAACATCTGGGCGAGCAACGAAAGACCAGGCTTTGTTTCCGCCAGCTGCCCTTTGCCGAAGACCGCAGCCAGCTGGAGTTCATTGGGTTCAAAATCGGTCTTTTTCAGATTCAGCACTAAGCCGTTGGTGAAAAGATAGCGGTCAGCTTTAATCTTGTCGTAAGCGATATGCTGCTCAATTTTTGCTTCGGAGACAGGTTCTGGCAGATACGGGAAGACGGTCTCTGCTTGCTGCACCCAAGGCTTGAGTTCTGCTGCCTCAGCTGATTTGAAAGCTGACAGCAGCAATTCCTCCGGTTTTTGCTTCTTATCCTTCAGATCAACCGTGCCTGCAACTTTGATCAGTCGCCGCTCGTGCCACAGGCTACGAAACGTCTGATTTACCTCAGCTAAGGTGAGCTTTTCCAAAGCCGGGCCATACAATTCCATTTCCTGCTCTGGCGAAAGCACCACTTCATTATCATTGAGATCGCCGATGATTTTAAAAGCCAGTTCATCGCTCTTCCGACTGGCGGCGGATTGTACCTGTTTTTTCAGAGAAGCCATGATGTCATCTTTTGCCCGCTTCAACTCAGCTTCAGCAAAGCCATCAGCTAATGCTTGCCGTAAGGTGATATCGAGCAGATTCAGCGTATCTTGCCATTTCTCAGCAGTAGTCTTGGCCTTAAAGTTAGTAAGGCCGAGCTGCTTATTCATCTTATACGAATAAAAGCTGGCACGTGTCATCGGACTGTTCTCAAGATTGGTCAAATGCTGGAGCCGGTAGGTCATTATGGTTGATGCCGTGTATTCCTTGAGTTGACTCAGGGCTTCAGTCCGCTGCGTCATGGAAGCATCCGGCGCAATATTCCAAACGGAGGCGAGGGAAACCTCTGTGTGGCCGAGATCAGACTCGTGCTGATAAAAGGCTTCCGTGCCGCTCTCTGCAACCTTACCTAAGTCAGGACAGATGGCCTTGTCTTTTCTGCTTTTCAGTGGGCCAAAATGCTGTTTGATCAGCTCTTCAATCAGCTTAACCTCAGCATCGCCAACCGCAACCACGATCATGTTGTCAGGGCGATACCACTGCTCGTAATACTGACGGAGCAAGGCCGTATCTGCCTTCTTCAGTACCTCATCTGTGCCGATCACATCCCGTTGGGCAACTAATGTTCCAGCAAAGGCTTGCTCCATATCTGCTTTGTACACTCGCCGGGAGGCAGAATCACGTTCCCGTTTCTCGGCCAAAATAATACCTCGCTCACGCTCCACCTCCTTTGGCTCCAGCAGCGCACCGACTGCATAATCAGCCAGCACCTGTAAGCCCTCGCTGATAGTCTTCTTTTCGCCATTGGGCAAGAGCAGTTTATAGACAGTTTCGTCATAGCTGGTGTGAGCGTTAGTATCCGGGCCAAAGGCCATGCCGATGGATTGAAAATACTCCACTAACTTACCTGTCGGATAATGCGTAGTGCCATTGAAAAGCATGTGTTCCAAATAATGCGCCACGCCGCGCTGTTCCTCGGTTTCATTCAGTGAACCGGACTGAATGTTGAGATACAGACCCACTCGATTCTTTGGCTCATGATTCGGCATAATCACATAGCGCAGTCCGTTTTCCAGCGTACCAAAGGTCAAGGCTGGGTCTGGCTTGAGATCGCTCTGCTCATGTGGCCAGCCCGTAGAAAGGCAACGTTCCGCTGAAGGAGCGGTTTCCTTGGCCGAGATATCCAGCGCAAGTAGGGAGCAGAGCAGCGGAAGAACAATTGAGGTTCGCCGTAGGTTCATAGTCTCATTTGGGAAGAAGGAAATGAAGGCAAGATTGCCACTTTTTCGGATGCACGTCCAGCAGAGAAATGATTCTATCAGCATTTTTTTATAGTTCAAACATCCTTGTTGGCTGCTCCTGTAAGGCGATATCAAAACGGAATACTGGATTAAGCTGCCCGATCTCTTCCTCTATCCGTGCAGTAACTAACTCTGGTAGGTTGTTGGTACTACTGAGATGAGCAAGCACCACCTGCCGCAGCGACGATTCTGCCAACTCTGCCAGAAAACGAGCCGCATCGTCATTAGCGAGATGCCCTTGATTTGACCGCACCCGCTGCTTAATCGGCAGAGGATACGGGCCGTCAGCGAGCATCTGCGGGTCATAATTAGCCTCCAAGATGAGAGCCTGACAGCGGCGTGCTCGCTGACGAATCAGCGTGGTGATTTTGCCGGTGTCAGTGCAGCAGCAAAGCGAATTCTTGCCGTCAGAAATCGTAAAGCCCACTGGATCAGCGGTGTCATGAGAGATGCGGAAGGGATGAATTTCTAAATCATTGAGGGCAAAGGTGGTACCAGTCTCAAACTCGACTCGCTGATGCAGCTTTTGCAGCTTGGTCTCGGCGGCGCGGTGGGTGCCGATATTGGCATAGACAGGCAGATTCAGCTGCCGCGACAGCACTCCGGCTCCGCTGATGTGATCACCGTGTTCGTGAGTGATGAGAATGGCAGTCAGCTGTTCAGGCGAGCGATTGATCAGCTCCAGTCTGCGGCGAATTTCTTTGCCGGAGAAACCTGCATCAAGCAACACGGCAGTAGAACCAGATTCGATTAAGATGGAATTGCCTCTGGAGCCGGAGCCGAGGATGCAGAAATTCATAAGTGCGGAGAATGTGATGTTTGATGCGTTGCAAGCCTGTTGTATAGCCAGAGCAACATAATTTGAACCGTCGTATCTGTCATTTCGAGCGGAGCGAGAAATCTCATGCCAAGGACGAAGAGGAGATTCCTCGCTCCGCTCGGAATGACATTCAAGTTCACTTTATGCTGCTTCAGCTATAACTGAATAAATTCAGCTGTTCGGCAGCATAAAACGCAGGGCGGTACTTGTCAAGAGAATGCGCGAGCAAATCCTAAGCTAATGGGAATGTACATCCTAAGTGCTTGAGAGTCTCAATCCCAAGCTAATGGGATTTGCAATCCTAAAGGTTTGGGATTTACATTCCTAAGCTAATGGGATTTGAAATCCTAAGCGTTTGGGATTTTGGCGGGCAAGGAGGGAGGGGTTGCGGCTTAATGGGAGGAGCTGCGCTGCTGGGCCAGCACATCTAACCGCTGCTGCACCTTCTTGGCACAGGGATGGCATATAGCCTGCATGGTCTGATATAGATTTAAACTCTTCTTCCACATTTCCTCCGCCTTGTCCAGCTCGCCGCGTGTCTGATACACATTGCCCAGATTGCCATAGATGGCAGCCGTTGCTTCCTTCAGCCCCAATGCCTCACTGATCTCAAGGCTCTTCCTGTACATCCCCTCCGCCTTGTCCAGCTCGCCGCGTGTCTTATACACAACGCCCAGATTGCCGTACTGGTTCGCCGTTGTTTCCTTCAGTCCTAACGCCTCGCTGATCTCAAGACTCTTCTTGTACATCTCCTCCGCCTTGTCCAGCTCGCCGCGTGTCTGATACACATTGCCCAGATTGCCGTACTGGTTCGCCGTTGTTTCCTTCAGTCCTAACGCTTCGCTGATCTCTAGGCTCTTTTTGTACATCTGCTCCGCTTGCGCTAAGTCACCACGTGTATATGCCACATTGCCCAGATTGCCGTAGGCCCATGCCTGCTTCTCTTTATCCTGATGCGCTTCGCCCAGGGCTAGCACCTTGCGGTAGGCTTCTTCCGCCTGCGATAGCTCTCCTGTGCGGCGAAACAGATGACCAAGCTCGTTCCAGCCGTCCGCATTGTCTGGGTCAAGCTGCACCGCCTTCTGGTAGGCAGCCAAGGCCGCTTTGGTGTTGTTCATATAGGCCAATGCGCCCAAGTGCATAGCTGCTGCTGCTGCCTCTTTGTTTGCCTTCTGTCCTTCCGCCTCCTTACTGCGCAGCACTTCAGCAAAGATGGCCTGCGCCTGCGCGGTGTGGCCCTGCTGCAAGGCTTGCAAGGCTTCGTTGATGCTTTTGACGGGCGCGCCAGTCTTGGACAAAGCTGTGATTGCTTCAGTGAGGGCTTTGATTTGCTCATCCTTTGCCTGTAGTTGCCCTTGCAGTGGCCCAACCAGCTTCTCAGCCAGCTTGCCTGCATTAACCTGTGTCACCTTCTCCTTTTCCATGTAGCTGTTCCAAGCAGATAAACCAATGCCTGAGAACTGGAGCAGAAAGCCCGCCAGCACCAAAACTAACCCTAACCAAAAGCCGTAGCGGAGAATCAGCTTGAGTATCTCGCTGCCGTCTTTCTTGCTTACTTGCGGTAGCAGCCCAGACTTCACAATCTCTTTGTGCATCCCAAAGACCAGCATCAGCACAAAGCCAATTAATGCCAGCGGGTGGGTGAGATACTGGGCAACCTTCTCAAAGCCGGTGATATCCATTTCCATTCCTCCTTTTCCGTAAAACAGCTTCCCGCTTTCTTACCATGAAGCCCAACGGAAGTAAACCGCCCAGAACCAGCTTTTATTTTTTGACAATCCCGTTTGCCAGTGCTAAACCCCATGCAGAAGGATTGATTATGAACCCAGCGCACCTATCTCAAACATGCCTGTTTATGACCGCAGCACGCTGAACAACCTGCTCCGCGAAATCAGCAGCGGCGCGGCTTGCCCCGCTGTACTTCTCTTCGGGGAACGCTCGCTCTGTCAGCAGGCTGCCGAACAGATCAGCACAGCCCTCTGCGCTCAAGGTGGCGGCACGGTTCACGCCATTGACGGTGATAGCGAAGATCATAGCACCACCTTAGCCAAACTGCGTAGCTTCAGCTTGCTCGGTGGCAGACAGGTCTTTCGGGTCAACGGCAGCAGGCTCTTTCTTTCTAAGAATGTCGCTGAGGCCATCTGGAAGAAGGTAGTCAAGGCGTGGGAAGAAGGCAGCGCGGACAAGGCAGCCAAACAGCTGCGGACGATGCTTGCTGCTGCTGGCCTTGATAGCAGCGATGATCCTGGTAGCCTCAGCGATGAGCAGTGGAAAAAGTGTTTCAGCTTTGCCAAGCCTGCCGGTAATCTAAGCTGGACAGGCCCGTTGCTTGAGCAGACAGAAATCAGCAACGCCAAGCTCTCCACTGGAGATGCGGGCGAAATGCTGCTGGCAGCGTTAGATAACGGTGTCCCGAAGAATAACAGCCTGCTTCTCCTTGCTGAGGAGCTTGATAAGCGCAAGAAGCTCTACAAATCCTTCAGCGCGAAATTCGCTGTGCTTGATCTGAGTGTGGATACTGGCTCTTCTTCACAGGCGAAAAAAGAACAGGAAGGGGTGTTGCGCGAACAAATCAGCAAGGTGCTGAAAGATTTTGGCAAGACGCTGGATAAAGGCGTGATTGAACAGCTTTTAGAGCGGGTGGGCTTTCATCCCGGCGCAGCAGTGACCGAGACAGAAAAGCTGGCCTTGTCGGTCGGTGATGCGCCCCGGATTACCTTAGATGATCTCAACTTGATGGTAGGCCGCACACGCGAAGAAGCGGTTTTTGAGCTGACCGAGGCAGTGGGTAATAGGGATATAGACAAGGCACTTCGCATTGCCGCCCGCCTTCAGGAGAATGGTATTCACGGCTTGGCAGTGATAGCAACTCTGCGCAATTTCACCCGTAATCTGCTCCTCTTCCGCGCTTTGCAAGAGCAGGAGCAATACCGCTTCAGGCCCGGTATCGCCCCAAATGTATTTCAGGAACAATGCTTGCCCCTGCTGAAAGAAAATCTAAACTGGAAAAACGAACTGTCCGGTCATCCCTTTGCTTTGTATATGAAATTCAAGACGGCCTCTGCTTTTTCCCTACCGCTGCTGCGGCACTGGCTGCGGTTGATTTTGTCTGCTGACCGACGGCTGAAAGGCTCACCGATCAGCGCAGACACGGTGATTCAGCATCTTGTGCTGGCCATGATAACTACAGTGTCGGACAAAGGGAACTTGCAAAATAGAATCTGAGCGTTATACAATACAGGAAGGAAGAATTTCTTCCACTTCGATATCTCCCCTGCGCGCGGGGCAGCTCTGCCGAATTTAATCGTCAAACAAAACAAGCAGGAAATGGGTATCACGCATTCAGGAACGAAAGAAGAGACCGTAGTTAAAGAGCGGATAAAGCTCCAAGAACCGCCCCAGTACAAGGTTCTTCTTCATAATGATGATTATACGACTATGGATTTTGTGGTCATGATCCTTGAGCTGATTTTTAGCAAAAACACGGCAGAAGCCACGGCAATTATGCTCAGTGTCCATCATCAAGGGCGTGGCGTAGCTGGCATTTACACCCGTGAAATTGGCGAGACCAAGGTCGCGGAAGTGCATCAGCTGGCTCGGAAAAATCAGTACCCCCTGAAATGCTCCTTGGAACGGGCCTGAGGTCAACACCTGACTCTGAACTTTAAAATTTCACATATAAGGCCATCATGTTAAGTCGAAAATTAGAGCTGGCCCTGATCAAGGCCATTAAGGAAGCAAAATTGAAGAGGCATGAGTATGTGACGGTTGAACACATGCTCTGGGGCTTGCTCCACGACGAGACAGCCTCCCATATTATTGAAAAATGCGGCGGCAGTAACGAATCGCTCAAAGAACGGTTAGAGGAGTTCTTAGCTGGCGGAATTCCGTTGCTCCAGACTGGTAAGGTCGAGCCATCGCAGACCGTGGCCTTTAACCGGGTACTTCAGCGGGCGGTCAATCATGTGCAAAGCGCGGGCAAGCGTGAGGTTGATACCGGTGATGTGCTGGTCTCCATTTTCGCTGAACCAGATTCGCACGCGGTTTATTTTCTCGGCAGTGAGGGCGTGGGCAGATTAGAAGTGATGGAGTACCTTTCTCATCACATGGCGGAAAGCAGTGCGCCTAAAAACGGCCCGCTGCCGATGGCTCGTCAGGCCGAGCAGTCCGATAGTCCCGCTAAGGAGCAGAAAAAGAAAGCAGAAGGCGAAGACCCGCTGGAGCAGTTCACGGTCAACTTTGCCGAATTAGCTGCCAAAGGGAAGATTGACCCGTTGATCGGCAGAAGCCGCGAATTAGAGCGGATGATGCAGGTACTCTGCCGCCGCCGCAAAAATAACCCGCTTTTGGTGGGTGAGCCAGGCGTGGGTAAAACTGCGATTGCTGAAGGTCTTGCCCTGTGTATTCACGAGGACAGCCTAACTCGTCAATCGGCAACTCCTGATCCGGCCAAATTAGTTCCAGCCTTACTGCAAGATACAACCATTTACATGCTTGACATGGGTGCGTTAGTGGCAGGAACCAAGTATCGGGGTGATTTTGAAAAACGGCTGAAATCGGTAGTGAATACCATTGAAAAGATGGATAAAGCCATTCTCTTCATCGACGAGATGCACACCATCGTCGGTGCTGGCGCAACCAGCGGCGGCTCGATGGATGCCTCCAATTTGCTTAAACCTGCGCTGCAAGCTGGCACCTTGCGCTGCATTGGTTCGACCACTTACGAGGAATACAAGAATTACATCGAAAAAGATCGTGCGCTTTCACGTCGTTTCCAAAAGGTGGATATTGAGGAACCTTCGGTGGAGGATACCTGCGCTATTTTGCGCGGCTTACAATCTCGTTATGAGCAGCATCATCAGTTAAAATATGCGGATGATGCGATTCAGGCTGCTGCCGAGTTAGCGAATCGTTATATCAACGACCGCTTTCTGCCAGACAAGGCGATTGACGTAATGGACGAAGTGGGTGCGTCGATGCGCTTGGCCGGAAAAATTGGCACGACCGTGACAATGGGTGATGTGGAAGCGATTGTTGCCAAAATGGCTCGTGTGCCGGTGGTTTCCAAGGTCAATAACAAAACTGAGGGCTTGCGTCATTTAGAGAAAGACCTCAAATCTGTGATCTTCGGCCAAGATGAAGCAGTGATCGAAGTGGTGCGGGCGGTAAAGCGTGCCAGAGCCGGATTAGGCAATCCGAATGCTCCTACTGGTTCGTTCCTCTTTGCTGGCCCGACTGGTGTGGGTAAAACTGAGGTCGCTCGCCAGCTTGCTCAGTCTTTGTCGGTCAACTTTGAACGCTTCGATATGAGCGAGTACATGGAAAAACATGCAGTTTCGCGGTTGATCGGTGCACCTCCCGGCTATATCGGCTTTGAGCAAGGCGGCCTGCTCACTGATGCGATCCGCAAGCATCCGCACACCGTGCTGTTGCTCGACGAAATTGAAAAGGCACACCCAGATGTTTTTTCGATTCTGCTTCAGGTGATGGATCACTCAACTCTGACCGACAACAGCGGTAGGAGGGCTGATTTCCGCAACGTGATCTTGATCATGACCACCAACGCGGGCGCACGGGAGATGACTGAGCGCACCATCGGTTTCACCGGTGATTCCAAGGGCAAGGAGCAAAAGGCACTGAAAAATCTCTTCTCACCGGAGTTCCGCAACCGCTTAGACAGCATCATTACCTTTCATCCGTTGGAAATGACAGCGGTAGAGCGGATAGTTGGCAAGATGATTTTGGAGCTTCAGAGTCAGCTCGCCGACAAAAATGTGACCATCACCCTGACCCCGACCGCTCGCAAAAAATTGGCCGAGCAGGGCTATGACCCGGCCTTTGGCGCACGGCCCATGCGTCGGCTGATTATGAAAGAAATCGGCGACGTGCTGACTGAGGAAATCCTCTTCGGCAAACTGAGCAAGGGCGGCAAAGCGCGTATTGGCTGTCGTCACGGCAAGATGACCTTTGAGTATTTTGATCAGTAGCTGCGTTTTCAGTTCAGGCAGGCTGCAAGGTAATTCAGCGCAGCCTGCTTTTTCTTCCTTTCTTCGGTTGACAAAGTTCTGTTGGTCGATGTAAAAGATGCAGATAGGAATAATTGAAACTGCATCTTTCTTTCCTTCGTTCTCAATAATCCAAGGTATTTCGATGATACGAATCAAAATGGTGGCATTGGCCGCTCTTCTGCTCCTGCTGTCTGGTAGTGCGACGTTGGCAGCTGACAAAGCCATGCCAACTTTTTCTCTGCCTTCTGTTGCTGACGCAAAAAAAGTAAACAGCGATGATTTTAAGAATAAGGTACTTTTAGTCAGCTTTTTCGCCACGTGGTGTCCGCCCTGTCGAGAGGAAATTCCCGATTTCATTACCCTACAAACAGAGCTGGGCAGCAAGGGCTTTTCCGTGCTGGGTGTTTCAGTTGACGAAGGCGGAGTCGAGAGCGTGAAGCAGTTAGTCGAGCAAACAAAGATCAACTACCCTGTGGTCATGGCAGATGAAGACCTCTTGACGGGATTCGGCGGCATTTCCGGTGTTCCCACCTCTTTTCTGGTCAACAAGAAAGGCAATGTAGTCAAGTTTTACCCTGGCTATGTGCCTCATGACACCCTGAGAAATGACATTGAACAGGTGGTGAAGGAGAACTGAAAGACGAGTTCACCTTGACAAGCTGTGCGGAAAGAATTATTCTTTTGGTGAGCATTATTCGGTTCAGTAAGAGCCGTAAGTCTTTAAAATTGAAATCATTCAAGGAGATTGTCATGCAGAAAATCATTGCCGCAGTTATGGCCGCAGCTTTTGTCGCTGTCGCAGTAGTAGCTATTGCCGCTACCAAAAAAGAGGAATGCAAAGTTACAGCAGTAGAAGGCGACAAAGTCACCATGACCTGTGAGAAAACCGAGTTGAAAGCAGACGACAAGGTTGAAGTAAAGAAGAAGGAAGAAAAGGCTGTTGAAGGCTGCTAAAAAACAGTAGATAGTTTTCTGTAAGAAAGCCGGTGGCGTATAATGCGTCACTGGCTTTCGTTTTGATAAGACCTCTTGCATAAGCGAGAATTGAGCCATACCGGACAGATGCCGTCAGCATCCGTCTCCTGCGCCGCCAGATCAGCTTCCGCTGCCGGGGCAGCGGAAAGGGCATGGGCCAAGCGCAGCTCGCGCAGCATGGCCCGCTTCTTGGTCTGGTGGCTGTGCATCCGCCTGAGGATGCTGTCCAAGGTTCGCACCGCGCTGAGGACGTGCGGCCCCTTGTTGAGCATCACGCATTCGGCCCGGTCGCCCATGGCCGCGTCGCTGATTTCGGCGCGGGAGGGCATTCCGTCCTTGGCCAGTGCCTCCAGCACCTGCGTGGCCCAGATCACCGGCACATGCGCGGCCTCGCAGATCCAGAGGATTTCCTCCTGCACCTCAGCCAGCCGCTCGAAGCCGCATTCAATGGCTAAATCGCCCCGTGCGATCATCACCCCGCAGCAGGGCGACTGCATGGCCGCGAGGAGTATGTCCGGCAGATTCTCAAAGCCTGCCTTGGTCTCGATTTTCAGCACCAAGGCAGGCTGTCTGCCGCCGAGACGGGCCAGCTGGCTGCGCAGCTGCTCCACGTCGGCGGCGCAGTTGGCGAAGGACAGCTCGACCACGTCGGCATGAACAACGGCAAAGGCCAAGTCTTCGATGCCCTTGTCGCCCCGCAGTCTGCCGCCGCCGGGCTTGGTCTGGGTGATGCGGACAAAAACCTCCGCCGCCTCCACCTTGTCAATGATGCCGCCGATCTTGCCATCGTCGAACCAGACCGGCTCGCCTGGCCTGACTTGGTCGAAGACTTCCGGGATGGTGCAGCCGATCATCGCCGGGGTGAGCAGGTGGTCCGCGCTGTCCAGTGCCGCCGGACGGCCTGGGCGGAGGTCGCGGGTGATGAGAAGCTGGTCGCCGGGCAGAAGGAGCAGGGCGTTCTCTGCCATCGGCAGCTCGCCGACCACGCATTCCCGCTTCCGTCTCTTGGCCGGGCCGCGTTTGTGGCGGAGGATCGTGCCGGGGGTGATATAGACGGTTTTCACCGCCTCGGCCCAGCAGCCCTTGGCGGTCACGTCAGCGATGAGCAGCAGCCGCTTGGCTCCGCGCGCATCGCGGAGGCTGATCTGCCGTCCCGACCGGGCGACGGCCAGCCAGTCCTCCGGCACCGGTAGGCAGAGATCTGCCGCTGAAGGCGGCGACTGAGGATCAGTCTCGGCAGTCAGCCAGATCCGCCCCGGCGCGGTGACATTGCCGCAGGCATCGCGGCAGGGCCGGACGCGGGCCGCTGCCAATCCCGGCTCCACCGGCCCGGTGCGCAGCTTCGGCCCGGCCAAGTCCATCACCACCTTGCAGGAGCGGCCCTGCGCCTGCTCGGCCTGCCGCAAGTGGCCGATCATCCGCAGCCACGCCTCTGGCCCGTCGTGGGCGCAGTTGACCCTCATGCAGTCCATGCCCTGCCGAAGCAGCTCCTCCACCAAGGCGGAGTTGTCCGCCGCCTCGCTCGGCATGGTGACCATGATCCGCACCCCGCGCCCGGCAGCCGCCTCGCCGAGCAGTGCCTCAGCGTGCTCGGCAAGGAGCCGCTCGCCGACAGCGAAGGCCACGCCCCGGTTTTCCGGCGGCGGCATTGGCTGGCCAGTGAGGCGGCGGAGCATGTCCAGCACCGCGTCCACGGTGGCCAGAACATGGGACTCGGCCCGCCCCAGCGAGGAGAAGCCGAGCGCGGCCAGCCGCCTCTGCAAGGGGCGGAGGTCGCGGCGGCGCAAGGCCAGATAGTGAAGAAGGTTGCGCGCGCTTTCCCGGTAATGGGGGTGGGCCGCAGCGAGACGGGCTTCTGTCCGCTCATCGGCGGCGGCCAGCTCCGCCCGGATGGCAGCCAGCTGGTCGCGGACGCTTTGCAGCTCCGCGTCGTCCTCTGCCAGAGCCAGCGGCGGCAGGCGCTCCTTCAGCTTTTTTGTTGCGGTGTTCTTCCGTGTGTCCTCGTGCTTGTGCGCCGTGATCATCATCATTTCCTCCGCGTGCAGCGGCAGATTGGATTGATCGGCTCCGGCTGGTTGATGTTCAGGCAACTGCGGAGAAAAGTACCCTGCGACCAGCCCGTCTGTCAACGAGAACCGCAGGATGGCGACCTATGGCGGCGGCTTCTGTCAGCAAGCAAGAGATAGAATGCTGTCCGCTGGCAGAGGACACCAGTGCGCAGGCAGCCTCCTCACCAGTGTCGAGGACGGCCCCTCACTGGTGATGTCCGCACCTCGACACTAGTGTGCAGCGTGGCTCCTCACTGGTGAGGAGAGTGGCTGGACACTGGTGAGGAGGATGGAGAAGAAGCCAGCAGCTCGCCCTCAATATACCGGCTGCGCTTCTGCGCAGTGAGGCGGGCAAGGTCAACCACTACAAGGCCGTCCACGCAGCTGCTGAAGTCGGCATCCACGTTGAAGTCCAAGAAGCGCACGCCGCCCGGCTCGCAGAGGGCGGCGTACTGCTTGTACAGGGGCGGAACGCTCACGCCCATATTTTGGAGCAGATGCTTCAGGCGTTTGAAATCCTCGGCGCAGTCCTTGCCGCTGAACTCCTGCGCCAGCGCTGTCTGCGGGCTGGCATAGACAAAGGGGGTGCGCGAGCAGTGCGGCCCGCCGCCGTAGTGGAGCTGGTAGAAGTAGATCAGCAGGTCTTTGGCACTCTGCGGCATGGCGCTGCTGATGGAGACCGGGCCAAAGAGGTGCCGGTA
Organism: Candidatus Electronema aureum; assembly: GCA_004284765.1. GTDB lineage: Bacteria > Desulfobacterota > Desulfobulbia > Desulfobulbales > Desulfobulbaceae > Electronema > Electronema aureum. The sequence goes on from NQJD01000033.1 coordinate 23,689, forward strand.
TTGCGGATTCTTGGCTAAGAACGCGCCGATGCCGTACCAGAGATAATCCAAGCTGCGCTTGCCCCAGTAGCGCGGCTGGACAAAGCTCCGTCCCAGCTCCAGGCCGGAGTTAAGGAACCAGCGGTGCTCCGGGCCGAAATCAAAGAGACTGTGGGTGTAGAGTCCTTCCAGCCCGTGTTCGGCGATGACGCTGGCCGCATCCGTGAAGCGGTAGGCACCGACTATTTCCAAGTCGTTCTCATCCCAGAGAACAAGGTGCTGGTAATAGCTGTCAAAGCGGTCAATGTCCCGCCGCCTGCCGGTGCCTTCCTCCACCGCCCTGAACGCGGTCTCACGCAGGCGGCCAATCTCCCGCAGCAGCGGCGAGGACTCCTGCCCGGCAGCGAGGAATATCAGCTTGCCGTCCGGGGTCTTGCCCAGCAGCTCCGCCTCCTTCAGGCACTTCTTCAGGTCGCTGCGGCGTTCCGGCAGGGCGACGGCGCTCTCTGTCCGCAGCAGCGGTGCTTTGCCCTTGCCGATGCGATAGAGGTGCTTCCTGATGAGCTTGACCTTCTTCTCGGCGGCAAAGGGCAGGCTGCGGCAGACTGAATACGGGATGATCTCGCCGACAGTGAACTTGAGCCGCCGCTTCTGCTGGCGGAACATCTCCTGCACCAAAAGGGCGGTGGAGAGCGGCTTCCACAGGGCCGAGGCGGCGTAGAAGCTGACTGAGTTCCTGCCGTCCACATGAACAGGCAGGATCGGGGCTTTGGCCTTCTCGGCGATCTTGAGAAAGCCCTTGCGCCACTTGCCGTCCTTGATGCCGCTCAGGCTGAAGCGCGAGACCTCGCCCGCCGGGAAGACAATCACCGCCTCCTCATTGAGCAGGGCCGCGCTGATCAGGCCAAGCTGCTCCTTGGTGGACGACGCGCCGCCCATGTTGTTGACCGGCAGCAGGCATGGCCCCAGCGGCTTGATCTGGGACAACAGGCTGTTGGCGACAATGCGGACATCGGAGCGCACCTCGTGAATCAGCTTGAGCAGGGCAAGGCCGTCGAGCGAGCCGATGGGATGGTTGGCGATGATCACCACCCTGCCGCAGGGCGGGATGTTCTCCCGCTCGCGCTGCGAGACCGTGTAGCTGAAGGCGAAATGCTCCAAGGCCTGCTCGACGAAATCCATGCCTTTGAGGTGGGGATACCGGGCGGCGAAGGCGGTGAAGTCGTCCTCGCGCAGCAGGCGGCGGAGCACAGGCCGCACCGCCGGGCCGAGGAAGGGGCTGTTCTGCACAGCCGGATAATGGTCGGACAGCACTTGCTCAACGGTGAACATAGGCGCACCTCTCATTGCTCTGCGGAGTTTTTCTTGGTTCCGTCCAGAAGAGAGGATACCCTGCGCCTGTTACGATTGCGTTATGGTCAGGTGTGAGATGCGCTTGAATAAAAAAAACGGCAGAAGCAGCAGGACGCGCTTCTGCCGGACAACAGCTCCAGCCGCTCTTACTCGTAGGTCACAACTAACTGCGCTGCTTGGCTGGCCGAGCCTTCATACGCCTCAGCGGTGCGCTCGCCGGTGCCGGTGATGATGATCGCCATGCCGTTGTTGGCTGACCAGCCGCTGCGGTTGACGATCTCCTGCACGATGTCCCTCAGGTCAGGGGTCTGCTGCCCTGCGCCTGCCTGGCCGACGGTGCTCCACGCCACTGGTGCCCAAGTTACAGAGGCCGTGGTTGTCGGACGGCTGCTGATGTTGTTGGATGCCGTGGTGAAGGTGGCCGCATTGTCGGCGGCCTGGCCTTTGATGGTCAGTGTGGTCGTGCCGGAGTTGGTCTCATCCACAGTGAACTGAATATAGGCGTTGGTGATGGTCGCGCCCTGCGGAATGCCGAGGTTGGTGAAGCGCATTCCCACGTACTGATTGCCGGTGGTGGTGGAGTCATAAACCAGCTCCAAGTCAGAACTGTTGGTGTACACCGTGCCGCCGGTCTGCCGCTGCTCGGCATCGTCGCTGCCTGCTGCCACCCGTGCGGAAACTGTGGTGCTGCTGCCGCCTGCCTCGCCGGTCATGGAGATGGGCGAGGAGATGGCCTCGTCGCCGTCCTGCTGCGTGACCTTCACATAATAGTAGTCGCCTTCAGCGGCGGTCACGCTGCCGGTGATGACCGGATGCGCCTGATTGGGATTCCACGTCTGCGCAACCGCGCCATTTTTGATCAGCTGCACGGTGGAGAAGACCTCGTTGTTGCCGTCATTGGCCTCGATGCGCAGGGCGTGGGTGCCGGGATCCAAAACCGAACCCATCTCCGCGCTGCTCAGGGTGAAGGAGAGGGTCAGGTTCTTGTCGAGCGTGGAGAACATGCGGCGGGCGTTGAGTGCTTCCATGATCGCGGCGCGGGTCTTGGCGGTGGCCAGCACGGCCAGACGGTAGTCGGTGTCCGTGCCCCACGTGGCGGTGTGGTTGTCGTCGCCGCCTGCTGCGCCGATGTCCCAACCACGAGAAATGGCCTCGTCAAAGAAGCTTTTGCTGCCGTCGTTGGTGTAGTAGCCGTCGTTGTAATAGTAGGTGTCGAAGTCGTCGGCCTTGTTGAACAGCTCCATGCCCACGAACTTGTCAGACGGCGTGGTGGCGAAGTGGCTGAACTCTTGACCAGTGCTGTCTTGCCGACCAGGATGGTTGAAGAAGGCCACGCCGCTGCGGCTGTTGAGCCATGTCACCAGCTCCGGGAAGGTGTCTGTGGCGGTGCTGGTGGAGGCGCAGTAATCGCTGGTGCCGATCACGGTCACATGGCCGTAGGTGCTGTGGGACCACTCAAAGCCAGCGAGGGCGACAAAGCTGCCGTCGCTGTTGTAGGAATCCGCAGTGCTTTGGATGGTGCTCCATTCCGTGGAGCTGACCTGCTCGGCATGATCAGCAAGGGCGAAGAAGTCCAGACCGGCAGTGTCCCGCGCATAAGCGTAAGCCTGAGCAGGCGTGCCCGTGCCATCCGAGACGTTGGAGTGGTTGTGCAGGTGGCCGTAATAGACATCGTAGGCTGCTGCCGGGTCAGCGGCAAGACATGCGCCGACACCTGCGAGGATGAATATCCCCAGTCTGCTGTAGCTCTTTTGCATCGCTCGTTCCTCTCCGTGAAGATTGAAGGCTGCCTGATTGCAGCGGCCCTCAATCTAAATAGGGAACATCAGGGTTTGATGAGGGTTGGGTTAGCCTTCTGTGAAAAACATCCCTGTGCTGCTTGGCGCGGGCTATCTTTTGGCTGAAGCCTCTTGCTGTAGCTACGAAGGGTATTCCTGCCTGAATAGGTTAGGGATTGCTTCGCTTTCTCCCGCGCCGTTATAGCCAGAGCAACGTAATTTGAACCGTCGTATCTGTCATTTCGAGCGGAGCGAGAAATCTCACGCCAAGGACGAAGAGGAGATTCCTCGCTCCGCTCGGAATGACATTCAAGTTCACTTTATGCTGCTTCAGCTATAACCTGTTACTTGTCCCCGCCTGATAATTTCTGAACATTCCTAGTTTCGGTAGTCCTTAAGGCGTAGTGACAGCCCGATTCCTACGCTGGAAATTTCCGCCGGACTTTGTTATAATTCTGTAAAAACAACCTGTTGCCAAGGAGAGCAAAAATGCCATCCTGCCCCAGCTGCGGCACTGAGAAAGTCATAAAAAACGGTAATGGTGAACCATGAGTGGCAAAGCGGACGGCTCCCTAAAAAACACATTGAATTTACCATTAAAAACAATATAATATTGAAAAAGTTGACTTCCGACTTGGTCTCAGTTTTCAGAGGGCGAATGCCCGCCAGCCAAACGCCGTTCTTATGAAAG
>NQJD01000034.1 GCA_004284765.1 Candidatus Electronema aureum
TCTGATTCGTAAAATTTTGGCGCACACTGTTTGTGTCTTCCTTAATTTGGTCTATAACCGCCCTCCACTTGACTTGGATGGCTTGATTGCTGCCTAATCAAGTTTAAAAGAGTTGCACATTAGGTAAGAACAAAATGTTTTTATTGACTTGGATGAATATTCAATTGAAAATCCGGGCAAGATCATCGGCATTTTGCTCGAAATGGCGGCGCGGACTGCCTGAAAAAATATAAACACCATGCCCCAATCCCAACAGCAAAGCCGTATCCTCGCCAACGATCCGCTTACCGCCGAGGTCTTCCGACTCACCGTCTATTCGCCGGAGATCGCCGTTGCCGCTGCGCCGGGCCAGTTTGTCATGGTTCAGGTTAGCAGCAGCCTTGATCCGCTCCTGCGGCGGCCTTTTTCCATCCACAGCCGGGGCGCGGACGGCAGCATCAGTTTGCTTTTCAAGGTCGTGGGCCGAGGTACCGCTCTGCTCGCCAAAGCCCGGCCCGGCGATAAAATTGATTTGCTCGGCCCCTTCGGCAGAGGCTTTGATCTGAGCGCAGCCGAAAAGCCAGTCTGCCTGATCGGCGGCGGCATGGGCATCGCCCCACTGCTTTTTCTTGCGCAGGAACTGCCCGGCAGGAAACACGCCCTGCTCGGCGCGAGAAACCGCGACGAACTGGCCCCGCTCGCAAAATTCTTCGCCGACATCGGTTGCGCAGTGCAGCTCGCCACCGACGACGGCAGCCTTGGCCATCATGGCTTCATTCCAGATTTATTAGACGAAGTTCTGCCGGATGTGAGCCAAGTCTGCACCTGCGGCCCCAGCCCGATGATGCGCGGCGTTGCCCGCAAATGCCGAGCCGCCGAGGTCTCCTGCCAAGTCTCGCTGGAAACCCACATGGCCTGCGGCATGGGAGCCTGCCTCGGCTGCGCCGTGCCGGGCCGCGACGGGAGCTACGTCCACGTCTGCAAGGAGGGGCCGGTCTTTAACAGCGAAGAGCTGCCTTGGGAGCTGTGATGGAAACGCTTGATCTGCGGGTACGAATCGGTGCGCTGGAACTGCAAAATCCGGTGCTGACCGCCTCCGGCACCTTTGGCTATGCGAAAGAATTCGAGCCGTTCCTCAATCTGAACCGGCTTGGCGGCATCATCGTCAAAGGCATCTCGCTGGAGCCGCGAGCAGGCAATCCGCCGCCGCGCATTGTCGAGACCGCCTGCGGAATGCTCAACGCCATCGGCTTGGAAAATGTCGGGATTGAGCGGTTCATCAGCGAGAAAATGCCCTATCTGCGCACGCTGACCGCGCCGCTGATCGTCAATATTCTCGGCGACTCGCTTGATGACTACCGCGAGCTGGCCCGCCGCTTGGACGAAGTGCCGGGCATCAGCGGCATTGAGGTCAACATTTCTTGCCCGAACGTGAAAAAGGGCGGCGTGGCTTTCGGTGCGGTGCCGGAGATGGCAGCAGCGGTGACAGCAGTGGTGCGCGGCGCGACCCGGCTGCCGCTGATCGTCAAACTCTCTCCCAATGTCACAGACATCACGGTGATGGCCAAAGCCGTGGAAGCGGCGGGTGCGGACGCAGTTTCGCTGATCAACACCTTGATTGGCATGGCCATCAACGCCGAGACACGCAAACCGCGCTTGGCGAACATCATCGGCGGCTTGTCCGGCCCGGCAGTGAAGCCGATAGCCCTGCGCATGGTCTGGCAGACAGCGCAGGCGGTGCAAATTCCAGTGATCGGCATCGGCGGCATCAGCACTGCGGACGACGCAGTGGAGTTTTTCCTTGCCGGGGCGACAGCGGTGCAGGTCGGCACCGCCAATTTTTACGATCCCTCGGCAGCGGAAAAAATCGTCGCCGGGCTGGAAGAATATTTGCAGCGGCATAACGAAGAACGGATCAGCACTCTCATCGGCGCGTTGGACACAGGAGGAAAATAATGGAGCTGGGCAAAATTTGCGTCTCCATCGCCGCAGCGGCGGCGCGTGAGCAGGCAGGCGCGGTGCTGGACGCGGCGGACGTGATCGAAATCCGCTTGGACAGCATGGCCGAGCCGGAAGTGGCCAAGTGCTGCTCGCTGCTGCGCAAGCCGCTGCTCTTCACCAATCGTCCGACGTGGGAAGGCGGCCAGTTCGCCGGGAGCGAGGAGGAGCGCATTGCCCCGCTCTTGGAGGCGGTGCGGCTGCGGGCTGCATACATTGATCTGGAGCTGCGGGCTGCATTGGCAGACCGTCACCGCCTGCTGGAGGCGATGGAGAACAGCCCGACACGGATGATCATCTCTTGGCATGATTTCCAAAGCACTCCTTCAGCGGCGGAGCTGACCGGGATTCTTCACCAGATGATCGCCAGCGGCGCACATATTGGCAAGATTGTCACCACCGCGCATGGCCCCAGCGATGTACTGCGAGTGCTGGCCTTGCAAGAGCAAGCGCGGGCAGCAGGCTTCTGCCTGAGCTGCTTCTGCATGGGCGAGGCAGGCCGCATCAGCCGACTGGCCACGCTGTATCTTGGCGGCTACATGACCTATGCCTGCCTGAGCGACGCGCAGGCCACCGCTCCCGGCCAAATTTCTGTCGCTCGGCTGCGGGAGCTGAACGCGCTGCTGCGATAATTTTTTCTTTTGCAATAACAGTAAGGTGAAAACAGTACCGCTTAAAAAGCTCATAATTAGGCTTTAAATTGATTTAAAGCAAAACGCGAAGAAACGTATTGCCTGTGTCTTGGAAGTTGATTTTTGGGCATTTTGTGCATCCGCTGTTTGGTTGCTTGATAGCAATTCGTCGACTGGCAGGTTATCGTAATGAATTTACACAATTATTCAAGAAATATCTTGCCGGAGACCGTCTGATCTGGTTAGATTCAAACAGAGATAGGCAGTTAAGCTGGCCACTTTTCTGCTTATACAGTAGCATTTTTCCTACAGAAAAAAGCGCGCAAAATGTGGGGAATACAGTGGGGAACAAAAAAATATCGAAGCTGAAAAATAATAGATTACCTCCCGTTTTAATTTTATTTTTCCAGCAAGATGCCCTGTCATGATCTTCGGCTTGTGAAGCCGTTTTTTACATTCCTTCTTAGGCTGTCGAAATACACATATTTTTATCCTCAATTTTCTGTATTTTCTCAGTATCTCCCCCGTTAATTCTGCAAAATAGGTGAAACACGGTGCCTCTCGTTGACGGCAGCACTGAACTCTTTGGCATCATTGGCAACCCAGTCCGTCATTCGCTGAGTCCGGTGATGCACAACGCCGCCTTTACCCTGATGGGCATGAATCGGCTTTACGTGCCAATGGAGGCTGCGGACATCGGGCAGGCCATGAGCGGTCTCCGCGCTCTGGGCTTCAAAGGAGTCAGCATAACTGTACCGCACAAGGAAGCGGTCATTCCTTTTTTGGATGAGATCGACCCGGTGGCCGAGAAGATCGGCGCAGTGAATACCTTGCTCTTGCGAAAGGAGGGACAGCGTACCGTCGTCCGAGGTTTTAACACCGATTGGATCGGAGCCAATGCAGCTTTAGCCGCAGCAAAAATCAATCTGCAAAAAAGCCGCATCTTAGTGGCAGGCGCGGGCGGCGCGGCCAAGGCCGTTGGTTTTGGCTTGGTTCAGGCAGGCGCAGAAGTGGTGATTACCAATCGGACAACAGAAAGTGGCAAAGAGTTAGCCACTTGGTTGGGCTGTGAATTTGTGTCGAGTGAAGATATTGCTTGGGTTTCGGCAGATGTGTTCATCAACACGACCTCAGTTGGGATGAAGCCTGACCTAAACGGCATTGTGGTTCCGTCAAGCATCTTGCCTCAATTTTCCGCTGTCATGGATATCGTCTATGCTCCGTTAGAAACCCGCCTGCTCCGCGAGGCCAAGGCCGCAGGTTGTCGCACCATTGACGGCTTGGCTATGCTGCTTTATCAGGGCGCGGAGCAGTTCAGAATTTGGACAGGTTTGACTGCGCCGGAATTGATCATGCGGACTGCACTGGAAGAAGAGTTGAGAAGAAGGGCAATAAAATAAAGATACTGTAACATAACGAGTATGTTACCTATTACTACATAAGGAGCAACGCTGTGACTGATTACAAAGTGGCCGACATGGGCTTGGCTGAATGGGGCCGCAAGGAAATCGCCATTGCTGAAACCGAGATGCCGGGTTTAATGACCCTACGGGCCGAGTACGGCCAAGACAAGCCGCTCAAAGGCGCGCGGATCGGTGGCTGCTTGCACATGACCATTCAGACTGCTGTGCTGATGGAGACGCTGGTCGAGCTGGGCGCGGAGCTACGCTGGTCGTCGTGCAACATTTTCTCTACTCAAGATCATGCGGCGGCGGCAATGGCCGCAGCGGGCATCCCCACCTTTGCTTGGAAGGGCGAGACAGAAGAAGAATTTTGGTGGTGCATTGAGCAAACCATCTTCGGGCCGGATGGTTGGCGGCCTAACATGATCTTGGATGACGGCGGCGACCTCACCCAGATCATGCACGAGAAATACCCAGAGTTGATGAAGGATATCCGAGGCATTTCCGAGGAGACCACCACTGGCGTGCATCGCCTGAATGAGATGGCCAAGGCAGGCAAGCTGCTTGCGCCGGCCATCAACGTCAACGACTCAGTGACCAAGTCGAAGTTCGACAATCTCTACGGCTGCCGCGAGTCGCTGATTGACGGCATCAAGCGGGCCACAGACGTGATGATTGCGGGCAAGGTGGCAGTAGTCGCCGGTTACGGCGATGTGGGCAAAGGCTGTGCGCACGCCCTACGCAGCATGGGCGCGGTGGTCTGCGTGACCGAGATTGACCCGATCTGCGCCCTGCAAGCGGCAATGGAAGGCTACCGAGTGATGACGATGGAGGAGGCAGCACTTATCGGCGACATCTTCGTCACCTGCACCGGCAATGTACGCGTGATCAGCAGAGCGCACATGAACGTGATGAAGAATCAGGCCATTGTCTGCAATATCGGCCACTTTGATTCGGAAATCGACATTGCCAGCATCCGCGAATTGCAATGGGAAAACATCAAACCGCAGGTCGATCATGTCATCTTCCCAGATAACAAGCGGATCATTGTCTTAGCTGAAGGTCGTTTGGTCAATCTCGGTTGCGCTACCGGTCATCCCAGCTTTGTGATGAGCAATTCCTTCACCAATCAGGTGTTGGCGCAGATGGAATTGTGGAATAACTCCAATCTTTACGAGAAGCAGGTTTATTTCTTGCCCAAGCGTTTGGACGAAATGGTTGCGCGGCTGCATCTTCAGAAGATCAACGCCCATTTGACTACCCTCACCAAAGAGCAGGCAGACTATATTGGCGTAAATGCCGATGGTCCGTACAAGCCTGATTATTACCGGTATTGATCATAGTACGGAAACAGGGCAGTATCTCGTCCCTGCCCTGTTATGAAGCCGTCAGGTGTTTTTCATGCTGATGAAGATTTCTGCCAGTGACAAGATATGGCTGCTCAATCTATTGATCTGCCTGCTGTACTTTTTTGTTCTTCTTGCCTCTGGATGTCGTTGGGTTGATGGGCCACTTGCATTCGTTCACGGCTGCCATAACTATGGGATTGATTGGAACCGCATTCATGGCTCCAATTGGTTGTATTGTTATTTTTCTGTTCCCGCTCTCTGTTCTTTATTGGATGTGGAGAATTCTTTATTGTTGCTACATCTGTGCCAATACATTTATTCTCTATATAAAAAAGCGGACTGCACGCTCTCCAAGGAGCAGGCCGCCTACATCGGTGTGAAGTCGGAGTATTTACCGGTATTGATCTACGGGGTGTAGGGTTATGGCGCCGCGTCGTAACCCTACTTTTGCGCCATAACCTCAATGTGTAGCCATGATGGACAATCTCAATAGCCTCCTCAAGCAGCGCCGGGAAAAGGCGCAGAGCCTCGCCGACGACGGCGTGAAGCTGTTCAGCAACGACTTTAAGCACCCGCAGCATATTGCTGACATTCTCCCGCAGGCCGAGGCCCTGGAGCCGGAGACGCACGCCCCGGAAGGCGTGTCCTGCCGCATAGCGGGCCGGGTGATGGTGCTGCGCAAGTTCGGCAAAGCGGCTTTCTTCCAGTTGCAGGATGAGTCAGCCCGCATTCAGATTTATGCCCGCCTTGATGTGCTCGGCGAGGAGCAGTTCGGCCACTTTAAGAAGTGGGACGCGGGCGACATCGTGGGCGTGGAGGGCAGGCCGTTCAAGACCAAGACCGGCGAGCCGTCCATTGAGGCGACCAAGCTGCACCTGATCTGCAAGTCGCTGCGGCCCTTGCCGGAGAAGTTCCACGGCCTGACTGACGTGGAGACCCGCTACCGCCAGCGTTACGTTGACCTGATCGTCAACCCAGAGGTGCGCAGCACATTCCGCAAGCGCATGGAGATCATCCGGCTGATCAGGGCCTTCCTCAGCCAGCGCGGCTTCTTGGAGGTGGAGACCCCGATGCTCCATCCTATCCCTGGCGGCGCGGCAGCCAAGCCCTTCATCACCCACCACAACGCGCTGGACATGGAGCTGTACCTGCGCATTGCCCCGGAGCTGTACCTCAAGCGGCTGCTGGTGGGCGGCTTCGAGCGCGTCTTCGAGATCAACCGCAACTTCCGCAATGAAGGGCTGTCTACCCGGCACAACCCAGAATTCACCATGCTGGAGTTCTATCAGGCCTACGCCACCTACGAGGACATGATGGACTGCACCGAGGAGATGATCTCCTCCATCTGTCAGCAGGTGAACGGCTCAATGCAGATCACGTACCAGGGCACACCGATCAACTTGGCCCCGCCCTGGCGACGGCTGTCTATGACTGAGGCTCTGAGCGAAGTGGCGGGCTTGGATGCGGCAGTGGTGGCTGATGACGTGGCCGTGATGGAGCTGGCCAAGCGGTACAAGGTGGACTTGCAGCCGGACTCTGGGCCGGGTAAGGCGCGCACCGGCCTGTTCGAGCTGCTGGTGGAGGAGAAGCTGATCAACCCGACCTTCATCACCTCGTATCCGGCGGAGATCTCGCCCTTGGCCCGCCGCAACGAGGCGGATCCCAGCATCACCGACCGCTTCGAGCTGTTCATCACCGGGCGGGAGATTGCCAACTCCTTCTCTGAGCTGAACGACCCGATTGATCAGCGCGCCCGCTTCGTCCAGCAGATTGAGGAGCGCGGCAACGACGAGGAGATACACCCTGAGCTGGATGAGGACTTTGTCCGCGCCTTGGAGTACGGGATGCCCTCAGCGGCGGGCGAAGGCATCGGCATAGACCGCTTAGTCATGCTGCTGACGGATTCGCCGTCCATCCGGGATGTGATACTCTTCCCGCATTTGAAGGCGGAGGGGAGGTAGTAGAAGAGTATTGGGGAGTGCTTTGCGCTCCCCAAGTTACATTGCTTTATACTTGGTTGGATTTCTTGGCGATATGGAGAAAACAAAGCGATGACAGTTAAATGTAAAGTCGAACGGCTTTTGACAGATGTACATGCGAGAATGAAAGATCATTATAACCATGATCGTTACCGATACAATTATATTCCTTGGACAGACAATAACGAAGATGAAGACTTCATTGTAAAGATGAAGGAGCTATCTGAAAAACATCAAGCAGATATCGAAGAGGAAAGCGGGGAAACTATGCAGGTGTTATCAGATTCTGAAATATCTCCTTCAGCATTATATGAAAATTCATGTATCTTCCGAGCACTTGAATCCAGTCTTTTCTTGGTCTCTGACAGATATAAATATATAAACTCACAGTTTTTCCTCTTCCGAGACTCTATATACGCAGCAACTGGTCCTTATACAGAATCAGAATGTATGCTTCTTGTTGCCAAGCTGGCAGATAAAGAAAGGAAGCTGTTTGAGGGACTGTCCCAAAAGCAGGATAGTCCAGAAGTCCGTGAAGCCGTCGCCAATAGGAAACGTATTTCAGAGGAAGTTCGTATTGCTGTATGGCGACGTGATCAAGGTCAGTGCGCGAAATGCGGCAGCCGTCTAAATCTTGAGTACGATCACATCATTCCAGTCGCCGAAGGTGGGAGCAATACAGTCCGAAACATCGAGCTGCTATGCGAGAAATGTAACAGAGCCAAAGGGAAGAAGATTCAATAGCTGCTTCGGCATTGTTGTAAAGTGTTACGGAAACCCAGCCTGCTTCCCTCCTCGCCCAACTCGACACCGCTTGCGGCTCAAACTATACAGTGCTTATGAGTCAGACTCATGAGCACTATCACTCTAATTCATAAGGGTATTCTTCATCGTTCCTGTTGACAAAACACGCTCCGTTTCCTACCATGCCAGCTCAAACAGTTCATGTTGAGCTGAGGAATGCGTCCGCGCTTTGTTGCGCAGAAGCCTGTGCATGGTGAGATAAAAACGGAGATGCCGAGGAATACTTCGCTCTCTTCAGCCTATATTGTTGACAGTTGCAAGGAGAATGAACCGTGAGATTAACAGGAACAGAGTCAGGACCGCGAGAAATCATCACCCCGTACAGACCAATTCCGCTGAATGTCCCGGAAGGTCTGAAGCCGAACGAATTTTTCAACAGCGCCGAGAATCTCAACGATCTGGTGCAGAACAACGGCCTGCTGATCAGCCCGGAAAATCTGCTCCTGTACCGCAAGGCACTGGGACACAGTTTGGAATTTGATGCCTCCATCATTTACAACACCTCAAAGTGTATTCTCAATCCCCTTGGACGACCAGTGCGGCGCACGCAGCTGCCTGACAACGTCAAGCATGTCTGGAACAGAATGAATCAGATCATGCTCGAATACATGCTGGAGCAATACCCTGATCCAGAGGAGTCGCTGCTTTTGGCTGGTGAAGCCAGCTTGGATGCAACGTGGCCGCTGACCGAACCGGGCGTGCCGAGCATCCGCATGTTGCATAATCATTTCATTGTCTTCAGCAAGGAGGAGCTGCGGCAGGCGAAACTGGCTGATCTGAACAATCCCAACTTGACAGATGGCGGCCAGCACAGCTTGTTTGAATCGCATATTCCGCAGGTGTATCGAGAGTTTTTCGAGAAATCCTTGGACTTGAAGATTCTCAAAGCAACGGATGCGGAATCAGCAAAGATCGCCTTGACTGGGTATCCGCAAGGACTGCCGAGCTGGGAGATTCAAGGCGGGGTAGAGGCTTTGAAAGATATCTGCTTCTGGCAGGAATACGATCAGATATTGAAAGGATTTCTTGATTTCTACCGAACCTTTTTCGGTCAGGTCTCCACCCGCAACGCCGTCATGCCGGAGCATGTGTATTTTCCCAAGCAGGTGGAGCAGGTGCTGCTGTTTAACAACGATTTCCTGAAGACCGCCAAGAAAGTGCGCGACCGCTGCACCCAAGATGCGCACTATGCGAACAGCATCCGCTGGCAGCCTGCATTCAAGCAGCTTATCTACCGCAGTGACGCAGGCAAATTGATTGTCACCATCAGTCAGAACTCTGTCGGCAATGCGATCACAGAACTGCTCGGCGTGGTGGTGAAGCGGGTGCCTGACACAGATGCCTATGCCCAGTTTGAACCCAAGCTGATGGAAAAACTGTTCGCCGTGCGGCAGCGGCTGATTGACGCGGATATTGGTGTGCCGGTTAGGAATCAGTATTGGCAAGAAAAACAAACAGAATGAATAAACAATATTACCTCGGTCATGTGCGCAAGGACGACCCCCTTTACGACTATTTGCGTCATGAAATTCAGCCGCTGATCAATGAAGCAAGCAAGCAGCGGCCAGAATACCGCGTCTTCCGCTTGAATGCCTCCAATGATGTGTTTTTGTATGAAGAAAAATACAGCGGTGCTAAAATTATTGGCAAGTTCTTTCTCTGTAGTCAGAATCGGGATGCAGAGAAAGCAACTGAACGCCTGAACCGTGAATTTGATAGCTTATGTGCGTTGCGCGACTGTGGCCTGACTGGTTATCCACATCATGTGGCTCGACCTTTAGGCCGCAATTATGCGCTCAACGCACTCTTGGTGACGGAAAACTGTGAGGGCGAGCTGTTAAGCAAGGTGATCCTCGCCGCGATTCACAACGGAGAGCAAGAACAGCTCTATCGCAAGCTCACTGCCCTGGGGTATTTCCTGGCTACGCTCCATAACCGGACAACAGCGGGGGGCAGAACAGATTTTAATCATAACTGCAACTATATGGATCAGCTCATCAGCAAGCTCATGCGGATCGGTGCTATCAGGCAGGACGAAGCGAGCGAGCTGCATTGGCTGCGTGATCAGTGGCGACAGCAGGCGCGGATGTGGGAAGATCAAAAGGTGCTGGTGCATGGCGATGCGACACCGGATAATTTCATTATCGGCAGCGGCTTGAATATCACCGGCTTTGATCTGGAGCGTTCGCATTGCAATGACCGGGTATTCGATGTGGGCCGCCTTGCTGGTGAATTGAAACACTTCTTCCTGCGGGCAACCGGCGACAGACAGGCTGCTGAACCGTTCATCGGTCATTTCCTTTGGGAGTATTCCTGTCATTTTCCGAACCGAGACAGCGCATTTCGCTCGATTACCGGCCGGATTCCTTTTTATATGGGCATCACCTTACTCAGAATTGCCCGCAATAGCTGGGTTAGTCGTGAGTATCGCCGCTGTCTAATCAACGAAGCTAAAGCATGTTTGCGGAGATACTAAAATGCTCATCAAAGGACTGATCTTTGATATCAACGGCACCCTGACCGATATCAACACGGACGAAGGCAATAAAGATATTTGGCGAACCTTGAGCAATCTCCTCCTGTATCAGGGGATTTCTCTTGAGGCGGATGAGCTGAAGGCGTTGTATTTCGGATTCATGAGGCAACAGCGGGAAGCGGAAGGTGAACGGCATCCTGAGTTTGATGCCGTAGCGGTTTTCCAGGAGATTATTTATCAGCATTCGACCGCATTCACCCAGCGGCTGCCTGCTGAGAAACAACGGCAACTACCGCTGTTGATGGCCGAGACCTTCCGCGCCGCCTCGCTTTTCCGATTGAAACGCTACCGAGGTGTTAGGGACACGATCAAGCAGCTTCATCAGCAATACCGTCTGGCTATTGTCTCTGACGGACAGGCAGCCTATGCCGTGCCGGAACTGAATGCGGTCGGCTTACTTGAATACTTCAGCCCGGTCATCGTTTCCGGTGACTTGGGCTATCGGAAGCCGGACAGACGGCTGTTTGAGAAAGCCTTGACTGGACTGGAAATGAAACCAGAAGAGGTGTTGTTTATTGGCAATGACATGTACCGTGACGTATTCGGCGCACAGCAGTGTGGCATCAAGACGATCTTTTTTAAATCAAATCAGGGGCAGCAGGAATATGCCGGAACAGAACCAAACTACGTTATCTACAATTTTCCAGAACTGCTGAATGCAGTGCAGTTCCTGCAAGCGTAGTTTACTTCCCCTTCATCTCCTGCCTGATATGTCCTTTGAACGCTTTGTCAGCTTCCGTTACCTGCGGGCCAAACGGAAGCAGAAGTTTATTTCTTTGATTTCCGTCATCTCGGTGCTGGGTGTGGCAGTGGGGGTGATGGCTCTGATAGTTGTTCTCTCCGTCTATACGGGCTTCACCGAAGGTCTGCGTGATCAAATCATCGGCATCAATGCCCATATCTTAGTGCAGGGCTTTGGCGGCGAGATTGACAATCCTGCTCTGCTCAAGGAGCAAGTGGAGAAGATCAGCGGAGTAGCCGCCGCCACGCCGTATGTCTATGCGCAAGCCCTGATCACAACTGGCGGCCAGTCATCAGGGATTGCCATTCGCGGCATTGATCCGAACAGCGCGGCCAAGGTTATCAGCCTTGATACCAAGATGACGAGCGGCACCTTAGCGGACTTGGCGGTCGAGAACAGCCTACCTGCCATTATTCTTGGCAAAGAGATTGCCAACCAGCTCCGGGTGAAAGCAGGCGCAAAGGTTCGCTTGATCTCACCGAGCGGGCCGCTGACCCCAATGGGCGTGATGCCGAAGGTACAAACCTGTGTGGTGAGTGGCATCTTTGCAACTGGCATGTACGAATACGATTCGACGATGGGCTTTGTCAGCTTAGAGACAGCCCGACGCTTGGCGGGTGTGGAAAATGAGGGCGTGCATGGCCTTGAGGTGCGAGTTACGGATATCGACAAAGCCAACCTGACTTCTGCCGCCATTCGAGCGCAGCTTGGGCCAGCGTATTCGGCTCGTGATTGGATGCAGCTCAATCAGAATCTCTTTGCCGCCCTCAAGTTAGAGAAGATCGGCATCTTCATCGCTCTTGATTTGATCATTCTTGTTGCTGCGCTCAACATCATCAGCGCCTTGGTGATGGTGGTGATGGAAAAGAACAAAGACATTGCCATTCTCAAGTCAATGGGTGCGAAAACCGGCTCAATCATGCGCATCTTCTTCTACCAAGGCATGGTGATTGGCCTATCCGGTACTGCGCTCGGTGTCACCTTGGGCTTGAGCCTCTGTGCTATCCTCAAACGATACAAAATCATCGAGCTGCCGAGCAATGTGTATCCGATGTCCACGATGCCGGTCAAGGTAGTGCCGATGGATGTGACCATCATTGCCATCTCTGCCATTCTGATCACCTTGGCCGCAACCCTGTATCCCTCTTGGAAGGCTTCCCGTATCCGGCCTGCTGATGCCCTGACTTATGAATGATCTTTTGAATATGCCCGCTGAATCCCTGCTCCTGCAAGCTGTCAATCTCCACAAGGATTATGGCACGAAAGAGAATCCAGTGCGAGTGCTGCGCCGGGTGAATATTGAAGTAGCGAGAGGCGAGATGCTGGCGATTGTTGGCGCGTCTGGCTCTGGTAAGACCACGTTGCTTCAGATACTCGGCTGTCTTGATCTGCCGGATAAAGGCAAGCTCTGGTTCGATGGTCAGGACTTGAGCCGCTTGTCTGAGAACAGACTGGCCGCGCATCGGAATAAGAATGTCGGCTTCATCTTCCAGTTTCATTATCTGCTGCCAGAGTTTACTGCGCTGGAAAACGTGATGATGCCTGGTTTAATTGCTGGTCTGCCGGAACGAAGACTGAAAGAGAAGGCGAAACGGCTGCTGGAGCAGGTAGGCTTAGGGCATCGCCTCAGTCATCGCAGCGGAGAGCTGTCTGGCGGCGAACAACAGCGGGTCGCCCTTGCCCGTGCCTTGGTCATGCAGCCAGCCCTGCTGCTTGCTGATGAACCGACTGGCAATCTTGATTCCGCCAGCGGTCAGCAGGTGTTCGCACTGTTGACCGATCTTTGCCGCACCCAGTCTATGTCAGTAATTATGGTCACACACAACATGGAGTTAGCTCATTCTATGGATCGCTGCTTGACACTGAAAGATGGACAATTGGAGTGAAGGAAAAAGGGTTGTTCAGTCGAGCTGATCTTTATCCCCATAGCTCCGCCATTATCCTTCCTACCCAAACTAATCCCACTCCTATCACCACCTGTAACCCGGCATTGAGCATGGCCAGCTCTCCGCGCCCGGCCCTGAGTAGGTTCAGGGTTTCGTTGCCGAAGCTGGAAAAGGTTGTGAAACCGCCCAGCACGCCGATAATCAAAAAACTGCGCATTTCTGCCGAAAACATCGAGCGGTTTTCGGAGAGCGCACTGAGAAAGCCAATCAGCAGGCAGCCAATCATGTTCACAGTCAAGGTACCAAAGGGATAGACGAGAGAGCCGGAGCGGGTCTGCGCCCATGAACTGACTACAAAGCGCAGTACCGCTCCTATGCCCCCGCCCGCGCAGATGACGGCGAGCCTCAGAACTTCACCGCTCATCGCCCCAACAGACCGTCGAACAGGCCGGGCAGATTAGGAAGAGCCTTCTCAAGCTCCTTGGGCAACACCTTTTTCACTTGCTCCTTGACCGCCTGTTCTGCCGCGTGGCCTGCCGCTTGCCGGAGCAAGTCAGAAGCGGCTGTCCTCAGGGCTTCGGGATTATAGACTGGCTTATCCTTGGTGCCTTTGATCGGCACTTTCAGCGTTGCACCCTTGAGAAACTCGTATCCCTTCTTGCCCACTAAATTTTTCGTCACCGGTATTTCCAGCATATAATCCAAGCTGCCGTCAAAACCTGCTGAACCGCTCATGATCATTTCCGAATCTGCTACGGTCATCTTAATCGGCGAGCAAGATATCCGGCCTTTTTTCCCCTCGCAGGTGAGAGTTTTTTCTTTGAGCTGGAGCGGCGTGCCGGTTAGTCCGGCCATGTCAAGGATACCGGCCAAGACATTAACCGGCTCCAGTACCACGCTGGCTAAATCAAAGCGGAGGCTGAAATCAGCCTGCTCTAAGCCCTTGCCGCCGATGGGCAGCGAGAGCCGCTCCGCCCGCACGCTGATGGTTCCCGCAGGTCGGGCTACTGCGCCAAGTAACGGATGAAAACTCTTGAGCAGGCCGTCAGCGAGGCTTTCCACCAAACCGACTTTGTCTAAGATTTGCTCTGGCGCAGCCAGTGTGAGCAGCGGTGGGGTGCGAGTGTAATCAATCTTAGGCGAAAACTGCACCTTACCGCCGTTCAGTCCACCTTTGAGGGCGGCGTTCATGATGCCCTCCTTCATGCTGGTGTCTGCCAAGAGGTCGCTGATACTGATGCCTGATTTGACAAAGGTATCGGCATGAACCCGACCTGTAAACTTGAGGTCAATCTGTTGCTTTTTTCCGGTGATGGGATAATAGAGGCTGAATTTTTCCTTTTTCCGCCCTTCAGCAGTAATGCCCAGTGGATACATCCCGTTCAACACAGCGATCAAGTCAGCCAGATCAGGAGTAGCTGCGCCCTCTAAGGCCAAATACGGATTTTTGCCTGCCAGCTCTAATTTGCCGCTCGATTGGAGGGAAAGCGGCTCAGACAACAGGTCAAAGGTGGTGAAATAAATGTCACCCGCAGCAAGATCGCCGTGCAGTCTGCTGCGAAATTCCACTTTTTCCTTGGCCGCGATCACGCTACCCTCTTTGCCGTACATGAAGCGGTCGAGATCGATCTCCACGGTGCCGGTATTGCCGCCTCCTTTGCCCGCGCTCCCTGCAATGCTGTCTTGGCCAGTCAGCTCAATGGCAAAGGAGCCGGTGCCGCCGAGTTTTTTATCCGGGGTGATTTTGCCCAACTGCTGAAGCAGAATAGTGAGCTTTTCTAACTCTGATTTACCGGTAATTTGCAGACTCCTCAGCGCGGGCATAGGCTTATGCTGCCAGTCGTCCAAGGCTAGTTGTTGAAGCCTGATCTCAGCAAAACCTGATGAGAATTCCAGATCGCGCAGGACCAAACGGCGACTTAGAGGATCAATCAGACTGAAGCCGCCGCCGTCTGCAAAAAAGGAGGTGCGGCTCTTAGCCTCAACCAAGGGACGAACGGTCTTTTCTGCTGCCGGAGCAGCTTCAGGCGCGAGTGTGGCAAGGCGTAGTTGTGGGTCACGGAAGACCTTGCCCTTTTGGTAAAGGATAAAGTCCTTGATTTTGCTGTCTAACTCACGTAGCACCACCCGACTATCCTCAGTGTAACCAGAGGCATGGAGGTCTAAGCTGCCTGCCAGCGAAGTTTCGGGATCAAGAGCATCAAACTTATGCAGCAGCTCAACCACCCGGCCCAGCATCAGGTCGGCTTTAAGCTGGTAGCCTGCGGAAATTTTTCCATTTTTTCGGTGCAAGCCATCCACGGTACCGCTGAGGCTACCTGCCCAAAAAGCAAGGTCAAAGCTCATCTCTGCCGCCTCTTTGCTGCTCTCAGGAAATTGCCGAGGCATGTTCAACCGACCGCTAAAGCTGGTTTTGCTGGGCGGCAGAATTTCCTTACCCTGTCGGGCGAGGCGGCTCTCAGCGATTTCAGCTTTAGTTTCGATTAGGTAGCGGTCGCCTTCGTTTTTAGTCAATTGCAGCTGAAGCTGGAGCTTGCCGCCTGCATCCCAATCCGAGCGAAAAATCCGATTTACCTCTCGCATAGTTTGATCAAGATCAGCCATCCCGTCCAAAGAAAACTGCTTGAGATTACCCCGGCCTTCTATGTTGAGAAAAGGAGCAGCAAGGGTGATATTCTCTATCTCCGGTTCCTGATTTTCCAAACTGCCCGCAAGGTGCAGACGCAGGGGATGTTCCCAAGCAAAAGACTCACCGTTTTGTCGCCCAGATAGACTATTTGCGGCCACATCTGCGTTAATGCGCAGCTTGCCCTTTTCCTTGGCTAATTCAGCAGACAAATTCAGCTCGCCTCGGTCTAAGCGCAAATCTTCTCGAATTTTGAACAAATGGGGAAATTGAGCCAGCAAAAGCGAAAGATCGATTTTGCCTTCACCGCTACCTTGGAAGCTCTCACCGCTGTAAGCGCACTGGAGGCTCAAACTGCCGAAATCGGAAACCATCTTCAGAGCAGGAAACTGCCAATTGCTGCCTTCCTTTTTCAAATCAAGATCAAGGGAGAGTTGGCTGAAACGGGGGTTGTCCTCGCCCAGCACACCGCCGGAAAGATCAACTTCGTTGAAAGCAACCGGGCCGCGCAGGGTCAAACTACCGTTCGCTGCGCCTTCAATCTTGATATTTGCTGACAATTTACCGGTACCCTGAGGCAGACCGTCTTTACCGGGCTTGAGAGCCAGAAAAGGTTTGGTCTGCAACTCAGCGAATTTGAGCTGAATATCGCCGCCTGCCAAGCTGCCTTGTACTACTTCAGCTATCTTGGCAGAACCATTGAGCGAAACCTGACCTTCTTGGCCGTTTTCCCCAGTTAGCTCGAAGTTGAGCTGACCGGCAGCAGTATCCGCCTTGAGCGAGCCGTTGCGTAAAAAGACCTCTAGCTGCTGCCCCGTTTGAGCAATTTTGACCACGGCCTTGTTGATAATCAGTCTGCCGTGCATTGTGTTCAGGAAACTGTCAGCGTTCTCTTGAGCTACCGTTGTGGGTGTTGACGACGCAGGCGCGGCTGTTTTTCCCGCATTTTCTTGGGAGATAGGTTGTTCCTTGGACGACGTAGGCGTAACGGTCAAGAGCAATACCGGCTCCTCAAGGCTGATTTCGCCCAGCTCTTCTCGCGCAGTCAGTAACGCCCACAGTCCCTTATTATTTTTTAATGCAGCAAGATCAAGGTGAAGCCCCTGCTCTGCATCACTGTAAGTGACTTGAGTGCATTTTAAGCCCTGCTGCCAGCCTATCGAACAGCTGCCAGCTGCCAGCGTACCCGGAATGCTTTTATTCAGTTTATTGAGAGCAAAATTCCGCACCCAGCTTGAGGACAAAAGGGTCGGTGCTAACAGCGTGACCGCCAGCAGCGTTCCTGCTCCAGCTCCTGCCGCAAGCAACAGTTTCTTCTTTTTCACCTACTCTGCTCCTGTGTTGAAGATGAGAGAATATCTGCTTATCCCGTTATGATGGAGATTGCCGCGAAACCGCCTGCTTGTCAATATTGTTCTGTCTGCATCCAAAAATCGGCGATGGTATGCCGATTTCCGTTGACCTTGCCCGGAGTCTTTTTGTACGATGCTCTTAGTAGGAACTATTCTCAATAAAGAATGCTACTGTAAAAATTGATTGTAACCCCCAAGTAAAAGTAGGAGGCCAACAATTATGAATATAATGATTACGATGGACTTACAGGCAGCCTTGATCGCTCATCTCAACTGGAAATCAAAGCTGTCTGACTTTTTCTATGGATTAGAAGAACTTAACATTGCAGATGTAGCCGATCATACCGGCTGTGAATTTGGCAAATGGCTGTATTCAAAAGGATTAAGCAGCCTCGCTGGTTTTTCTGAGCTACATGAGCTAGAACAGTTGCATAAGGAGGTGCATGAAAGCATCCGAATACTGGTAGCCATGCCACAGGAAATAAGAAATTCCCCGGATGGCAGGCAAGGTTTGGTTCAATTTCATGACAAATGTGACCGACTGATGTTTATGCTGGAAGACATGGAGCGACAGGTTAAGTTGAAAGTCGCTTGATCCATTTGGTCAGGGAAAACCTTCTTCACCTCCTGCTGCTTTTCTTGGGCTACAGGTCTCTTGTTTGTTGACGCTGTAACATATTTCCTTATGAAGCAGCCTGTATTTCTTGACAAGATTGACTTTTATATGGTAACATCAATTAATACCTACCTACTTATTTCAGGTTAGAATTCAACCTCTACAAAACCAAGGAGATAAATTTATGAGTTTATTCGTGGCAATGGACCTACAAGCCGCCGTGATCGCGCATTTGAGTTGGAAATCAAGACTGACTGATTTCTTTTATGGTGTGGAAAATCTGACCCTTGCTGACGTGCCAGACCATACTCACTGCGATTTTGGCAAGTGGTTGTATGCCAACGGCTTGAAAGAGCTTACTGGTTTTTCTGAAGTAAATGCAATGGAAGCAGTACACAAGGACGTGCATGACGGCATCAGAAAACTGGTAACAATGCCCAAAGAAACCAGAATGTCTGACGAAGGAAAGCAAGCATTGGCCGTATTCAAGGACAAATGCGATCGTCTGGTGGACATCTTGGAACGTATGGAAAAACAGGCAAAATAAGGCAACCTGCACCGAGAGAACAGCATGACTTTTCATTGCAAGAACTACGACATCTCTGCCGATCGGTGCAAGAAGCTCTCCGGCGAATGTGTCCCAGCCCGCAAGGGCTGCGTCCTTGAAGGGCGGATGGTAGTCAGCGAGGAGCTGGCAGAGCGCATCCGCCGGATCAACGAGGCAACTGCCCGCCGCAGCCTGAAGCAGGATGTAGGCCAACAGTAGGATACAAGGGTCAAGGCCCGCGCTGTACTACTAACCACTACATACCTTAGAATCTCACCAGCACTACCTCGCCCCATCTCTATCTACATTCCCTTGACAAACAGAGCGGCTCTTTTTACGATGCGTTGACCACTCTTTTCCAGCAAACAAAGCACACTTCTCTTTACAGGCAAGGGGCAAATGCCGCTTGGCCCAACTGACGACAGCCCATGAAAGGAATTATCCTCGCAGGCGGCTCTGGCACTCGCCTGTACCCTCTGACCCAGGTGATCAGCAAGCAGCTCATCCCGGTCTATGACAAGCCGATGATCTATTACCCGCTGTCTGTGCTGATGTTGGCGGGTATTCGCGATATATTACTGATCTCTACCCCAGAAGACCTGCCCCGCTTCACGCAACTCTTTGGTGACGGCAGCCAGCTTGGCTTGAACATCTCCTACGCCGAGCAGCCTAAGCCAGAAGGACTGGCGCAGGCCTTTATCATCGGTAAACGTTTTATCGGTAGATCAGCAGTGTCCTTAGTGCTGGGGGACAACATCTTTTTCGGCAATGGCTTTCAGGAGATAGTCAAGCGGTGCAGCAGACTCAAGCAAGGCGGCATTGTTTTCGGGTATCTCGTCAAAGACCCAGAACGCTACGGGGTGGTTGAATTTGATGCAGAGCGGCGAGTGGTGGGGATTGAGGAAAAGCCCTCGCAGCCAAAATCGCGCTATGCTGTGCCGGGCTTGTATTTCTACGACAACAGCGTAGTCGAGATCGCCTCAAACATCAAGCCTTCGCCGCGTGGTGAGCTGGAGATTACGGATGTCAACCTTGCGTATCTCAGGCAGGGCATGCTGAAAGTGGAGCTGCTCGGACGTGGCTTTTGCTGGTTGGACACGGGTACGCACGAGTCACTTCAGCAAGCGGCCAGCTATGTGCAAGCGGTGCAGGATCGGCAGGGGCTGAAGATCGCCTGCTTAGAGGAGATTGCCTACCGACTCGGTTACATTGATGCAGAGCAGGTGGAGCGCATGGCCAAGCCGATGTTGAAGAATCAGTACGGGCAATATCTGATGTCCATCTTGAGCGAGGAGGGCGGGAAGCAATGAAGCTGCTGATCACTGGCGCAGGAGGACAATTGGGCCAAGATTGTGTGCGTCTGATGCGCAACCGACACGACATCTGCGCCCTGACCTCAACGCAGCTGAACATTACTCAAGCCGATGCTGTGCGGCACACGGTGCAAGAGGTTTTGCCTGATGTGGTTATCAACTGTGCGGCCTACACCGCAGTGGATGCCTGCGAGACCGAGCAGAACTGCTGCATGGCCGTCAATGCCCACGGTGTAGCGAATATAGCCGATGCCTGCGACGAGTCTGGCTGCCGCTTGATTCATATCTCGACTGACTATGTTTTGGACGGGGCAAAACTTGTACCAGAACCCTACACCGAGGAAGAGGCGGTTGCGCCGATCTCTGCTTATGGCCGAAGCAAATTAGCCGGTGAAGAGGCCATTGCCGCCCGGATGGAGGATTATCTCATCCTGCGCACAGCTTGGCTGTATGGCATTAGCGGCAAGAACTTCCTCAAAACCATGCTGCGCTTGGCGATGGCTGATCCAAAGCGCATGATTAAGGTGGTGAACGACCAGTTCGGCTCATTAACGTGGACCATGACCTTAGCCCGGCAGATCGAGCAGGTATTGGATTGCGGACTCACCGGCATCGCCCATGCCACGGCAGAAGGACACGGCACGTGGTATGTTGGGGCAAAATATTTCTTAGAGGCGATGCAAGTAGATTTTTCGCTGACTCCTTGCAGCACGTCGGAATATCCCACCCCAGCAAAGCGGCCTGTTAACTCCATCCTTGAGAACAGTCGCCTAAAGGAGCATGGCCTCAACGTGATGCGTCCTTGGCAAGAGGATGTGGACGAGTTTGTGCGGCTGCACCGTGATGAGCTGCTGTCAGGGCGGTAAGAAGAGAACGCAAAATTATGCAGCAGCTTGATTCCAGTAATAAAATCGGGCGGGACGGTGAAGAGGCAGCGGCCCGCTGGATAGAGGCGCGGGGCTGGATAATTCTCGAACGCAACTGCCGCCTACCCAGCGGTGAAATTGATATCCTCGCCTGCGATAGCTGCGGCTGCTTAGTCGTCATCGAGGTGAAAACCCGGCGCGGCAAGCAATTCGGCAGTCCTTTTGAGGCAGTAGATCGCCGCAAGCAACAGCGGTTGGCCGCAGCTGCGCTGGAGTACATGGCTGAACACAACGTGGATATGCCGCTGCGCTTTGACGTGGCTGCTGTCTTTCCTGAACGCAACGCCTTCCGGGTGGAGCTATTGCACAACGCCTTTGAATGCGAGGAACCATGAAACCTGCTGCAATCACGATGGGCTGTCCGGTCGGGGTTGGCCCGGAAATCATCCTCGGTCTCTTTGATAGTCTAACCACTGACGAGGCCACGATTGCGCCAGTGGTTCTCGGTGATCTTGGTGTGCTCCATCACACGGCCAAGCTCTTGCACAGCAAGGTGAAGCCGGTTTCATGGCAGATAGGTCAAGCGATCAAACCCGGTACCGTGCCGGTGTTAGAACTGTCACGGTTGGCGACAGACGCGCTGCACTGGGGTCAGCCAACCAAAGAAACCTCGTTAGCGATGGCTGAGTATATTCGCCAAGCAACACAAGGCACGCTGGCAGGAGACTTTGCTGCGGTCGTCACGTGCCCGATCTCTAAGAAAGCCCTGAACGAAGCAGGCATACATTATCCCGGTCACACCGAGATGCTGGCCGATCTGACCGGCGCGCGCCGCTATCGAATGATGATGGCAGGAACGCGGCTGCGAGTGGTATTAGTCACCATCCACGAGCCATTAGCCAAAGTCAGCGGGATGCTTTCTGCCGAAGGTATCCTCGATTGCATCCGCATGACCGCTGATTCCCTTCACCGGGATTTTGCCTTAGACAGGCCGCGCATTGCGGTGGCTGGTTTTAATCCCCACAGCGGCGAGCAAGGCATGTTTGGCAGAGAGGAGATCGAGATTATTGAGCCAGCCTTACGTCAATACGAGGGTGACGCGTTGATCACTGGCCCTTGGCCACCAGACACGGTCTTTCACAAAGCAGCGAACGGGGAGTTTGACGCAGTGGTTTGTATGTACCACGATCAAGGTCTGATCCCCTTCAAGCTGCTGCATTTCAAAGACGGAGTGAACGTAACTCTCGGCCTGCCTATAGTCCGCACCTCGGTTGATCACGGCACCGCGTATGATATCGCTGGCAAGGGCATCGCTGATACAGCCAGCCTGCGCTCGGCTTGGCAGCTGGCCACTGCAATCGCTACCAATCGAGCAAGGAAATAAACGGTATGAAAAGAGGACGGAAGGGACTGCTGATCGCCTTTGAGGGCATTGACGGCACTGGCAAATCAACCCAGATTCAGCTGCTGGCTGATTTTCTTAGAGAGAAAGGTGAACAGGTTGTTGTCACTCGCGAACCCACAGACAGCGTCTATGGCCGCCGCATCCGCGAGCTGTACGTCAACCGGGACAGTTGCACCCCAGAAGAGGAGTTAGAACTGTTCATCCAAGATCGACGACTGCATGTACGAGAGCTTATCAGGCCAGAGTTGGCTGCTGGCCGCATTGTTCTTACTGACCGCTATTATTATTCCACCGCTGCTTATCAGGGCGCAGTAGGCATGGACACAGCAGACATCTTTGCCCGCAACCGCTTTGCGCCTCGGCCAGACATAGTATTCCTGCTGACGATGCCGCCGAACTTGTCAGCTGAACGCATCTGCAAAGGCAGGGGCGAACAGCTTAACGCTTTCGAGCAGCTCGACCTTTTGCAGAAGACCGCTGCGCTTTTTGCTTCGTTTTCTGACCCTTGGATTTGCCGACTTGACGCTTCGCAGGCTGTTGCTTCCGTGCAGAAGCAGATAGAGAACGCTTTGACTGAGCTTTTATCAGTTTAACTTCTTTGCGTTTGGATTTTGTTGAACGGGTTACTGTTTTCTTTTTGTTTCGTGCCTTTTTCGTCAGCTTGGCTTTGTCAGGCTTCCGGCTTTTCTTCGTGCTGCTTACCTGTTTGACTTTGTTGACTTGTTCCTTCTCCTCTGGTTCCCCGATGGCGAGAACATCTTGGAGGAGTTTGTCTTCTTCCTCTGATCCCTCTGCTAAATTCTGCCCAGCACACTGTGGCGACACGGCAGCCTCTGCTGCCTGCTCGTCGTTGCCTATCGGTGTTTCAGGCTCCTGATCCTTGCCCGGCACTTCCGGCTGGCCGGTCTGAAGAAAACGGACCGGATTAATGAAGTTGTTGTGGTTATACTTCTTGCTGGTGCCATAGGGAGCGTGCGGCAGTCTGCCGGGTGCAATAACACCAAAATGGACATGTGAGCCGCAGCGATACGGCCCGATCAGTCCGATGGTGCTGCATCCCCGCACTTTGCTGCCCTTCCGCAGGTCGAAGGTGTTTCTGATGTGTCCGTACAAGGCGATGAACCAGCGGCCATCAGCTAATCGGTGCTTGATCATAATGGCAACATTGCCACTTCCCCAGCCACTGGTGGAAATATCATGCACCACGCCGTCGGCAATCGCCCGTACCGGTCGTCCAATCGGTGCAAACATGTCAACACCCAAATGCTGGGAATTCCTTCCTCGTGATGCCAGCCAAGCACCCGTAGGTCGATTGAGCGAATATCTAAACTCAGCTAACGGCCAGCAGAATGCTGTTGTGGGTGCGGAAAAAGTCGCCTTTGCCGCCCACGCCGTCCGTTGTTCACCTGCCGAGACGCAGCCGAACGGTAAACATGCTGCCAGCAGGATAATTGCTGTAATTCTCCACATATTTTCTCCGCCTTCCGGTTTATCTCCCGTGCAGATTTGATTTTACCGCAGTATTATGACGGCTATTATACGGGATGCCTTTTGATTGCAGTAGTGCAATTATGCTCATCGGATAAAAAAAAGGTAGTCCTTAAGGCGTAGTGACAGCTCGATTCCTACACTGGAAAATTCCGCTGGACTTTGTTATAATTATGTAAAAACAACCTGTTGCCAAGGAGAGCAAAAATGCCATCCTGCCCCAGCTGCGGCACTGAGAAAGTCATAAAAAATGGCTCCATCCATAATGGGAAACCAAGATTTTCCTGCAAGGAATGCCGCCGTCAGTTTATTGAGAACCCATCAAATAAAATAATTCCGCAGGAGACATGGAATCTCGTTGACAAGCTGCTTCTTGAAAAGATTTCATCAGCAGGACTATCGAGAGTCACAGGGATATCTGAAGTCTGGATTGAGAACTATATAAACAAAAAATATGGACATGTTCCGAAGCGGACAGAAGCTGTTTTTAAAAAAGCGGTCTGATTCTGCAATGTGATGAGATATGGTCATTTGTCGGATAAAAAGAGAGAAAATTCTGGATATGGCTTGCAATTGATAGATATTCGAGAAAAATATGCAGGAAGCAGGGATAATGAAGGCGCACTCGTCCTTTGGAATTCACTTTCGGAATCATGCAAGAAAAATGCTGTGTTTTATACTGATTTTTGGTCAGCATATAAAGAAATTTTCCCTCAAGGCAGACATTTTTCCGTCGGAAAGGATAGCGGAAAGACAAATCATATCGAACGGTTCAATCTTACTTTGCTGCAGCGCGTTTCACGTCTTGGAAGAAAAACGCTTTCATTTTTTATGAATAGGTGAATTCAAGTTCCAAATGCAACCGTTTAGTAGTCTCCCGAAAATAGCTCTTTTGGTGTTTTAAATCCAAGAGATTTTCGAGGTCTGTTGTTGAGCTTTTCCATAAAAATGCGAGTCAAGTACCACCGGCTTTGCCGGTGGTACTTGACTCGCATTTTTAACAGGCCCTAGCTTGGCGGTGCTGGCGCGGTAAGAAAAAGAAAAAAAGTAGTGCATTTTTCGGTTGACACTTTGCTTAAAAAAAAGTATATAATAGTCCTCTACCGGGGGGCGTTAACTCAGTCGGTAGAGTATCTGCCTTTTAAGCAGAGAGTCGCGCGTTCGAGTCGCGCACGCCCCACCACATAATTTATTATGTCCTCATCGTCTAGTCAGGTCTAGGACATCGGCCTTTCACGCCGACAACACCGGTTCGAATCCGGTTGGGGACGCGAAATAAAATCAGGGAGTTGGCTTGCAGAAAGCTGACTCCCTTTCTGTTTTCTGCGGGTTCGCCTGCGAGCCATCATCTTGTTTCCGCGTTAAAAAAGCCTCGTTTCTCCATTCCACGAATGGAGGAGAAGCTGGTTTTCCTGTCGAACGCAGCCGTTCAGAACCGTCTGCGCCTGAGCTGGGGTCAATGGGCAGGGAATCTTAGTCCTTGACTTCAGCCAAGAAACCATAGGCCATCTCCCGCCTCCACCGCTTTGCAGCTGACCGAAAAACATCTGCTTATAACACTGAGCTTGCCTTCCGTCATGATGATCATTTCTTTTCCCTCCTATACCCGAAAAAGGTCTTCAACAAATTTGGGGAAGTAATTCAAGCAAAAGGAGGACGAGGCAGCAAAAACAATGACCTGGAAAGTCCAAAGTATGCCTGATGAATCAAACACCTGAAAGAGCCAGATGCAATGCAAAAAAACAAGCAGCATGAGCATAAAAAGACGACCTCCAAGGGTACAGCGGATAATTTCTATGAAAGTCATTTCTCTTTCTCCTTTTGAAGCTGCTCCAGAGGCTGCTCCTGCAAGTAAGCCCTCGAAGCATCCATGCGGCCTTTAAAATAATCAACGCACCAGCCTTCTGAAACAAGTTTCAAAATATCTGCTGATGTGTAATGCGAATTAGGGGTTGAAAAATAACCTGTAAAATAGTCGAGTTACAATTAGTCTATTTTTGAACACTTTCTTGTAACTTATGGCAATCCAACTCCTAATTCGCATTATATACCTAATGTGCAACTCTTAAAAAAGATGCCCGATCCATTGGGCGCATCCTGTAGAATAGTGGTATCTAAGCCCTATTCACAAGGAGTGCGCCAATGGATCGAGACGATTTTGTTATTGCTGTCTTTCTGCTTGTCTGTGAACAATACGGTGTCATCAGGCAGCAATGTCGGCTGCGGCGGGGCGGATTTAACCCTGCCTTAACAGATGAAGAAGTCATCACTATGGAAATCTGCGGCGAGTATTTCAAACTCGAATGTGATAAGGACATCTTCGCATACT
>NQJD01000035.1 GCA_004284765.1 Candidatus Electronema aureum
AGTATGCGAAGATGTCCTTATCACATTCGAGTTTGAAATACTCGCCGCAGATTTCCATAGTGATGACTTCTTCATCTGTTAAGGCAGGGTTAAATCCGCCCCGCCGCAGCCGACATTGCTGCCTGATGACACCGTATTGTTCACAGACAAGCAGAAAGACAGCAATAACAAAATCGTCTCGATCCATTGGCGCACTCCTTGTGAATAGGGCTTAGATACCACTATTCTACAGGATGCGCCCAATGGATCGGGCATCTTTTTTAAGAGTTGCACATTAGGTAAAGAGGCTGTTAGGGGCTAAAAAATTATCCCAGAATGCTATGAAACATTCACTGCTGCGGCACTGTGTTGTTGCCGCTTTTTTTGCTGCGCTGTCTGCGGCCCCACTTGCTGCCGAGGTGCAAAAGAATCAGACACCAGCGGCGGAAATTTATAGTAATTTGGAAACTTTTGCCACTATTTTAGACATGGTGCAGAAGCACTATGTGGAAGAAACACGCGGTACCGACATTTTGGCCGGAGCCGTCAACGGGATGCTTGGCACGCTCGATCCGCATTCTTCCTACCTATCACCCAAGGATTTCAAAGAACTTCAAGAAGATACCAACGGCAGTTTCAGTGGTGTAGGTATCGAAGTAACAGTGCGCGACGGGCTACTGATTGTGGTCTCGCCCATCGCCGGAACGCCCGCCTATTTCCAAGGCATCAAGGCAGGCGACCAGATCGTCAAGATCAACGGTCAAGCAACCGCAGACATGAATCTCAATGATGCAATCATGCAGCTGCGCGGCAAAATCGGCGAAAAAGTAACGCTGACTGTCAGTCGTGAAGGCCAGCCACAGTCGCAGGATATAGTGCTGATCCGTAGTCTCATCCCCCAGCATTCGATTGTCGCGGCGGAGCTTGCACCGGGCTTGCATCATATTCAAATCACTAATTTTCAGGCTGACACAGTCCGCGATTTTAAAGATGCCTTGAGCAAAGCGGCAAAAAAACGGCCCGTCACGGGCTTACTCCTTGATCTCCGCAATGATCCGGGTGGACTTTTAGAGCAGGCGGTAAGTCTTGCTGATCTCTTTATTCAGCAGGGTTTGATTGTTTCCACCAAAGGCCGCGATAAAGAGCAGGATATGCTTTTTGAGGCGCGTTCTGGAATTGAGAAATACGCCTTTCCGATGGTAGTATTAGTCAATGAGGGGTCAGCCAGCGCGGCGGAAATTGTCGCTGGTGCGCTCCAAGATCATAAACGGGCATTGATTCTCGGCACTAAAACTTTTGGCAAAGGCTCTGTTCAGACCGTAGTGCCGCTGCCCAACGGCGCGGGTTTACGTCTCACCACTGCCCGCTACTACACGCCTAACGGTAGGTCAATTCAAGAAACCGGAATTGAGCCTGATATTGTAGTGCCGCTTGAGGAGTCTGAGGAGGTCGGCAAGCAGCAAATCCGAGAAAAGGATCTGCACCATCATTTTGAAAACAAGGAACTGAAGAAGAAAGACAAGAAAAAGGGCGGGAAAAAAGAAGATGCCCAGCAGATAAAGAAAGACAATCAACTAAGTACGGCCTTGTTTATTCTTCAGCATCTTCCTCAGTAGCATTCTCTTTATGACACAGGGGCGATGATCAATCGTCCCTGTGATCGTCAGTGCTAATATTTAGGCAATTCCTGCTGTCGGTAATCATCTGGGTTGCGCCAGCCGTCACCACCTTGGTCAGGATTTTGCCAAGTATTGATCGGAGAAGAAGCACTACCGCCAGTGCCGGGATAGTATTGGTTTTCCTGATTAACAGGTGGCGGATAGGCCTGATTATTAGGATATCCGGTATCATAGCCCTGATTCGCGGGATAGCCCGGTTGCGAATAGGATGACGTATAGGTCTGGGGCTGATTTCTGCTGCCCGGCATGGCTCGACGCAGCGGCTCTGCTTGGCGGTTGTTGACCGATCTTCGCATCAAAATGTCTACCGGACTGACCATGTCGCCGTAATAGGCATTGTTCCAATGGTAGCGAGGCTCGATCACCGCCCCTTCAACGGAAATACCTCCGAACATCCCTTTTGCCCGACCAAAAGCCAGCACATCAGCAGTCTGCGCCTTGGCATTTTTTCCCACTGGCCCGGCAGCCACAGAAATATCCGCTCCGACCTTCAATTCGGTGGAAAGCATAGCATTTAGCCCGCCTTCGGTCATGATCATCAAAACCAATTCGGACGCATCTGCACCGATTTGAAGACCCAGCGACAGCGAGCCGATGGTGTAAAAGGCCGGATAGCTCCATGTGCCGCTCTGTTGATCGCGTACCAAGAGGACACCTGAACCGCCAGAACCACCAACCACAAAGCCGCCACGGAGCATCTGCGGTACAATCAATATTCCATAGGCGGAATCAACGTTTTCATGAAACCAGACCATGTTGGGGTCGTTCATGAAACTTTTGATAACTGCATGACTTTTCAGCACTAAGGATTGTGCCTCGTTGAGACTGTCCGCTGAAGCGTGATTACTGGACAAAGGCAGCGCAAGCAGAGAGAAGAGTAGGGCAAGGACGGGAAGACGGAGCGGAAACATGAGTTTTATCCTCTGAGTTGTTTTCATGGGGCGGGGGGAGAACAGGAGACGCAAAAAAATGACCGGCAGGATAATGCCGGTCAGCCTGTGTGTCATCAAGCCAGATAAAAATGTTCTTTCTCAGCTTGGCATTTTGGGCAAACCCAGTCATCGGGTAGGTCTTCAAAAGCAGTACCAGAATCCACGCCGCTGTCCATGTCACCCTCTGCTGGGTCGTAAATGTAACCGCAGGGACATTCATACTTCTGCATAATTTTTTCCTCCAAATAGGGTTATAAAAGCCAAATGCGGAATTCCGATTCTGTTCAGCTCCGCCGAGCAGTAGAGCCGCTCGTTCGTTCAGCATATTGACAAGTATAATGAAACCAGCGGCATTAGGCAAGGGAAAGGAAGATGCCAAGCAGACTGCTGCTGCCGAGATTCGACGGGCAGGCTTTTTTTGCCCTTGACAGAAGGGCATGTTTTATAGTCTAATTAAATGTTTTGCATAAACAAGCCGATAATCTATTTGTCACTGATTCGATTCATATACAGGAGGACGGGCGCATGTATGCCATAGTACGCACTGGCGGAAAGCAGTACCAGGTCGCAGCCGGAGATCGGTTGAAGGTAGAAAAACTTGAGGGCGAAGTGGGCGAGACAGTTGAGCTGTCCGACGTGCTGCTGGTTGCTGACGGCGAAAACGTGACGATCGGTGCGCCAATCGTCGATGGTGCTAAGATCGTGGCCAAGATCGTCGAGCAGGGCCGGGACAAAAAAGTGCTGGTCTTCAAAAAGAAACGCCGGAAGAATTATCAGGTGCTGCGCGGACACCGCCAGCCCTTCACTGCTCTGAGCATTGAGCAGATCATGCAGTGAGGCCCGACGGCTGATTTTATTTTATTTTTTATTTTTCGGAGATATCCTCATGGCTCATAAAAAAGCAGGCGGCAGTTCGAGAAACGGTCGCGACAGTGCAGGCCAACGGCGTGGCGTGAAACGCTTCGGTGGCCAAGCTGTGACTGCGGGCAGTATTCTTGTCCGTCAGGTCGGCACAAAAATTTATCCGGGCACCAACGTGGGCTGCGGTCGCGACTACACCCTGTTCGCCAAAGTTGATGGCGTGGTGAAGTTTGAAGCCTTTGGCAGAGACCGTAAGCGAGTGTCGGTGTATCCTCCGGCAGCGGCTTGCGCAGGCTCTTGCTCCTGCACTCAGGAACAATGCGGAGCAGGCTGCTGATCGCGCTACAGCGGAGCAGGCAGAAACATTGACCCGATGCCATTGTGGTGTCGGGTTTTTTGTTGGTTGAGTTGAATATGAGGTAAAGGCTGATCTCTTATGGAATTGACAGTAGTTACGACACAGGAGATGAAAGAAAGGAGATGCTGGATAGAGAAAATCAGCCGCCTCAGCGGAAATTTTGGTGTTGATGCCGACCGGGTTCAGCAGGAATTATCCGATAAAATACAACGAGACGGCCTTGCTTCTCTTCTCGGCCATCTCAGGCTGTGTGGCGTGATACCTGAAGGGTATGGTCATGATAGCAGCGAGGAAAAACTGTATTCAAAATATACTGATGCCGTTATTCATGAAGCATACACGGCGATGGGCTTCACCAGTTTGGTATTAAAAGAACGGGCTGATGCAGCAGATGTTGAATGCGTTTGTGCCGATTATAGTTTTGTTGCGGATGCCAAAACCTTCCGTTTAAGCCGCACAGCAAAAAATCAGAAAGATTTCAAAATACAGGCGTTGGATACTTGGAAGCATGGAAAATCATTTGCAATGGTGGTTTGTCCTGTGTATCAGCTTCCTGCCCGCACAAGCCAAATTTATCAACAAGCCGCCGCCAGATCAGTGTGCATCTGCACTTATACGCATCTCGCTGTTCTTGTCCGATATGCTGAATCGGTCGGACGTTCCCAGACTATCTCTTTGCTGCATAATATTTTTAAAGCAGTTGAAGCTATGAATCCGTCTCAAAATGCCGGAGCCTATTGGCAAACGCTGAATCGGACACTTCTTGATGTGGACGACAGCATTACCTCTGTCTGGCGGGAAGAAAAACTGGCTGCCGTTGAATCTATCAAAATCGCACAGGAGGAGGCTCTCACTTTTCTGGCCGCAGAACGTGAGCGGATTATGCGACTTTCCCGCGAAGAGGCTATCCGGGAAGTTCTTAAATGGCAGAAAATTGAGAACAGAATACGCGCAGTCAAGTCTGTGGCTGACAACGGTTTGCTGGAGTTAGGATAAGGGTAATGCTATGAACGACAGCTACCTTGACACCATCATCTGCGCAGACTGCCGTGAGCATTTGCCGCTGCTCTTGGACAGCAGCATTGAGCTATTTCTTTCCGATATACCCTACGGTATTAGCTTGGACGACTGGGATGTTTTGCACAGCAACACCAATTCGGCCTTGCTTGGACAATCACCAGCTCAGGTCGGCAAGTCAGGTTTCAAACGCAGGGGAAAACCGATCAATGGGTGGTCCAAAGCAGACCGGAACATGGGCAAAGAGTATGAGGAGTGGTGCGGCTCATGGGCTGAGATGATTCTACCCAAACTGAAGGATGGTGCCTCGCTTTTTGTCTTTGGTGCCCGCCGCACAATCCATCGGGTGGTCAATGCCTTTGAAGACTGCGGTTTTTTATTGAAAGACATTCTTGCTTGGAAAAAAGAAGCTGCACACCATAGAGCGCAGAGAGTGAGCATAGTCTTTGATCGCCGGGGGCTGAAAGATGCAGCAGATACATGGCAAGGATGGCGGCT
The DNA here is from genome assembly GCA_004284765.1 of Candidatus Electronema aureum. Lineage (GTDB taxonomy): Bacteria > Desulfobacterota > Desulfobulbia > Desulfobulbales > Desulfobulbaceae > Electronema > Electronema aureum. Next base: position 5,325 of record NQJD01000035.1, read on the forward strand.
TGGCAATCTTGCACCTATTTATGAGCCAATCGCTTGGTTCATGAAACCGTATAAAATTGGCGGAACCATTGCTGACAATGTGCTGGAACATGGAGTAGGGGCCATGAACATCGAAGGATGCAAAATGGATGGTGGTACCAATCCGACAAATATACTTGAGTTTGGTTTTGGCAGGTGTGAGCAAAGAATTCATGAAGCGCAAAAACCTCTGCAACTCATCGAATTTCTCATCAAGCTTACGACAAAAGAGGGGCAGACAGTTTTTGATCCCTTCATGGGTAGCGGAACAACTGCGGTGGCCGCAGCTCGTTTGAAACGGCATTTCATCGGTTTTGAGATTGTGCCAGAATTCCATGCCGCCGCACTTCAGCGACTGGATCGCGAGACAGGAACGCACTACACTGCCGAACCCTTGTTTTTCCAACCAATGCTTTTTGAAAAATCTATAAAGGAATACCGGTAAAAGACAATGGGTTTTGTAGATGAAGCGAAGTTTTTCGTCAAAGCCGGGGACGGCGGCAACGGCTGCGTCAGTTTTCTGCGGGAAAAATTTGTTCCCAGAGGTGGCCCTAACGGCGGCGACGGCGGGCGCGGCGGCTGCGTTTTTCTGGAGGCTGATCCCGACAAGCATTCACTCCTCGATTTTCGCTACAGCTCCCATTTCAAGGCAGACCGAGGCGGCAACGGCCAAGGCAGCGACATGCACGGGCGCGGTGGTAAAGATAGCATTGTACCGGTACCGGTCGGCTCAGTGGTTAAAGATGCGGAAACCGGCGAAGTACTCATCGATCTTGCCCAGCCGGGCCAGCGTTTTTTGGCGGCGCAGGGTGGCAGGGGCGGTCTTGGCAACACCCGCTTTGCCAGCTCTACCAACCGCGCTCCTCGCAAGGCAACGTCCGGTACGCCGGGCGAGGAACGTTGGCTGCGGATTGAGCTGAAGCTGCTCGCTGATGTCGGCTTGATCGGCCTGCCCAACGCGGGCAAATCCACCCTGCTCTCTAAGCTCTCTGCCGCCAATCCCAAGGTTGCGCCATATCCCTTTACCACCCTTGAGCCGCAGCTCGGCGTACTGCATTTTAAATTTGAAAAACCCTGCATCATCGCTGATATCCCCGGCTTGATCGAGGGAGCGAGCGAGGGGCTTGGCCTTGGCCATCGTTTTTTGCGCCACATCGAACGAACGAGTATATTGCTGCATATCATCGATGCGTCCGGGCAAGGTGAGCAGCCTTTGGCGGATTATAAGGTATTGGCCGCTGAGTTAGCGGCTTATAAAGAAGAATTAGCAGATCGCACTCGGCTGATTGTTTTGAACAAAATAGACTGTATCGATGAAGAAGAATTAGAAGCAGTCAAAGCCTTGTTCGCCACCGCTGGAATCGAGGACGTTATGACTATTTCGGCTTTGGATGAAATCGGCATCGACGCGCTCAAGAAGCGAATTGGCGGGCTACTGGAAGCGCAGCGGGAGGCAGCGGCAGAGGAGGGGCGCAATAATGACCTTTCAGATTAACCGCGATGACGGTTTGTTTTACCGTCAGACCTTATTTGATCAGGCCAAAACCGTGGTGCTGAAGGTGGGCAGCGCGGTCTTGACCAACGCCGAAGGGTTGAATCTTGACTTCATCGACACCCTTTGCCGCCAGATCAGCTTTCTCCGCTCCTCCGGGCGCAAGGTGATTCTCGTTACCTCCGGGGCAGTGGCCGCAGGCCGCAGGCGGCTCGGCGTAGAGCGGCAGCCCGGCACGCCGCTGAAGGTCAAGCAGGCTTTAGCAGCGGTGGGACAGGGCCTGCTCATGCAGGCGTATGAACAGCGTTTTGCCGATCAGGGTGGCCAGCAGGTGGCCCAGCTCCTGCTCACTCATGCCGACCTTTCTCAGCGCGACCGCTACCTGAATATTCGCAACACTATCTTGGCGTTATTTGAATTCGGCGTGGTGCCGATTATCAACGAGAACGACACGGTTTCTGTCCAAGAGCTGCGTTTTGGCGACAACGACACCCTCGGCGCGTTGATCACCAACATGATCGGCGCGGACATGTACATCATGCTCACCGATGTGGACGGCCTTTACACCGGCAACCCGGCCCTTGATCCTACAGCGAAGCCCATCTACACCGTGGCCAGAGTCGATAGCTCGGTGCAGGCAATGGCGGGCAACAGCGGCAGCTCGCTCGGCACTGGCGGGATGCAGACGAAAATCAGGGCAGCCAAGATGGTAGCGGCCTGCGGCGGCAGCTCTTTCATCGGGCCAGGCCGTAATAAAAATATCCTCAAAGAGCTGTTCTCTGGCGATATGGTCGGCACTTTTTTCTTGCCCGATCAGGCCAAGATCAGTGGCAGAAAGCACTGGATTGGCTATGTGCTTCGGCCTGCTGGTTTTCTTGATCTCGATGCAGGAGCCTGCCGGGCCATCGTGGAGCGGGGTAAAAGCCTGCTGCCTTCCGGCATTGTCCGGGTAGAAGGCAGCTTTAAAATCGGTGCGCCGGTGCATTGTCGTTGCCCAGATGGACGGGTGGTAGCGGCTGGCTTGACCAACTACGCCTCATTAGACATCGACAAAATCAAGGGCTGCAAGACCTGTGACTTGACTGAAATTCTCGGCTTCCGCGACAGCGACGAGGTGATTCATCGGGACAATCTGGTACTCTTAGACGGTGCTGGAAATTTTGCCAATTGAGCAATTATGAACGACAAAGAGGTGCTTTGGAGAGATATTATGCCACTGGAATGGAATCAGGAAAAATACACCACAGGCTTTACGGCCATTGACGAGCAGCATTACCAGTTATTTGATGGTTTAAACAGCTTGCTCGTTTTCTTGAAAGATTCATCCAATATTGAGCAGCCAGAGGAGCAGGAAAAAGCGATGGAGCTGATCAACTTTCTTGGCGAATATGCAGTCAATCATTTCCGTGATGAAGAGGAGCTGTTTGAGAAGAGCCAGCATCCGATGAAAGATATCAATAAAGAAGAGCATCAGCGATTTGTTGCCAAGTATCTTGAGTATAAAAACAAGCTCACTGCCGGAACGATTACGCGCGGCACTTTGATTCAGCTCCATATTTTTCTTCAGTCTTGGTTAGTTAAGCATATCTCAAAAATCGATACCTCCTTGCGTGAATGCGTGGTTCAGGAAGCGGCGGAAAGTGATTTCACCAAGAAGCAAAGCGTATTTGCCCGCTTTTTATCCCTGTTTCAGAAGAAGCAATTAGCTGCATGAATTTGCCCATTGCTGTCTGCGGTATTGACACTGGGGTCGGTAAGTCGGTCGTCACTGGCCTGCTGGCCCGGTATTTGTTGGATCAGGGCAAATCGGTTATCACCCAAAAGCTGGTGCAAACTGGCTGTAGCGGGCGTTCGGAAGATATTCTTCTGCACCGCAAACTGATGGGCATGAGCTGGCAGCCGGAGGACGAGCAGCGGCTGACCTGCCCGTATTGCTTCCCGTTGCCTGCTTCGCCGCATTTGGCGGCGGAACAGTCTAACACAGTTATCGATCCGGTTCAACTTGACCAAGCCGCCGACCAGCTTGCCGCCCAGTTCGATCAGCTCATTGTCGAAGGAGCAGGCGGCCTGCTGGTGCCGCTAACTCGCTCGCTACTCTTGCTTGACTACTTGCAAGGCCGCAACTGGCCGCTGATTCTCGTCACCACTCCCCGTCTCGGCTCGATCAATCACACCCTGCTCTGCCTTGAAGCAGTCAAACAGCGGCAGATGCGCTTACTTGGCTTGGTGTATAATCTGCACGGTAGCCATCCGCCGGAAATCGTCAACGATTCGCTCCGCTTTTTCCGAGATTCGCTGGGCCGTTACGACTTTCCCGAAAAGATTGTCCTGCTACCGGATATGAAGGAAAGTTGCTCAGTGAATTGGGAGCTACTGCTTTCTCATCCCCCAATTCTCGACATCCGCCCGTGATAGCCATTTCTTATTATGACTACGCTTGCATCAATATGAAATAAAACAAAAAATCAAGTAATCTGAACATGGCACAAATCCTCCCCCTGTGCCGAAAAATAAAGTTCCATCTCCTCTGATTGCCTTTCTGGCGCAAAAGTTCCGTTTTCTGACGCATCAGTACCTTATAATAAATCCAGGCATAGTGTACTCTATGTTTACAACATAAGGTTGATATTTCGTCAGCCTAGAATCAAGAATAAGGAGTTTGTCATGCTGAAGAAAAAAGTTTTTATCGTGCCTGCTATCTTGGTGACCATGAATGCAACATCTGTTTTTGCAGGAAAAGATATAGCAACTATGCCTGCCCAAGAAGCAGTTAGTGGTCATGCGACAACAGGAGAAAAAACAGTAACTATTCCCGCTGAATTTGAGACGATAACAGCAAAAAGTCAATCTGATACTTCTGAATCCAAGGGGGTTGTTCCCGCTGAGTATCAGGCGATAGTTATTCGCCCCGCATCTGAAAGGATAGAGACTATCCCAGCAAAGTAATAGCGGAATCTGTCTAATCTCTCTGCGTTGTTCTGGGTAAAGAATGGCCTGCAAGCGAATCATTTGCAGGCCATTCTTGCTGTTCACCCCCCAATCCTCGACATCCGCCCGTGGCAGCCGCCCTCCTGCTCGCGCAGCCGTTCCTCCATGCGGTGGCCCTGCGGTTTGCTGCGGACAGCGGCCAGCAGGGTTTCGCGGATTTCCTCATCCGTGCAGCCCCGGCGGAGGACAGCGCGAAGATCGGTTTCCGCGTCATGAAGTAGGCAGGCGCGGAGCATCCCCTCTGAGGTCAGGCGGAGACGATTACAGCGGTCGCAAAAATGATGACTGAGCGGGCTAATGAAGCCGAGTTTGCCTTTTGCCTCCGCGCCGAGACGAAACATGCTGGCTGGGCCGTCAGTCTCGCTGCGATGCACCGGAATCAGCTCGCCAAGATCGTATAGCCGCGCCTTGATCTCATCTGAAGACACGTATGTGTCTTTGCTCCAACGGGAAGATGCACCAATAGGCATAAATTCGATGAAGCGCACGTGCAACTCAGTGTCGCGAGAGAGTCGAGCAAAGTCAGCTAATTCATCATCGTTCACGCCCCGCATGACCACCATGTTCAGCTTGACCGGTGCAAAACCTACTGAACGTGCCTTCTCAATCCCCTGCCAAACTTGAGCAAAACAATCTGCGCCCGTGATGCGAGCAAACCGCTCTGGCTGTAGGCTGTCCAAGCTGATGTTGATTTTGCTGATTCCCGCCGCCCGCAGGTCTTCCGCGTAGCGCGACAACAGCACGCCATTGGTGGTGATGCGGATATCGCGAAGCTGCTTAATTGCCGCGAGCTGGTTGACAAAGTCCATCACATTCCGCCGCACCAAGGGTTCTCCGCCGGTTAGACGTAGCTTGGTCATGCCCATGCTCACTGCCGCTCGCACCACTCGCAATAATTCTTCGTAACTGAGTAGGTCTTCCTGCTCTAGCTTGGGCAAGCCGCCTTCTTCTGGCACACAGTACAGGCACTTGAGGTTGCAGCGGTCTGTGAGCGAGAGCCGCAAATAGGAGATGGTGCGGTCAAAGAGGTCGGTGAGGACGCTGTTTTCCGGGGAAAGAGCGGTGCCAGTGACGCTTTTGCTTGCGGGCATGAGTGCGGGCCTGTATTTTCTTTGACATGCAGCGCAGCGTGGGCCGAAGAACGGCGCAGTGCACCCAGTTGCTCCCTTGCGGAGACGTAAATTAAAATTACCTGAAGATTGCCGCAGAGTCGAGATAAAAACATGCTTATCCTTGCCATAGAAAGCTCTTGTGACGATACCGCTGCTGCTGTCTTGGATAATGACCGCGTGCTTTCTAATGTGATCAGCAGCCAGTTTGCTGTCCATGCCAAATACGGCGGTGTGGTGCCAGAATTAGCCTCGCGCTGCCATATTGAAGCGATCTGGCCAGTCGTGAACGAAGCTCTGACCGCCGCTGGCGTTTCCTTAGACGAAATTGGCCTGATTGCTGCCACTCAAGGGCCAGGCTTGGTCGGTTGTCTGCTGGTGGGTTTCACCTTTGCTAAGTCCTTGGCCTTGGTGCGACAAATTCCCTGCGTTGGAGTTGATCACCTTACCGGGCATTTATTGGCTATTCTTTTAGAACAGGAAAAGCCGGCCTTTCCCTATACTGCACTGGTGGTTTCTGGCGGTACCAGCTCACTCTTTGCGGTCAGTAGCCCGATTGAGTTTCGGCTCTTAGGACGCACCCGCGATGATGCGGCAGGCGAAGCGTTTGACAAAGTAGCAAAAATGCTGGACTTGGGCTGTCCGGGCGGGCCTGCGGTGAGTACCTTGGCCGAGCAAGGCCGCGCTGATGCCTTTGCCTTTCCTCGCGCTTTAGCAGATGGTAGCGTTGATTTCAGTTTCAGCGGTCTCAAGACAGCAGTGGCCAATCAGGTCAGCCGTTTTCTCCAGCAAGAACTGCCTGTGCCAAAAGCAGATATCTGCGCCTCGTTTGAGCAGGCCGTAGTCGATGCGCTGACCGAGAAAACGATTACAGCGGCCAAACGATGCGGGCATCAGCGGGTGGTACTGGGCGGCGGTGTGGCAGCCAATAACACGCTACGGCGACAGATATGTACTCGCTGCGCCGAGGAGCGGCTGCAATGTTTTTTGCCTTCACCGGTTTTCTGCACTGATAACGCCGCAATGATCGGCTTGGCTGGTTATCATCAGTTCGTTGCTGGAAATACGATTGGCTCAGATGCAGATGCGTTCTCACGTTCTCCGCTCAACTGACATGATGCCGCTTTTCCTCCAAAAGCTGCTGCGTTTGCCAAGATATTATCTGCTGCGGATCAAGCGACTCAAGGGTGATCCAGAATATCTTGCCAGAGGTGTAGCCTTAGGGGTGTTTATGGGCAACCTGCCTTTAGTCCCGCAGACCTTGCTTCTCATCCCAATTACGGTCTATTTTCGGGTAAGTACAGTAGCGGCGGTTATTGCTTCAATCATCGTCAACAATCCGCTCACTGTCACCTTTCAGTATTATATAGCGTGGAAGATTGGCAGTGCTATCCTGCCCGACAAAGGCTCGATGGAGCAGCTGCACCATTTGCTCCAAGTCATTGCCGAGCAAGGCTTGATTGATGGATTAGCTGCTTTTGGTCGCCTTGGTTTTGATACTCTGCTGGTACTGTTACTTGGCGGTATTCTCATGGGTGTACCAATGGCGGTAATCAGCTATTTTCCCGCCCGCAAGTTTTTCTGTATTGTTCGGGAACGACGACTAAAGAGACACCGACTGGACAACAGAACATGACAACGATAGGCAACCTGTTCCGCAAGCTGCTGCGTCTGCCAAGGTATTATTATCTGCGGATTAAGCGGCTACGAGGTGACCCAGAATATCTTGCCAAAGGCTTTGCTTTTGGCATATTTTTAGGGGTGCTGCCGTTAGCTCCGGTGCAGACTTTTATTCTTGTCCCTTTAACTATCCTCCTACGGGTCAGCACCCTGTCTGCCTTTATTGCTGGAGTGTTAGTTAGTAATCCCCTGACTTTTATCCCTCAGTATTATCTCACGTGGCAGGTAGGCAATATTGTTTTACCCGGCTGGGCTGAGTGGGCGCAAATACAGGAAGCTCTGCGGGTCATCGGAGAGCAAGGCGTGCTGGATGGTCTTATTGCTCTCAGCCGCTTGGGTATTAAAACCATCGCGGTGATTGAAACCGGCGGGGCGATCATCGGCCTGCCCGTTGCCGTGATCAGCTATTTCCCTGCCCGCAAGTTTTTCCGCGCTATGCGTGAACGGCGACTGAAGAAATGTAGGCTTAATAAAGAACAATGCCAATAAGGAAAACAACTCTTTTGCGTGCGCTGAAGTATTATTATCTGCGGGTTAAGCGGTTAAAAGGCGATCCTGAATATTTAGCCAGAGGTGTAGGCTTCGGGGTCTTTATCGGCAATCTCCCCCTGATGCCACAGAGTGTCTTTTTAATTTCACTGACTGTGCTGCTGCGGATCAGTACAGTAGCTGCCTTCATCTCCTCAACAGTGGTCAACAATCCCTTGACCGTGATGTTTCAGTATTATCTGTCTTGGAAGGTGGGCAACGCCATCCTACATGGCCATTGCACGTGGACGCAGCTGCGCTCCGCTCTGCTCAAGTTTGATATCGGGTTGCGGGTCGGATTAGCGGCCATAAGCGGGCTGGGTTTAGAAACCTTGGGCGTATTACTGACCGGTGGAACGATTATCGGCTTAGTAACAGGCCTAATCAGCTATTTATTCTTTCGCAAATTCTTTTGGGCAATCAAGAAGAAACGCGCCCTTAAACACCGTTTGGACAGCCGGAGCTGAACCTATGTTTTATCAAAGAAGCAAAACCGTGCTGCGCCAGCAAGGATTAGCAGCCTCAAAGAAGCTCGGTCAAAACTTCCTTGTGCATAAGCACACTGCTGAACATATCGCTGATTTGGCAGACCTCAGCAAAGAAGACACGGTTATCGAAGTTGGTGTCGGCCTTGGTGCCTTAACCGGGCCTTTAGCAGAACGTGCAGGTCAAGTTATCGGCTTGGAAATGGATTCCGGTATTATCCGTCTGCATGAAAAGAAACAAGACCTGCCCAACAACGTCCGTCTGCTCCATCAGGATGTGTTGACCGCTGATTTCAGTGCCTTAGCAGAAGAATATGGCCAATTGAAGATTGTTGCTAATCTGCCTTACTCCATTTCTTCGCCTTTCTTATTTAAACTGATTGAACACAGCGAGCTGATCGACTCTGCGGTGGTTATGCTTCAGAAAGAGGTGGCCGCGCGGCTGCTCGCTCAACCCGGTACTAAGGACTACGGCGCACCCACCGTGCTGTTAGCTGCCTGCGCTACGGTCGAGCTGCTGCTGGAGATTGGGCCAGAGGAGTTTCATCCGCAACCTAAGGTAGATTCGTTGCTGGTGCGGCTCGTCTTTCATCCTGTACCAGAACGGGTACGCAAACTCGATCCCTTTGACCAGCAGATGCTGAAACGAATTGTCAGCGCAGCCTTTGGTCAGCGGCGAAAGACCCTGTTCAATGGGTTGGCCGCAGCTGCTTTGGCCAGCAAAGAGGAATTAGCCGCCTGCATCGCCGCTGCTGGGTTAGCTCCGGCGGTGCGGGCCGAGCGGTTGAGCTTGGAGGACTTTGTTCATCTGGCTCGATTGATGAGTGAGCGCGTACTTTTGCCAACTGCGTAGGTTCTATACTTGTGGCTCTAAAATACCGATCACTACTCTTTCGCGGTCGTCTATATAACCTTTAGGCAAGTAATACAGAGACAATCGGCATCTGTCGTATTCTTCTACCGGATAATGCTGCTCAAGCAGAGCTTCCCATGTCTTTTGATCAAAGGAAGCTGGCAAATCTTCAAGCAACTTAGCTGCCGCTGAACGAAAAGCCAATCGTTTTTCAGTACAATTGCTGCCAGCTAAGACAGCAGGCAGGGATAAGCTAAGAACTGACTGACTTTCCTCGCCGCTTTCCTCCATCAATATATCAAAGGCATCACGGTCAGCGGTGACGAAACTGCTGGCAGGGAGCGGTTGGCTCCCCAAGGTGATCAAGTTGCGCCATGCCTTGAGCCGCAGGCGTATCCGACTGCTGTCCGCTGGGCGATCTGCGCTGGCCGCAGCTGTGGTTTGATCATTGCGCAAAGCCTGAAGCAGGCCGCTTTCTCGGAGGCTAATTCGGCGTAGGCTCTGCCGGATTTCCTCCTCCTGTCGTTCCACGATTTCCCCTAATTTTAACACCAACCGCGCCTGCCAGAGAATGCTGGCTTGTTCCTCGTCTGTGCTGGATTTTTCCGCAGTACCGCTGCTCTGGTGCCGCACTGCGCTGATGATGGTATTTTTGCTTTCCGTCTCCTCGTTGCGGCTCAGTCGTCCAGCCAAGGATAACCCAGCGTAATCACTGGGCCGATGCCGCATCTCCTTGATCAAGCAAAGAAAACGATCCTGATCAGCACCCAGCGGGGCAGGACAGTGGAAACGAAGTAAGCCCTGTTCAAGCAGCTCGCCAGCGACAGACGGCAGCTCGTTTTTGCTGGGTAGATCATTTTCCGCAGGCGCGATATAGACAGCTTCAGCAAAAAACTGTACAAGAGGAAACAGTATTTCGTCCTTGGGTAAGGTATCTGGAAAAACGCACAATCGTTGAGTATTCATAATGAAAACAATGTATGAGAGAGTTACCTTTGTTCTTGCTGCCGCAGTGTATCTCTTCTTTCATCTGCGGGGCGGTAAGACTATTGGAGAAATGCTGACTGGTACGATCATGCAACTGCTGACCACTGCGCCTTATTGCATCGGCTTCACTTGGATTTTAACCAGAATGATCAGCTATCCGCATCACGGGAAAGAATTAGCTTGGGACCGCATTGCCCGAATTTTCTTTGCGATTGGCATCTTCTTTGGCTTTTTCTTCGCTCTGTATGAAAATGCTGACCACGCGGAAAATGAGCGACTCAGGCAAGAACAAAGCCAGCCTTCTATTCTCACCACCAGAAATCCAGAACATGCGCCTGTCCACAGGAAGAAGGCTCCACTGGACTGAGCCAGCATACCCATCCCACCATTTTTTTCAGTGTGGAAGGAGCGAGATCACCAGTGTGGAGAGCGACTGCGCACTGGTGTGCAGGCTGGAACATCACTGGCCTGCTTCAGCCGCGTGAGCTGGGAAGAGATTGGCGTGTCCCCTACTTCCCCTTCTGCGTGGCAAGGACTATCTTGAACAGCTCACTAATGTTGATATCAACGAATGGCGGCATGGCTTTGATCTCAACAACACTGTTCAGCATTTCCACAAAGGACTTCTTCTCTTCCGGCTTCAGCTCCACCTGCCCCAGCAGCTCCTTCACACTATACGCCCTCTTTGCTCCATCAGGACGAATGCGCTCGATGCCATCCTGCACACTGTCGAGCAGGGTCTGATAATCAGCGGTAACATCCTTGTCATCCGGCATCGGGATCCTCTCGCTGACGGCCAGCTTCTCAAAGCTGCTATTGATCTCCCGCAGCGAAAACCAAAGGAAGCTGAGGTACTCCTTGCGGCGCGGGCCGTTCACCCAGAGATAAATGCGCCGCGCCTCGGTGTCCGCCTTGATCACCGCCTCGCTGCCGCTGGCTTGGTCGCGCAGCACCGCGCCGGTTCGCCAGCAGAGATCAGGCTTGATCTGCCCATGCCGCTTGACCAAGAAGCGGGGCATGACCGACGGCGGCAGAAAGCTGTGATAATGCAGCACGAAGCCCAGCGAGCCGCTGTAGTCAAAGGTGAAGGGCGGCTCCGGCACAGGCAGGAGCTGCGGGATAAGCACCGCCTCCTCGCCGACACGCCAGCAGAGCTGAAACTTCCTCATCAGCTCAATCACATACGCATGGGTGCAGGCCGGGTAGGAGTACGGCTCCTCGCGGCCCTGCGGCAGGATGGCGCAGAGGCTGTCCAAGCGCAGGCGGCCCTTGCTGTCGGCTGTCTGCTCGGCGTTGATCAGCTTATAAACCGCATTCGTGACCCAGACCGGATCGAGCACGTGGGTGGCGTTGAGGATGTAGTCCTTGAAATGCACAGCCACACCGAGATCATGGAGGAAATCCACCAGCGTGCTGCGGTTCTCCTCACCGGCCAGACCCGCATCCGCGCACAGGTCGCCGTACTCCTCGCGGCTGATGTAGGGCTTGCCCATCTGCTCGATGCGCTGCTTGACCGCAAACCAGCTCTGCGGCCAGCGGATGCCGATCATCGGCACCTGCGCCAGCTCCTTCAGCAGCGCGTCCCGGAAGCGGCCTATGCCGTGGCCGTCCGCGCAGGAGGTGCGGCAGATGCCCTTGATGACCGGGTATTTGCCCAGCAGGAACGGACGGTTGAGGTCAAAGGAAGGGTTCGCGTCGTGCTTGTTGAGGACAATCAGCACCGGTGAATCCCCGCCAAAGCTCTCGATGTGCCGCAGCCAGTATTCCGCCCGCTCGTCTTTGCGCCCGTCCAGCACGAGGACGTACAGGCTGCGCTTGGACAGGAAGAACTGGTGCGTGGCGTGCATGATCTCCTGCCCGCCAAAGTCCCAGATATTCACCTTGATGGGCTGGCCGCCCGCCTCCACATCCCAGCCCCGGATGCTGATGCCGTGCGTGGTGTCTTCGTGCTGGTCAAATGCCTCGCCGAGAAGCTGCTTGACGAGCGATGTCTTGCCTGCCGCGCCGTCACCGACAAGGAGGACTTTTACCTCGTTGAGAGATGCCACGCCTGCTTTGAGGCTGGAGAAATACTGGCGTATTGCTTCAATGCCCTTCTCGGCGATCTCAAGCGGCGGGGAGGTGAGGGGGTTGTTGTCAAGGATAAGTTCTTCCAGCTTGGTGAGCTGGCAGATTTCTGGTGGCAGGGTAGTTAGCTGATTGCCCTCAAGCCAGAGTTCTTTGAGCTTGGTTAACTGAAAGAGTTCAGATGGAAGGGCACTTAGGCTAAGGCCGCCAAGTCCAAGCCCTGTCAAATTCCTTAGCTCAAATAGCTCCTGCGGAAGCACAGTTAGCTTGTTATAGCTGAGGTAAAGCTCGGTCAGGTTGGGTAGCTGGAAGAGTTCAGGCGGGAGGGTAGTCAGATTATTATAGCCAAGGTCAAGCCTAGTCAAGCTGGTGAGCTGGCAAATCTCACGCGGCAGGACAGTTATTCTTTTGTAACGCAGGTCAAGCCTTGTCACCCCGCTTGCCTTTGCCTCCTCTATCACCTCCAGCAGCTCTTCATTCGTCATCGCCTGCGCACCTGCGTTGTTTGTGGGGTGGTGTGGCATTCGGAGTCAGCATGGTCACTCGGCAAGTGTCAGCATGGTGGTAGCACGGGTATCAGCATGGTGATGTACCAGCATGGTGGTAAGGAACGAGTCAGCATGGTGACTCCGCAAGAGGCACCATGCTTGGAGTCCAAGGCCGCATGTAGGGGCACGACATGTCGTGCCCCTACATGCGGCAGCCTCAAGGGATCCCTTGAGTCGCACAGCGTTCAAAGGAGGCGATGCAGCTCTTCCCTGCTGAGATCGCAATCCCTCAGTATTTGCGCGAGCAGCCCCTTGCCGATGCTCTCATTGCCATGCACCGGAACCACCGTGCAGCGGCCATCATCATGCCGCAGGAAATGGTGGCTGCCTTTGACCCGCACGACGACGAACCCGACGCGCTCCAAGGCCTTGATTAACCTGCCGCCTGTCAGGGAAGGGAAGATGCTCATGCCGCAACAGCCACCCGCTGCACGCCAATGAATTCATTGGCCGATGGAATCTCTACCTCCAAGCACAGCTCAATCGCCTCCTTGACCCGCTCCACAAGCTGGTCAAGTGACTTCGCCTGCGTATGGCAGCCGCGCAGCCCAGGCACGGTGGCGACAAACCAACCTTCCTCGTCGCGCTCTATGATCACACTGAACTCTCTCATGCTCTTCTCACATGGTGTTGTGTTTTTTTGTGACGCAAGGGCGGCTCGCAAACCGCCCATGCCTAAATTATCCTCAAGGGTACCCTTCAGGCATTCTGATGGGTACCCACTACTATTTACAGACGCAAGCCAAGCGTTTTTCGCCTCATCATCGCTGATAAGAACGGTCACCGCCCCCTTCGCTCTTTTTCCGCCGTGGCTCGGCCTTCTGCATCGGCATCTTCAGACTCTGCGGGCCAACACACTCCTGCACCCGCTGGCAGAACTCCGGGCAAGGCCTGACCTTCAAGTCAGGCCCCGGCTCGATGTCCGCCTCGCCGCGTCCGTCAAAGTGCAGGGTGATTTTGACCGGCAGCGTACCGTGGAACTGGTAGAACAGTTCCTTCAGCGCGGTGAGCTGGGAGCGGCTGGTGCGGGCTGCTTGGATTTTGATCACCGCTTGCGTGGCAAACTTCTCCATCGCCTCGTGCAGGGGCAGCACCTCGTCGGCGATGATGTTGGCACCGCGTTCGCTGACCTGCACCGAGCCTTGCACAATCAGCGGCTGCTCGCTGCCAAGCAGGTGTGAACACTTGGCAAAGGTCTCGGGGAAGACGACCACTTCGACGCTGGCCGTCATGTCCTCCAGCACGGTGAAGGCCATGCGGTCGCCCTTCTTTGAGCGGTGCTCCTTGAAGCGTTGAATCAGGCCGCCGACCCGCACGATCTGGCCGTCCTTCCAGCTCTCCATCGCCGCAAGGTCGGAGTCGGCCACCAGGCGGATGTGGTCTATCACGCCGTCGAGCGGATGGCCGGTGAGGAAGAAGCCGACCGTCTCCTTCTCATAGCCGAGCTTAACCAGCGGTGCCCACTCCTCCACGTCGGGCAGCTTGATCTCCGCTGCCACGCTTGCCCCGCTCTTGGCCGCGCCGCCGCCCATGCTGAAGAGGCTCATCTGGCCGCTCATCCGGTCGCGCTGCACAGTCTTGGCCTGCTCAATGGTCTTGTCCAAGACCTCCATCAGCTGCGCCCGCTTGGCCCGCATGGAGTCAAACGCCCCGGCCTTGATCAGGTTCTCCAGCACCTTGCGGTTGACCCGGCTCGAATCCACCCGCCCGCAGAAGTCGGCCAAGGATGTGTACGGCGCCTTGCGCCGCTCCTCGATGACCGAGTCCAAGGCCGCGCCGCCCACGCCCTTCACCGCTGCCAAGCCAAAGCGGATGCGGTCTTTGATAACCGTGAAGTCATGGTAGGACTCGTTGATGTCCGGGGGCAGCACCTCAATGCTCATCTGCCTGCATTCGTTGATGTACCTCACCACCTTGTCGGTGTTGTCCACGTCGCAGGAGAGCAGCGCGGCAAGGAACTGGGCAGGATAGTGGGCCTTGAGGTAGGCGGTGTGATAGGCAACGAGGGCGTAGGCGGCTGAATGGGAGTTATGAACGATGAGGCCGTCCGCCACGAAGTTGTGGTCTTCCTCCACCGTGAGATCGTAAGTCTGCTGCTCGCCACGCGGCTCAATGGACACCACGCTGTCCCAGAAGATGTCGGACTCAGCAAGCTGGGCAAGTCGGCTGGAGGTGAAGAACTCCGCCAGCCGGGCAAGTGTTGAGCGGCGGAAACCGCGTTTCCCGGCAGAGCCTTTGCCCATGAATTCCTTCATGCACAGGCTGGAGCGTTGCTCCAGCTCGCTCCACGTCAGACCTGCGCCCCTGCGCTCTTCGTCCACCCACGTGCGCACCTCTACAGGAACGGTGTCTTTCGAGGTCAGGCCAGGCTGCTTCCCTTCAAGGTGATGGCGGAGCTGCTCGACCTGCCGCTCCCGCCCAAGCGCATGAGGGGCAACACGCCTGATGAAGGTCTCGGCAGTGCCTTCCCCGACCAGATGCACTGTGTAGCCCTGACGCATTTCCCCTCGGTAACGAAACTGCTTCTCGTGGACACCACTTGGGATGCCCAGCCGCAGAAGCAGCGTTTGCACGTCGTAGGCGAGCTGGAAGGACGAGGTGGCATAGAACGGCGTGAATTGGTCGTGATTGGCAATGAAGCCGTCGCCTGCCCAGAGCCTGCCGAGGAACAGTTCGATGTCCGCATCAGCCAGAAGGAAGACCTCTGGCGGGACAGCCTTCTCAACGGCCTTCTTGCCCAAGATGCCAAGCTGTTCAGCCCAGTGCCATGCGCCAGAGCGGACAGGCGGGGCAGCTTCCTCCTCTGCGCTCCGCTCTTTCTTGCCGAAGCGCATATCGCGGCCCGTGTTCACGCAGACCTCAAAGCGTCCGTCACTGCGCTGATACACCCGCGCTTTGCTCTCTGGGAATTGCGCTGCGGCCTCGGCGAAGTCCTGCACCAGCACGGCATCGTTGCCAAAGAAGTAGAGCGAGGAGGGGTGGCAGACATTGCCTTCCGCCAGCAGACCGGCAAGCGTAATCAGCTCGTGGCGCGGCCAGCATCTGCCTCCCTGCACAATCAACCGGCGGGGCGCGGCAATCCGGTCGCCGGGTTTAAGATCACCGAGCAGCGTCCAGCCGTGAAGGGTGCGGAAAGGATGGTTCGCGGTGGCCGTAATGCGATGCCCCTGCACTGTCCGCAGCTCAAAAACCGGCTTGATCCCGTTTTCAAAAACATCAAGCACCTGCCTCGGACGCAGCTTGCCATCTTCGCCAAGGGCGTGCACCATGAAGCGGCGCGGCTGCTGATGCAGCTCTTCGACTGTGAGCAGCTCACCTGTCTCTGCGTCAAGCAGCCGGGTGGCTCCCACGACGCACTTGTTGAAGCCATACCCCGCGAACTTCGCCATCAGGTCAAAAACATACGCGGCCCGTTCCTCCGGGATGCCGTTGACCTTGGCTCCGGCCATGAACTTGCCGCGCTCCTTCTCCATCTCCTCAGGTATCTTCTTACCCATAGCCCGGCGGAGGATGTCCGCGTCGCCGAGGCTGTAGGAGGCGAGGATGTTGGAGATTTTCATCACCTGCTCTTGATAGACGATGACCCCGTAGGTCTCCCGCAGCACCTCCTTGATCTGCGGCAAAGGGTACTCAGCAGGACGGCGGCCATGCTTAGTCTCAACAAACTGCTTCACCATGCCGGAGTCGAGCGGGCCGGGCCGATAGAGGGCGACAAGGGCGATCAGGTCGGTGAACTGTTCTGGGGCCATATTGATCAGCAGCTCGCGCATCCCATCGCTTTCGAGCTGGAACACGCCCAAGCTGCTGCCCGCGCAGAGCAGGTCGTAGGTCTTCTGGTCGTCAGTCGGCAGCTTGTTGAGCTGCACCTCAAGGCCGATGTCCTGCTTGATCAGCTTGAGGGCGCGGTCAATGACGGTCAGGGTCTTCAATCCGAGGAAGTCGAACTTGATCAGTCCGGTCATCTCGGTGTATTTCATGTCATACTGAGTGAGGATCTCCTTGTCCGGGCCAATGCAGACGGGCAGATACTCCACCATCGGCTTCGGCGAGATCACCACCCCGGCGGCGTGCGTTGACTTGTGCCGGGCCAATCCTTCCAGCGTCTGCGCCACCTTGAGCAGCTTCTGAATGCTCTCCTCCCGCATCGCATCGCGCAGGCGTGGCTCTTGGTCAATCGCCTTCTTCAGGGTGATCTTCAGCTCTTCCGGCACCAGCTTGGCGATTCTATCTACTTGCGGCAGAGGAATCTCCAGCACCCGGCCCACGTCGCGCAGCACGGCCCGCGCCTTCATCGAACCATAGGCGACAATCTGGGCCACGTGCGCATCGCCGCCGTAACGCTGGCGGACATAATCAATCACCTCGTCCCGCCGGTCTTTGCAGAAGTCCACGTCAAAGTCGGGCATGGACACCCGCTCGACGTTGAGGAAGCGCTCGAAGAGCAGGCCGTAGGGGATGGGGTCAATGTCGGTGATAGCCATGCAGTAGGCGGCGAGACTCCCCGCTCCTGAACCACGACCTGGACCTACAGGGATGCCCTTGCTCTTGGCCCAATTGATAAAGTCAGCAACAATAAGGAAATAGCCCGCGAAGCCCATCTTCTGGATGACCTTGATCTCCATCTCCAGCCGCTCGCGGTACTGCTGCTCCAGCTCCTGGCTGACCTCCTGCAATTCGCGCAGCAGAGCCAGCCGCTGCTCTAGCCCGTCGCGGCAGGCGTGCTCAAAGAGGCTTTCCAGCGACTCGCCCGCAGGCACCGGGAAGATGGGGAAGTGGTTCTCGCCGAACTTCAGCTTGAGGTCGCAGCGTTCCGCCACCTCCATCGTGTTGCTCAGTGCTTCTGGGCACCAGCTGAACTGGCGGGCCATCACCTCCGGTGGCTTGAAATACAGCTCATCAGTGGAGAACTTGAAGCGGCCCGGATCGCTGATCACCTTGCTGGTCTGAATGCAGAGCAGCACCTCGTGGGCATACGCCTCGTCCTTGTTGAGGTAGTGGCAGTCGTTGGTGGCAACCAGCTTGATGCCGAGATCATTGCCTAATTCCTGCAAGCCGACATTGACCTTCGTCTGCTCCGGGATGCCGTTCTCCTGCACCTCGAAGTAAAGCCGGTTGCCGAAGAGCTGCTGCAATTCCAGAGCCTTCTGCCGGGCCGCGTCCATGCCGCTGTGACTGATCAGCCAAGGCACCTCGCCATGCAGGCAGGCGGAAAGGGCGATCAAGCCTTCGTGGTGGCTGGCGAGCAGCTTGCGGTCAATGCGCGGCTTGTAGTAGAAGCCCGCTGTCTGCGCCACCGAAGCCAGCTTCATCAGGTTGCGGTAGCCGTCCTCGTTCATCGCCAGCAGGACGAGGTGGAAGTTGTGGCCCGCGCTCTTGTCGTGAATGAGGTGGTCGGTCTCAGCAATGTACAGCTCGCAGCCGATGATCGGCCTGATGCCAGCTTTCTTCGCCTTGGTGTAAAACTCCAGTGCGCCGTACATGGCCCCGTGGTCGGTGACAGCCACGGCGTTCATGCCATATTCTTTCGTCTTCTCGATCAGGTCGCCGATGCGGATGGCACCGTCGAGCATGGAATACTGCGTGTGGACGTGCAGGTGGGTGAAGGACTGAGACATGAAAAATTATGCGGGGATGAAGTAGAACTACAGGAAACTCTTAGGACATTTCTGCTATGAGCAGCAGAAAGGAAACATCTGGCGAATTCTGGCAAGCAAACGGAGGAGATTTCTCCGTTTGCTCTTCCTTACGCAAGGCAGTCACGACTGCGGCTTTGGCTTCCGCACCGGCTTTTTCCGCTCGCTTGCAATTGACATACAGATAAATTATAAGTAGTTAATTTTAATATCTTTTCCTTTGTACCGAATAAATCTTATTGTATAAATTGATATAATCACAAAACTGGTCTCAATAATTGATATTATGTTAATCCTTAGATAATCTAAAGGATTAATAATCATTAAAAATTCAACTGGCGAAGCATTGTCTGCATTGAGATTTAACGTGTCAGCAATCGATTCCATGGCTGATGAATAAATCATAAAGCTTGATGATGAAATAATCAATATCGCAGCTTCGATAAATATAGTTATCTTTCTTGGTCTGTAAATATTAAATCCAGAGCTAATTAATAGAGCTACATGAAAAACGTAAATACAGTTAAGCAATACATTCTTGCTGATTCCCCTTGCTTCAGGCACTATTACAAGGAAAGATAAAAAAATTATACTCATAAAAAAAATAAATGTTGATATAAGTTTCCCAAAAAATTCTATAACATTAAGAATGTGTTGAATTTTCATAACGAATAAAAAATAAAAAGATTAATAATGCTACAGGATATAGAAAACAATCGTAATCAATATCGAAATAGTTCCAATTAATTATACTACAAAAATATCCTGTTATGCTATCCTTACACAGCAAGGTAATATACAAAACAATAATCTGAATATATAAAAAATAACTTACGCGATGAAGGTACTGTTTGCTTTTTCCTGCGAAAAGAGCACTTATTAAAAATAATAAAAAATCAACAAAAAAGAAAACATATTTTACACGCGAAAAGAAAACTATATTTTTTGTTAAAAAAATAATATAGAATAATTAAGAACTGAGTTTGAACAATACGATTTAGCTAAAACAAAATAATCTCCCAATAGAAAGCTCTTCCTCTGAGAAAGCTCTGAAGAAGCATTATTGTATGCCATCGGGTTGCATCCCAAAACCGACTTGCTGTACATATCGCATATACATTCCTTTACAATACGATCAGTATCTAATTTTTTACGAAAAAACAAGAATACAGCATAGCAAATTGAAATTTTAGAAAAAAATCGCCATGCAACGTTTATCTCTTCGTATTTGCAATTCAACTCTCCAACTAAAATTCCTATCGGAAATCCGATGGATATAGAAAATATTATTGATAATATGTCATTATTAAGTATCAATAACCGACCAATATTGCGATCGAGTATTCTATAATGACACAATTCATGATGCAATATAAAGTAAAATAAATCTTTTTCATGGAAAAATTTTACAATATCTGGCGCACCGATAAAAACACCTCTTCTGCAAAGAAAAGTTGCTGCATCATGGTAAAATACTCTTAATGATGAAAAGTATTCATATCTTGATATCTCGCTTGCTATTTTGATGAAATATTCATTCTTGACATCTGGATCGAGTTGCTTTGGCTTTGGAGCCATTAAAAACCGTGCAACGATATATATAGCTATAGGAATACAATTTGCTGCAAAAGTGTATAAGATGAATTGCATTTCCTCTGATAGCATAGCTATCATTTTGTCAAATTTATCTTGAGTGTACCTAATGTGCAACTCTTAAAAAAGATGCCCGATCCATTGGGCGCATCCTGTAGAATAGTGGTATCTAAGCCCTATTCACAAGGAGTGCGCCAATGGATCGAGACGATTTTGTTATTGCTGTCTTTCTGCTTGTCTGTGAACAATACGGTGTCATCAGGCAGCAATGTCGGCTGCGGCGGGGCGGATTTAACCCTGCCTTAACAGATGAAGAAGTCATCACTATGGAAATCTGCGGCGAGTATTTCAAACTCGAATGTGATAAGGACATCTTCGCATACT
>NQJD01000036.1 GCA_004284765.1 Candidatus Electronema aureum
CTTTCATAAGAACGGCGTTTGGCTGGCGGGCATTCGCCCTCTGAAAACTGAGACCAAGTCGGAAGTCAACTTTTTCAATATTATATTGTTTTTAATGGTAAATTCAATGTGTTTTTTAGGGAGCCGTCCGCTTTGCCACTCATGGTTCACCATTACCGTTGTCCTCGGGTTACTCCCGGAAGCGGAACCGATTATCGGCAAAATATCTTTAAGTTCTCCCTGAAAGTCAGGAGAAATACGTTTAAGGACTTTCTCTCCAAAGTCAACCATCCGCTCTTTGTGCGGCGGTATATGAAACGGAAGCTGAACTATCTTGTCGAGATAAGAGTGCCCTTCAAAATCGGCAATGCCGTATTCTGCACTGTACCTATGCTGCAAGTATCCCTCAATCACGCTTCGCGCAACACCGAGAATAAATATAAATCCCGGCTGCGCAAGAACCAGCTTGATACTTTCCAACAGACTAATTGCCAGATCAGGAAAGCAGCGATCAAGATCATCTATTATGATAACTATTCGAAAATTTTTATTTTCTGAAAGTGCGGACAGCCTTTCAAACGCCTCATAGTAAAGGCTTCTATCAAGCAGAGGATCAGAAGTGAGCTTTTCGTCCCGCTCAATCATGTCTTTTGCCACAAAGGATGCTTCTACTTCAGCGAATACCGGAAGTTTGATCGTTGATTTTACAGAAAATCCAGAAGCAGCAGCAAGAAGCGATCTGATCAGTGTCTTGCCGCCTTCAGCTAATTTTTCCGTGAACGTCTTATTTCGTTCGAGTTCTCGAATAATTGTCGCGACAAGTGGAACAATCGGATGTTCCTCACGTTCATATCGCCAAGCGTTAAACCAAACGGTTACAACGTTCTCTTTTTCATCCAAATATGACTGGATGAGACGCATCAAACTCGTTTTTCCTGTACCCCATTCCCCAAAAACACCAATAGTGAATGGTCCCGGCGTACCAACAGCAGCATCCCCTAATACTTTAGAATATGTGGAGAATCCGAGTCCATCTAAATCGGTGGAATTTCCTTCACCAAGAGCTTCATCCGTAAGCAATACTAACTGCGCCGTATCTGAATCCATAGAGTAACCTTTTATCAAAGGATCAGTCTGTTCGATTATCTGCTCAAAACGTTCTGCTAATTCTTCCGGCAGCCGTCTGGCTGCCCATTCCCGGCTGCAAACGCCTCACAGCACGCTTTCCGCGCTTCATGTCACGCTTGAAACGTCACGCGGCACGCATGATATGCCTCACGGCACGCTTTCCGCGCCACATATCACGCTTGAAATGCCTTGCAGCACGCTTTCCGCGCCACATGTCACGCTTGCAACATCACGCGGCACGCATGATATACCTCACGGCACGCTTGACATGCCGCATTGCAAGCGTCAAATGCCCCGTTGCCAGCGGGCGGCAGGGCATTCTCAAGCGAAGAAAGTCCGAGTTGCGCACTGCGAGCCGCCTTGAACGCTTCTGAAGCGAAGGCTCATATATCAAGCCGTTTCCGCACCTTGTTCTTTTCGTCGCAGAGCAGGATGGTCGGCTCGAAACCGGCCAGCTCGCTCTCATCATATTGGCCATAGGTGACAATGATCACCAAATCGCCGACATGCCCCTTGCGGGCCGCCGCGCCGTTCAGGCCGATCACGCCGGAGCCAGCCTTGCCCCGGATGGCGTAGGTTTCAAAACGCTCGCCGTTGTTGATATTATAGATATTGACCTGCTCGAATTGAACAATGCCAGCGGCATTCATCAAATCTTCGTCAATGGTCATGCTGCCGTCGTAGTTCAGATCCGCCTGAGTGATTGTCACCCGGTGAATCTTGGATTTAAGCATTGTGCGCTGCATGAAAAAAAATACCTTTGTATTTTAACTTTCAAAAACTTTTTTAAAGTCAACAGATACGCCGTCTGACTCAACAATCTCTTCATGAAACAATTTTTGTTCGTTATCACTAACGATAAAAATGCTTCTTCCATAAGGCTCGACAGTCCAGACTGTTTTAATCCCGGCTCTGACCAGCACTTTCGCCTTCTCAAGCAATTCTTGAATGTTCTGGCTTGACGAGATTACTTCAATTGCTAAAACAGGCAATTCTTTCATCCGAAGAATATCTTCAAAAAAGTTTGGCTTGATTTTCTCTTTCTTGAAAACAGAGATATCAGGAGTCAGCCCGTTCTCGATATCCAGCGTCAATTCTGGCAGTGGCTGCAAGGATTCATCTCGAAGAAGCTGACGCATGATTTGTGCGCAGATATAGCTGTGATTGAGCGAAGGCATTTCTTGCACCTGGTTTTCCAAAACTGCTTGTGTATCTTCAAGCATGATTGTCACCTTCTCTACCAGAATAATGCACCGCTATCCAAATTGTCAGCCTATCCGGGTCTGTCCAAGCAACCTTATGCTTATCATGGGCGGGAATATGCAGATAATCCCCTTTGTTCAGCGTTACCTGTTTGCCATTTTCAAACAAAATCGTTCCTGCGCCTTCAAGAACAAGCACCCACTCGTTTTCTTCCTGATCGTACCAGCCTGATGTGGGCGACGTATGCCCTTTGGAAACAATGCGCTCGATGCGGATATTTTTATTTTGCAGGAGAACATCAAAGACCTCTTTCCTTGGCTCTGATGGAAACGATGTGAAGATATTTTCAAGCATCGACATCTTTTTGAATAAGTTGTTTGGATAACCTGTCCTTCGCTTCTTTCAATTCGGCTTCTGTATCTTCTGCGAATTTCCAGGCGAGAAAACTTGAAAAAGAAAAACATGCAGATAATGCGAGAAAAATTCTCTTAAAAAGAGAAGCCAAGAGAGCAGGGAAGACTAACCCTGCAGCCAAAAAAGAATAAAAGATAATTATAGATAATAGTAAAAGAAAAATTGATTATAACCTATAACGGATTTCATGCTGAACAGCATCGTCTCTCTCTTTGCTATTGGAAGCAAGTTTGTTTACTTGCTCTTCCCATGCCTTTTTACGAGCTAATGACTTATTTTTCCACCATCCACTTTTTGAGAAAAAATTATCTATCGCACCCCTCAGATAAGATGAGAATACATTGATAGCGATGCCAGCAATCACCACGCTGAACCACCATACAGGATTAGAAAGTTCGGTAAATATCCGTTCCAATTTATCACCCCGCCATATTATTTTTCTGCAAAAATCAGCTTGACGATAATTTCTTTCATTTTCTTCAGGATGCTGAAGATATCCTTGATGTCATCTTTTGTTGCATCATAGGCCAAGCTGCCTGCATAATCGTTTCCTTGCAGCACAACAAAAAACCAGAGCCGACCCATGACATAGCAACCATACATCGGCTTGCCGTCATGGTTCAGTTTCTGCGCCGCCATCATCGTGACCAGCAATTGCCCCAGTGGGTCGCCGGATGCCTCATGCTCTTTCTTGAATTCGTGGATGAAGAAATACGGATGTTTGGGATAACGTCTGCCGCTGGCGACAAAGAAATCAACCATGCCGGAAAGAGTATCGTTATCTATCGCTACAGATATTTCCCGTTCTATGAACGACTGATATTGCTCTTCGTCAAAATTAACGGCTGCCAGCAAGGGGAAGATGAACTTTCCTTTTAGCTCGCTTTCATTCCAATCCCAAACATGATCGAGCAGCTTTTCGCGCAACTCAGCTATCACAGCTTCTTCATCTGGCGTAAGTGGCGCAGCGGCATTCAGCCACTGATTCAGAGACTCAAGCTGCTTGCACGGATTGAGCGCAAAGGTTTCTTCAACTTCTGCAATCGTCCACTTGGAGAATGATTTCATAGCACCAATCCATTATCAATCAGCCGCACTCTGCCACCGATCTTCACTGCCAAGGCTATCACAGTCTTTTCATCAATTTCGGCAACCTGCTGCAAGGTATCTTGATGAACAAAGCTGATGTAATCCACCTCTGTTTCCGGGAAAGAGTGGATGAAGTCCCGAAGCACGGTAGTCAGCCGCTCCGTACTCCGCTCGCCCTCTGCTGCAATTGTGCGGGCCAAAGCGAGGGCGCGGGAAAGACTGAGCGCGGATTCCCGCTGCTGTGGCAGAAGATAGGTATTACGGGAACTCATCGCCAGCCCGTCCGCTTCACGGACAATGGGATGCGCGACAATCTCCACGCCCAGATTGAGATCAGCGGTCATTCGGCGAATTACGGCGAGCTGCTGAAAATCTTTTTGGCCAAACACAGCTACGTCAGGTTGAACGATATTGAAGAGCTTACAGACTACTGTAGCCACGCCAGCGAAATGACCGGGCCGAGAAGCCCCACAAAGCTGCCCAGTCAACTCCGCGCCAACCGCCACCGTCGTGCTAAATCCAGCAGGATACATCTCCGCCGCTATTGGTGCAAAGAGAACGGATACGCCCGCCGCTTCGACCATTGCGCAATCCCGCTCAAAATTTCTCGGATAGGCGGCTAAGTCCTCCTGCGGACCAAACTGGGTCGGATTGACAAAAAGACTCACCGCCACGAAATCAGCAAGCTGCCCGGCGCGGCGCATCAGGCTGAGGTGGCCTTCATGGAAAAAGCCCATTGTCGGCACCAAGCCGATGCGATGCCCCGCCTTGGCCTGCTCTTTGGCCCAAGCGGTCATCTCGGCAGGATGGCGGATAATTTGCATTTACTTCAGCAGACGATTCAAGCTACCCTGCACAATTTCCCGCTCAGGAAAACTCTGCGCAACAGCCTTACCCTCTTTCTTTTTGCCCTCGCCTAACTCAATCAGGCCCATGTACTGCTGGTACATTTGCACCGCTTTGTCTTTTTTGTTCGTAGCCTCATAAATCCGACCTAAGCTGTCCAAAGCCATCGCCTCAAAGCCTTTGAAACCCTTCAGCTGCTGATACACGCCTTCCGCCTTGTCGAACTGTTTTTCTTGCTCATAAAGGCCGCCCAAATTGACCAACAGTAGCGGCTTGAGCGGACTTTTTGCTGTGGTCTCTGCATCGACAACAGTCAGCTTGGTGATTGCCTCTTTGGTTTTGCCTTCTGCCTGCTCAAGATGAGCCAGCGCGATTTTGCTCCACGTTGCAGAGGGCGTGGAGTCGTATTCGTCGGCTACTTTCTGAAGCGCGGCTTTTTTCAGCTGCGCATCTTTAAGCTCAATAGCTTGATCATAGGCTAAAGCGGCTTTATTCAGAGTGTGTTCACGCCAAGAGCCGTAGAGTGAAACTACCGTGACAACTACTGCTGCCGAGCCAGCCACTCGCCAAATAGTTTTTTGATTTTTCTGAAGAAAAGTGATCAGGGCCGGAGGCAGATGAAGCTGATCAAGGATGCCGGGAGTGCCGACAGCAGCTTGTTCTTGCAGGGTGACATTAAAAACGTTCTTGGGTTTGCTGTCCATGCTCTTTTCTCAACGTTGGGTGGTTTGTGATCTGACTTTCTCCTGCGGGGTAGCAGCAGCCTCAACTCCTGCTTGCGCGAATAAAGCAATTATTATACCGTGCGTCCTGAAAAAGACATTAATCTTTTGCAGATTCGAGACTCATTTTGCCGCTTTCGCTCATGAACAACAACAAGCTCGATGAAGTTGCGTGGCCTCACTGCGGCCTGTGTCGCCAGTAACACATGACGACTCATATCCTATACTTCCGACCAAAGTGCTACTCCTCCGCCAGAGAAAGATTGGCTGCTTAGTGACAATCAGAACGCTGGAAGGAGATCAATCCTACAACTTGCTATTCTGACAGCCAGAGCTGACGCATTCCCGCAGGCGGTCTTGCAAAAATTGCGAGCGTTTGACAGTGACAGAGGTGGCGCAGTCGAGATTGATATAAAATTGATCAGCTTCATGCTTTGAGCAGCGGCTATTTCGTTCACTCATCCAGTCTAATTGACCAGTCTTGAGTTTTCTTTTACCATCTTCATTTAATTTATCGCTCAGTTTTTTGTAGTTTTCATTCAATTCTTTGTCAGCTTCCTGATAAACTTTGTTTAAGCAATATAAGCCGTCAAAGTCATTCTTTGGATTGTCGCAAGCTGAGTTGGCAAATGCGGTGTTTGAACAACACAAAATTAAAGTCACGATCAGTTTTTTCATTCTGTTTACCTATTTATTTTTTACTGTAAAAGCAGTCTCTTTGCCCACTGAATTCTCCGTTGTGCCAATAGCAGATTACTGTTCTTGCTTTGCGCTAATGTATTCATCGTACCAAACAACATGAACTACAGCCTGCAGATGTGTCAACTTGTTGTCCCAAGACCATCGCTTTCCACGCCGTGATGCCGCCCTCCAGATAACAGGTATCCACCTTTCTTTTCTGAAGGAATTCCGCCACCATCTTGCTTAATGCACCACCCTTGAGACAATAAACAACGACCCGGCGGCCTGCTGGTATCTCGGCACCCCACTGCTCCAGCTCTTCATAGTCGTACCATTTTGCGCCAGAGATCATGTCGGGATCGTTCTTGTAGTCCTGCCTACGGCGCACATCAAGGATCAGTACGTCATCGTTGTTCTCCAGCAGGTATTTCAGCTCTTCCGGCTTCACCGTGTTTTCCATGTTGCATTCCTCGCTGTGAGCGATTTTTTTTATTACAAAAAATAGAGCAGATACGCTAACTCTTACCGCAGCCTGCGGCAAGAGCCTCCCGTCGTGCCACTGCCGAACTACTATCCTCCGGCTCTGGCACGATCTCCTGCTTGGCTGCTGCCATACAGCGAGACATGGTTGTAAACATTTCCTTTTCATCAAAAGGTTTACCAATATGATCGCTCATGCCTGCGGCGCGGCTTTTCTCACGATCATCGGCCATAACGTTTGCGGTAAGGGCGATAATCGGCAGGTATTTGTATTGCAACTGCTTTCTGATTTCAGCGCAGGCGGTGTAGCCGTCCATGACTGGCATCTGAATATCCATCAACACGCAGTCGAAGCTGTCATTTTCCAGCTTTTTCAATGCCTCTGCTCCGTTATTGGCGATGGTAACTTTGATGTCCTTGCGGCAGAGCAAAATCTTCGCCAGCTCCTGATTCATCTGGTTATCTTCGACTAAAAGCACTCTCAAGCCGCGCAGATCAAAAAAATCCAGCTCGGCATTTTCCGTTTGTTGCGTGTCCTTGCCCTGATGTACCACCGGCTCAAAGGGCAGAATGAAATAAAAACGTGAGCCTTTACCCTCGCTTTCGAGCCAGATACTTCCGCCCATCAGTTCGACCAAGTTTTTGCTGATTGAAAGACCAAGGCCAGTGCCGCCAAAACGGCGGGTGGTAGAGCTATCCGCTTGGCTAAAGGACTGAAAGAGCCTGCTTTGTTGCTCTGGAGTCATACCAATACCGGTGTCAGCGACACAAAACTGAAGAACAACCTTTGCTTGCTCTTGCTCCAACCGCTCGACACTGACCTTAACCTCGCCTTTGCTGGTGAATTTAACCGCGTTATTGCCAAGATTGATCAGAATTTGGCCAAGTCGGAGCGGATCGCCTTGCACTCTGGCAGGCACATTAGCTGCAACCTCAATATCTAATTCCAGTCCTCTTTCCTCTGCCTTGAGGCCAATAATGTCGGAAAGGTTGTCGAACACCTTCTGGAGACAGAAGGTAATTTCCTCGATCTCTAACTTGCCCGCCTCGATCTTAGAAAAATCGAGAATGTCATTGATAATACCGAGCAAAGAAAGCGCAGAATTATAAACTTTTCCGATATAATTCTGTTGCTCTGGGCTGAGTTTAGTCTCTAACGCCAAGCGGGACATACCGATGATCGCGTTCATCGGTGTGCGAATTTCGTGGCTCATGTTGGCTAAAAAATCCGATTTGGCGTGGTTAGCGGCTTCGGCCCGCTCTTGCGCCTCGGCCAATTTTTGGGTGATAAATTCGTATTCGGTGATATCCTCAAGTATGCCGTCAATCGACAACAGACGGCCTGTTTGCTCGCGTACCGGATGCGAGGACACGCGGATGGTGCGCAGATTGCCGTCTGGGTGGATGAACTGCATATCGTGCTGGACAAAGTCGGTTTTGTTCTCGCGGATGCGAGACAGATGCAAACGAGCCTGATCGAGCGATTCCGGCAGCCATTTGATCTTTTCAGCCCAAGAATTACCACCAGATACTTCTTCTTTAGCGTAACCGAAGACTGAAACTACCCCATCGCTGGAGTACGTCCACTCTTCAGCATCCGGTTTTTGACTGAAGACCACGAACTTTTCACCGATGTCATCAACTAACCTTTGGTATTTTTCCTGATTTTGCTGAAGTATCTGCTCCTCAAGTTTCCGCTGGGTGATGTCTCGCACCACCTGAATAATGGCCTCTCCGCCCTCGCTGGCTATAAACTTAGCCGCCGCTATTTCAAAAATTCGCCCGTCAAAAGCCCCCGGCAGATAGCAAACTGATTTTTCCCCTGCTAAGGCCTCACCTACCTGCTCACGACACCAAGGATAATGACCATCCTTTACCAGACCGCAGCAGCCGGATTCAGTCAAATCGCCAAACCAGTTGATCATAACTTGATTCATGTAGCGCACTTTGTGGTGCTCATCGATAATGACCAAGCCCAGACCAATGCGGGCCAGCGCGTCGATAATCGCAGTTGCCTGTGCCTGTGCGCTCTTTAGTTCTGAAACTCTATCCTTTAATTCATCGGTGCGTTCTTTGATCTGCTGTTCCAACCCGGCGTTGATCCTGCGAATAGAGCCTTCAGCCAAGGCTAATTTCCAAGCACTGAAACAGATGACCACGGCCAAGAGCAGGGCTATTACCGCTGTTTTTTTGAAAATATCAAATCTGATTTCGTCAATGGTAGCTTTGTCAGTCCAAGAAACCACTTTCCACAGACTGCGGTTTTCTTGCGGCATGATTCCATTGCGGTCTTTGAATGGACAAATCGTGTTCCAAACCCAGAGACCATCACGATGAAGTAGGGTACCCTCTTCGCTGCGGCTGATTTCGCTCCAGACTTTTGGTGCGCGCTGAGATAGGTTATCTGTGGGAACTGGTCCTTCTAACCGGCGACCTTCGCTGTTAAAAATTGAGACATGATCCCTGATTTTTGAGATTGTTTCAGTAAAGCTGTGCAGCATCTCTTCGGCAGAACAGTTGAAAACCAGAACGCCGTGCCTGCGGCTTTGCTCATCAGCCAGCGGTGTAGCAACTCGGATGGTCAGCTTGGCAGATTCCTGTTGTTCATTGATTTCTGGTTCAGAAAGGAAAACCTTGCCTGGCTCCAACAGAGAAGCTGCGAGAAAATAAGACTGGTCTGCCTTGCGGCGCAGGCTGTGCAGCGGCGCAATTTGCGGCTTGCCAAAAACGTGATCCACCCGTACCCGCTCCATGCCCGTACTGTCAATCCAGCGAATTTGGATATATGCCTGCGTTTGATCATAGACATCCTTGTTCAGCAGGAACAGGATAAAATCATTGGCTAACTGGCGCAGGTTTTCCTCGGTCGGTGTAGCGACTTGCTCCAGTACAGTCTGCTGCCCAGCAAGATGAAGCAAATCAGAACTGATCGAACGTAGGTGAGTGGTCAGCAAAGCTGTACCTTGACTTACGTGCAGAGTTTCCTGAGTTTGGAGACTTTCTAACTCGGCTTCTAACTGAATGCTAGCGTAAAACCATGCACCAGCCAGCAGGAGCAAAAAGGCCGGAACTATCCGCTTGACAAACAGTGCATCCTGAATTCGCCTGACGGTCTTTATGTATATCCGTTTCATCGCTCTGTCTTTCATCTGCCTGTCGTTCCGACTTTTACCCTGACCTGCTGCATAAAATAACCTGCCAGATGAGCAAGATGCACTATGTCATGCTTTACTGCGCCCCGTCAATACAAATTTCAGTTGTTTCCGGCCCAGCGAAGCAATAAAAAAGGCAGGATGCCGATGAGCACCCTGCCTTGGAGAGGCCATGTAGCTTTTCGGCTTAGGCCATGCCTTTCCGTCCTTCAACGAGGTTATCAACCACCGAAGGATCAGCCAAGGTGGAAGTGTCGCCGAAGTTGTCAAAATCGTCAGCAGCAATCTTGCGCAGAATGCGGCGCATGATCTTGCCAGAGCGAGTTTTTGGCAGCCCCGGTGCCCACATGATTACTTCCGGGGTGGCAATCGGCCCGATTTCCTTGCGCACATGGTTGCTCAACTCTTTCTTCAGCGCGTCTGACTCAGTGGCGGAAGCCATCAAGGTAACATAGGCAAAGATGCTCTGGCCTTTGATCGGATGCGGCATTCCAACCACCGCAGCCTCAGCGACCGCTGGATGAGAAACCAGCGCAGATTCAATCTCAGCCGTGCCAAGACGATGGCCAGAGACGTTGATTACGTCGTCCAAACGGCCCATGACCCAGAAGCAGCCGTCCTCATCCTTACGCGCCCCGTCCTCTGGGTCGTAAGTGTTGGCATAGCGGCTGAAATACGCTTTTTTGAAGCGTGCGGGATCACCGAACACACCGCGCAGCATACCCGGCCAAGGCTTGCGAATGACGAGATGGCCGCCTTCGTTCGGACCAGCCTCGCGTCCTTGCTCATCATAGATGGCCGCATCAATACCAGGCAGCGGATAGGTGGCCGAGCCAGGCTTGAGGGTGGTTGCATACGGCAGCGGCGAAATCATGATGCCACCGGTTTCGGTCTGCCACCACGTATCAACAATAGGCAGCTTTTCTTTGCCGATGTTGATGTGATACCACATCCATGCTTCCGGGTTGATCGGTTCGCCCACTGAACCCAATACGCGCAGGCTGGACAAATCCCAACGTTTGACCGGCTCCTCGCCTTCACGCATCAGTGAGCGGATGACAGTAGGGGCGGTGTAGAAAATATTGACCCGGAATTTTTCCACGATTTTCCAGAAGCGATCTGGTCCCGGCCAAGAAGGTACGCCCTCAAACATGATTGAGGTTGCGCCAAGACCGAGCGGCCCGTAGAGAATGTAGGAATGCCCAGTAACCCAACCGATGTCCGCTGTACACCAATAAACATCGTTATCCTTGAGATCAAAGACCCACTGGGTGGTGTGCATGGCGTAGGTCAAATAGCCGCCAGTCGTATGCACAACTCCCTTCGGCTTGCCGGTGGAGCCGGAAGTATAAAGGATAAACAAGATATCCTCGGCATCCATGGACTCTGGTGCGCAGGTGCTGGAGATATCAGCTGCGCCCACTTCCTCATGCCACCAGCAGTCACGGCCTGCCTTCATTTCGACTGCATTGCCTGCCCGACGCACCACGATGCAGCTTTCGACCGAAGGACAGGTGGCTAAAGCGATATCAGCGTTGGGCTTGAGCGGAATGGTCTTGCCAGCGCGAAGTACAGCATCAGAGGTGATCAGTACCTTAGCTTTGCAGTCTTCAATCCGACTTTGCAGGGCAATGGCGGAGAAACCAGCAAAAACCACCGAGTGAATCGCACCAATACGGGCGCAGGCCAGCAGAGAGATAGACAATTCCGGGATCATCGGCAGATAAATCGCCACCCGGTCGCCCTTTTTCACGCCTTTCTTTTTGAGGACATTGGCGAAGCGACAAACCTCGGTGTGCAGCATCTGGTAGGTATAGACTTTGACATCGTCTTCCGGCTCGCCTTGCCAAATGATCGCGGCCTTGTTGCGGCGGCCATCGGTCAGATGACGGTCTAAGCAGTTGACAGACATGTTCAGCTTGCCGCCCTCAAACCACTTGATCTCAGGCTTGCTGAAATCGCAGTTCATCACCTTGTCCCACTTTTTATCCCAAGTAACTAACTCGCTGGCTCGCTCGGCCCAGAAACCTTCTGGGTCTTCCATCGAGCGTTTGTAAATCGCCTGATACTCCTCCATAGATTTGATGTAGGCCTGCTCGCGTCCTGCGACAGGCGGGGCAAAAGAAACGCCTTCTTTGAGTAGGCTTTCAATTTTGTCTTGGTTTTCAGCCATGAAGTTCTCCTTCAATACGAGTTGGTTGATCTGAGGATGAAAATCCCGCCGTTGAATGGCAGGCTGCCGACTATAAATTTAATGTATGCAAATAATCAAATCTTCTCCTTTTTGTCAAGCAGAACCGTCTGGCGGCGGTGGAATAAAGAGAACTTTGTGGCAGATAACCATAAACGTAGGTGAATTACAAAAGCAGCTTGTACACAGCAGGGAGCCAAGGGTAGGGACTTGTATCCTCTGGAACACTGGAAATATATTCGTATGCACCTATATCTACCCGATTTCCTGATATACGGGGCTTTCCAGCATAGTCGAAGGGTATCGATTCTGTTGCGTTACTGTCGCCATCTTGATCGAAGATATCTACGGGTAAGGAGGCAGTATCACCTCTGTCAATGGCTGGCGATGCGACCTGTAGGCGAAAATTTGTTTCTGCTGTATCGACGAACAGCGGGTCTGCCTTCATATCTACGCTACTGCTAATTCTGTTGTTGTCCGCTGCCCCCAAAACACCCCAGAGGAGATTGTTGCTCACTGCAACAGCAGAAGTTGTGGTAGGAATAGATGATATCTGATAACCGCCGTTCTGCCAAGCGATGTTGTTACGGATAGTCAGACCTGTGATGCTCGGATTCTCCACATAAATAGCACCGTACCAGTTAATGGATACTCCGTTGTGGGCCAATGTGTTGTTCATTACCACGATATTCTCTATAGGCTCAGTCCCTGAATAGCTAGATTCATCAGCAAAACAAATGCCTGCCCTGTAGTTATCGTGAATTATGTTGTTGAAAATGCGAATATTGCGAAGCAGTCCGCCACGTTCCGACCCAACATAGAGACCAAAGGTGTCAATATGATGAATGTGATTTGCATAAACATCAATATTCTCGGTAAGCTGATCCCAAGCATCAATGTAAACACCGGGACGGTTGGTATTCAAGTCCCATATTTCATTGTGGTGTACTGAGCCATTTTTTGACCCTTGCTTGATGTCAATTCCCTCACCACCAGTTGTTCCCGACTTTCGGTTATGAACAAGGTTTCCTTTAACTTCAAAACGATTCACCCCAGCAACAGTGATCATTTCATTTGGTCCACCCAGATTTGTATCTTCTACCTCATTATTCTCAATGATGATGTCAGCAGAAGGGAGTCCAAGTTGGACACTTTTAGTGAACACTTGGATACCAGAAGAGTCAGTGTGTAAAACATGATTTTTTTCAATGATGATATGGCGAGAGTTTTCCACATAAATGCCAATACCTTCTGCATTATCGTCCACATTTTTCACTGTAATACCTGAGATGCGGATATATTCTTTATTCCGAATGTTGATCAATCCTCCAGCTGTCAGCAGTCGAGCATTACCACCGTCCAGCACTGGCGTGTGGCCATTATATGCTGCAAAGGTGATATATCCGGCAGCAGCATTGCCAGAATTGACTGGTGACAAATATTTAACAGTGGGATGGTTATTCATGGCGTATATGCCATTTTTTATGTATGCCGTATCCCCAGCGATCAAAATCGCCGCTGCCTTTTGCACCGTGGCCCACGGCGCATCTGCGGTGCCGGAATTGGCATCATTACCAGCTACGGCATCGACATAATAAACCGCTGACCACGCGGTCTGCACGCCTATTATCATCAGAACAAAGAAAGCTGCGTAACAATGTTGCAGTATGCTCAATAAAGTCAATTTTACCATCGTGTCACCGTCGTTCTTCATATAGCTTCTAAAACCACCTTAATATCCACTTGCCCGTTATCCCGCTGCAAAGTCAGCGTCACGGCTTCCCCGGCTTCATGCTTTTCAACCTCGTCGCGGAGCTGGTTCCAGCTTTTCACCGGCTCACCGTTCACCGCCACGATGATATCACCAAGAATCAGCCCGCCGCGCACCTGCTGGGTTCCGCGAATACCCGCTTTTTCTGCCGAAGAACCTGACTCTACACTTAGAACCAGAAGACCATCCAGATTCAATTCTTGCATCAACCGCTGATTGGCGATGCTGATGCCTAAGCCGGGCCGAAAGAGCTTGCCGTGCTTGATGATTTGCGGCACCACTCGGTTGACTTCATGCACCGGCACCGCAAAACCTACGCCAGAACTCGCGCCCGATGGGCTATAAATGGCTGTGTTCACGCCGATCAATCGTCCTGCGCTATCCAAAAGTGGCCCGCCGGAATTACCGGGGTTGATGGCCGCATCGGTTTGTATCACGTTGCGGATGGTGCGATTGGTCACAGATTTAATCTCCCGACCCAGCGCACTCACCACGCCGGTGGTCAGGGTTTGATCGAGACCAAAGGGATTACCGATTGCAAAAACCTTCTGTCCTACCTGTAAATCCTCGGATTCGCCGACCATTATCGGACGCAACTTATCTGCTGGCGCAGTTATTTGCAGAACAGCTAAGTCGCGGTCGGGTGCTGCACCGACTAACGCGGCTTTCCAATTGCTATGATCGGCCAGCGTGACCTCAATTCGGTTTGCATCTGAAATCACATGATAATTGGTAACAATTCGGCCTTGTTTGTCCCAGATGAAACCAGAACCAGTACCTTGCGGAATTTCGTAAATATTGAGGCTGAATAGACTGCGCTGCACGGCGATGGAGGTGATATAAACCACTGAAGGCGAGGCGGCTCTGAAAACCTCAATGGTGTTTCGCTCGTCCGCGCCGAGATCGCTTCTTGGCACTACCGGACGGGATTCAGCATTGCGGTCAAGGCCGCCGAATTCCGGGTGCAGCGTGTGGTAGGTGAGATAAATTCCGGCAAGAGCAATCAACAGTACCGTAATCGGACTGGGAGAGCGAAGAAAGCGCATGGCATTGTCAATCAGGAATTGAGGAGCATGTTAGTCGAGCAAACCGCTACGTTGAGCAATAAAACAGAGCAGTAGCCCAAATGCTAAGGCAGTCAGGCCCATAGTTCGCAGTTTGTCAGGATGCGTTTCAGCCAACTGCCGGAGCCATTGCTGCATTGCTTCGGGAAAGGCCATGTAGGGAATGCCTTCAA
Organism: Candidatus Electronema aureum; assembly: GCA_004284765.1. Classification (GTDB taxonomy): domain Bacteria; phylum Desulfobacterota; class Desulfobulbia; order Desulfobulbales; family Desulfobulbaceae; genus Electronema; species Electronema aureum. Next base: position 14,894 of record NQJD01000036.1, read on the forward strand.
AGATCAGCACCAAGCCGATCAGCGTAATCAGTGTTTTCATAGGTGCCAGCCTACCAAAAGAAAGATGCGGTTGCAATCATCATGCAAACATATTGACAAACAGCGGCAGAAAAAAGTAATCTCGGCAACAGTCAGTCGCGCAGCTGGTTGCTCTGCGGCTGTTTTTTATGGACTTCAGGCATCGACAGAGAAATGACACATACAGAAGCTCCCGCATCACCACGCTACAGCGAGGCCGGGGTGGACATCGACAAGGGCAACGCCTTTGTTTCCCGCATCAAAAATATCGTTCGCGAGACCCACAGCCGCACGGTGATTGACGATATCGGCGGCTTTTCCGGCCTGTTCAGCATCGGCAACGCCAACTTGAAAGACCCAGTGCTGGTGGCCTCCACCGACGGCGTGGGTACCAAGCTGAAAATTGCTCATTTGTGCAACAAACATGACACCATCGGCATCGATTTAGTGGCGATGTGCGTGAATGACGTGATCGTCTGTGGGGCCAAGCCACTCTTTTTTCTCGATTACTTCGCCTCCTCCTCGCTGGATTTGGAAGTAGCTACCGACGTGATCAAAGGCATCGCCGCAGGTTGTAAGCAGGCCAGCTGTTCGCTGATCGGCGGCGAGACCGCTGAAATGCCCGGCATGTATCAGCCCGGCGACTACGACTTAGCGGGCTTCACGGTCGGCATCTGCGACCGCGACGCGATCATCGACAAAAGCAGCATCCGGGCGGGTAATAAAATCATCGGTTTGGCCTCTTCTGGTCTGCACTCCAACGGCTTTTCCTTGGTACGCAAGATCGTGTTCGAGGAGCTGGGTTTGAACGTAACCGATCAGGTGGCAGAACTCGGCTGTACACTGGGTGAAGAGTTGCTCAAACCGACCCGCATTTACGTGGCCAGCGTTCTCCGGGTGCTGCGCAATCACAAGATCAATGCAATGGCCCACATCACTGGCGGCGGGTTCTTCGATAACATCCCCAGAGTGCTACCGGAAGGATGCAAAGCGGTGATCGAAAAAGGCAGCTGGAACCTGCCGCGTATTTTTCCCTTTTTGCAAAAAAAAGGCAAGGTCTCAGAAACGGAGATGTACCGCACCTTCAACATGGGCATCGGCATGATGGTAGTGGTCAGCGAAGCGGATGCAGAGCCGGTCATGCAGCAATTCCGAGCAATGGGCGAACAACCCTTCCTGATCGGCGAAATCGCGGCGGCTAAAAAAGATGAGGCCCAAGTGGTCATCAACGGGCTGGCCATTTAAGCCAAACACTGCGGCGGGTCAGCCGCCGCAGTCCGTTGCATCTCCCTTGATCTTGCGGATGCCATGCTCTAAAGCAGATAACACCGCGTGCAGATTCTCTTTTGCCGCCCTTTCGCTGCCCGGCAGGTTGATGATCAAGCATTGTCCCCGAATCCCGGCTATGCCCCGTGACCAGACTGCTTGCACGGTTTTAGCCAAGCTGGCTTGGCGCATGGCTTCGCCGAGTCCAGGAACCTCCCGCTCAATCACCCGCCGGGTAGCCTCTGGCGTGTGGTCAGAAGGAGAAACCCCGGTACCGCCGGTGGTGACGATCAAATCAAGCTGCTTCTTGTCCGCCCATTCCATCAAAGTGGAGACAATCAACTCCTCGCAGTCAGGAATGATTTTATACGCCGCAAGAGTGAAACCCTGTGCGACCAGCATTTCCTTCAGTAGCGGCCCGGCGGTATCCTGTCGCTCTCCGCGTGACCCTTTGTCGCTCAGAGTGAGAACGCCACAGATATAGGGGACTTGGTTCATGTGCATAAATCCTCAGTTTATGATCCACGTCTATCATGAAACTATAGACAGCGATGATGCTCCTCATTATAACCTTTCCAGCAAGAACCTTTAACGACTTCCAGCAATGACACAACTCCTTTTTGAAATCGGCACGGAAGAAATCCCGGCCAGCTACATTCGGCCCGCGCTGGCCTTTTTGGAGCAGACCGCTCAGGACAAATTCAAGGAACTCGGCCTTGCTTTTGGTAAGGTGCGCAGCGCAGGTAGCCCGCGTCGTTTGACCATTGCGGTTGATGGCTTGCAAGCGCAGCAGCAAACCAGACGGCAGGAACATGTTGGCCCAGCCAAGCAGGCCGCCTTTGACGCGAACGGTCAACCGACCAAGGCCGCTTTGGGCTTTGCTCGCTCCAGAGGCATCGCGGTTGAGGAGCTGCACATCATCGCCATGCCCAAGGGCGAGTACCTGATGGCCGTGGAAGAAATCCAAGGTCGCGCCACCGCAGAATTACTGCCTGCTCTGCTGGAGGAGCTGCTTCGCGCCATTCCTTTTCCCAAATCCATGCGTTGGGCGGACAGCAAATTGACCTTTGCCCGACCTGTGCAGTGGCTGCTGGCCTTGTACGGCGGCAAGGTGGTGGATGTGGTCGTGGAAGACCTGCGGGCAGGTGACATTACCCGTGGTCATCGTTTTATGAGTCCAAGCCCGGTGCAAGTACAAAACTTTGATGATTATATCGAGAAGCTTGCGGCCAAGTCGGTGTTTGCCGATATGGACAAACGGCGGGCAATGGTCGTGGAAGAGGTCAAAAAAGCGATACGCGAGCAGGCCGGAGATAGCGCGGTGCCGCTGATCGACGAAGGCTTGTTAGACATCGTTACCAATTTGGTAGAAAAGCCACACGGGGTTTGCGGTACCTTTGACCAAAAATTTCTCGCTCTGCCTGCCGAGGTACTAATCACCTCCATGCGCGAGCATCAAAAATATTTCCCGGTCGCCGACCAGAGCGGCAGACTGTTGCCTTATTTTGTCGCCGTCAACAACACTGCTATTGCCGACCGCGCGCTGGCGGTCAGCGGCCATCAGCGCGTCCTCCGCGCTCGCTTAGAAGATGCCCTCTTTTTCTTCAACGAAGACAAAAAGAAGCCGTTGGCGAGTCGCATAAACGGTTTGGCGGGAATCATTTTTCAGCATAAACTCGGCACGATGACTGAGAAAAGCGCACGTGTTGGCGAGCTGACCGCCTATCTTGCCGATCAACTCGCTCCGGCCATGAAGGTGGATGCTTTGCGGGCTGCGGAGTTGTCCAAGGCCGATCTGCTCACCGCGATGGTGGGCGAATTTCCAACCTTGCAGGGCATCATTGGGCGAGCGTATGCTCTGCTTGATGGGGAAAAGCCAGAGGTGACCGATGCCATCCGCGAGCATTATCTGCCGGTGCGGGCAGGCGGCGAACTGCCGCATTCGCTGATTGGGGCGATAGTAGGCATTGCTGACCGAATTGACACCATCATCGGTTGCTTCGCCATCGGCGAACGACCAACCGGCAGCAAAGATGCCTTTGGCCAGAGGCGGCTGGCTCTCGGCCTGATCAACATCATCCGCAGCCTGAACCTGCGGCTTTCGCTGATTGAGTTGGCGCAGCAGGCATTGAGCGGATATGCAAACGAGATCGAGCCGAAGGCAGATACGTTAGCTGAGGCGATGGCTTTTATTCGCCTACGCTTTGAGAATGACTTGATTGCAGCAGGAAAAAGTCAGGCGGCGGTTGAGGCAGCAAGTTCGGTGCGTTTTGATGATCTTAATGACTGCATCGCCCGAATTGAAGCCCTCGAAACCATGCGCGGCAGCGAGGAATTTGCGGTGCTGGCCGGTTCCTTTAAACGGATCAACAACATCATTAAAGACAACCGAGAAACAGCGGTGGAGGAATCGCTGCTGACTGAGGCGGCGGAAAAGGAGCTTTTTGCTATCTGCGCAGCCGTCAGCAAGAAGGTACAACCGCTGCTCGCCCAGCGCGACTACAGCCAAGTCTTGGCGGCCATGCTGACCATGAAAGAACCGGTGGACCGCTTTTTTGAGCAGGTGATGGTGATGGATGAAAATCCAGCAGTGCGCACCAACCGACTGAATCTGCTCACCGGCTTGGCTGCGCTTGTCCGGCAGGTGGGAGATATTTCCCGGATGCATGTGGAGTAGAAAATAAAAAAAGGCTGCCTGTTGTAGGCAGCCTTTGTACCATCTTAGCTGGTTAGCTCGCTACTTTTTGGTGTGGCAAGTAGGGCAAGCCATCAGCATGACCGGAGGAGTCTTGGTACTCTTCTTGTCTTTATGGCAGCCTTGGCAACGGCCATGACCTGCACGCTGAATCGGGGAGATACCAGGAACTTTACCGTCCAAGGAAATACCATCAGCCTTTTTGTTGTGGCAGGTATTGCATTTTTGCTTTTTGGTTTTGGCTGCATCGTATTTTTCCTGCTTGCCGTCCGCAGTCTTACCGTGATGGCAGATACCGCAGTCCTTCAGGCGGTTTTGATGATCACGATGCGGGAAATAAGCAGGATTCATAGAAGCATCAGTACCATCAGTAATAACTTGGTGTTCCGCTCCCTGATTATTATCTTGGGCAGAGGTGATCGTGATAAAACCTGCGCCGCACATTAAAGCCAGAGCTGCACCAAAAACTAATGTCTTCTTCATGACAAATTCCTCCACAAAATAGTATAAAAATGTAACGAAACACATGGCAATAAAATAAAAAATATTGCCTGATTTATTTTCTTTCGTCACACTGACGATAGCGCGGTGGATTTGTTTTGTCAAGCAAAGAGAAAGAACTTTTTCATCAACGCAGAGGCGGATTAATTAGAACCATAGCTGTGCAATCCAGCTAAAAGGTAGTTTACTCCGAAATACGTGAAGAAAACCGAAATAAAACCAATTATTGCCAGCCAAGCGATACGGCTACCGTTCCAGCCACGCGTAAAGCGGGCATGGAGAGTGAGGGCATAAACAAACCACGTGATAATCGACCAAGTTTCTTTAGGATCCCAGCTCCAATAGGTACCCCAAGCCTCGTTAGCCCAAACCGCGCCAGTGATGATGCCTGCGCTCAACCACATAAAGCCGAAAACGATGGTTTTGTGAATTACGTCATCCAAGGTTCGCAATTCTGGTAAGCTGCCGATCAAAGTATCTGCGGAAAATTTTCGATCATGGCCGAATTGTTTAAGCAGATACATAATGCCCAACCCAGCAGCAACGGCAAAAGCTCCATAACCAATAAAACAGGTGATGACATGCGCGATCAGCCAGTTCGATTGAAGAGCCGGAACCAGCGGGCTGATGTCCCTGCTGAGACCTTTGTCCACCGAAGTATAAGCCAACGTGATAAAAGGGATGGGCATGGCAAACGCCCCGATTACCGGCAGCTTGAACTTGATCTCCAACAGAACGTAAAAAATAGCCGCGCACCAAGCAAAGAAGAGCAGCGATTCGTACATGTTGGTTAATGGCGCATGGCCGATGCCCAACGTATAGGATTCCTGCCAGCGCAGACCGAGACCAACGGTTTGGGCAAGAATGCCAAGGACAGCCAGTCCCAGCCCAACTTGCCCTACTTTTTTATTCCGAAAAACAAAGAGGCCGATGTAGCAGACCGAAGACAGCAGATACGCTATAGTCGTGATGCCGAAAAGCTGCGAGCTATTCATAATTTCGATTTCTCAGCAAATGAGGAGGTTAGTTTGAGCTGTCGTTTTTGCTGCTGAAACCTTCAGCCAGCGCGGCCAAGGTCTTTTCAAAGCCGAGGCTATTTTTATTAGCATTGCCGATGAAAACAACTACCGCTCCACCGTTCACCTCATGCACATAGGCCCAAATTTTGCGATGTGACATGAAAAAAGCCGCATACAAACCGAGCAGCATCAGGGCGCAGCCGCTATAAACCCACCATACGCCGGGGTCTTTGGAAACCTGAAGACCAGTGGCATAATGCGGGCCAATTTTGAGTTCATATTTGGTGCTGGGCCGCTCGACAATCACCGGCCTACCGTAACTCATAGGGAACATGGACGGCGGTCCCTGCGAATCCATCAGCCACATCTGCATTTCAGTGCTTGTACCTGTACCGTTCTCGGCAGGCACACTGCGGGCCTCTTGAATGCGCAGCATCCCTTGGCCGCCTTCTTCTTGCCAGCTGTGCGTGGCATCCCATTGCTCCGGGTTGACCGGAAAGACTGTTTTTTTACCAGTAGTCAGGTTGGTCAAATGAATGATCGGCCTGTGCATATCGTTGTAGCTGGACTGATAAAAGGTGATTCCTTTGTAAGTCAGCGGCTTATTGACCTCAATATTGGTAGTTAATACCTCTTTGCCTTGCTCAAGCACGGTCAAGCCAGAGACAAAATCCTTAGGCATCCCGTTATCATAAAAATGAATGTCAAAAAAATTACAGCGCACCGTGAAACCAAGGGGAATTTCACTTTCGTCATCATAGGAAAAAATACGCTCGGTACTCCGCAGTTCCGGCAATAATACTCCACCTTTAAAGGCGAACTGCGGATTTTTGAAAATTTTCTTCGCTACTGTTGGCGAGCCGATAACCGCGCCGAGCAGAATGATCAAAATCGAAATATGGACAACATACACGCCGTAGCGAGTCCAGCCGCCTTTTTGAGCAAAGAACAAGGTTCCATCTTCCTTGTCGCGGCGGGCGGCCTTCCATCCTTTTCCACTGAGATAACCAAGAAGGTGCTGTGCCGCTGTTTCCACCGAGCCACCACGCTGTACCTTATGCTGCATTTTCATCTTGAGCAGCTGCTCTGTGGCCGTGCCCAAGTTATCCTTGCGCACCACGCGGATCACACCCGGCAGCCGATCAATACTGCACACAGTCAGGTTCAGACTGAACGCACCCAGCAAGGCGAGAAACCAGACTGAGTTGTACATGTCGTCCAGATTGAAGGCATCAATCACTGCGGCGCCTGTTTTTCCCCAAGTTTCAGCGTAATGCTCAGGAGGCTTATTCTGCTGAACAACCGTGCCGATAATGGAGGTCGATGCGAGCAGGCCAATAAGGAGCAGGGCTAACTGCACTGAGGCGAGAAAAGCCCAAACTGGATTTTTTGCTTTGGCAGCCATTAGTTAAGACGATATTAAAATGAGAAATACAAGTGAACTTCAGGCAAAAAGACATGCAGTAGCTTGAATCATTCAAGCATGGGCCGGAAAAACTGTCAATCTTTTTCCCGGCCAGAAGAGCAGGAAGTAGGGCGCAGGTCAGAAAAGGCCGTCTGCTGGCGAATCATCCGGCGGATCAGTATCCGGCTCATCTCCAGCAAAGATATCCGGCGTGAACAAATCCTGCGGAGATCGACCCGTTTTGGCGTATTTCAACTCAGGGAAAACATGTTCTCGGATTTTTTCAATTTCAGAGGACAAGCCGCTGTCCTCGCGGCAGATTCTGCACTCTTTGATATGGCTGTCCACAAACTGCATCATGCGGCCAGGAGCCATAGTTTCCTGCTTGACGTGCGTATGCCATTCTTTGACCAGACGGAGCAGCTGATTGCATTGCATAGAAAACGGTGACTGTTCTCAGAGGGTTAAGAGAGGAAGACTCAGATGGATAACCGTTTCATTATAATAAAAAGTTGTTTTTCAGGTCAATAGTTATTATATAAATAGACTCATCTGTATCTTATTCTTGTGGTAAATTTGTCTATATTGTCACACGGTATAGCAACTCAGGGTGTTACTGCGAAAGCGGAAAAAATGCTAACTCGCTGCTTTTCCGAACCGCAAATTCGATGTGCCAAGTGAAGCACTTGTTTTTTATGCACATGCGCCATTTTGCACTGCTTTCCTCCCACCTTTCGTCTTGTTGAGCGAAAAATATGCGCATTCAGCCCGTCATCTTGGCCGGTGGTACCGGTACCCGGCTTTGGCCCCTTTCTCGCGAGCTGTATCCTAAGCAGCTGCTTTGCCTGATCGGCGAACATTCCCTCCTCCAGACCACTCTAATTCGGGTCAGTCTCCTGCCCGATATTCTGCCGCCGGTCATTGTTGTGGGTGAGGAACACCGTTTTTTGACCAAAAGCCAAGTAGATGCCTTGAATCTCTTTCCTCAATATCAGCTACTCTTGGAGCCACTGGGAAAGGATACCGCACCGGCTGTCTGCGGCGCAGCTCTGTTTTGCCGCCAGCAGGCACAGGAGGACATCCTGCTACTGGTACTGCCTGCTGATCATCTTATTGCCAAGCCTGATGCTTTTATCGAAGCGGTAGCCAAGGCACAGGAGCAGGCTGCGCAGGACAAATTGACCACTTTCGGCATCGTTCCTGATCACCCAGAAACCGGCTACGGCTACATTCGTCGGGCGGCAGACGGCGCAGTACAGTCCTTTGTCGAAAAACCCAATCTGGCTACCGCCCAGCGATACCTTGCTGAAGGCGGCTGGCTCTGGAACAGTGGCATGTTTGCTTTTCCGACGGATAAAGTGCTGGCTGAATTCCGCCTGCACGCCCTAGAAATATTGCGCTGCATGGAAAAGGCGGTGGAAGGCGGCAAGACTGACGGCGTGTTTTTTCGCTTTGATGCCGAGGCGATGCAGAAGTCTCCCGCCAAATCTGTGGATTACGCCCTGATGGAAAAGACCACCTGCGCGGCAGCGGTAGAAGCCGATTTTGGCTGGAGTGATATCGGCTCATGGCAGACACTGTGGGAAGTGGCTGATAAGGACGAGCGGGGCAACGTGGTCAGCGGTGACGTACTGCTGGAGGATGTAGAAAACTGCTTGATCCGCTCTGAAGATACCTTAGTGGCAGCGGTGGGGTTGCGCGACATCATCGTGGTAGAAACGGCAGACGCAGTGCTGATCGCACCTCTCAATCGTTCGCAGGATATCAAAAAAATTGTCAATATGCTGAAAAAAAGCGAGCGAGCCGAGTTCCGCACCCATCGCACTGTGTATCGGCCTTGGGGCAGTTACACCACCTTGGAGATACAAGAACGCTTTCAGATCAAGCGGATCACTGTCTCGCCCGGCGCACGGCTTTCTTCTCAAATGCACCATCATCGTCATGAACACTGGGTCGTGGTGCGCGGCACAGCTAAAGTAGAAAACGGCGACCAGATTTTTCTTCTTCGCGAGGATGAATCAACCTACATCCCGCTGGGTACGCTGCATCGACTGGAAAATCCCGGTGTGATCCCGCTGGAGCTGATTGAAATCCAAATCGGTAGCTATCTCGGCGAAGATGACATTGTCCGCTTTGATGATGTGTATGGGAGGAATGGATGAATCGAGGGCTGAAAAATGTATATTAGGACTTACGCAGTTGCATAAAGATTGATAGGCTCAAGCGTATAAATCGGTTTCGTCAAATACGCCCGAACAGCGTCACGGATGATGGCAGCCTTTGCCTCGAACCAAGAAATTCCTTTGACAAAACAATGATATTCAATGCGGAGAAAGGCCCGCAATGCCAGTTCGATGTAATTACGTTGCGCGTTTTCTGACCGCGCCTGACAGCGTTCAATCCCGCAAAATTGTTTAACTCGCGATGGTACGTTTCAATCATCCAAGATAATTCAGCATATTTGAGCCGCATGAGATCGCTCATATCGAGGTCACTGCTGGCCCTGTATAGCATTTCAGTTTTTAGATCGTCTGGAAAACCGTCTCGACGCAAACGCTTAAACTCTTGATGCCGTCAGCTGTTTTTTTAATTTTCGCCTTCATGGAAGCCCAAAATTTTTCTATCGGGTTTAAATCAGGGGAATAAGGCGGCAAAAAAAGCAGCCTGCAAGAAAACTTTTTCACAAGCTCCTTCGTTTTTTCTGATTTATGAAAACTTGCGTTGTCCATCACAACAAGAGAATTTTTGGGAATTT
>NQJD01000037.1 GCA_004284765.1 Candidatus Electronema aureum
CATTCGCCCTCTGAAAACTGAGACCAAGTCGGAAGTCAACTTTTTCAATATTATATTGTTTTTAATGGTAAATTCAATGTGTTTTTTAGGGAGCCGTTCGCTTTGCCACTCATGGTTCACCATTACCTAATTTCCTGGGCATCAAGAGAGGAACTTGAAGTCCAATCAGGTGCTACAGACTTTACGAAATTATTGTTGGCATCTTTGCGATAATGCGTAAAAATCTAACCTCGTCTTATCCCTAATTTGCTTAACTCATCAGCCCTCTGCCCAGTACCATGTGCCCAGATAATAAGTGAATTTCTCACATTTTCATCCAGAATAGTTCCAAGCTTTAAAAATTTTTTCAATGTTTCCGGTGCGCCACTGTTAACCTCAAAACCATCTGGCGCAATATTTTCTGATTCCGGCTTGCTGCCTTCCTGTGTTCTTTTAATTATTTTATATCTGACTGTATCGCCTTCTTTGTTTCCATCGGCCTGCACAAAAATTGACAGATTTTCAGAAGACCCTTCCGTTTCCATTTCTATAATATCTTGAACAGCCTTGCTGTTCAAGCCTGCGCCAAGGTCATTGTCACCGGCCATGTAAACCAGCAGATTATGTTTCATAGCAGTCAATTGGTTGAGGTCTTGCTTTTTGTTGGAATAATCAGGCCGCTTTCTGCATCATAGGTTCCAATTCCTTCCGCTCGTAACTCATCCACAAGTTTTGGCAGGAACTCTTCAATCAATCCTTTGCATGGGTGGCATCTGTGCGGCTTTTTTACGCCTTTGCGAACCATGTACGGGCAGCCGCCGTAACACCGCTCAAACCATTCGCAGGCATGGCATTCACTGTCTGTCATCGCAACAGGATCATAAATCAGCCAGTTGACTAAGTTCATGTTGTTTTCTGAAATTTCTACCGGCTTTTTTATAGTTCCAATCGCCAAATCTGGATTTCCAACTTCCAGCCAACATTTTTTCAAAGTTCCGTCCGGCTCAATGACAAGCGAGTTTCGGCTTACTGCGCCACATATAAATTGAGTATTCGTTCCTGTACGAATTGACAGGCCAAGTTCAAGCGCAACCCGAATCAAAGATGCAATTTTCTGGAACGCAGTGTTTTGCGGAATCCATGCGCCGTAGGCACTTTCGGCAATGCTGGCGCAAGTTGCGGTCAATGGATGAACTGTAGTGAAGTAGATTACTTTTGTGCATTTAGATTTCGTCCTTGATATATCAACCAGCAATTGCTTCAAGTTTTCTACATTATTGCTTTCATGGATATGCTTCTTTCAGGCAAGCACTCTAATGCCTGCAAAACAAGATGGTAGGTCGGACTGCCATTTTTCTGAGGAATTTGCTGATCTCCTGCGGCACTTGCATCATTTTCCTATCGCTGCCAAATCAAACCAGTTCGGAATCACCCCGGCCTTCCAGCAGGCCCGTGCATTGACGACCAGCTTTTTCATCACGCCCTGCATTACTGACCACAGGGCTTCGCTGCCGCCGAAATTCGCCCCACCGTTGCCCCAGAGCGTTTCCAGCATCATCAGCAGCTGAAAAAAATTCTGCTGCAAGGGCTTGTGGATTGGATCGGTCGGGTCGTCAATGCCGCTATAAATATCTGGCAGCCGGTCATTTTTCAGTTTGAGGAAGCGGCCAAAATGCGCGTAGCCGTTGTACGGCTCTGGGTCGTTTGGGTCGTACATCAGCCGATAAAACGGCGGAATGGGGAAATTCTTTTCTGTCCACGGCGGCGACTTCAGCACCCCCTCAAGGATATGCCCCTCACCTTGATTGGTCACTGCCTGCACCGCATTGCGGGCATCTGCGTAATTAGCGATGATTTGCGGAAAATGCTGCTCCGACCAATGCGCCTGCTGATGCCGCGTAATCCAGCTGAATTGCTCAACCCCAACCTGCTTGATGCCGACCATCAGGCCGTCGTACATCTCACCGATGGAGCTGTAAGGATGCTGCGGCGTAGTGTGATCAATCGCTGTGTCTGCTGGGGTTTCTTCTGGATTTTCTATATCTAACATAGTGTTCAGCCGCTCGTCATCTAACGGCCCCAGCACTGCGTTGAGAAAACCGCGCTCGCCGGTTTCCGGGTCATAAGGCTTGATGTGCGGCACATCCGCACCGTACTGCGGCGGCCTGAAATTTGGCGGTGCATCCAGCGCAGTACAGAGGTTGGCAGCTATCTGAAGATGCAGCATTTCCTCAATCGCCACACTGAAGACGATCCGACTGGCTTCGCTGCCCGCATCCTTGATCGAAGCCATCGCCGTGAGGTACAAGGGCAGGGTGTACAACTCAACGGCGGCAGCAGCTTGGGCGTGTTCTTGCACTAACTTTTTTGTCCATATTTTCGGGGTATCCAAGCTGATCATGGTAGTTCTCCTGAGCGGTTGATCCGGGGCAGCGGCATTCAATGCACACAGTATAGCGTTCTTGCCCGGTAAACGTCAAGGCTAAGTCTTTAGCGATATTGGATAGTTGCTGGTTAGATGTTTTTGTCGCGCCGCAGATTTGACAGCCTTGTTTTTTTCTGTTATTGAAAGCAGGCTGCTGCCGGACCGACTTTTTCATCGGTTAATCCACTGATTTAGCTACAAAAGGCCGTAAAATGACTATCGAAGACGCTGGCGAGCATCCAATCCCGCCCAAAAAAACTACCGCACCCATTCCCGAACCGAGACGATCTGCTTTTGGCAGGCAATACGGTCAAATGACGATTACCCTTTTTCTGCTGGCCGTGTTTGGACTGGCTGTTCTTTGCATCGGTATCGGCTTGACGTGGTTTGCTAATCCACCGGCTAAGAGCGGCGCAATCACGCTGAGTTCCCAGCGGATAGGCCAATCCGGTTGCCATTCCTTTTGGCCTGCCGTATGATGGAGGGAGGGATTATCCGTTTTCACTCGGCCTATCCCTCGGAACCTGAAAACTGCCGAAAGGATGGTGCCGCATGACGGACACAGCTACAAGGTCTCCGAAAATTTTAGTGATCGATGATGATTTCGCCAATCGCCAAGTGCTCCAGCTGGTACTGAAGCGCAACGGTTACACAGCGGCCTTAGCCAGTGACGGCTGCGAGGGGCTGCGGATAGCTCAAGAGGTGCAGCCGGATTTGATCCTGCTGGACTTCTTTATGCCGGGTGAAGATGGCTTCGAGGTGCTGACTCAGCTCAAGGCTGATCCTGATCTCAAAAATATTCCAGTGGTTATTTTTACCGTGCTGGTGCGAGAGGAATCAGAACGTCAGGCACTGGAGCTGGGCGCGGCAGCCTATGTCACCAAGCCCTTTGATATCGACGAAGTGATCACCTGCATCCGTCGGATTCTACACTGATGATGGACTCAGCATACTCAAGCGAGACCGAAGGTCTGCTATCAAGGTCACCGATCTCAGGCAGCAGAGATGAGCGATTTTGTGTTGCGCTGGCCTTGCTTTCTTCTCTTGTTGGCCTGTACTGGGTCAGTCGTTTCAACTATTTGCTTTTTCATAGCCTGACAGAAATTTACCATGTCGCCGTGTTCTGGGGTATTTTTTTCGTCACGTGGAGCGCACGGCGGTTACTGAGAAACAACTACCTCTGCGTCTTGGGTGTATCTTCGTTGTTCCTTGGTTTTCTCAACCTTCTGCACATGCTGGCGTATCGGGGCATGGGAGTTTTTCCCGGAGCTATGCCCAATCTGCCCACTCAGTTGTGGATAGCGACTCGTTCTCTTCACGCTCTGGCCTTTGTCGCGGCCTCGCTCTGTCTTTTTCGTCCTCGGCACAACATCACCGCCCTGTTGCCCGCTGCGGCTTGGGGGTTACTGACTTTGCTGTTTACCGTTCTGATTTTCACTGGACATTTTCCCGACTGCTTTGTTGAGGGACAGGGTCTGACTCCGTTTAAAAAATCAGTGGAAATCGGCGCGGTGTTCCTCTTTGCCCTTGCCGCTCTGCTTACGTGGATCAAGCGAGAGAAAATGGACATCCACGTGCTGCGTTTGCTGGCCGCTGCTTTGCTACTGACCACAGCAGCAGGCTTGATGTTCATTTTCTACACCAAAGTAAACGGGATTGCCAATATGCTCGGCCATCTCTTTAATCTCGGCTCTACGTACTGCGTTTTCCGGGCCTTCATTCGTACTGGCATTACTGCTCCGCAGCAGCTTTTGTTTTACGAGCTGAACCGCAGACAGGAAGAGCTGGAGCAAATCAAAGAAGGCTTAGAACAGCAGGTACGCGAGCGCACTGAGACGTTAGAGGAAAAAAATAAAGAACTGGAGGCAACCAATCAGCGGTTGAACGAGTTCGCTTACAGTATTTCCCATGATCTGCGCGAGCCGCTACGGGGTATGTATAATTTCGCCCATTTTCTTGCTGATGACTACCGCGACAAAATTGACGGAGACGGTCGTGACATGCTTGATGGTATTATGCGATTAGCGAAACGCTTAGACGCGCAGGTACTGGGAGTGTTGAAATATTCGCGCATTGCCCGGCTTGATCTGGAATTGCGCTCGGTTAAGCTGGATGCGCTGCTCAATGAAGTTTTAGACGGGTTGGCAGATATGATTACCCTGAACAAGGTTCGGGTTAAACGGCTCCTGCCGCTGCCACAGGTCGTGTGTCATGGCGAATATGTTCGCGAGGTACTGCATAATCTGATCAGTAATGGCATCATTTATAACGACAAGACGAAAAAAGAAATCAGCATCGGTTGGTATTCGCCTGACGCACTACCGGAGAACATCCCGCTTGCTACCAGTGCTCTCCCGATTTTTTTTGTCCGCGACAACGGCATCGGCATTCCTGAGAAGCATTTTCAGAAAATCTTTGGTATATTCAGAAGACTGCATGGCCAAGATAAATACGGGGGCGGTACCGGAGTCGGCCTAACCATTGCCCGGCAGGTGATCGAGCGACACGGAGGACAGATCACGTTGGAATCAGAGCCAGGCAAAGGAACTACTTTTTATTTCACTCTATCCGCCGGGAAGCGATGATGCATTTTTCAGATAGAACCGGAACAGCACGAAGCAGCGAGCTGCGGCAGCGGGCAGAAGAAATCGTTGCCGGACTGGAGCAAAAGGCGTTTTTGGGCAGTGCTCCAGACATGAAAAGTTTAGTTGAAGAGCTGAATATTTTCCACATCGAGCTGGAGATGCAGAATGAAGAGCTGCGCCGAACCCAGACAGAGCTGGAATCGTCGCGGCGGCATTTGGCTGATCTCTTTTCCTACGCGCCCATTGGCTTTTTTGTTCTCAGCACCGAAGGTCAAATTCTGGAACTCAACAGCTTGGTCAAAGAATATTTTGGCCTGTCTGAGCAGATGCTGATCAAACGTACCTTAGATTCTTTCATCAGCCCAGAATCCTTCAATACCTATATTGAAGCGAGGCAAGCGGTCATTAGCGGAGAAAAAAAAATTGCCGAGGCAGATGTCCGACTTCGCATCACTGCAACGCAGCAGTTTTGGGCGCGGCTGCGGATGGACATCATTGACGATCTTGATCAAAGAAAAAAACTGCTTCTCTGCTCGGTACGAAACATCGAGCGGGAAAAGGCGGCTGAACAAGTGCTGATCAATGCAAAAACAGAACTGATCAAGCAGGTGGAATTCCGCACAGCAGAATTAGAGGTATCTGAACGCAAATACAGCCTCTTGCTCAATCATGCCAGCGATGCAATTTTGGTCAGTTTAACCGGGACTGGCACCATCGTCGAAGCCAACGAGCAGGCTGTTCGACTGCTTCGTGTTTCGGCCCGCCAGCTGATCGGCGCACGCTTAGATAGCTTGTTTTCAGCAGAACGAGTACATCAGTTTTTGGCCTTGTCTGACAGGAGTGGCTATACAGGCGGCAGCGCGGTGGAAACGGTCGTTTTTACCCAGCAAGGCAGAGGACCTTCTATCCCTGTTGAGGTCAGCACAGCCTTGATTGAGTTTGAGGGACAGAGATTTTTCCTTCAAATTTTGCGGGATATCAGCGAGCGGAAGCAAGCGGAAGAAGCATTGTTGCAGGCGAAGCGACGCACCGAACATGCCAACATGGCCTTGATGACCGCAGCCAGCAAGGCCAAGCGGTTAGCCGAAGAGGCGCGGGAAGCCAACCAAGCCAAGAGCCGATTTTTGGCCGCCATGAGCCACGAAATCAGAACGCCGATGAACGCGATCATCGGCATGACCGATATAGTCCTTCAAACTTCCCTGAATGAGGAGCAGCAGCGTTTTCTTGGTATTGTCCGCAGTTCGGCTGGGCGGCTTCTTGATTTAATCAACGACATCTTAGATTTGTCCAAGATCGAGGCAGGCAAGTTTACTCTGTCGCCTGCGCCGTTTTGCATAGAGGACAGCATGAAGTCGATCTGCGACGAAATGCAGGTTTTAGCCGAGCAGAAAAATCTTCTCCTGCATTTCTCCATGAAGGGAACGCTGGATCATTATTTGGTCGGTGATCTTGGTCATATCCGCCAAATATTAGTGAATTTGATCGGTAATGCGGTCAAATTCACTGACGAAGGCTGCGTAGTTGTTTCGGTCAAGGTGCTTGATCCACCGCCAATTGAAGTACCGAATCCAGTGCGAGTGCGTTTTCTGATCAGCGATTCCGGCCCCGGCATCCCAAAAGACAAGCAGCAGGCTATTTTTGAAGCTTTTGAGCAGTCGCACAGAGGCAAAGGCGGCACCGGACTGGGGCTGTCGATCTCTATGCAATTGATCAAACTCATGGGCAGCATTATTGAGGTTAAAAGCGAGGTTGGCGAAGGCAGCTGCTTTTCTTTTATCCTGAGTCTGCCCACAGCAGCGCGACCGGGTAAAACAGCTGCTACGTCTGTCTCTTCTGGCGTAGGCCCGGTAACAGTGAAGAAAAAAATCTCCGCTACCGGGCAGAGGCTTTCGGTGTTGTTGGTCGATGATGTTGATGCCAACCGGGTGTTAGCAAAATACCTGATGGAGCAGCGCGGCTGGCGGGTTCAGGAAGCAGCGAACGGCCAAGAGGCTCTTGACCGACTGGCGGATAGCTGTTACGACATTGTGCTGATGGATGTAGAGATGCCGGTAATGGACGGCATAGAAGCCACCCGGCTCCTTCGCCAGCGAGAGGCGACAGCTGGTGGCCACGTGCCGGTGATTGCTATGACTGCCCATGCCCTGCGCGGCGACCGCGAGCGGTTGCTGGCTTCAGGCATGGATGATTATGTCAGCAAGCCGCTGGTGCTGGAAGATTTCTTCACCGCCATTGAGCGACAGCTCCAAGCTGGAGCCTGAACAACCTGCGGCGAACATGGAAACCTTCCCCTTTCAGCACAGCGGTCTTGCGGCAGATATTCACGTGGTCGGTATCGGCGCATCCGCAGGCGGCTTAGAGGCTTTGATCAGCTTTTTTAGTGCTATGCCGCCGGACAGCGGCTTGGTCTTTGTCGTGGTGCAGCACCTCTCACCCAACTGCCGCAGCATGATGAGCGAGCTGCTGGGGAGTCACACTGACATGCCCATTTTCACAGCGGAAAACGGCATGATAACGAAGCCGAACTGTATCTATCTTCAGCCGCCACAAACCCATCTAAATCTTTTCAACGGCAGGCTGCTCTTAGACGATTTTTCTGGTCAGCGCGGTCTTCATCTGCCTATTGACTATTTTTTCCGCAGCTTGGCAGAAGACCGGAAAGAAAAATCTGTGGGCATTGTGTTGTCTGGCACAGGCAGCGACGGCAGCCGGGGTCTTCCCTCAATTCGAGAAGCGGGCGGCCTGATCTTAGTGCAAGAGCCTACCGATGCAGGCTTTGACGGAATGCCGAACAGTGCCGTGGCTACGGGTATGGCTGATTATGTTTGCCCGGCAGTGGAAATGCCTGTCAAGATTGCAGAGTACATTCGCCATCCGCTCATCCGCCGGAAAAACGAAATTGTCTCTTCTGATGAAGAGGCGGATTTGACTCGGATCATAGCTCTGCTGCGCACCCAAGTCAGCATTGACTTCACCCAGTACAAGCCCTTCACGGTAATCCGTCGGATCACCCGACGCATGGCCATTGCTCGATGCGCATCCCTGCATGATTACGCTGAATTTCTCCTGCCGCGCCCCAACGAGGTAAGCCTGCTTTGCCGCGATCTTCTTATCGGCGTAACCAAATTTTTTCGTGATCATCGGGAATTTGAATATCTTCGCGAAAAAATCATCCCGCTGATGTTTGAAAATGCGGTAGAGCAAGATGAAATCCGGGTCTGGGATGCGGGCTGTTCGACTGGCGAGGAAGCCTACACCATCGCCATGCTGCTTCATGATTACCAACTACGGCATCCTACGGAAAAAAAATGTAAGATCAAGGTCTTTGCCACTGATTTAGATCAGCACGCCGTGGAAAAAGCGGCCAGAGGTTTCTATCCTGACGGCATCGCCGCTGATTTGCCGCCTGATCTGCTGGAACGCTACTTCAGTCGAGTGGAAAACGGCTTTGTGGTTCGGCGGCATATCCGTGAGTTGGTGATTTTTGCCCGACAGAATCTGCTGAATGATCCGCCTTTCACCCGGCTCGACTTGGCGGTTTGCCGCAACTTGCTCATCTACTTGCTCCCACCCCAACAGAAGGAAGTCCTCAGCATTTTTCATTTTGCCATCAAAGAAGGCGGTTTTCTTTTTCTTGGCAGCAACGAAACAGTGATGGACGCGGCAGAGAGTTTTGCCATTGTGGATCGGCAGATCAAAATTTACCGGCATACCGGCAGAGGCAGCTTGCCATTAGCCCGTAAGCTGCGTTTAGCAGCCCGCGCTGCGCCTGCGGGTAAAATTCAGCCGCCGCCCGAAACCGATCCGGCGCGACGACATCTTGATCTTGCCCACAAGTTAGAACTGCGCGAAGCCTACTATCAGCGGATTATCAGCAAACTGTCGGCAGCTTGTTTAGTAGTTAGCGGCAGCGGCGAAATCATTGAAACCTTTGGCCGCACTGACATACTGCTTCAGCCGCAGCCGGGCCGAATGAATCTTACCATCAGCAAGATGCTGGCCCCGGAGTTGCTTCTCCCTGTTACCAGTGCCATGCGAGCCTGCCGCCAAGAGGAAAACGGCGAGGTGATCTATGACGGCCTTCGAGTCAGCGGCAGAAATGACTGTCGCTATCTGCTCCGGGCAGTGTTACTCCGTGAAGACGAAGAGCGCATTCTGATCGCGCTGGAGCGGATGCCGCTTGGCCTTGCCGCAGAGGAAAATATCGGCGGCAGTACGAAAGCAGCTGACGAGGGAATCAGACGGCATGTGATGGATTTGGAGCGAGAAATCCAATTCACCCGCGAAAGTCTCCAAGCCGCTAACGAACAGCTTCAGACCTCGAACGAAGAATTGCTCGCCTCGAATGAAGAGCTGCTTGCCTCGAACGAGGAATTGCAAAGCACCAACGAGGAGCTGAATTCGGTTAATGAGGAACTGAGCACGGTCAATACAGAATACCAGAGTAAAATCATTGAGTTGACCGAACTGTACAACGACATCGATAACCTTTTTTGTAGCACCGACATCGGTTTTATCTTTGTTGACCGGCAGCTCCGCATCCGCAAATACACCCCGCCAGTCTGCCGAGTGATCAATCTGATGGAACAGGATGTGGGCCGGAAAATCAGCGACATGTCCGCGCCCTTGCTCGGCGATGTGGAGACCGAGTTTAGTGGTCTGCTTTTTTCCCGAAAAAAGAGGGAAAAAGTGGTGCGGCACGGCGGCGACAGCTGGTATTTGGTCCAATTTATTCCTTATATTGACGAAAACAACGAAGTCAGCGGCATGGTTATTTCCTTGGTGGATGTCAGCGAACAAAAAAAAGCCGAGGAAGCACTGCGCCAGTCGAGCGAAATTTTGGAGCAAATTCTTGCTGCCAGCCCTGCGCCGACCATGATGGTCACGCAGGAAGGCCGCATCTGCTTTGTCAATGAAATCGCTGCTGTTCTTTTTGGTGCACCAGCCGAGGAACTGCTGGGCCTGCCGCTCTGTTCCGAACAATTCTGCTTCACTGATTTGGACGGGAGTAGTTTCCTCAGTGCCGAAGATTTTGTCCGCACTCTAACCCAGCAAAAGGAACCTTTGGTCATCCGACTGAAAGGCAGAACCAGTAAGCAGGAATATTTTCTCACGGTCAACGCCAACACGCTGATAATAAAGAATAGCAGGCTCAATGGCGTGGTGCTGACTTTCACCGAGGTCGCCCGGCACCAAGGCTAAGGCACATCGCTCATGAATGACAAGCAAAAAACCGTCATCGTTTCGGTACTCGTCTTGAGTGCGGCCCTCTGCGGCTTGGCGGCACTGACCACCTGTATGCTCTACCGAAACACTATCCAGTTAGAGACGCAGCGGCTGACAGAACTTGTTCATAGCCATGCCGTTTTGATTGAGGAATTTTCTCACCTTGCCGCAAATTCTCAGGGAGATACGGTTGAGGATGCCTTGATCAGAATTCGCAAGTCCCATCTCGAAAAAGAATGCTTCGGCAGAACCGGCGAGTTAGTCATGGCCAAGTTAGAAAAAGGCCAGATTGTTTTCTTGTCAAAGGAGCGCAACCGGCCTAAGTCTCTGCCGCTGCTATCGGAAGAAGAGCAACGAGCAGCACCGATTCGGCAGGCATTGTCAGGAAAAACCGGGACAATGATCGGCCTTGATTATCAAGGAATAACAGTACTGGCGGCGTTCCAGCCGGTGGCAAAAATGAATCTCGGCTTAGTGGCAAAGATTGATTTGGCCGAGGTACGCCGTCCTTTTTTTCAAGCGGCGGCGACAGCTGGCGGCGCGGTCGTGCTGATCGTCTTAGCGGGGATAGTTGTGCTGCTGCGTTTCAACCCCTTTCTGCGGCGATTAGAGAAAGAAAAGCTCCGGGCGCAGAATTACCTCGACATGGCTGGCACTATGATCGTGGTTTTGGACAACAACGGCAGAATTCAGTTAGTCAACCGAAAAGGCTGCGAAATCCTCGGCGGCGCGCAAGAGGGATTAGCAGGGCTATTCTGGGTTGATCACTGCATTCATCCTGATGAGCAGGAAGCGGCAACGACTTTGCTGAACCAACTGCTCGCCGGACAGGTGCTCCAGATCGACAGCAAAGAATTTCGTCTGCGTAGAGTCAGCGGCGAGGAGCGGCTGATCGAATGGTCAGGCCGGGTGCTGCGAAACAGCAAGAGTCAGGTTACTGGTGTGTTGGCTGCTGCTGTTGACATCACCGAGCGCAAGAAAATCGAGCGCACCCTTCAAGAAGCCAAGCAGGATTTTCAGGCCACCTTTGAGCAGGCGGCGGTGGGCATCGGCCATGTCGCGCCTGCTCCTTCTGGCCGCTGGCTGCGAGTCAACCGCAAGTTGTGTAGCATCCTTGGCTATACGCCGGAGGAGCTACTGCGCATGAACATCCGGGATGTCACCCATCCGGCTTACTTGGAGCAGAGCTATGCCAAGGCGGTGAAGCTGGTCAGCAACCCAGAACTGACCACCTATTCGATGGAAAAACAGTATCTCCGGCAAAACGGCAGCTCAGTTTGGGTCAATCACACCGTCTCGTTAGTGCGGGATGAGCAAGGCCAGCCTAAATATTACATCTCTGTGATTGAAGACATTCAGATGCGCAAGGAAATGGAGGAGGTGCTGCGCGAGCGGACTGAACTGCTGTTGCGTTCCAACAAAGAATTGGATGATTTCGCTTATATCGCCTCACACGACCTCAAAGAACCGTTGCGTGGAATTATGAGCTATAGCACTTTTCTCCTTGAGGATTACGGCAGCCAGCTCGACGCAGAAGGCCGGGATAAGCTAAAAACGATGGGCGATTTAGCCGGACGGCTTTCCACCCTCACCGACGATTTGCTCACCTTTTCGCGGGTGGGCAGATTAGAGCTGGCTCGCCGCTCGGTTAATCTCAATCGATTAGTTGAGGACGTGTTGGCCACCCTCAAGGTTAGCTTAGAGCGAGAAAATGTCAGCATCCGCATTCCTGATCCATTACCGACTGTGGTCTGCGACGCAGTGCGGATGCGAGAAGTTTATTACAATCTAATCAGCAACGCACTGAAATATAACGATAAAAAAGAAAAATGGATAGAACTGGGAGTGCTGCGCCGCTGGAATGATTCGGCTCAAACTGTGTTTTATGTCTGCGACAACGGTATCGGCATTCGCGACAAACACGCCGACAAAGTTTTTACCATGTTCAAGCGTCTGCACAGCGGCAATAAATTCGGCGGCGGCACTGGCGCAGGCTTGGCTATTGTCAAAAAAATCATTGAGCGGCATGACGGGCATATCTGGTTAGAAAGCGCAGAAGGTGAGGGGACAATTTTCTTTTTCACCCTCATTGAACGCCAAGATAGTCCGGTCTGGTTAGAAAGCGTACCTTTTGGAGGAATCCGTAATGAACACTGAGTCAGAAGTCGGACAGCGCATTCTGCTGGTGGAAGACAGCGATGTCGATTATGAGACCGTGATCAGGGCCTTTCGTAAGGGCAATCTGAGCAGTCAAGTTTTTCGCTGCGAGGACGGCGACGACGCGCTCGACTACCTTCATCGCCGCAACCGCTTTGCTGAACCCGGTGCTGCGCCTCGGCCTGCGCTGGTTTTGCTGGATTTGAATCTGCCCGGCACTGATGGCCGCGAAGTGCTGGAGGAGATGAAAAACGACAAGAATTTAAAGGATATCCCGGTAATTGTGATGACCACGTCCTCTGATCCGCGCGATGTGGAACGCTGCTACAAGTACGGAGCCAATAGCTATGTGGCGAAACCGGTCAGCTTTGAGGGCTACATAGAGGCGGTGCGACGGTTGCACAGCTACTGGTTTGAGACCGTCATGCTGCCGGAACCTGAGCACAGATGACCAAGCAGCTGGAAAACCATTTTTTGCGAATGCTCACTGGCTCCTGTGGAATTAACGAACACGCAGGGATTGTGGCGGCGGTTTCCGGTGGCCCGGACTCGATGGCCCTGCTCCACTTGCTGGCATCAGCGCGGAAAATTCTTCGGCTGGAGCTGGTAGCGGTTTGGGTAGATCACGGCCTGCGGCCAACCGAAACCCCGCAGGAAAAAGAAACGGTAGCCGCAGCAACGGAAAAGCTCGGCATTCCCTTCCTGCCAAAGACAGCAGATGTCACTGCTTATGCTCAGGAAAAGCATCTGTCCATTGAACACGCGGCCCGCGAGCTGCGCTATGCTATTCTGCGAGAAGTGGCAAAAAACTGTAGCGCAAGCGCAATTGCAGTCGGTCACACTGCTGACGATCAGGCAGAAGAGGTGCTGATTCGTCTGCTGCGTGGCAGTGGGCGCAAAGGACTGGCTGGGATGAGCATGAAAAGCGGCGAGATCATCCGTCCGCTGCTGCGGACAAACAAGCAGGATTTGCTCGCTTGGCTGACGCAACGCGATATCCCTCATTGTTTTGATTCTTCCAATAACGACCGGAAGTTTCTCCGCAACCGAGTGCGGCATGAGCTGCTGCCTTTTCTATGTGAACAGTTCGAGCCGGGGATAAAAAATTCTCTTTTGAAAACCGCTGACAGTCTGGCTGTAGATGAGGACTTGCTGGAAGAAATGACCACCGATGCTTGGCAGCAGGTGGTACAGGAGGAAGATGATACGCTGCGGTTGCTGCGGGAACCGTTTCGCGTTTTACATCCGGCCTTGCAGCGACGTACAATCGAACAGCTGCTTTGGCGCATGGGCAGCAAAGCCAAGTATGATCACATTCTTCTGATCATCGAAGCGACCCTGAACGGCAGAAATCGCAGCGAACTGCACCTAAGCAGCGGCCTGCGGGTCGGCGTTTTTGTTGGCTGGTTGGAATTCTCCTATCCGGCAGGCCACCGGGCTTGGCGGGGCCGCCTGCTGGAGGCTACCCCAGCACCGTCTGTAGCTCCTCTTGCTCCAGCGCATCGCCAAACACAAGGCTGATTTTGTACTCACCCATCTCTTCGTCCGCAGGCTGAATCGATAACACCTGTCCCTGCACGTTTAGCTCTGGCGGACTTCCAACCACCGGGATAGTGATCTGCATATTCCGGCCCAAAAGGACGCGGATATGCTTCTGTTGGGCCATGCGGAAGACCATCGACAGGCCGCCTCGTGACACATCGAACAGTCTGCCCTTGAATTTCTGACCGAGCGGTTTCCCCGGCGTGTCAATGACTTGGAAATCCACCTTACGGGACAGGGTATAACGATCAAACGTTCGGCGATTGAGACCCTTGCGTTGAAGCAGATCGCGGATATTGTTGGTGCTGTTATAAAAATTCCGCAGTTTTTCTTCCAAGCCAGGATACGCTTCCTTCCAACGCTCAAAACAAGAACGCTTGAGGATAGAAATCCGGCTTTCCGTAACCGCGCTCATGCTCACCGTCCAGACTGAGGTGCTGAAAAAATTCTCTCCGGCTAAGTCGCCGTCGCTGAGGCTTTTAATGTAGATTTTTCGGTCGTTCTTTTTATAGAAAACCCGGATGGTGCCGTGATTGACGAAGAACAGCTCATCGTTGCGCTCGCCTTGCCGGACAAGAATTTCCTCTGGCTCTAAGACGCGGTTCTCTAACTCGTGGTAGATAGCACTGAATTCCTCAGAAGTCAGTTCGTGGAGCAAATTTGACCAGATATCTAAATAGCCGCGTACCTGTACTCCGCTTTTTGCCTCTTGAATCAGCTCTGCTGATTGGATGATTTCGGCGATGGCGTTAGGATTGATCTCGCTGAATCGATCGCGCAACCGTTCGGCATTGAACAGATCACCCTCTTGCACACATTCGGCAATCAGCTCAAAAAGCTGCCGAGCAGCTGTTGCTCGGTCGCCAGACATAGCGGTGCGGATAATCCCTGCCTCTCGCGCAGCAAAAGGGTTATTCTGCGTGGGGACATCCGGCGAGGGAACACCGGGACGTTTGTGCTTACCGCCGTGGCTGATGATCTGGATAGCCTGCTCCGCCGCCCGCAGAAGCTGCTGTTCTGCTGGCCCACCGGCTGTGCCGGAATTGGCCGCAATGACCTTTTTGAGCGTGGGCACAGCTTTGACCGAGCCAATTTTACCCAAAGTCTGGCAGACCGCAGCCTGAAGGTTTAACCCAGCCTTATTCTTGATCAAAGCAGCTTCGTCGAGCAGATCGGCAAGCGGTGCCACCAAGCTGCTGTCGGGGATGTCACCGAGCAAGGAAACCACCAACTCGGTCAGTTGCTTAGGTACCGTCTTGAGTGCCTTGAGGAAAAAATCTTTTTTACTCGGTGCCTCGATCCGACTGGCAGCACGCAATACCTCGCCCTTAACCCGCAAATCTTCATGATCAAGAAAGGGAGTTATCTCGGCAAAGCAGATAATGCTACCTTTTTCGCCCAACAGCCGAATGATATTGCGAATCAGGTACCAGTCCGCTGTCTGACGCAGCAACATGCAGAGGCTCTTTTCCGCAGGCTGACCGATTTCACCAAAGAGCCGGAGCAGGGCATCTGCCTTGTCTTGGCACTGCTTGAGATTCTGCGGTTCTAAAAGGAATTCTGCTGCTGATGTACCGAAAACCGCAAACAAGCGTCCGGCATCATTGCCTCTTTCTTTATCAAAAAGATATTCAACGAGAAGCAGCTCCAGCAAAGGCCGAGTGGCTAAGTCGCTGATCAGCTGCTCGACGCGCTCGTGGATTTTATCAGCTGAGGCAGGCAGTGCGTTCGGGGCGGCAAAGGTAAGCAACGCGCGGCGGGCCGAGGCGTATTTGCCCATTTCAATCTGATACGCGGCAAAGGTTGACAGAGCGGTGATCATCTGCCACGCTCCGACCTCATTTTCTACCGCTGCCGCCAGCGCAATTTCTGCCGCAGGGAGCAGCTTGTCCATCCGCTGCCATTCCTGATGGGCGATGAGCAGCTCCAAAGCGTCGGTCAGATAGCAAGCCGCCTTCAGCCGCATTCGGGGATTGCCCACCTGCACCCCAGCTGCCAGCTGCTCCAGCATAATATCGACTTGGCGGTTATTCTTTTCCGTCAACAGAGTACAGAGGGTTTCCGGCAAGGTTATGCCGCCTTTGTCCTCCTCAATCTGCTGTTCGGGAATGTTTTTTAGTTCTGAATCCGCCGCAGAAGCTGTTGTTTGTCGAATGGCGTTCATAGGGCTGTATCGGTTAATGAGGATTCACCGCTCTGACCGCAGTCTTGAGCCTGAAGAGCTGCTCTGCTACCACAACTGTCTGGCTACGGAAAAGCAGAGCCTTCTTCAGAAGATAACATTATTTTCCTCAAAAAGACAACCACGTTTTTTACGACAGAGATGCAATAAGACCACGCCGCAGGAGCAGCGCAACGCAGGAACTGAGCGGTAGGCCGATTACGTTGGAGCAAGAACCTTGGATGCTGCTGACTAAAAACGCGCCAACCGCCTGAATGCCGTAGGCTCCGGCCTTATCTAACGGTTCACCGGTGCGGATGTAAGCAGCCAACACTGCATCAGAAAAATCAGCAAAGGTAACTTCGCTGGTTTCAGTCAAGGTTTCAACGCAGTGTTCCTGCTGACAGACCACGGCTAACCCAGTGATGACTTGATGCGTCTTGCCCCGCAAAGTCCGCAGAATGTCCAAAGCATGGGCGGCATCGGTCGGTTTACCAATGATCTGGCCGTCTAACGTAACCACGGTATCCGCACCGATCACCCAACTTGCTGGGTGCTGGTTGGCAATAATTTCGGCTTTTTCTACGGCCATGCGCCGAGCAAAGACAGCGGGCTGCTCGTCGGGGAGTGGGGTTTCTTCGATGTCAGCAGGCAGACAGGTGAAATTCAGGCCGAGATCATGGAGAAATTGGTACCGCCGGGGCGAGGCCGAGGCAAGAATCAGGGGCTTACAGGTGGTGAACATGGAAGATGATTTATGTACAAGAAATGTTGTGATGAAGATCGCTGGCAACCTGCTGCTGATCAAGAGGGCGAAGAGAAACTGCTTGCGCTTTACCCCTGATTATGGCACCGTAACCTGAGGCGATATATCTGCGGTACAACAGAAAGAAGGTCATCTTTTTTATGAAAGTCTGTCCAAAATGCAAACGAAGAAGCAATGATGAGCAGTGCGATGCCTGCAAGATTGTCTTTGCTGAATACGAGCAGCAAAAGCAAGAACAGACCTCGCAGGTCTATAAGCTGATCAGCGCGGGCGAGTTAGAAAAGGCCAAAGAGTTGGCGCAGGCACTCTCCAATGAGTTTCCTGACAGCAAAGGCGATTTCATCCTGCTGATCTCTAACATCAACCGCGACCTCAACATTGCGGGCAAATACAGGCAGGCGCAGGAATTATTCAACAAGGGTGAGTACAGCGAAACCATCCTGCTGCTGCGCAACATCAAAGCCTTTGATCCAGGACTGTCAGAAAAGGTAATTGCCCTGCGCCGTCGTGCCGAGCGATACATTGGCAACAGCAGCAAAGTTGAGCAAGCCGTGGCTTTATTTGAGCAAAAGCAGTACGGTGCTGCTCGGACGTTATTCCAGCAGCTCAGTAGTGACAATAAGCATAAAAATGAGGTTATAAACTACCTGAGTAAGATTGATGCGATCAAGAATGGTCGCTTGCGAGAGATCGCTGATTGTCTTGACCGCAGTCTGTTTATTGCTGTTCGCGATAAATTAGAGGGTCTGATGAGTCTTTTCCCAGAGGCGGAACAGGAACAAGCTCCGCTCTTTGCTCTCTTAGCAAAACGGAAGGAAATTAGCACCAAGCTCATTGCTGCTGCCCACAAAGCCAAGGAAGAAAAACGCTACGTCGAGGCCAAGGTACTCTACTCTTTTCTCATCTGGCAAGATCAGGAACTCAGCCCAGCTCTGCTGCCCTATCTGGAAGAAATCAAGAGCCGCGCAGTGGTCAGCTTGGCAGACTGCGCTGAGGACGAGTTGGTCGCTTTAGCAGAATTAGGCATTGTGGTAGATGAGCAAGGTATTCCTCGACCCGTGCCACTGGAAAAGGAAAGCGTTCTGGCAGGCGAGCAGTTAGCGAACATTGCTCCAGTGCTGACCAGCCCAGCATCCTCCGTTGATTTTGCCAGCATATCAGTGAATATCGATGGCGAAGAAGTGGCAGACTTCGCCTAAAGCCGCAGTGACTTAGTCGTCATAGTCATCCTCGTCGTCTCCTCCGACCAAATTGGCGGCATCTTCTATGTCGCCTCCTATCATGTCGAAGAAGTCTTTGTCCTTGTCGTCTTCTTTCTTCTCAGGTGGGCCAGAGCCGCTGTATTTGTCATTGACCCACCAGCCCTGCTTACTTTGCCCGTTGGCAACGGTCAACACGCCTTTACCGTGCCGCTTATCCTCCTGCCAGCTTCCCGTATAGGTGTCACCGTCAGGATCGGTACACGCTCCCTCACCGTGCCGCTGATTGTTCTGCCATTTTCCTTTATAAACTGAGCCGTCTGGGTAGGTGTACGTGCCGTGGCCGTTCTGCATATTGTCCCGCCACGTGCCAGAATACTTACCGCCGTCAGGATAAACACAGGTGCCTTGACCGTGCTTCTTGTCTTCCCACCATTCACCTTTATAAACAGTGCCGTTGGGAAAGGAGAGCGTGCCTTCGCCGTGCATGTAGCCGCCTTTCCAGTCGCCTTCGTAAACGGTGCCGTCTGGCAGGGAGAGCGTGCCAGAGCCTTCCATCATCCCGTGCAACCACTGACCTGCATAGACATTGCCAGAGAGAAACGTGAAAACCCCTGAGCCGTGCCGCTGACTGCGCTGATAAAGGCCGTCGTAGCGTTCTCCGTCCGCAGAGACATAAACCCCGCGACCGTGCATGTAATCGTCTCGCCATTCGCCGGTGTATTTGCTGCCCG
The DNA here is from genome assembly GCA_004284765.1 of Candidatus Electronema aureum. GTDB lineage: Bacteria > Desulfobacterota > Desulfobulbia > Desulfobulbales > Desulfobulbaceae > Electronema > Electronema aureum. Next base: position 18,778 of record NQJD01000037.1, read on the forward strand.
CTGAAGCGGTATAGGAACCAGAGCCGTGCTTGCGGCCATACACCCATTCACCCACGTAGCGATCACCGTTGGCATGAGTGTAAATACCATAACCCTGCCGCTGATCTTTAACCCATTCTCCAGCGTATTGATCACCTTCTGGGTAAAGATACGTGCCTTTACCGTGCCGCAGATTATCTCGCCATTCGCCTTCGTATTTTGAGCCATCAGGATACGTACACGTTCCTTGGCCGTGTTTCTTATTCGCCTTCCAAGAACCGATGTAACTGCTGCCATCGGTATAGGTGTACGTACCCCAGCCGCTGCGCCCGTCGTGTTCCCATTTGCCGATGTACTTAGAACCGTCCGGGCTGCTGCATACTCCGTGTCCGTGCCGATGGTTGTTCTCAAATGCACCGAAATACTTGCTGCCGTCTGGAAAGAAAACCGTGCCTTGGCCGTGACGAGCATCATCTTTCCAACTGCCGACGTATTTGGTGCTGTTGCGTAAGATCAAAACACCTTGGCCGTGCTTTCTGTTCTCCCACCATTCACCGTCATATTTGGAGCCATCCGGGCAAATCAGGGTACCGTGTCCGTGCCGCAACCCGTTCTTCCAGTCGCCGCTATAAACCGCGCCGTCCATGCTATTCTGAATACCGTGGCCGTGCCGCTCGTCATCTAACCATTCGCCGTTGTACTTGCCAGAGCATTCTAAGCAGCCTTTACCGTTCCTTTTTCCTTCGGTCCAGTAGCCGGTATAGCTGCTCCCGTTGGTATCAATGTACGTACCTTCGCCGTGCCGAGAGTCATGCTGCCATTCTCCTTCGTACTGGCTGCCATCGGGATAGATGCATAAACCGTGTCCATGCCGCTTGCCGTCTTCTGACAGTTCCCCAATGTATTTTTCTTTGCTGGTGTAGGTTATTTCTTGTGTCATTGCAAGGGAACCATTCTTCTTTACGTTTTTCTATAGGAAGGCCGCTGAGAGGGAGATTCAGCTAATGTGCTGCCTAAGATTTTCAGTAACTGCTCTCTGTGGATTTAGCCGCACCTTGGGTAGGTTGTCAAGGTTTGAATGCAGCAAGGTTCTAACCTGCAACAATGCGGCAGCCTCGAATCTCATTCACTCGAATGAAAGCATCTCACCCGCATGAGTGAGACGCTTTATGGGGGAGGATGTTGATGCGCTGGTCAATTTGGGCAATTTCTTGCCTGCCGCCGCATTTTCTTGACAAAACCCGCCTAGCTTTTTAGTCTGGCGGCTGACACATAGATGAGCAGATAGATAGGGCCTTTTCCTCGTATATTTTTCTTGCATACAAACAAGCGAGGAGCAGGATATAACAAAAGTTATCTGCTCAAAAGTCAACCAATCCTATTCCCAGAGAGAAACAAATGCCCACCGTTCTTCTGTTGTCCGGCTGGAGGCTCTTTTTTTATGCAGGCGAAGGGAACGAGCCTATTCATATTCATTGCCGGAAAGGTGACATGGATTGCAAATACTGGCTGCACCCGGAGGAATTTGAGATTTCAGAAGCCTACATGTACAACATGAACAGCGCGGCCAAGCGTGAGATCAGGAAGATCATCTTTGATCATTTTGAATCTATTGAAAAGGCATGGGATGATTTTCAGCAGAGGAAATCGGCATGAAGAAATTGCACGAGATAGGATTGCTCAAGTTTGCAGATGGATTGCTTGACATTGAGATTGACGGCAGAATGAAGACGTTCCGTCTGGAAACTGTCTCGCCCCTGCTGGCGAATGCCTCGGAGCTGGAGCGAATGACCTATGACATATCGCCGTCCGGCTACGGCATTCATTGGCCGCTTTTGGATGAGGACATCTCGATTGACAGCCTGCTGGGAATAGTCCACCGGCCTGAGCGGGACGCTGCCGAGGCTGGAATGATGGGCGAGGCGTTGCGGTGAATGCTCCCGAAGGACGAGAAAGTCCAAAAAATAGATCTCCTCATCCCCCGCGCCTATCTTTTAATAGGAAAAATATATGAGCAGACAGGCGCGGCCTATTTCCTCGTATATTTTTTTGATGAGAAAATAGGAAAAATAGATGAGAAAGTCTAAAAAATATACTTCCAGGTAGAAGAAATATACCTTTTGCCAGCAGGCGGGTGCAAGGCCATGCCCGCCGTGTGATAGCCGATGCCCGCGCAGGGGCAATTTGTGAAACGCCTATGCCACCCAACTAAACAGCTTGCTATGAACAGAGAAGAAACAAGAAAAGAACTTGCCAATCTATCAACTGAGTGGAAATTATCCTTTTTATCTCGGATTGATTTGCTTATTTTTTCTTTCCTTAGTGAGGATATAAAGCAGAGTGAAATTCTTGATTTACTAATACTGAGTACAGCTATCGAGTTTATATATGATCCAGAAAATACAGAGTTTCTAAAAAATGAAAAGAATAAACTCTACACAGAAGAAATATCTTTTCATAAAAATAGATTATTTATAATAAGAAGCAGGAGCGAAGATATCGTTGAATTGATAGATGCAAAATTAGATTTTTTAATATATAGCAAATCAGGATATGCGAGTGGCAAAATAACAGATTATGCTGAATTACTACAAATCGACATGTCAAGTGAGTTGTATTTTATTAAAGAGCACATTCAATCAGGCAAATCAACCGCAGACTATCTCTATCAACCCCTCTATGCCTCTCAGTCACAAGAATGGCTTCAGCGCGGCAAAGAATTCGTTCAAATTCTCCGCAACTACGGCCACGGCTTTGACATCTGGGCTGACTGGTTCCAAGGACGCATTGACGGAGTGCCGACAAATAAGGAATTTCTCGAAGCTGTGGCTAATCTCCCAGAGGAAATCCTTGCCCAAGAACCGGCGCAGATCAATGCCTATATAAAAAATCTCTGCCAAACAGAACGCCCACTCAACCGAGTCCGCGTGATCTTTCTCGGCTATGGCGAGGCGGGCAAGACTTCCCTCATCCGCGCTCTCAATAGCCTCGAAGTGGTTGCGGGCAAGGAGCAGATGACTCCGGGCATAGACATTTCCACTTGGCAGGTGCCGGGCACGGAAATCACCGCGCATTTCTGGGACTTCGGCGGGCAGGTCGTGGCCCACGCCACCCACCAGTTCTTTCTCCGCTCGCGCTGCCTCTACATCCTCCTCCTCGACGGCAGAACCGAAATCAACGCCAACGAGCAGGCGGAATACTGGCTGGAGCACGTGCGGGCGTTCGGCAGCAAAGCCCCTGTCATGCTGGTCGGCAACAAGGCCGATCTCTGCGCGGTGAATCTCGTTTTCTTGCTTGCAAAAAAAGAAGGGGCGGATTGCTCCGCCCCTTCTGTAAAAAATTATTGGGACACAATCAGCCGTCCCGATAATTCCTCAATCACTCACACTGACCGCCGGAGACAACAGCGTGGGCGATCAGCCAGACACCACCCTTGCCATCCACATCTTTCAGCGGCACTGTGTAACTGAATTCCTGAACGCCGCCCACATCATAGCCTTCTGACGGATAGCCATACTGACCGGGGGCCACTGTTGTCGGCTTTGCGTCGGCTGCGTAGATATGCACTTCCTCCAGCGCATTGCCAGGATTCAGAGAGTATTTGACTTCAGCAGCCTCTCCATTCCAGTTGACTGTGAGTGTTCCGGCCAACGTGCCATTGGCGGTTTTGTTCAAACCTGCTCCAGCCCAGATTTCATAGGTAGCTGTTCCGGTCTTGGTCAGGTTGATCGCCCAGCCCCAGCGGTTGTTTGTCAGCTTGAGGGAAGGAAGATTTTCCGGGTTGGACTGTTTGAGAGTCGTCCAGATATGAGTGCCTTTGGCGAAGGCGGTCTCGGTGAAGCACAGTCCGTCACCGCCGCCGAAGTCACAGCAGATCGTGTACAGTCCATAGAACCACCAAGATTTTCCCGACCCCGGCTGATCGCCGCCGAAGGCGGTCTGGCCGCTGAGGCTGCCTGAACCGTCATCAACATCCCGCACTTCGGCATGGGTGACCACGTAAAGGGGCGGCAGGTTGGGGCATGTCTCAGGTGCGATGGTGACATTGATGCTGGCGAGCGGAACAGTGAATGTGTAGGATGTCAGCCCTTCCGAGGAGGGATACGGATCCACACCGGAATGATACGGAAGCTGTCCGGGCGAAGGACGTTTCGCGCCGCCGCCGGGCAGCATGGAAAGGTCATTGCCCATCCACATGTGCAGGGTGCCGAATGTCGCGCTTGGCTGGGTGGCTGTATCTATGGCGTAAGTGACATAGACATTCTCCGCGTCATTCTTGACAGTGACTGTTCCGACATTGATATGCTGGCCTGCCCAAAGCGTCCAGACTTTGTCTCCACATGTCGCCTGAGCTGCTGCCTGTCCAATTCCGAGCGACAGAAATGCCGCCATAAACATGCTGAACAATACAGCTTCTTTCAATATCTTCATAGTGTTTTCTCCTGTGCGCATTGGGCACTTAGCTAATTATTCTTACTCTTAACTCACCTTACGCAACAAGCCTTACAGGATTCAGTTGAAGCAAGGCAACGTAAGCCGATTGAAGGGCTTTCAGGTAGAGCTTGGATTTGAGTGCAAAGTGATTGATCTGAGTTGAGCGTTTGAGCA
>NQJD01000038.1 GCA_004284765.1 Candidatus Electronema aureum
TCAACAATGCTGAAAGACCGGTCGCCGTCGTTTGACCGAAGGAACTAATGAGATACTCGCTGTATAAATCAAGCAGGTTCTTTTTTGTCATGCAGGTATCTTACGCCATCTGGGTGCGTAAGGTGAGTTATCCAAATAATTGTAGAACTCATTCAGTTGAGAAAGCAATCCACTTAACAGGTATCTATTAAGTGGGTTTTCATTTGAAAGCCGATCTATAGTTTTTCCCTCATTTGCCAAACGAGGAATGAATTTTGATTTATTCACCACAAATATTTTCCTTTCAGGAAACTTTTTATTTAATCCTTTTTTCAGATCATCCACATCTTTTTTGTCTGTGTTATTTATGAGGATCACCACATTTTCATTTAATCCTTTTAGAGTGTTCACCGTCTTAATGCAGGGCATTAAATCCGCCATAGATTGGTAGAAAAGAGGCACAACCAACACATCACAAATCTTGGCAATGCTCTCTATTCTCTCATCCACCCAGCCCCCGAAGTCAAACACCACATCCAGATCAACGGGCAAATTAAGGCTGTCCTCGTTCCTAATGATATGCAATTGGTCTTCTGGGAAAATATCCTTGTAAATCTCAACTGTTCCGCTCTCGTAGTCGTTGGTGAAGTACAAAGCCCCCCTATGTTTGGCATAGCTTATGGCATGAGTGGTTTTTCCCTGCCCGCCTTTGGACGAATAAAACAATATTTTCATAATTTCTTCCTGATGAATTATTTAGTTAAGTATATCTTTTTTCTATAAAAAAGCAAGTATTTCTGTGCTTAAAACACTAAATGCTTTTGACACTAAAACATTTAGTGTTTTAAGTCTAAAGTGTTTTAGCTACTTTAGCATTCTGTGCTTTTAGCACTTAGTGCTAAAATGCTAAAAGCATTGAAACACAAAAGGCTTAAAGCACTAAATGCTTTAAGCCTTTTGTTCTGGAAAGTAAATGCGAATAGCCGTTTATCTTTTATTAAATTCTATATCTTCAACAAATCTTATCTTCTGTTTTTTATCTTCAGTGTAGCACACAAATTTTAGTACAACGACTGTTGTTAGGTAGTTATTTCTCGGTTTTCTTTTTGGCAAAACTGTAGGTAATGAAAGATTTTTGTTTAACTCTATATGAATTTCATTCTTTAGTCCGTATGATTTATTTATAATTTTCTCTTATTGTTCAAGCATTCTCAATTCAGCAGTCTGTAAATAAATCAATGGACACCCAGAAATAAGAACCTACAAAATTTCTAATTTTGTAAGAAGCTGTATCAATTATGTTTACTCTAAACATATTGCTCTTGTTCTAATTCGGTATTTTTATTCCCTTGTTTTTCCATAAGCAATTTAATAAATCCATCTGCATCTTCTACTGTTTGTTTATAAGCAATATCTAATGCCTCTTCCATTGTGTAGCATTTCTCTCAGTTGCGAATTATCATAATATTTTAATTAAATACCAAATTACAGTAACTATAATAATTTTTCATATAAAAGCAAAAATATATTATACAACATTATAAAAAATATAATAGCTTGAAATAGCGAAACTTGACATTGAAAAAGAATGCTAAATTTTTCTAAAATTTATAAAACGGCTTTGTAAAGCTATAAACAACCATTTCATCACACCACATAAGAAGTATTATGTGAAGTAGTAAAAAAGTATAAAATATTGATAGAATATATTTGATAATGATTTAAAAATCACCAAAAAATAATTTTTCTCTATCCTGCCTTTCATCCCATACCCTTAAAACTTCAATTACTTCACCTCTGATTAAGTAAATAAAAGAAAATGGTGTTTTATGTATAGAAAATTCCATGATATTATTATCTTGAATAAGATGCCCTATATAAGGATTGTTTTTTATTAAACCTTTTGTGCTATGAAATTGTTTTTGAGCCTTCTCCAATCACTGAGGAAAAATACTTTCATAATAATACCTGAACCATTTTAAATCATTTAACGAGCTTACTAAAAACCTTATCTGCATAATCTATTTAGTGTTAGGAAATATATCTGGTTCAGGTGTAGGAAGTTCTTTTTTATTTCCCCATGAATCAACCCAAGTATTTACAATTTCTTCAGAGATAAATATTCCTTTTTCAGCCTCTTCAATAGCCTTTCTCTTCGCTGTTTTAGCCTGCAAAAAACTCTTAATTGCTTGATTGGCAAGATAGGATGGTGAGCGATCATTTCTTTTGGCTTCCTGTTCAAGTAGTGCCTTGGTACTTGGATCAAGTCTAAGAGAAAACGGAACAGTAGCAATAGTATTCATATTCATAAAGTTAAAAAGTATACAATGTGCACATTGTATACTTTTTAAAACATCTGTCAAATTATCATATAAAAATCAATAAGAAGTACTTATTAGTAAAAAATACTAATAATATAATATTTGTTATGTGATGTATTCTTAGAATAATGTCTTGATGCTATCCTGTACCTTAAAATTTATTTCATTTTCAGTTAGTACCTTGTCTCTGCTGAATAAATAAAATTCTAAAAATGTATCGGTAAATCAATTTATTTTTATTTTCTTAAAAATAGATTTTCAAATACTTGTTGAATTCAAATGCTGTATAAAATCATATTCCAAAATCTTTTTTCTATCCTCTGAAAGACTGCTGTACTTTGTTTTGAACAGATCTTTTAAGTATAATTCAAATTTCTTTTTCCTTTCGCTTTCCTCCTGCTCTATCCTCTCCTTTTCTTTCTCTAACTCCTTTTTTGATTTAAGCAATTCCTTGTTAGGCAAGTTTCAAGCATAATTATTATTTATAGCCTTTATTAAGAAAGATGAAGGATTATTTTTATTTCTTATCTTTCAATTATCAAGCTCGTTTTTGAAATACTTGTAATTGTTTTGAATAATGTTTATTCAATAGCTCTCTATGAGTTCGTCAATTGTCTCGTTTGGAATCCACTGCAACAGTTCAGACATAAACGGACAAGCAATTTTCCCCATCCCCTCATTATTTTTTCATTCAAAAGTTTTTATGATAAATTCAATAGAATGCACCTTATTTTTATCTTTCATTTCTTTATATTCAAAAAAGAATTTTTTATGCTTAGATTCTAGTTCAACCTTTGCTGGTTCAAGAACCCTTGCCTTGAAATTTGAAAACAATTTATATTGATCCTCTTCAAGATTTAATAATCATCTTAGGAAATCAAGTGTAAAAATAAAATTATTCTTTTTATATTTTCTGTAATTTGCAAGCAATAATTGAAAAATCCTTATTGTATATGCACTCCTAAACCTTATAGCAATTGAAAAATCATAAGACAGGAAATTATTTTTTAGATTTAACAAATATGGCTTTAGCTTAGGGTCAATTGATAATTCAACATATCATTCATTTTTAAAATATTCAGCAGAAGAAAGCCAGTTTATTTGCAAATCCCTTTCAGGAGAAGTGAATGTTATTCACCTTCTTATAAGATTTCCAGTTATTATTTGAACCTCTTTGTAGAATTTCTTGTTTTTAATATCTAAAATATCTAGTAAATCTTTTATCTTCAGCTTATAAACTTTGAAATCTGTATCAGTTGGCTGGATTAATGATATTAAGCATAACATTATTTTTTGCTCGTTCAATGATAACTTGTATTGTGCTATAACCAAATCGTTTGACTGTGTTACCTTGTTGTTTATGTCTAATTTATCAAAAAACATAGTATGTTTTATTATGTTCTAATACAACAGAAATTGTATTTGCAATAATATTTAAGTCAAATTTTTAGGTATGAAAATGTTGCTTTTCTTTTTTATATAAAAATATAATGTAACTAATACATCGTAATCAATCTGTAATAGTTAGGTAGGATTATGTAATAGTTTCGTAAGGAAAAAGTAATAGGTCGGTAGGATTATGTAATAGCTCTGTAAGGATTATGTAATAGTTAGGTAGGATTATGTAATAATTGACTGTAAAAAACGGCTTATTAAAGCTGAAAAATAAGGTCTCTAAACATATAAAACAAGTAAAACATTATAAAACAACAACGAAAGAAACCGTTGTTGTTTTATTTAAAATTTTTGATTTCTTGTATTTTTTCATATAATAGAGAATATTTAAAAATTAAAATAATAAAAATGACTAAAATTCATAACATATCAGTTACACTGCCATCACAATTTGAAAATCTTTTATTAAATTGAGTAAAATTAAAAGATGGTAAAGATAAAGAAACTTTTTTAAAGGAAGAACTTGAAAGGATGTTGATTGATAAAATAGTAGAAGAGCTTGAAGATTATAATTCTGCTATAGAGGCTCACCATGATTTTATTTCTTCTTGATGAGAGACTATTTCCTTTAAAGAAATAGAGGAAAAATATAATCTTAAATAAAAATGAAGGTAGAATTTACTAAAAATGCTGAAAAAGATATTAGCAAGTTTGATAAAAATATTCAGCTATTAATTAGGAAAAATATAAAAGAAAAACTGTTGATAAATCCAGAATATTATTTAGTTCCTTTAGTTTGAAATTTAACAGGTCAGTATAAATTTCGTGTTTGAACCTATAGAATTATTTGTGAAAAGCATTATGACAGGCTTGTTATTCTGGTTGTTAGAATAAAACACAGAAAAGATGTTTATAAATAGTTTTTTAAAATCAAACCCCAAAAGTTGCCACAGGTATTTTTTCTAAACAAATTTGACATTTTTTTCTATTCCCAGCAATCCCCCTTTCTCTAACCTTGCAAATCTCTTTTTTCAATTTTTTATTATGCCAACAAGATAATGATTCGTGATATTCTGGCAAACCTTCCTGTATTACATCCAAATTTATTTGCTCAATTTCCTTGTTTATTCCCCCAAGCATATATTTAGGCAATAGCCCTTTTTTTTCGTTCCACCTCGCCCTAATTTCGGGCACTTTTTTTATAAAATGGTTCTCTTTGTTTAATTCACATATCTTTTTTATGTAACTATCTGCAATATTATTTTTTATACCACAAACTAAAAGCATTTTTGATAGAATATTTTCTGGATTATCTATCTCAATGATATCATCAGTTGGTTTTCTAAATAGGAAAAATTTTAAAGCAACTACAGAATTCCTGTCAATTTCTTTTTCATAACCAACATTTAAATCACTTTTTTCGTTAATTTCCTCAATAGCTGGGTCAAGTATTCTCTCTCTAAAAGAATTGAAACGGCTATATTTTTTATCAGCACCAAGATAAGCTTTTAAAACTTTTATTTCAACATACCAAGAGCAATTTTTTTTCCACCTATTTAAATTTTCATATAATTTCCAAGTATAAGCCGACTTGAATTGATAAACATCAGCTAATCTATAAATAGAAAAACAATCTTTTAATTCAAGTAAATATGGCTGAATGTCTGGGTTAATTCTAAACTCAAATTCCCCCTTTCCTCTCTTATAAATAAAACCACTGAACCAGTTCCAAAAATGCCGTTCATTACCCTTATCAAAAACAAGAGGCTTATTATTTAGCTCTAACATAGCATTATAAATGACGGTATAGGCAACTATCCTCATCCATAGGAAATATTTTACTAAATCCGTAATCTTAGCCGTGAATGTTCTATTTTCAGGCTTCCTACTGTCGTAGTGAGCCAAGCAATAGGCAATAAGGCGAAGTTCAGGCAGGTCAAACTTCGCTAACTTAGTCACAAGATCGTTTGATTTCGCAACTATTGAATTATGATCAGGTTTTTTATTTTTCATACCAAAAATATACCATTCTAAAAGAACAATTACAATATCTACTTGTTTTTTATGACCGTAAAAATGTTGTCGGCTCTTCAAGTCATTGCATAATTTTTAAAATTTAAAATTGATTGCAAGTAAAAACAGTAATTTGAGCTATTCGACAACAATGTAACCTATTTTTTGTCGTATGTGCTTGTGTCGTACTGCCACATCGTGGCACTTGTTCGCAGTAAATTTGTTGTCGGCTCGCAGTAAATTTGTTGTCGTATAGCAGTAAATTTGTTGTCGCGGTGTAATTGATCCCCAATGAAATCAAGGGGTTTCACGAGCGGAAAAGTATAAATCTTTTTTATCTATATAAAAAAGAAAAAGTAAAAGGTGGCGGAGCCACAAAAAGAGCCTTGCGGCTCACTGGTGGCAAGCCACCTTTCAAATGCTTGGCTTTCGCCTCGATGGAAGCCCATAAAATGGGCTTTTAGAAAAACAACCCTCCAACAATTTCCCCTTTCCCTCCCATGCAAGAGTGTTTTTTCCTAGAAAAAGAAAACAAAAGCACCTTGGGGGCAAAACTTCACCTTTGAAACCCCTCTAAAAAGAGATAGAACCACCCTCTAAGCTCTCCAAACAAGAAAAACGATAAACCCTACCTTGAGGTTCTATTTTTACAAATACGGGGCAAAAGCAGTGATTCTTGAAGGGGTGAGATAAAACCACCCTTTGACGGGAAGGAGGGGGGCGGAGAGGCAACTATGAACCATGCTTGAGTGAGGTGCTACCTACACCCCCCAAGAAAGGGGGTAGAATGGTCTTAAAATCTCTGAAAAAACAAAAAACGACCCAACCTACAGGGGGAGTCGTTCTTTTAACTACGGGGCAAATACACCCCTTCTTGAGGGTGTGTACTATTTTCAGGCTTCTTTCACCAAAAAGTCTTCGATGTTCCCGCCCTTCTCCACCAGTTCTGCAACCCAAACTGGACGGCGACCACGACCAGACCAAGTGTTAGAGTCCTTCTTGTACTTAATCTTGATTTTTTTCGGTTCCTTCTTGAGGCTCAAAATCTCATCCAGAGACAACCCCGCCTTCTCCGCCAACTCTTGAAACTGCTTTTTCAGCTCCGCTTTCTTCTCCTTCTGCTTTTGAAGAATTAATTCTTCAATCTCTTTTTGCAAAATAACCAATTCTTCAATTGATTTTTTTTCAAAGTCTTTGTTCACGGCTATTCTCCTTGTTTGTGAGAGTTATTTTTTATACCCCTGATGAAATCATTTAAATCTTTGAAACCAGCATAATAACAATTCTTAGAAATGCCTTTCAATCTCAATCAAGTCTCTTTTAAAATTCTATTTTTCGTATTTTCTCCGGCTTTGTCGTTATCAAGATAAAAATGCAGTACCGAAGGATTTAATTTTTGAATTTTCTCTATTGCTTTTTCTGTTAAACAAACCGAATTTAAAATGATAATTTGCTCGTTTAAAAACTGCTTTTTAGTATATGTTAGATAGGAAAGAAAATCAATAAATCATTCAAAAATATAGATTTCTCTGTTCCCCTCTTTTCCTTTGATTGTTGTTATATCTTTCGGGGAGAAACAACCCTTGAAAAGGTTGTTTCTTATTTCGTATCATCCAGAATCATTTTTGAAACCAATTGCAAAATAATCTTTACTTCCTGCTTTGTAGTAAATTTCAACTAAATAATTTTTAGCTATAGAAATATTTATTTTTCTTTCCTGTAAATAATTAATAAGAGGAAAATATGACAATGGTTTAATTTCTTTTATTAAAATTTTACTTTTTGGCTCAATTTCTTTTTTATCTTTTGTTAATACTTGCCTAAAACCAGTGCTGAAAATACTTTGAAGTTTTTTCAATGCTCCTGAAATATCTGTTTGAAACTGTAAAATTACAAGGTCAATGATTGTGCCACCTATACCTTCCCCGTGATCATACCAAACATTCAAAGTTTTATTCACCTTAAAAGAGGCAGTTTTTTCTTTTCTTAAAGGTGAAAAATACCAAAGTTCATTTTTCTGCACTATTTTTGGAGAAAATCAGAGGAATAATAAATAATCCTCAATAGGGATTTGTTTCGCTTGTTTGAAGTCCATTTTTTTTATGAAAATAATCTTTATTTTAACTAAAAAATAGGTTATGCAAATGGATTATTTTTTTCTTTTCACCAGTAACTTTTTTCTTCTATCTTCACGGGAAATTCAAGAGAAGAAATTTTGCAAAGTTTTGATACTTCGACGACGAGTTAATAATAATGTGATGCAATTGTAATTTTTGTTTTTCTTGTAAATATAGAACTCATCAACACAAGAAAATATTCATACTCTCAAACTTCTCTTTATAATCTGCCGTCCGGTTTCCATATTGACTAATAAAAGCCAAAAATTGCATATCACATGCTTTATTATTTAATTTATAGTTTATGAAAGCAGAAACAGTTATCTTGTGCGATTTGTTACAATGTGGTTTTTTAGATGTAGAATATTTGTCTGATATTTGCGAAAGGAATGAAATAGATATTGATACTCAAGAAATAAAGGAAAGTTTTTGAGAATTGCATATGAATGTTTTAATATATGATGCTTTAAGGCAAATAGCGGATAAGTTCTTAGACGAAAATTTATATGAAATATGAGAAATTTTAGAGGTGTCAGATATGAAAGAATACATTGCTGAAAATGAGCTTTATGAAATCTATACCAATTATTTAGACAGTCATCTATGGTTTAAAGATCAAGAAATTCAAAATTTATTTGAAAATTCAAAGTACCGGAGATAATCCGGTGCTTTTTCTTTTTTGAAAAACTATTAACCAATCTTAGCATATTTTTGGGAGAAGCAAAATATATTTTGCAAATTTCCCTCGGCTTAGTACACTGCTTTACATCCTCGGCTTTGCCGAGCCGATGGGGGGGGGCAAGATTGAAAGTTTCACCTAAACTTTCATCTTGCAAGGCGGGGACACCCCCCTTGACCCCCCGTTTTGCCGTTGGCAATACACAATCTTTTTAAAAAATAACAATGAAAGACAGAAAAGAATACCAAAAGGAATACCTTAAAAAATGGAGAAAAGAAAATAAGGACATTCATATATATTTTACACCAGAAGAATACAAATTTTTTGAGGAACTATCAAAAAAGTATGAAGTAAAAACAAGCTCACTTATAAAAACAATGGCAATTTCTCAGGCAAACAAAACTCTTTGCTTGCCTAAAGAAATGCAAGAAAAACTAAACGAGTTCGTTTTTCTCATAAGAAACATAGCAAACAATGTGAACCAAATAGCCAGACACTCCAACACCATTAAAACCTTAACCGATGAACACGGTTTATTATCCTACCTCAAACAGCTTGAAGAAGCCGTTAAAGAATATGTGAAAAAAGAAAACAAATGATTATAAAATCAATGTCCAGAAAAGAGCCGAGCTTTGCCCAGCTCTCAAATTATATTTTCAAAGGAGCAGACAACAAATACACCTACACAAGAAACCTTTATGAAAGGGATACTGAAAGCATAACAAGAGAATTTGAAAAAAACTTTAAGCACCTAAAAAGGCAAAAAAACTCAAATGCAATTTACCACGAAATAATATCTATCTCAAAAGCAAGCATTGATACAGAAAAACAAAAAGAAAAACTTTTGGAAATAGCTGGTGAATATGCGGAAATAAGGGCGAAAAATTGCCTTGTTTTCGGCTCCCTTCACGAAGCAGGCAACAACTTTCATTTTCATTTAATGATTAGTTCAAATGGGATCGAACAGAACAGAAATCACTACCTTTCAAAAAAACAATTTGACGAAATAAAGAAGGGCTTAGAAAGGTATGTTTTGGAGAAATACCCTGAACTAGACCAAAAACGGGTTATGAACCAAGAAAGGAAAATAGAAGCCGTATCGCAAAAAGAATTTGAACTCAAAAAAAGAACTGGTGAGATAACAAAAAAAGAATCTATCCAATATCGATTGACTCAAATATTTAATAGATCATCCACTAAAGAAATTTTTTTTACTAACCTTGAAAAAGATAAAATTCAAATTTATATCAGAGGAAACACCGTAGGTTTTATAGATTTGTCGGACGACAAGCAGAGGAAATATAGATTAAAAAAATTAGGATTATCCGAGGAATTTAATAAAATGAGTGAGGTGCTTGCTCGTGAAGTTCCTCACTGTCAGGAACCAGCAAGCAAGACCTTTTCAAGGCAGGAAAAACAGGAACAGAAAAAAGAGGAAGCCAGACCGACAAAAGAACAAGAGGCTTTAGATGAACTGAAAAAAATAAGAGATAGTAAAATTAAAATCAAAAAGATGTGAGAATTTGAAAATACAGTAAAAGCCACTAAAAAGGAGGTAGGAAAAGTGTTTGCTGGGATTAAAAGAATTTTAGGAGTAGATAGGTTGCTTGAAGCAGGAAAAAAAAATGAAAAACCTGAATGGGTCAGGGAAGACGGCACTATTGATAAAGAACAACAGGAGGAAGTCTTGAAGGAATTAGAAGCCCAACGAGCTTTGAAAATGGGGAAAAATAAATCGGGATACAAAAAAAGCCTTTAGTGTCTAAAGGCTTAAATATTTAAGAGCTTGAGAGCTTAAAGCCTTTAGTGCTTAAAAGTCTCAACTAACTAAAAAATATGATAATTTTTAAATTAATCTTTGGCTGGATCATAGATATTCTCCTTACGGGAGGCAAATATTTATTATACGGACGGATACTGAAAAATAAGACGGGTTCAAAAATACTTACCCCTAAAGAGATAAAAAGTTTTCTATCTCCAGCACACAAAGGGCTTTTAATTGATGGAGCCAAAAACCGACTTTCGGTTGCCGAGAGCTTTCAAAATGTTTGTTTTGTGGCAAGGGTAGGAGCAGGAAAAACCACTAAATATATTATTCCAAATGTGCTTGATAAAGGCAGACAAAATGTTTCAATGGTGGTGAATGATCCTAAGGGTGAAGTCTATTCTCTAACCGCAGGATATTTACAAGCTAACGGGTATAAAATTATAGTTTATAATCCACATAATCTTCTTAATTCTAATTTATTTAATCCTCTTTTAGAGGCAAAAAATCACATAGAACTCGAACAAATAGCAGAAACTTTAATTTGGATAGGAAACCCAGGAGATAAAGACCCATTTTGGAACAATGGAGCAAGTAGAATAATTTCAGTTTTATTAAAATGCCTTAGTTTTTCTAAAAATAAACAAAATTTCAATTTGCCTAATCTCTATTATCTTCTTCAAAATTTCGGAGAAATGGGGGAGGGGTTAGATAAGTGGATTTCTCGGAATTGCTGGGATCCGACTTGCCCCAACGACAGGTATGTTTTAAACGAATGGAAAGGGGTTTTGACCGGCAACCAAGAAACCGTGCAAAGTTTTGTAGGGGTCTGTTTAACCTCTCTCAAAGCTCTTTCAAATAGAGACTTACAAGGATTTTTCAGCGATTCAGACTACAAACTTACAAATTTAAGGAAACAAAAAACAGCTATATTTTTCATCACACCACCTGAACACCAGCAATATTATTCATTTGTTACCAGCCTTTTTTTCCGTGCTGTTTTCAACGAATGTATGAGGGATCAACATTTAAGAGGGAAAAGCCTACCTGTATATATCCTATATGATGAGTTCGGCAATTCATATATCACCGATTTTGTTTCTGTGGCAAATACCATTAGAGGGTATGGTGTTTCTTTATCTATTGTTTTGCAATCAATTTCACAACTTGCTATGAAATACGGACAAAACACATCTGAAGCAATTCAAGGAGCTTTAAATACTAATATATGCCTAAGTTCTTCTGATCCTGTAACATCAAAATTCTTTTCTGAACTTTCTGGAAGGGTGAGAGAAAGGCAGGTCAGGGATATAGAAAAAAACATAGAAGACTACAGGGAATACAACTTACTCAATACAGATGATGTAAGAACAATGGGACAGGATGAAGCCTTAATAATTTCTAAAAACCGCTATCCTGTAAGATTAAAAGTAGTTCCGTATTATAATAATAGAATTTTTAAAAAAGCATCTTTATTCCCGAAGCCTAATTTTTCTAATGATGAGAGAAAAATTAATGTTTCATTTGAACAGTTATAAATGAATAACTTTGTGTTGTATCTAATAATTTTTTGTTTTGGGTATGTTGCTGGGAAAATTCTATCAAAATTGCATAGATTTTTCTTTCTTATAGGGTGTTTCCTGTTGATGCCTAAAATATATCAATACAGAAGCCAACATTTATTGATTGTTACTGTTGTTTTTATTCTCGGTGTTGCAAAAGGTTATAAGCTGTTTCCTAAATTTACAGAAATGCTGGAAGAAATAAAAATATCTATTCATCTTTTCTTTGCTAAGAGGAGAGAAATATCATACAGAACAGCAAAGGAAGACTGGAAAGAACAAGAACACATAAATAGCATGAAAGCAGAGGAACTAAGGCTGAAAGAACAGGAGCTATACAAACAAGCCGAGGAAATCAAACGGCAGAAACATCGTGCAGACGAGGACTTGAGGAAGGCACGGGAAAAGCAGGCAAAAAATACAAGCTATCCAAACACCTTGCAGGAAGCCTTTGAGGTTCTGGGAACCAGATCAGGGCTAACAGTCGAGGAATACAAAAGAATTTGGAAACAAGAGGCTTTGAAATATCACCCAGATAGAACAAAAGGGCTTGGTGAAAGATTGCAAAAACAAGCGGAAAGTGAAATGAAATCAATAAATAAGGCTTGGGAGATTATAAAAAATAAAGTCTAATTTTTTCTTCTTGACAGCACTCTTTCAATTGTGTTAAAGCCTATTTTTATCTTTTCAATTTTCAGTTTGCCTGTTTTTGGAGAATTCTTATGTCCAAACAGCCCGCCTCCTTTCGGTCTTTGTGGTCTTTCCTTCCAGTTTCGATTCTGTTTCTTCTTACAATTTATGAGGGTGTTGCTTTAGCTTGTACCCCGAAAATTGTTTGGGTGGCGGATAACAATATCCCCAATGTCATTGAAGCAGGAACGGCGGTCACTTTCAAATGGGAAGTGGTCAATAAGTCTTCCTGCAATGCCACCGACCTTCGGGTTGCCTTCTATTCTACCAGCCTAGAAAGCCCTACTGCCGATTTTGGCGGTGATAATAACCCTTCTTTTTCGCTGAAACCTTGGGAAAAAGGCATTATTGAAGCAAAAATGCCTATTGCTCCAAAAGAGATAGAGAAATACTTTGAATTAAAATTTGATATTGTCAAAGCTGACGGCACCCCGCTTGTTCCGTTGGCATTAGGACGGTTAGGGGCTGAATTTACAATAATCCCCCTTACTGAACCTCCACCAACTCAAAGCTGCACGGCAAATCTTGTATGGGAGGAACCGAAATATGATGCAAAAAAGGTTGCTCCCAGTGTGCCGGTTCTTTTTGTTTGGACGGTTACAAATATTTCTACAGATTGTGATGCTATAAATTATAGTCCTGTATTTTTTTATGCCGAACCTTCCAGTCAAACCGCAAATTATAACGGCACAAGCCACCCTCATTTTGATGCAAAGAGAGGGAAAACAGTCCAAATTCAAGCAAATGTTTTGCTTACACCAGCAGAAGAAGGGAAATATAAAGCGGTATTTAATATTTACGATCATAACGGCGATGCTTTGCCTGTTTCGGGTGAAAAGGAACCTCTTTATGCCGAATTTGAGGTCAGCAAAAGTATTCCGCCCCCGAAAGAACCTTGTGACAGTGTACTTGCTCCGGTGGTGCAGAGTGTTGATTTGGTTCAGCTCGGCAACGACGGCAAGGTGCTTGTAACTGCCAATGTTACCAACAGTAGCGGAGAATTAACCGTTACACTGGATTTGAATGGTAAAACCTACACCATGAGTAAGCTCAATTCTGGGGCTTATGGGGCAACAGGCGAAGGCAATAAGGCGGGAAAAAACGATTACACAGTAACAGCAGGAAACGGCTGCAAATTTCACGGGCTTGACTTCGTTGACGGGGTGCTTTCGTCATACAATATGGGCACCTGCTGTCAGGATGCCGATATGTCCTGCAAAAACCAGAGAAAATGCGGACGAAGCCAGTTTGCCGCTTCCAAAGGTCATCCAGTCACCACCTACACAGGCAACTTTGCTGAAACCCTGACCGATGGAGCCGTTGCAGGGATAGGCGATGCCGACCTTTTTATAACCAGAGCCTACAACTCCGCCGCCGCTCTTGCCGATGCCGCCTCTGTTTACAGGCATACAGAGGCGGGAAGGGAAAAGGTTGCAGGCCCGCCCCAGTATTTCGGCACAGGCTGGTCTTCCAATTTGGATTCCTTCCTTCTGGCTATGGATTATGCCCCTCTCTACGAGGGAGTGCAGATCAGGTTCCCAGACGGCCACACCCAGAACTTTGAGAAAAGCGGCTCCAGTTACAAGTCTTCCACACCAGACAACTTTGATGAGCTAACGAAGGAAGGCAACAATTTCGTCCTGAAAAGGAAAAGCAGTCTGGAAACTTGGAGCTTCGGCTCGGACGGCAAGTTGCTCCAAACCAGCGACCAAAACGGCAACAAAGTTGCCTACACTTATGGCGGCGGATGCCTTGAGAAAATCAGCAGCGGCAGCCGAGCTGTAACCTTCACTTGCGATGCCAAGGGGCATATCACCAAAGCCCAACTCCCAGAAAATATAGTTATTTCTTACGAGTATAACGATGACCTGCTGACCGCCATGACGGACGGCAGAGGCAATAAGACCCAGTACACCTACGACGAAAACAAGCAGCTAACCAAAATCAGCACCCCGCTTGGAACACCTTCGGTTCAAATGAGCTATGACGACCGCTACCGTGTTTCCAGTCAGACCGTGGGGGAAAGCGAGCTGTATGCCTTTGCCTATCAGGGCGAGGATGCGGCAGAAAGCACCACCATAACCGACAGCTACGGCAATGCCACCGTGCAGAAGCACGATGAAAAAGGTCGTCAGGTTGAAATAACCCACCCCGACGGCACGACCGAAGAATTTAAGCACGACGACCACAACAGCCGCACCTACTACAAAGACCCAGCAGGCGGAGAGTACAGCTATACCTATGATGATAAGGGTAATATGCTTGCTCTGGACGGTCCGCTTGGGCTGCATAAGGAGTGGAGCTACAGCCAAAGCAACCTTGTGACCGCAACCACGGAAAAGGTGGATGATACCAAAAATAGGAAATTCACCTTTGAGTACGATGCCAAAGGCAACCTCTCCAAATTCTGCCTGCCGTTGCAAAACTGCGGCACCGTCACCTACACCGCAGCAGGTCTGCCAGAAAAACTGACCGATCTTCGGGGTAATATCTCGGTCAATGCCTACAATGCCGAAGGCGACCTCGTGAGTGTGACCGACCCCGAAGGGGCGGTTACAAAGTTCAGCCATGACGGGCTTGGGCGGACGGTCGGCAAAACCAAACCGCTCGGCAATGCCTACCGCTATGCCTACGACCAAAATTCCAACCTGACCGCCGTTGACGGCCCGCTTGGCTTCCATATGGGCTACAGCTACGATGCCAACAACAACCTTGCGGAAAGCACCGATCCGAACGGCGGCAAAAAACGGTACACCTACACCGCCTCTGGCAGTATGAGTTCCGAGCAGAACCAGCTTGGCTTTGTGACCTCGTTTGCTTACGGGCTGATGAACGAGCGGACAGGGATGACCGATGCCGAGGGCAGGCAGTGGAGCTATGCCTATGACTCCATGCTTCGGGTTAAAGAGGTGAGCGGCCCGCTCGGACACCGTCAGGGCTTTGTTTACAATGCCCTTGGAATGATCACCGATGCCACCGACCCCGAAGGCAGTGTGAAGCATGTTGAATATGATGCCCTCGGTCGCCCGCTTGCCGTGACGAAAAACTATGTTGCGGGGGCAGGCGACAGCTCGGACACCAATATTACAACCCAGTTCTCCTACGATCTTTTAGGCAACAGGCTTTCCGTTACCGACCCTGAAGGCTACCAGTTTTCCGCTGAATATGACCTGCAAAGCCGTCTCGTAAAACGGCGGGATGCGGAAAATTACGAATGGGAATACAGCTATGACCCAATGGGAAACCTCCTTGCCGAGCTGAACCCCAGAGGCTACAGCACCGCCTACACCTATACCCCAGCAAACCGCCTTCAGTCCGTTACCAACCCAGAACAGCACACCAAAACCCTTGTTTGGAATGCCAACGGCAAGCTGGTTTCAATCAAAGACCCGCTCGGAACAGTCACAGCCTACGGCTATGACTCCCTTGACCGCAAGACTGCCAAAATCATGAACTACAAGCCGTCTTTCGCCCCAGACAGCCAGACCAATGTAACCACCAAGTTTGCTTACGATCTAGCAGGGAATCTTCGGTATATCACCAATCCCCTGAACTACAAGGCGGAAATTCGGTACGATGCCGCTCAACGAAAAACGGAGCAAATCAATTTTGAGGGCGGCAGAACCAAGTTTGCTTACGACAAGGTCGGCAATCTTCTCAAGGTCACGGATGCCAAGGGTAATTCCACCAGCTATACAGTAGATGAGCTTGACCGCCTTACAGCCGTCACCAATGCCGAGAACGAGACCACAGGCTATGCCTATGACCTCGTAGGCAACCGCACCCAGCTTGTGGAGCCAGACGGCACCGTAACCCTGTATGAATTTGACGGGGTGTACCGCCTGAATAAGGTGCATGAGAACTACCGCCCAGACCAAGGAACGGGCAACGATGTGAATGCCGTCACCGCCTACGGCTATGACAGGCGAGGACTGCTCACCAGCACAGTGAACCCCAACGGGGCGGAGACCAAGTTTGAGCACAACGGGGTTGAAAAGCTGGTGAAGGAGGTTGATCCGCTCGGCAAGGTCTGGGAATATGCCTATGACGGCAACAGAAACCGCACCAGCCGAAAGGATGCCAAAGGCGATCTGACCGAGTACGAGTTCTACCCAGACGACATGCTGGAGCAGATCAGCTATGCCGACGGCAGCAGTGTGTCCTACGAATACGACCCGAACAACAACCGCACAGGGATGACCGACAAGCTCGGCACGACCTCGTGGAGCTTTGACCCGCTGAACCGAACCACCCAGCAGAAAGACCCCTTTGAACGGATTTTGCAGTACCGCTACGATGCCGATTCCAACAGGATCGGCATGACCTACCCAGACGGCAACAAGGTTGCCTACCAGTACAGCCCGAACAGCTGGCTGAAAAAAATGACCGACCCTAAAGGGCAGGTCATCACCTACAGCCGTGATCTGGTCGGCAACACCACCAAAATAACCAACCCCAACAAGACCGAAACCACGGTCGCTTATGACAAGGTGTACCGCACCTTGCAGAGGGTCAACCGCCAGACCACCAACGGCGGCAAGATCAACTCCGCCTACTGGCACAGTTACAACAAGCTGGGCAACATCACCAAAACTATGAACCAGTACGGCTGGCGGAAGCCGTCCGTCGTGCAGGAAACCTACAGCTACGACGGTTTGCATCGCCTTGCAGGGTTCAGCCTCTATCCTCTCCAGAACAACGGCGGCAGAGTTACGGAAACTTGGAACTATGACCCCGCAGGCAACCGTCTGAGCTGGAAAACCAACGACGACCTTCAGAGCAACACCCCCTTTGATGCCTTCAGCAGAACCTACGAATACAACGAAGCCAGCCAGATGCTTGCCGTGGCACACGATGCAGGCAAGAAAAGCAAGAACTTCGCCTACGAGTACAGCTACGACGAGAACGGCAATAGAATCAACCGACAGCTTGAGGATGCCAACGGCCCGCAATACGGGGCAGATTACAGCTATGACCCCGAAAACCGCCTTGTGGAAGTGCAGGACTACCAGCTCACAGGCAAAAACGGAAAGAACCGAATAGACCGAGCCGTAACCTCGCTGGAGTATGACGGTGGCGGTCGTCGGTTGGTTCAACACTATGACCCCAAGAACGGCGGAAATGGAGTTGATAAACGGGACGAGTATGTGTTTGACGGGCTTGACCCAGTTGCCGAGTACGACAAGCTGAACGGGCAGCGGACGGACTACTACAGGGGCGAGGGTGGGGACATTGCCTTAATGCACCAGTATAAGGGTGGCACTCAAGGGCAGATGTACTGGTATCACTACAACCAAAAGAAAGATGTTGTAGGATTAACGAAACAAAACGGCAATTCACACCACAACTACCGTTATGATGTGTACGGAGCTGTTTTGCCTGAAAACGGCAATTTCACTGATCCGCACAACCACTACACTTTGACGGGCAAAGAGTTTGATGAGAACACGGGCTTAGTGTGGTTTGGGGCAAGGCATTATGAGCCTGAGACTGGGGTGTGGATGGGGCAGGATAATTTTAGAGGAATTTTAGATATACCTATGACATTGCATAGGTATCAATATAATTATAACAATACAGTTAATTATTATGATCCTGACGGGAAAAATCCATTGATTGTTATTGGTGCTATTATTGCTGGTGTATTTCTAAATGATATAAATATTGCTAAATCTCTTGATAAAGGACAAAAGATTGATGGTGAATCTGTTAATTTGATAGAGGAAGTATTAGATGAAATACCAATTTATAAAGATATTCCAGATGGAGCTAAATTTGCTGCTGAAATTCTTTATACAAAAGGTAGTAATTTAAAAAATCCTAAAAAAACAAAGTCTATATATAAATCTTCAAAAAAGATATGGAAAAAATATGAGCAATATTGTATTGACAAGGGAAATGAAATTAAGAAGGAGATTAAGTCTATATGGAACAGTACAAAGAAAAAAACATCTGTAGAGAGTGCATTTAATCATTGGAAAAAACATGGTGATGAATTTCCAGAATTTAATAACGCAAAAGAATATGTTGAGGGGGCAAAAAAATTTATTTCTGATCCTCCAAAAGGAACTATTTCAGTAGATATGAAAAATGGAGGTAAAATGTTTTACAATCAAGAAACTAATACTTTTGCTATTTCAAATAGTGAAGGTGTTCCTGAAACGATGTTTAAACCTGATGTTTCTGATCATGGTTTAAACGATAATATGGCATATTGGCTTCAGGAAGTAGCTAAGTGGGGAGTTAAGTGATTTGACTTTCAATATAATTTGATAGAATGGAAATATTTATTTTGTAATAAATATAATATGAATAACAACAGATTGACTACAGCATGGTACTGTAGGGTTTGTGGCTTGAATCAAAATTATATTCATTGGGATGTTGATAAACAACTTCCACCTACTTATGATTTTTGTGATTGTTGTAATGCTCAGTTTGGTTATAATGATTCAAATAATATAGCTATATCTATTTATAGAAAAAGATGGATTGATTCTGGAGCTGAATGGAGCAATAGAACCAGAAGAATGGAAGAATGGAATCTTAAGGAACAATTAAAGAATATTCCTGATGAATATAGAGATAATTTTGTATTATCTTTGATTTCTGAGAAATAATTATTTAACCTTCGTGATAATTACGATTATTCGCCGCCTGCGAATGTCAAAAAGGTTTCCACGGATTGATTATCACCTGATGACTCGGTGCAAAATCATCCTCATTTCGTGTTACAACCACCATTTGATGAGCTGATGCCGTAGCAGCAATATATCCGTCAATAACAGACATCCGTTGTCCTGCTTCCTCTGCCATAGCTTGCAGGATTCCCCATGCTTCAGCTATAGCACGATCAACAGGGATAATCCGATCACTGTAATCGGCTAAAAGCATTTCAAACCAGCCCGATAGCCGAGTTTTCTTCTTTGAGTCAGGCATTCTTGCAATGCCTCGTTTCACCTCGCCAATCGTGAGAGCACTTAAAAAAAGATGCTCGGAAGGAACCGATGCGAGCCAGTTCATTACTGCCTTATTTGGAACTGGTCTCACCAATTCAGAAATTATGCAGGTATCGAGCAGATAATTCATAGATCAAGCTCCCGTGGATATTCCTGTTGCCGTTGAAACGGATCGTCAGCATCAAGTTTGGGACAGCTTAACAGAAATTCTGTAAATGATTGTTTATGCGATGTTAATTTTTCATAATCACGGACTGAAAGCAAAACTGCCGTAGCAACACCCCGCCGTAGAACATATTGCGGTCCTTGTGTCAGAGCTTCATTGACGAACTGACTGAATTTATTCTTTGCATCCTGAAGTTTCCAGTTTGTTTTGATCATGCTTTTTCTCCAGTTAAGGGGGAATTCATCTAGGTAGGCTAGCTGAAAAAGGTATCGCCTGTCAAGTTCCAAATGGGGAACACGATACAAAGCCACCCCTTGCCTTTTGTGTTGCACCTGTGCTACACTGCTGTTATGAAGACCGCAACCATACACACACGAATAGAGCCTGAAATTAAAAATCAGGCGGAACAAATCCTAAGTCGGCTTGGACTCACCCACACCGAGGCAATAGGGATATTTTACCGTCAAATATGCCTTGGCAACGGGCTTCCTTTCCCTGTGGAGATACCCAACAAATGCACCGCCGAGACACTGGCAAAAAGCAGTCGTGGCGAGGAAGTGAAGACTTTTGCCAGCCTTGAAGAGATGTTTGAGACTTGGTAGGCATGAAAAAAGTATCTCAAACCCGCCAGTTTCTAAGGGATGTTAAAAAGGCTGCAAAACGGGGGAAGGACTTAAACAAACTCAAGCGGATTGTTTCACTCCTTGCAAAAGGCGAACCGCTTGAAGCCAGTTGCAGAGATCACAGTCTAACGGGGCAATGGAAGCCGTCCCGTGACTGCCATATTGAACCCGATTGGATTCTTATTTATACAGCAGATGAAGAAAATTTGCTTTTAGAGAGAACAGGCACCCACAGTGATCTTTTCAGGTGAGATTTGAAAAAATTATTATTCTGATTTTCTCAAGCAGTCATTCTTTCTTCTCTTCTTTTCAAAGTAGCAAAGCAAGTCGTCCTGCCGTCACTGGTTCAGATCGTCTCCCCCACCTCCTCCAAGCCGTCCTTTTCAGCCCTCCAACCACTCCGTCAAAGCCTCTTTTGTTTCTATGCCCCGTAAAAGGCTCATACAAGCCTGTCACAGCCTTTTTTTGTGGTGAGCAGTACCTTTCCATGCCCAGTGGTGAAAATCACTTAGAAGCCCCATAGCGGGCTTTTTTTGAGGGACAAGGAAAACAGGACTGTTTTCCTTGCCTACCGCCCCGCCTGTTCCCGTCCGCCGAACGGCTGACAAAGCACCCCCTGCAAGGTGATCAACCTTGCTCTGCCTGTTGTTTCTTCTGCTCCTGTTCCCGCTCGTCCAAAAACTTGATGTATGCCCCTTGAACCATTAAAGCACGACCGTACTCAAGATAAAATTTATAAATAAATTCATCATGTACTTTTGCATGTTCTAAAAATTCATTAAATATTTTCCTATCTAATTCCGCTGTTTCAACCTCCTCATAAGATGATTGATTTGTTGTTTCTGGTTTAGTCTTAACAATTGATTTATCTGTATTGTTGTCTAACTCAATAATTATAAATTTTATAACCGCAATTTTCCTACCTTCCCTTTCTGTTTCAAGTTCAAAAGAAATATCAGATTTATATTTCCCTTTCTCGTTTTTCTCATCAAACTCTTTCTTTGCCTGATTTAAAATCCATTTCTTGAAATCTTTATATTCTTTATACTGATTTTCCTTTAAACCAAGAATTTCCCTTAATTCATCAACTCTAAATTTTCTCCAACCAATATTTTTATACTGGCAAAGAAGCTGATAAATTCGTACAGAATAGATACTTTGAAATTGTGTAAGTCGGTTAAGATTTATAATTGTAAAATGAGACTTTAATTGTAATAAATATGGTTTCATAAAAGGGTCAAACCTAAAATAGACTATCTTGTTTTTATAGTCGTGATCACAAAAAGAAACCCAATGTGTAATTTTAAGTCTTTTTTCTTCTTTTATATAAATAATCCTTTGCATTAAACGAACTGTAATTTTTTTCATTTGATGATGGATATTTTCAATATCCATGTTCATAAGATATGACAATTCTTTAAAAGATATTTCGTATGTATGAAAATCTTTATCGTCTTTTTGTATCTTTGATACCATAGCTAAAATAAGCCGTTGCTCACTTGTTGTTAAAGTGTATTTTGATTCAATTAACTTGTTTGATTGAACAACAAACTTAGGAGCATTTGCCGTCATTGTAACACCTTTAGCTTTTTTTGTATGAAAAATACTGAAACGGCTTTTATCTTACATCGGTGGAGAATGCTTGGCAAGTCTCCTCTCTATTTTCATGTTTTTTTCTCCACCTTTTTAAAAAGTGGAGATAGTTTAGCTATTCTCCACCTATGCTGTTTCATGTTTTTTTCTCCACCGTATCCATGTTTTTTTCTCCACCTTTCATGTTTTTTTCTCCACCTTTAGCTTTTTTCCCTCTGTTATTTCAGATAGTTACAGTATCGTAAATCTTTTAAAAAAGAAAAACACACACACAAAGTGTGTGTGTGTGTTTTTCTTTCACTTTAAAAGGGGAAAAATGGTTGCTTCGCAACTTGAACAGGAGCCGTGCTTGAGGCACGGCAGGGGGGCTATCGCCCCCCGAAAAGTGTTGCGACTGCTCGTCGCAAACGGAAACAGAACTTTCTTTGAAAGAGGGATGAAAATCTTGCCGTCCGTCTCCTCCTCAAGCCTCCCGCCCTGTACATGCTCTAAAAGGAGGCATACAAACCCGCTACAGCCTCTTTCAAAACAAAGAGGTACTCTGGAATGCCTCAGCTTCAAAAAACAAAACATGACCCAGTGGAGAGCTTTTTTGGAGGTATGTACAAAAACAGCCCTGATCCCGTCTCCTGCGGTTCGTATCAGCCAAACTCCCGCCAGAGGAAGCGGACAGCCTCACTCTCTGGTAAAAATGAGAAGAAGCCCTTTGTTTCCTCGCTTTTGAAAGCGAAAGAAAACAAGGCTTGCTCATTTTTACACGGAAATTACCTCGGATCAAATCACTTTTCAGCCAAAGACTCTTTTATTTTCACTCAAGCAGTCTGTATTAGATATGCCTCGTCATCACTTTTTGCATTATTCCTGTAATTGTGGAAAGAAACCCTTTTTAGGAACTCAGAAAAAGCCTCTGCCTCCTTATCAGTTAAGGAAATTGAAAATTTAACCATGAAAAAACATATTAAAAAATAAATCTATTTTCTCCTTTTTCTTATATCATCAAGAATAAGTCCCCTGATTCTATCCGCCACTTTTTCCAGAGGTTTGAAAGTCTCTATAAAAGCCTCATACTCGCTCTCAGTCAAGTATACAGCAAGCCTTTTATCTTTCTTCTGTGTTTTCTCCTTAGCTGTTGATTTAGCAGGTATATTCACCGTCTTTTTCGCCCCCTTTTGGTCTATATAAAGTCAATGGTCGTTTTATCACCCATTTTCTCCGCTGTTTTCTCAAACAAACTGTCAAATTTATCATGTGCCATAATTAAAACTTATCCAACTCACCTTACGCAACAAGCCTTACAGGATTCAGTTGAAGCAAGGCAACGTAAGCCGATTGAAGGGCTTTCAGGTAGAGCTTGGATTTGAGTGCAAAGTGATTGATCTGAGTTGAGCGTTTGAGCA
>NQJD01000039.1 GCA_004284765.1 Candidatus Electronema aureum
ACCCTGGTCGTGGCAGATGAAGGCACGTGGACGGTGAATGCAACAACAGGCGCGATCACCTTCACCCCGGAATCAGGCTTCACCGGCGACCCGACACCGATCACCTACACCGGCGAAGACGTGCAGGGCAATGTCTCCAATCCGGCGACAGTGACCTTGAACACCAACCCGGTGGCGAGCGACGACACGGACAGCTATACTCCGACTGTTGCCAAGACGGTGGACGTTCTGGCGAACGACACCGCCGGCGACAAGATCGTGGCGGCCACGGTGAAGATCACCACCGCAGGCGCGGCGGCGGACGGCAAGACCCTGGTCGTGGCAGATGAAGGCACGTGGACGGTGAATGCAACAACAGGCGCGATCACCTTCACCCCGGAATCAGGCTTCACCGGCGACCCGACACCGATCACCTACACCGGCGAAGATGCGCAGGGCAATGTCTCCAATCCGGCGACAGTGACCTTGAGTCATACCACTCCGACCTACGCACTGATTAGCTCCTTCAAGGCGTATGTCAATGGGGACAAACAGACCGTGCTGGAATGGAAAACGGATAGCGAAGTTGGCACCATCGGTTTTCTGCTCGAAAGGTTAAATGAGCAAAGTGGCGAATATGAGTCGGTGACTCAAGACATGCTTCCGGGTATGCTTACCCCACCGCATGGTGGCACCTACCGCTTTGTTGACAAAGCGGCAATATCCGGTAAAAGCTATACATACCGAGTGATTGAAGTTGCGGTCAACAGTGAGGGTACGATTTCTGGGCCATACACAGTTCAGGCCAAGCAGCAGTTGCCAGTCAACCAAGCTATGTTTGCTGACGGCCCGGAAGGATTCACCTTAGCCCAAGAGCGTCTCTCTACCAAGCAAGTACAACGCGTTGCGGTACGAGAGCAAGCAGAGCAAAGTTTCTCTGCACAAGTAAAGAAAAAAACCGGTAAGGTATTGAGAATACCCGTGAGTAAAACCGGACTGGTTTCACTGACTGCTGATCAGATCGTCGCAGCATCTGGCCTGAAGAAACAGCAGATTGTGCAAAATCTGAAGGCCAAAAAATGTTTGGTGACGTTACAGGGAAAACGAATTCCTACCCTGTTTGCCAGCGAAGGCGGTGCGCTTTGGTTCTATGGCCAAGCTCCGGCCAGAAACGATATCGGGCAGAACATCTACCGGCTTGAAATAGGTATGCAAGGTTCTGTGATGAAAGTAAATCCGCAATCAGATAACGACAGCGGTCACATCTACAGCGAGCAGTCTTTTGCTGACCGAGTAAAGGCTGAAGAAAATCATCTGCCTTTCCATCTCTATATCAACAAACCTGTGAAAGATTTCTGGGCTTGGGAATATTTGCTGGCCTCAGGAAAAGATTTTACGGTGACTCATTCCCTTGCCGCACCGAACATGTCAGGCAGTGGCAGTGCGGCAGTTGCGGTTAATCTGGTAAATATCTCCAGCCGCAATTTAGGGACTTCAGCGCCGTATAAGGTGACGATTTTCTTGAATGGTACTGATATCGGTGGAGCGGAAACCACTGCAACCGGAGATTGGCAAATCAGGAAAGAAGTGCCGGTGAGCTTGCTCCGAGAAAGCGGTAATGAGGTAAAAATTGTCTCGCAGCTGAACAGTGGGGTATCCTACTCATTGATTTATCTTGAATCCATTGAGCTGGAGTACCTGCGGAAATATCAAGCCGTGCAAGGCGAGCTGACTTTCAAGAGCGGCCATTCTAACCAAGTGACTGTAGAAGGCTTCAGCAGCGATACTGTGCTTGCACTTGATGTAACCAATCCTGATAAACCGGTGCGGATGCGTCCGACGATTCGCCAAACGGAGTCTGGTAGCTATGCAGTGATGGTTCAGACAAAACCCAACAGCAGCTATTTCATCACCGAGAAAACAGCGGCGACAGTGTCGCAAACAATGACCGTTGACACGCCTTCTCAGTTGCGCAGCGGCAAAAATCGGGCCGATTATCTCTTGATCGCACCGCTGCACCTGATCGACTCAGCTAAACGGCTAGCAGAACGCCGTCAGAGCCAAGGTTTGACCAGCATGGTTGTTGATATTCAAGATGTACAAGATGAATTCAGCTATGGCTTGGCGGCACCGGAGGCTGTGCATGATTTCTTGGCCTATGTGCATCAAAAATGGGAACAGGCTCCTCGTTATGTGGTACTGGTCGGAGACGGCTCCTATGACTACCGCAATCATCTTGGCTACGGCTGGCCGCTGATACCCAGCGTGTTGGTCGCCACGCCGGAAGGTTTCTTCCCCAGTGACAACGCCTTGGCGGACGTGGTTGGCAATGACGGTCTGCCAGAATTCGCTGTAGGCAGAATTCCAGTATTTGACAAAGCTGAATTTGAGCAGTACATTGACAAAGTAATCAGCTACGAACAGTCTGTTCATAACGGTGTCCAGAAGATAGCGGTTGTGAACGACAAGACTGACAAGGCGGCTGGTGATTTTAAAGCCAGTGCCAACTTAGTGGCCGGGTTGATGCCGGAGCAGGTTGCTGTTACTCGTTTGGATGTTGATACGCTGGGATATAGTGCTGCGGCTGACCAGATCAAAACAGCCATGCAGCAGGGAGTCGGCATACTCCATTACATCGGACACAGTTCCTTGATTGGACTTGGCAAAAGCAACTCGCTGCTGTCAGCAAGCAAGATTGATACGATGAATCCAGTCGGCCCAGCTATGCTGATGGTCAGCATGAGCTGCTCGGCAGCTAGTTTCGGTTATCCGGCCATGAATAGCATTGGCGAAAGCGCAGTGTTGCGGGCAGAAGGTGGAGCAGTCGGTTTCTTTGGCGCAACAGGTTTGTCTCTGAATCCGTTAGCCGACATCGTGACAGAAGGTTTCTATCGTAGTCTGTTTAAACCAG
The DNA here is from genome assembly GCA_004284765.1 of Candidatus Electronema aureum. GTDB lineage: Bacteria > Desulfobacterota > Desulfobulbia > Desulfobulbales > Desulfobulbaceae > Electronema > Electronema aureum. Next base: position 2,891 of record NQJD01000039.1, read on the forward strand.
TAAGTCCTCGTGTCGGTGATGCAGTGCTTGAGAGTAAACGGCATTATCTACAGGTTAAGCAAGGAAGAGATGCTTATACCCTTGATATTTACAACCTGCTTGGTGATCCCGCTGTGCAGATGCCGACTCATCAGTAAAGTACATGTGATAGCCCCGGACGAGTGATTTCGTCTGGGGGGGCTATCATCAATAAAGCAAAAAAGGTGAAAAGAGATGAATGTACAGTCCACAGATGTATTCCGCCGTGCAGACAACATCGTCACCCGTAAGGTGATGGATGAAACCCTGTTGGTACCTGTTTCTGGCGAGCTGGCTTCAATGGATAATCTGTACACCTTGAATGAGACTGGAGCTTTCATCTGGCAGGCAATCGACGGCACTCGCAGCTTGGCCGAAGTCGGCAAAATGCTGGAGGATCGGTATGATGCTCCGACAGAGGTGATTGAAGCAGATATGTTGGAGATTGTCAGTGGACTATCAGAAGCTGGTCTGATTATGCCTGTTACCAATGCATAAAAAGAGGGGGAAGAGTCATGCAGAAGAAGGAAGTACAGCAGCCAGAGACGGAGCAAAACAAACGGCATTACGAAAAGCCTTCTTTGTCTGCTGTTCGGTTGTTTGCAGATATGGTTTTGCAGGTGTGCGGAAATGATACGTGCGGCCCGCCGTATCCTGATATGAGTCCAAGTTGATTATAAATTTAATGAAAAAGAAATCAGATACGGAATCTTCAGATTGTCTTGGCGGCGAACCAAACGATATCGCTCGTTATATTGCCAAGGCAGCAGAAGTTCGTGTTCCGCTGGCGGTTTCGTTTGAGCTAACCCGACGATGTAGTTTTCGTTGTGTTCACTGTTATCTTGGTGATCAGGAATCGATCCGTAAACACCGGCAGCAAGAGATGGATACTACGTCAATCATCAAACTGATTGATGAAATGGCATCAGCAGGTGTTCTGTTTCTGACGGTGACCGGTGGTGATCCGATGATCCACCCTGATTTCTTAGAAATTTATCGTTATGCAGTTCGCAGTGGCTTATTGGTGACAGTCTTCTGCAACGGCTCGCTGATCACCGATGAAATTGTTAGCACGTTCATTCAATACCCGCCAAGAGCGGTAGAAGTGACGTTGTATGGGGCAAGCCAAGCAACTTTTGAGGCAGTGACGCAACAGCTTGGTTCCTTTGCTGCTTGCATGGCAGGTGTGGAGAGGTTACGACAGGGTAAGGTACGGTTGCGGCTAAAAACGATGGTGTTGACGTTGAATCAAGCTGATCTACCGGTTCTTTGGCAGCGCGCTGAGGCAATCGATGTGCAATTTCGGCATGACTGCTCGATCATCCCGGCTTTGGCCAACGGCGATAACGGTAGTCACAGCAATGCCGGAGATAATCTGCACGACACATTGCGCTTCCGGCTTGCGCCGGAGCAGGCGGCAGCGGCTGATTTGAGTATCACCCAAGTGAGAGAAAAATTACAGGAACGGGTTTGCATGGCTGCCCCGACAGAGACAGGACAACCGTCAAGCAAACTCTACCGCTGCGGCGCAGGCCGGTCATCTTGTCACATTACGCCGTATGGAAAAATGCAGCCCTGCCTGATCACCCTCCAGCCTTCTTTTGACATTACCGCAGGCAAGGAAGCGTTTCAGGCAGCTTGGCAGAGCATCAGCAGGCTGATTCCTGAGCAGGAAGCGGGAGCGGGTTTCTCCTGCAACCGCTGCAAGGACAGATCGCTCTGCACGGGTTGTCCAAGCAATTTTTCAGCAGAAACAGGCAACGCGGAACAGGCTGCGGATTTTTATTGCCAGTATGCCGCCAGCCGCAGAGAAAAATCCGCAAGCCACGAAGCGGCAGTATCATCATAACCAAGGGAAAAAATGATGAAAGAATTGAACAGTAATGTTGAGTTAAGCAAAGGTAAAGGCGAGAAGGTGCCTTACGAAAGTCCTCAACTCAAAGTAATCAAATTATTTGCTGATCAAGTGTTAGGTGGTAGCTGCTTCGGCTCAGTGGTGGATTGCGGCGGTTCTAAGGATCTTAGTTAACCAGCTCACTCAAGAAGATAACCTGAACGTGTATCGACAAATAGATATGCTATTAGGTGGTTTTTCCATTAAAATAATGGATGACAGTAATATTCCATGCAAGCAACATCACTTGGTAGATGTTTTTTCATGTCCCGTTAAAAAGAAAAATGTTCTTTGTCAGGCTATAGAGCTTTCGCTTAAGGAGCTGATGCAAATCAACTTTCCTGCCAGCGAGAGGAATATATTATATGCAGACTGTAGGGTGACTCTCTGTAGAACAGAAACAGATTCATTCAGGCTTTTATGCCTGAATGAATCTGGAAATGACACATTGTGGAATCTAAATTTTGATTCAAATTTTTCTCAATTTGAATACGGCCTTTCCCACGAAGCAATAGAACAGGGCGACCTTATTCAATTAGCTTTTAATCGGTTTCTTCTTCAGCATACCTTCATCAATCACCACGGCCTGATCATTCACGCCGCAGGTGGTTCTATTCACGGCAAGGGCATGGTCTTTCCCGCCGTCTCCGGCACTGGCAAATCAACACTCAGCCATCTGCTGCTGCCGCATCCTGAAAATCAGCTTTTCAGCGAAGAGCGGATCATCATGCGCCGGACGGATGACGGTTGGCATTTGTGGGGCACTCCGTGGAAAGGAACCGGCGTGATCGCCCGCAATGAATCAGCACCGCTGAATGCCTTAGTTTTTCTCAGTCAGGCCCCGGAAACAAAAATCTCAAAACTGCCGCCCTCCGCCGCCCTCCGCCGTCTGCTGGAGACGGTCTCCATTCCTTGGTACAGTCAAGAGTGGACCGACAAGGGCCTATCCGTCTGCGAATCCCTGCTGCGCGACATTCCTGTATTTGAGCTGGCATTCCGTCCTGATCAAACTGCGGTGCAAGCCGTGGCTGATTTAGCTGCTTCATTAGACTGAGCGAGCATTCGAGGTCGATGAGCCACTCGGTTATCGGTATTCGCGAACCCGGCGCATTAGATTTAGTGCAGTCCCTACTTCGGCAGGGTTTTAGTGTTCACATCCGAGTTTCTGGTGACTCCATGAAGCCGCTGCTTCGGGGTGGTGAGCTTGTTGAAGTGGCACCTTTAAGAGATGCCCGTCCCAAACTTGGCGATATTCTTTTTGTCCGCAGTCGTCAAAACACTCCGCTTGTCCATCGCTTAATTTGGCGACGTAACCAAAACGGCATTTCTCACCTATTGACCAAGGGTGATGCCTGTGCAGGTTTTGACGGTTTTATTCCTGCGAACAAGGTGATAGGCCGCGTTGATCGGATTATAATTGCCGATCAAAAATCAATCAGCCTGCAAGTACCGCTGATGCGGCTACGAGCTGTTTTGTCTGTCAGCCGTGTTTTACTTGCTCATGCTTGGCGCAAATTGAACGCCTATAAAAAAGAATACCCGCCGAGTATATAACTTCCTTGCAATTTTTGCATGTTCTGTCTTATCATAGAATCTATGAAAAATATTTTAACTCTCACGGAAAAACAAACATGAAAAATCAAGCTGAATGCCACTTTTCTTGGCTTGTAGCCATTCTGTTCGCTGCGCTTTCCATTTTTCATCCTCTGACGGTGAAAGCGCAGGTGTCGTCCGGTACCATAACAGGCACCGTGACGACTGTAGATACAGTTCCTCTGGCAAGTCTGGCGGTGGGTGTGTACCGTGCTGATGATGAAAGTACTCGGCTGAAAGCCGTACGGACAAACACTGCGGGTATTTTTACGCTGACGGGTCTGCCAGCGGGTAATTATAAAATAAAATTCTTCACTACTGGTATTAATTATGTCGGAGGATGGTATAAGCAAAATACTTCCCCTCCAGCCTCAGCGGTAGCCACATTTGGCGAAGGTAATATCATTACGCTGACCTCAACAGCCGGAGCTGATGTAGGGGAGACACGACTTGATCTCGGTTTGCAGATCAAAGGAAAAGTGAATGATACCTCCTCGCCAAGTAATCCTATTGCTGGAGTCTATGTTCAGGCATATCGCAACGGAGTTTGGGAAAGAACTTCTGATGCTGCCACCATCATTGCTGATGGCTCATACATCATTAGCGGCCTGAGAGCAGGTGACTACACCATACGTTTTTGGGCGTATCAAACCAGCTATACTACGGAATGGTATTCTTCAACTACTCCAACAAACACTGTTCCTGATGCTACCAGTGCTGCTTCTGTGGCGGCAGGGAGTATTAACATAAACGCCCAGCTATCTACAGGCGGTAACATTCTTGGCACGGTTTACGATAAGACAGGGACGGTACCTGTTGTCGGCGCATTAGTGACTGTTTATGATAATGTATCTCCTTACACGTTTAGAGGCTTCACCACCACGTTAGCAACAGGCACATACACAGTGCGAGGTCTTCCTCTTACAGGAAATTATCTTGTCCAGTTTTATGAAAAATATGTCAATAACGTGGGGACGGGCCTAACTGAATGGTACAACGATAAGTCTGATAGGGCCAGTGCAGCGGCTGATTTTGGCAGTGTTGTTGTCATTAACCAAGCAACAGGATACATCGACAATATTAATGCTACGCTTGATCGTGGACCTATTTCTGGCAAGGTCACCTACAAGACAGGCTCGCCTGTCGTAGGCATGTTGATTAGTGTATATGACAGCAATCAAGTTTTGAAACTATCTACAACCACCGATACCAAAGGACAGTATATCACTGGGGAACTGCCCGCAGGAACTTATAAAGTGCAGTTTGGTACTGCCAGTTGGTATAATGGAAAAGATAATTTTAACGAGGCTAATGCAGTGCAGGCGGGAGCTGCTGGAATCAATGCTATCATAGAACAGCCGACACTCCTCTTCCATGTCTACAATATCCTCCTTATGAAAAAACATTGCACGGCAGCTGATTGCCAATAATCTCGTTTCACTTATTTCTACAGATTTATGCTGGTAGGATATTTTCCTATCAGCATATTTTTTTAGCTTTCTGAGCCAACAGCACCATGATTGATTTCGACATCGCCGTCATTGGCGCGGGCCATGCAGGCTGTGAGGCCGCACTTGCCGCCGCCCGCATGGGCTGTACAACCTTAGTCTGCGTGATCAACGCCGACACCATCGGGGCTATGTCCTGTAATCCGGCTATCGGCGGCCTTGCCAAAGGCCATTTAGTCCGCGAGATCGACGCGCTGGGCGGTGAGATGGCGAAAAACATCGATGCCACCGGCATTCAATTTCGTCGGCTCAACACCAGCAAGGGACCAGCAGTGCGTTCCTCCAGGGCGCAGGCGGATCGACGGCTCTATCAGCAGCGAATGAAGACCGTGCTGGAACATCAGCCGAATTTAGTCATCCGCCAAGCTGTGGTAGATGAAATCCTCACCGAGCAAGGCCGAGTCACTGGCATTCACACCTCGTTAGACGAGATTATTCCGGTGCGGGCCGTGGTGGTGGCCACGGGCACCTTTCTCAATGGGCTGATTCATATCGGTCTGAAGAACTTTCCCGCCGGTCGGATGGGCGACGCACCCTCAACCAAGCTGGCACAATGGTATCGCCACATTGATTTCAACGTAGGCCGGATGAAAACCGGCACTGTGCCGCGATTAGACAGTAAAACCATCGACTATTCTGGCTTAGAGCCGCAATACAGCGACGATCCGCCCGTGCTTTTCTCCTTTGCCAACCGCAAGCGGCAGACCCCAGAGCTGCCCCAGCTGCCCTGTCACATCACCTACACCAATGAGCAGACGCACGCGATCATTCGCAGTTTCATTAGCCAGTCGCCGCTGTATGCAGGAATTATCGAAGGGGTAGGGGCGCGTTATTGCCCTTCAATTGAAGACAAGGTGATGCGCTTCCCGGAAAAAGGGCGGCACCAAATATTTCTTGAGCCGGAAGGCGTGGAAACAGCAGAGGTCTATCCCAACGGTATTCCCACCAGTTTGCCGATTGAGGCCCAGATCGCTTTGGTGCATTCTATTCCTGGCTTGGAAAACGCACGAATCATCCGGCCTGGCTACGCGATTGAATATGATTACGTTGACCCGCTGGAGCTAAAGCCCTCACTGGAAACCAAGCGGATCAGCGGTCTTTTTCATGCTGGCCAGATCAACGGCACTTCTGGCTACGAAGAAGCCGCTGCGCAGGGCCTGATGGCAGGTATTAACGCGGTTCATTTTGTAAGAGAGCAAGAAGCACTGATTCTTGACCGCTCGCAGGCCTATATTGGCGTGCTGATCGACGATCTTGTCACCCTTGGCACTAAAGAGCCGTACCGTCTCTTCACCTCTAGGGCCGAATACCGCCTGCTGTTGCGCGAAGACAACGCTGATTTGCGCCTGCGCGACATTGGCTTTCAGATTGGACTGGCTGACGAGCAGGAAAAGCCGGAGTTTCTCGCCCGCAAAAAGGCGATTGAGGAAGGGCTGGTTCAGTTAGAACAGCTTCGCATCAAGCCGTCCGCAGCGGTAAATGCGTGCTTGAGCGAATGCAACAGTACGCCGCTCACCCAGACGATGACGTTGACCGAATTACTGCGTCGGCCTGAAATCGGCATGATTGATCTTTGCCATTTGGCGAAACTGAGTGGGATTAAACCACCTCTGCCTGAAGAAGACCCCAGCGTTGCCGAAGAAATTGAGCTACATATCAAATATTCTGGCTATATCAAACGCCAGCAGGAACAGGTTGACCGCTTCCGCAAGTTAGAGCGCACTCGCCTGCCGGAGGATATGCAGTACAAAGGATTGCCCGGCCTGTCTAATGAAGTGGTGGAAAAGCTGAACCGAATCAGACCGATGTCGTTGGGACAGGCATCGCGTATCTCCGGCATCACCCCAGCGGCGGTATCTGTACTTCAAGTGCATTTAAAAAAGATGGGTCGCCTTTAATTCGCAATGACGGGCATTTCTCCCTTGCAGACAGCAGCTTCTGAGCATATAACAAAAGAAAGAGGACAGTCTGCTGCCGTACTATAGACATCTTTCATGCTGTTAGCATTACTGAAAAAGGGAAGAAATATGCTAAAGAAAAGTTATACCGCCACAGGGAAAAAATGCCGAGTCACGTTTCACTATCCCAACCATGAGCAGGTCGCTTCAGCTGCCTTGGCAGGTGAATTTAACGGCTGGTCTGTGACTGAAACCCCGATGCACTTGCTGAAAACTGGAGTTCTTTCTATCAGCGTTACCTTAGATGCGGGCCGAGAATACGCCTTCCGCTATGTGTTAAACGGCCAGCACTGGGTGAACGATCCAGAAGCGGACAAGTACGTGCGCAATGAATTTGGCGAAGAAAATTCGGTAGTGGTAGTGTGAACATCAGTAGCTGATGTACTGCACGGGATCCTTCATCCCCGTCTCAGCATCCTCCTCTCAGCAGAAGGATGCTAAGATTCAGCTCATATTGGCAGAGCAGCTTTCACCGCTTCAACAAAAAGCCCGGCTAAAACATTCGGTGTTACGTCGGCAATCATTGATTTCACCGAATCAGTGAGACTTTTCTTCTTTTCAGCGGGAAGATCGGACTTATCTATAACTTCCATGAGGTGTTGAATAATTTTCTCCGCATCCGCATTGTTGGTGATATTGATATCACGTCCAGCAAAATTCAGAGTTCCAGAAGCATTGTTCAGAACTCCTATATTAAACACTTGCGAAGACTGCTCGTTCTGTCCTTCCATGAATTTCCTCCCTTCCTTGGTGATCTCAATACCAAGAATGTATAATATCATGCCACGATTTTCACGCATGTTGCCCCAACTGGGTGTGGCTTCAATAAAACCTCTCTGTTTCAGCTCCATCAGGAAGTTACGAAAATCTTGCTCTTTACCATTTGGCACCTCAAAATTTTTTTCTTCCAATGGGTTAGGAAAAGACTCTATCAACTTCTGCAACACATTACGGGTTCTTTCTTTGTCCATTTCAGTTTATTACCATTGTTATGATCGGTTGTCAAAAAACGGCATTCATTTTACTGCTTGCTGCAAATAGTTCACCGGATCTTTCATCCCCGCCTCAGCAAAGCCCTTCAGCCGCAGAATGCAGGCATCGCAATGCCCGCAAGCCAAGCCCTGCACCGGATCGTAGCAGCTGTGCGTCAGCGAGTAATCCACGCCCAGCCGCATCCCGACCTCAATAATTTCCTTCTTGCTCAATTCAATCAGCGGGGCGTGCAAGCGGAACGGGCTGCCGGTGCTGCCTGCTTTGGTGCCGAGATTCACCGCCAGCTCAAAGGCGCGGAGGAAATCCGGGCGGCAGTCCGGGTAGCCGCTGTAATCCACCGCGTTGATGCCGAGAAAGATGTCGGCCGCGCCGAGCACCTCCGCCCAAGCGACTGCCTGAGAAAGAAAGATGATGTTACGGGCAGGCACGTAGGTCACAGGAATGCCCGCGCTGATTTCTTCCGCCTTACGGTCTTTCGGCACTTCGATGGCCGATGTCAAGGCCGAGCCGCCGATCAGGCCCAAATCCAGCCGGAGAATCAGATGCTGCTCGGCCCGCATCGCCTTGGCGATGACAGCCGCCCGCTCCAGCTCAATATCCTGCTTCTGGCCGTAGCGGAAGCTGAGGCAATGGCACTGAAAGCCACGGCTCCGGGCAATCGCTAAAACCGTACTGGAATCCAGCCCGCCGCTGAGAAGAACAACTGCTTTTTTCATGGAGAAATTTTCGGCACAATCTGGTTTGATATTGTCAGAAACGCATTTATCACCTATCATAGATAGCTGAATCAGCGCATCATACCGCTCTTTGTGAAAATATTCACCTGAACTTTGCACGCAGCCGTCCTGTCATGGGGCGGAAAACATATTGACAGCACACCACAGGAGAACCCAAGCATGAAACTCGGCATCAACGGTCTGGGCAGAATCGGCAAACTTTCCCTCTGGCATCACGTTTCCCGGCAGCATTTCTCAGAAATCGTCGTCAATCTGGGCCGTCAGGTCGGCAGCGGCTTGGAGGACATCGCCGCTGTGATCGAGAAGGATTCCACCTACGGCAAGCTGGCCACCTATCTGCACGGCCACAAGGGCGGGCGGGTGATTGAGAATCTGAACGAGGCCGCTGGCACCATGACCGTCAACGGCGTGCCGGTGACAATGCTGCGCGAGGCCCGTAATCCGAAAGATATCAAGTGGCAGGAGAACAATGTCCGCATTGTTGTGGACACCACCGGCGTGTTCAAAGATCCGACCTCTGATGCTGACGCAAAGAGCGGCTCGGTGCGCGGCCATCTGCAAGCCGGCGCGGAGAAAGTGCTGGTCTCCGCGCCCTTCAAGATCAAATCTAAGGGTCTTGACATGCCCGCCGACGCGCTCACTGCGGTGATGGGCATCAATGATGACGACTACAAGCCGGAGCAGCACGCGATTATCTCCGCCGCCTCCTGCACCACCACCTGTTTGTCTTACATGATCAAGCCGCTGCTCGATCATTTTGGCGCGGAACGCCTGCTGACCGCCTCAATGGTCACTGTTCATGCCGCCACCGGCAGCCAGAAAGTGCTGGACGCAGTGCCTGCCGCCGGAGCCATTGATCTGCGCAAGAACCGTTCCATTCTCAACAACATCATTCTGACGACCACCGGCGCGGCCAAAGCCCTCGGCTTAGTCATCCCGGAGATGAAGGGCATCGGCTTCATTGCCGAATCCGTCCGCATTCCGACAGCCAGCGGCTCGCTGATCATTCTGGTGCTGAACTTTCAAGACGAGATCGAAAATCCGATCAAGCGCGATCTGATCAACGGCATCTACCGCGATTATGCCGTCTCCTCGCCCTATCTGCAATACTCCGAGGAGCAGAATGTCTCCTCCGATATCGTCGGCACGCCGCAGGCCGCAGCGGTGATTGAGGCCACAGAAACCCACACCCGCACCGCCTCGCTCAAGCTGCATCTTGATCATCTGAAAAGCTGCAACTTCGCGCCCGGCCAAGTGCCGCCAGTGCTGGAAATCCCCATGACGCAGGCGGTGATTTATGGCTGGTACGACAATGAGCTTGGCAGCTATACCAACATGCTCGGCGACCTGACTGTTTCCGTCGCCAATCAGATGGTTTAAGCACAGGAGGAAGCCATGAAGACGATTCGCGATCTGGAGCTGAAAGGAAAACGGGTGCTGATCCGCACGGATTTCAACGTGCCGATGAACGAGCAGGGCGAAATCACCGATGACCTGCGCATCCGCATGGTGCTGCCAACTTTGGAATACGCGCTGGCGCAAGGCGCAAAGGTGATCATCGCCTCGCACATGGGGCGGCCCAAGGGCAAGCCGGTGGAGAAATACTCGCTCGCGCCGATTGCCAAACGGCTGGCCGAGCTTATCGGCAAAGAGGTCAAGCTGGCAAATGATTGCGTCGGGCCGGAAGCGAAGAAAGCGGTTGCCGCCCTGAATGCTGGCGAAATTTTGTTGCTCGAAAACCTGCGCTATCACGCTGAAGAAGAGGCCAACGACGCGGCCTTCTCCCAGCAGCTGGCCGCGCTGGCGGATGTGTACATCAACGATGCCTTTGCTGTCTCGCACCGGGCGCACGCTTCGGTGGAGGGCATCACGGCGCATGTGAAAGAGAAGGCCGCCGGGCTGCTCCTGCACAAGGAGTTGGATTATTTCCACCGCGCCATTGACGCGCCGCAGCGGCCTTTAGTGGCCATTGTCGGCGGAGCCAAGGTTTCCAGCAAGCTCAACGCCTTGACCCGGATGCTGGACAAGGTGGATAAAATGCTGATCGGCGGGGCAATGGCTAACACCTTCCTGAAGAGCCAAGGGCTGGCGGTCGGGGCTTCCAAGGTTGAGGACGATCTCTTGGACAGCGCACGGCAGATTTTGGCGGACGCGAAAGCCAAGGGCGTGAAGGTCTATCTGCCGGTGGATGTGATTGCCGCTGACCGTTTCGCGCCGGATGCGGTCTGCAAGCAGGTGACAGTGCAGGACATCCCGGACGGCTGGATGGCCTTGGACATCGGCTCGGCCTCGGTGATTTGCTTCTCGGAAGTGCTGGCCGATGCGAAGACCATAGTCTGGAACGGCCCGATGGGTGCCTTTGAGATGGATGCCTTCGCACGCGGCACAATGGCTCTCGCGCACGCCGTGGCCTCGTCGCACGCCCTGAGCATCACCGGCGGCGGCGATTCCAACGCGGCAGTGACGCAGTCCGGCGAGGCGGACAATATTTCCTACATGTCCACCGGCGGCGGCGCGTTCTTGGAGCTGATGGAAGGAAAGGTGCTGCCGGGAGTGGCGGCGTTGGAGTAAATCTTTTTGTAGGGGCAGAGATCTGTGTCTGCCCTTTATAAATTTGCAGGAGGAGCTGCAATGAAAACGGACGATTGGCCAGAAATCAGCAAAGAAGACTACGAGGCTGAACTGGAGAACCTGCCGAAAAGCGAAACAGAACTGATCGCTGTGGCCAAGAGGCTCATTGCCCTGCTGACCGACGATCCAAGGTTTGCCGGGCTGCCGGTTTCAGCAGCCGAGATGCAAAAGCGGCTGGACAAGCTGATTGCCGCCCGCAATGCGGAAGACGCTATAAATGTTGCTTTGCTGCAAGCCAAAGCAGCCGCGCAAAAGGCTATGGATGAGCTGCATGATGCTTGGCAAAGGCAGAAGAAAGCCAATGGCGGCAAATCGTCGGTGCCGCCAATTCTGTGGCATTGATTCTTACGAATTCAGGGCGCGGCAAAGCAGTTCTCTCAGAGAAAAGATGACCGGAGCTGAGGCTGTTGCGCTGGTTCGTGCCTTCTTGGAGCTGATGGAGGGAAAGGTGCTGTCGGGCGCAGCGGCGTTGGAGTGATTTTTTTGGTGGCACAGACCGTTGTGTTTCATAAGTTGAGTCTGCCAAGCTACCTCACGTTCCACGAAGGCTCCGTCTCGATCAAATCTTACAAAAATCAAAAATGGAAAATATTATGAGCCTTACAGAGCAGATCAATAAAAACTCAGCAACGGTAAAGACACAATCGTATTCAATGTCGCTGGGTGAAATGGCTGCGATGTACCAAGCCGGTGAACTCGAACTGCACCCAGAATTTCAGCGTTTCTTTCGCTGGACACCTGAACAGAAGTCGCGGCTTATTGAGTCGATCCTGCTTGGCATTCCTGTGCCGCCCGTATTTGTGGCAGAAAGAAGGTTGGATGCAAAATGGGATGTGATTGACGGGCTGCAACGGCTTTCAACGATATTAGAACTCATGGGTGAACTTCAAGGAGAAGATGGCAACAAGAAAGAACCGTTGCAGCTCACGCGAACACATTATCTGCCTGATTTGGAGGGAATGTACTGGTCTCATGAAGATGAAAGTAAATGCCTTCCAGAGTTTGCTCAGATAAAGATAAAACGTGCTCGTATTGATGTCAATATCGTCAGCAGTACAAGCGATGAGGTGGTGAAATACGAAGTTTTTCAACGTTTGAACACAGGAGGCGCAAAGGCGACTGACCAAGAGGTGCGCAATTGTCTTCTTGTAATGATTAATAACAGCTACTTCAACTGGATGAAAGGTCTAAGTGAAAATGAATCGTTTCAGAACACTCTCTCGCTGACGGATCGTGCGCTCGCTGAGGCTTTCGACATGGAACTTGTAGCTCGATATCTCGTCATGATTCAAAAAGAACCAGACAAACTCAAGAAAATCGATGAACTTGGAACGTATTTGAATGAGGAATGTATAGCGCAAGCGAAAGATTCAGCATTAGACAGGGATGCGATTGCAAAGAGCTTTTTTGAAACATTCACATTCCTTGCGAATGAGCTGAAAGAAAACGCTTTCCGCAGGTTTGATATGAAACGGCAGTGCTATAGCGGCCCGATGCTTGTTTCAATTTTTGAGGTTGTCGCTGTGGGATTGGGGCATCGGTTGTTGAATGGGGGAGCACTTCCTGACCAAGCCTCTTTTGCGGAAAAACATCGCTCGTTGTGGGACGAGCTTGGAAAAACATCATTTGTCGGATCGGGTGTGCGTTCCTCAACTCGGATACAAGAGACAATTCGCTTTGGGCGGGAGTGGATTGCACGGTGAAGATTCGAGCCGCACAGGAACTCATTAATTTCCTTAGCGAGAGAAAACAAAATCGTAAAAGGGAGCTGATATCGCTCTCGCAGGATTTATCGCCGCCAAAGGGCCATCCGACGGCGCATACATGCAAGGCCGCTGTCGTTCTTGCCTATGCTCACTGGGAAGGATTTGTGAAAGAGGCAGCTCAAGCCTATGTTAATCTTGTGGCCCATAAATCTAAAAGATTAGACGCATTGGCTCTCAGTTTCCAAGCTCTGGTGTTCCGTCAAGAACTACTTGCAGCCCAATCTGCAACCCGTCGGATACAACAGCATCTGTCCCTTACAAAACGTTTCACTGACGATATCACGTCAAGCTGCAAAATTGATCATGACAGAGCAATAGACACAGAATCGAATCTTAACGCTGAGGTCTTTGAAAACATCTGTCTATCTGTTGGACTGGACTATCAAACTTACTGGGCTGTGCACGGGCATCGAATGGATGATCTTGTAGCAAACCGTTGCGCAATCGCACACGGTGAAATGTCGACACCTGAAGATAAATATGCCAGAGAAGCAGTAAATTTCGTTATTAAGGCTATAGACCAATTCTCAACCGATATCGAAAACGCTGCCACGCTTGAGCAGTATCTCAGGAAAACGAGCTGAATTACGAGGATTATCATTGAGGAAGGCGAAGGCAGATTGGGGCTTGGCTGTTGGCCAAACTCCGCTTTCAATTCGCGGGCTGGAACAATGAGAATCGCGCAAGTCACACCAAAGGAAAATGGATTGCTTCACATTGTTGCCGAAGACGGACGCAATGGTGTTTTTGATGTGCGGCCATATTTGAATTCTGAGGCGTTCAGGCCGCTGCAAGACTGGCATGAATTTTCCTGTATCATCAACGGCAGCTATTTTATTGAGTGGAAATGCGGAGCTGATCTGTCAGCAGACACCATTGAAGCTAAATGGCAAATATATGCCGCTTGATTTGATTGCGCTGCGGCAGCCGTCGGACAGATAAGCCATCCATCGTTCAGGCAGGCCGCGCAGTATTTCCTGCGCCTCGATGCAAACTTGCTGCATGGCGTTTCAGGCTTGGGATGCGGCATCTGCTGGACAGGCAAAGCAGCCGTATTGCAAATAAACCGCTTGAAATTTTCGCATCTCATGGTAAAAATGATGTGCGGCATTTCAAATATGCGACGCGGCAGCCGTCGTTCAGGCAGCTTATCTGTCTGACAGACGGGCCGCCGAAATTTCAGCGCAGCGGCGCAAACTTGCTTCAGGGCATTCTCAGTTTGCAGCGCGGCATCTGTCGTTCCGATGCGCCGCCGGTCTTTCGGGCCAGCCGCCTGAAGCGCAGGTGCCGCGCCGCAACGCTGAACTGCCGCATCTGACTATCCCATCTTAACCGCAGAAGGAGCGCAGCATGGCGACATTTCCTGTCCGCGAGGCGGACATCATGGCACTGGCGCAAAGCATCATCGCCGGGATGACGGAAAATCCAGATTATCCTTCGCCGCCGCTTTCGCCAACAGAGCTACGCGCCCGGCTGGATGCGTTCAGCGGATCAAGCGACGCGCAGGCATCGGCCCAGTCTGCGGCGCAGCAGGCCACGGAAACCAAGCGCACGGATTTGGAAGAGCTGATTGCGGGCATGAAGGCCGCCATGCTGCATTATGCCGAAGACGCGGTGCGCGGCAATGATGCCAAGCTGGCCGCTCTGGGCTGGAGCGGTCGCGCGCCCCGCACGCCGCATGTGCCGCAGCTGCCCGGCCAGCCGCGCAATGTCAGGGCGCAGCAGCAGGGCGAGGGCAGCATGACGCTGGCGTGGGATGAGGCTGAGAACGGCGACGCTGCTGCCTGTTACAAGGCCGAACGCCGCAGCCTGAACAACGGCGTGTGGAGCGCATGGCAGATCGTCGGCACAGCGGTCAGCACGAGCATCGCGCTGTCCGGCCAGCCGCGCGGCAACACGCTGGAATACCGCATCATCGCCATCAACAACGCGGGCGAAAGCCTGCCGAGCAACACCGCGACGGCAGTGCTGTGAATTTTTGTGAATTTTTTCCGGCAGAAAAATTTGCAGTCGAATTATCTGCCCCCTTCTTTTTCGCAGAGCACGTGTGCTTTTGCATCTCAAACACACGTGTTTTCATTTTTTAATTCATCGAGTATTATGCCTTCCTGTTTAAACCCCATTGAAACATCTGATTCAACTATAAACAATCTCGATGAAAAAAGATGGAGCGTTTACAACGGAGATGCAGTTCAAGTTTTAAAAACTCTTCCAGATAATTCATATAATTGCATAGTCACTTCTCCGCCGTATTACTGGCTTCGAGATTATGGAACAGATGAGCAAATCGGAAAAGAAGATACTGTAGAGCAATACATTTTTTCTGTATGCGCTGTTTTTGATGAAATTTATAGAGTAATGAAAGATGATGGATTAGTTTTTATCAATCTTGGCGACACCTATTATTCAGGAAAAGGACAATCTCATGGCGTTGACAAAAAGAGCAGAAAAAGACGCTTTGGCTTAAGAGCTGTTGATAAAAGCGGAGGGCTTGATATCGGGATTAAACCAAAATCATTGATAGGTATTCCTTGGAGAGTCGCTTTGGAAATGATGAAGCGAAATTGGACACTTCGGAGTTCAATTATTTGGTATCGTAAATATTCGCTTCCAGAATCGGTGAAGGATCGCCCGAAAAGAAGTTACGAACATATATTTATGTTCGTAAAAAATCGTAAATATTATTTTAATCAAAGTGCATTTGGTGCCGATGAGCAAGGAGATGTGTGGACAATTGTTCCCCGGCCAAAATCGGCGCACTTGGGAACAGCACCGTATCCCGATGAGCTTGTGCAGCGATGTCTTGATATGGGTTGTCCGCCTGGCGGTTCGGTTTTAGATCCGTTCGCGGGCAGCGGCACAACCTTGCGTGTTGCTGTGCAGTCCGGTCGTTTTGCCACAGGGATTGATAACAATCCAGAATTTTGTCAATTTATGTCTAGTGAATTGCAAAGGATTTCAAAATGAAATCAATATATTTCAGTCAAGACATAATCCACCAGTCTTTGTCAAAATTAGAAAAAATCAATCCATTTTATGGCATCTGTTTTCTTGTCTTCAAGCAAGGGAATCTTCCTGTCGGTGAAGCCGTTAATTTTCCTGCTGATCGCAACGATGATGAATTCCTGAAAAAATATTACCATCCAGACCAGCAGTCTAATCATTTTTTCAGAGTGTTCCGTGGGGCGGATAAAAAAAAGTATTGGCTGAGTCCTGATTATGCCTCAAGCGGACTTCAAGCTGTCAGAACGCAAACCTTCCGAGACACATTGCTGCATGAATCCGGCAGCACGCAATGGGGATGGAAAGACAATTATTTAGCGGTACTGAAAGAAAAACCAAAAAAGCAATTATTGCCAGCTTTTTATATGGCTGTCTGGCTTTATCGTGAAGAGCCTTGGCAAGAAAATAGCACCTGCGAGGAAGTTGTCAGAAAGTTTTTTAGTGATTTCAATATTAACGAAAATGAACAAGGAGAACTTTTTGATGCTTCCGTCCCGCAGAATGTGCAGGACTGTTTTGCTGATGAACTTTTCTCGTGGCCGAAGTTAGTCAACGCACTTGGGATTCCAGACCCTCCAGATTCCCCGCCTGAAGAAGGGGCGATACTATCTTCTTTGTCACTACAAGAAGTAGGGCCGGCTCATAGCCTTCAAATCAATTTAGCTGAGAGGGTGAATTTATTTACCGGCGACAATGGACTTGGAAAAAGTTTTCTGCTGGAGATTGCCTATTGGACAATAAGCGGCATCTGGCCAGGTTTTCAGGCGTATCCAAGGACAAATGCGGCTGAATCTGCCATCTCTTTCAATCTGCTTGGACCATCTGGCAAAATTAAGGAGCACACATCAACGTATGACTGGACAAGGCAGCATTGGCAGCATAAAAAATCAATAAGGGCGGGCTTGCTGGTGTATGGCAGGGCAGATGGTGCTTTTGCTGTTTGGGATCCGGCAAAGGATTGTTGGCCGGACTCTGAAAAGAAAAAAATAATTTTTTCCAGGGAAGAGATATGGGAAGGTCTTCAAGATAAAACTGGTGGCAAGACAAGTTATGTGGCCAATGGATTAATTGCTGATTGGGTTCATTGGCAAAACAGTCCAGATAAAAGTGCCTTTGAAATCTTGCGAAATGTTTTGAAACGACTTTCTCCGCCTGATTTGACACGGGGAGACTTAGGGATTTTGGAACCCGGCCAGCCGGTCAGAATTTCGGGCGACAGCCGATGGATGCCCACCATAAAGCATCCGTATGGTGAAACACCATTAGCATATGCCTCTGCGGGTGTTCGCCGGATTGTTGCCTTGGCATATATAATCGTTTGGGCCTGGCTGGAACACAAAGAACAATCAAAGTTGATGCACAGAAATCCGCAGAAAAGCATGATGATTCTCGTGGATGAAATCGAAGCGCATCTGCATCCAAAATGGCAGCGCAGAATTTTGCCTTCCCTGCTGGAGGTTCAGAAGGATTTGTCTTCCGAAGAGCTTCGGGTGCAATTGTTAGCCGTCACGCATTCGCCGCTGGTCATGGCTTCCGCCGAGCCGTTTTTTGATTCTGAAAAGGATGCTTGGTTTGATCTTGATCTTGTTGAGAACGGCGATGATCAAGATCACCTCGTGGCTTTAAGCAGACGGCCCCTACTCCGGCGGGGCGATGCCTCAAGCTGGCTGACCAGCGAGGCATTTGATATGGCCAGCGCACGGTCAGCGGAAGCGGAGCAAGTTCTTGAAGATGCGGCCATAGCCTTGAGCGACGAATCCTTTACTGCTGCTCAGGCAGGAAAGCTCGACGCAGAGCTGAGAAAGGTCTTGGGCGACACAGACCCGTTCTGGATGCGCTGGCGGTTCATTGCCGAGAAAAAAGGATGGCTTTGAATGATTCCTGTGCTTGAACAGTCTGAACCGGCAGACTTTGATGCGAAGGTGCGGCAGAAAGGGCTGGCGTTTCTGCGTAAGAAAGGCATCGCGCTGGATCAGCCTCTTCCGGACAAGGCTGATATTGCCCCGTATTGGCGTGACTGTCTTGATGATTTGCATTCACTGTATCATGGCTGCTGCGCTTATCTCGCCATTTTCATCGAGCGTGTCACTGGAGACGCATCTGTTGATCATTTCATAGCCAAATCTAAACAGGCTGATCTTGCGTATGAATGGAGCAATTATCGTCTTGCCTGCCTGACGATGAACAGCCGCAAGCGGAACTATGATGATGTTCTTGATCCGTTCTCTGTCCAATCTGGCTGGTTTCATCTTGAATTAGTCAGCGGACGCATTTATCCGAATTCTAATTTGCCATCGAACACAAAGAAGCAGATAGAAGAAACGATCGAACGCCTGCATTTGGATGACGCAGGAAACAGAGAAATACGGTCTCGCCATTATTATGAATATGCTGCAAAAGGATACCCGACTGACTATCTCAAAACAAGATCGCCATTTGTTTATACAGAAGCACTGCGGCAAGGTCTTTTGTAACTACATATCAACACCGTGACGGTGGTGCTGTGACAGGGCAATAAAGGCAGTGAATTTTATTTACCGCAAGGAGGATGCGCCATGGAATTCCCGACCAGCGAGGCGGAAATCATCGCCTTGGCCGAAAAAATGATCGCCGGGCTGACCGATAACCCGAATTTCCCTTCGCCGCCGGTTTCAGCAGCCGAGCTGCGCAAGATGCTGGATAAGTTCATCGCTCTAAGAAACGCGGAGACTGCTGCGGAAATTGCGGAGATACAGTCCACAGCCGCCGCAGAAAAGGCCCTGAATGAGCTGTTTGATGCTACGGAGAAAAGCGCGACACCGACACGGCCAGTTCAATGGAATTGATGCTCACAAATAGAACTGCCTCTGCGCACAGCGGCTGCACCAAGCATGTGTGCGATGTAGGGGCGAAAGATTTTTCGCCCCTTGTATTATGAGATTGGGATGGATTAGCATAATCCATCTTTATGGAAGGAGAGTCGGATGCCGTTTCGCCCCTTGGACCCAAGAGTTCGCGACGTAGATAATGCACCGGCATCTCCTGTTTTTCCTGCTGGAACTTGGACAGTATCAATGGCCCGACTGAGTCGGAAGCCCGCATCCACAAGGTTAAGTTTGCAGGAGGTTTTATCATGAGTGTCAGTCAGATGCGCATCCTCGGAATCGACGTTGCAAAGGCCAAGTTAGACATCGCTCTGCTGCTCCCGGACGGAAAATTCAGAAGCGAGGTCATTGCCAACACGCCGGAAGGCTTTGAAAAACTGGCCGCATTTCTCGCGGAAAAGGGCCATGCCGTGAGCGTGGTCAATCCGGCCCAGATCAGCGCGTTCGGCTCCGCAGCCCTGAGCCGCACCAAAACTGATAAAAAAGATGCCCGACTCATCGCCCGTTTCTGCGCCGAGCGGAGGCCGCCGCTCTGGGAGCCGTCTCCGCCTGTTCCTGCGGAACTCCGATCCCTTGTCATACGCCGCGACGCGCTGGAGCGCATGAGGACGCAGGAGATGAACAGGCTGCATGTCGCCCGCGCTGAAGTCCAGCAGAGCGTCGAACGCCATGTCGCGTATCTTGAGCGGGAGATCAAGGAGATCGACTCGGAAATTCAGAGAAAAACCGACGGCGATGCCAGCCTGAAAAAGCAGCGGGTGCTGCTGGACAGCGTCCCCGGTCTCGGAGCCAAGACCATCCCTGTTCTGCTCTCTTTCTTCAGCGGAAAACGCTTCCGCAGCTCCCGGCAGGCGGCGGCTTACGCAGGGCT
>NQJD01000040.1 GCA_004284765.1 Candidatus Electronema aureum
GTCTGATTCGTAAAATTTTGGCGCACACTGTTTGTGTCTTCCTTAATTTGGTCTATAACCGCCCTCCACTTGACTTGGATGGCTTGATTGCTGCCTAATCAAGTTTAAAAGAGTTGCACATTAGGTAGGGTAGCCTGTTCCTCTTGTTCATCCCCCTATCGCCGCTTACCGGAAATCGCTCCTATGCTGTGGAACACTGTCAAAAAGACTTTATGCGCCGCACTCCCTGAAAGCGAGTACAGTCTCTGGATTCAACCCATAGTCTGTGTGCGGGAAACCAGCCAAGTATTGGAAATCGCTTGTCCAGACCGCTTTTTCTGTGCTTGGATCAAAGATCGCTACTTAAAGCTGATTGAAGCTAGCCTTGGCAGCTTGACCGGTAGTCCGCCAGCCATTTCTCTGACTGTTTCTGCTACTGTCGCACCTGTTCCTCAGCCAGAGCAGAATGGCTCTGGACAACTGCGCTTGCCGGGTCTGCCTCGCTTCAAGGCCACTGTCCGCTCACTGCATCCTGGCTACACCTTTGAACAATTTATGGTCGGTGATTCAAACTTAATGGCGCGCGCTGCTTGCCGGGCTATTGCTGATGCTGATCCTGCTTTTGGCAACAGTCTTTTTCTCACCTCCAGTACTGGTCTGGGCAAAAGTCATCTGACTCAGGCAGTGGTGCATCAGGTGATGAACAGTGCACCGCAGACTCGGATGCACTATCTCACTGCCCAGCAATTTTCAGCAGAAATGGTGAAGTGCATCCGCGAGAACACAATGGAGCAATTCTCCGGCAAGTTCATTCAAGGCTGTGATTTACTCTTGGTTGAGGATGTTCACACCTTGAGCGGCAAGACCAAGACCCAAGAAGAGCTGAACAACATTCTCGATTATCTGATTAAAGCAGGAAAACGAGTTATTCTGACTTCAGCAGTAGCCCCACGCTCGTTGAACGGTGTAGATGAGGATTTTCGTTCCCGCATGACTTCTGGCTTGGTTACGGACATTAAGGCCCCAGAATACAACACCAGGGCCGCAATCATCCGGCACAAGGCCGCTGGGAGCCGCTTACCCTTGGCAGACGAGCATATTCATCTCTTAGCCGAGCATCTTCAGGGTGACATTCGCCGAATTGAAAATGCGGTACTGGGCCTGCGGGCCAAGGCGAGCCTCTATAATGCGCCGTTAGACACCGACATGGTGCGTGAGGTGCTGGAGGGCTTAGTCAGTCTTGATTTGAGCAACCGGAAAAACCTCAGCGGTGAATCCATCCGTGAACTCGTGAGCAGCCAATTTCGGGTCTCGATTGATGAATTAGTCTCTCGCTCCCGCAAGCGTAACGTAACTTTTCCTCGGCAGATCGCTATGTATCTGACCAGAAAATATACCGAACAGTCTTTAGCAAACATCGGCAATCTGTACCAGCGCGATCATTCCACCGTGCTGTATGCGATCAAAACGGTCAGTCGTGACATTGTTCAGAAAAGCAGCGTTCGGCAGCAGGTGGAAATGTTGACGGATAAGCTGAGTACTCCTGATGCAAATTAAGAGTAGGCCGATTGCTCCCCAAGAGGCCTCCAAATCATTCCACCTGCAAATCCAACCCTTTTTCACCCTATTTAGCATTTTCTCCGCAGCTCGCCCTTGACGAAGAGCTGTTCATTGATTAATACTAGAGAATTAACGCGAGCGAGAGTGGCGAAACTGGCAGACGCACTGGACTTAGGATCCAGCGCACCTAGTGTGTAGGGGTTCAAATCCCCTCTCTCGCACCATTTTCTTCAACAACACGATCCCATATTCAGGAGACGGGCAGCAGAGGATAACCAATGCTCCTGCCTGGATTGAGATAACTTCTGCCCAGGGCAGGCAATCCGAACTAAGGAATTTGAGTCGATGGAAATAGCAGTCGAAGAACTGAGCGAATTGACCCGGAAGCTGACTGTCACCGTGCCTGCGGAGGACGTACAGAAGGAGCTTAACACTGCCTATGGCAAGCTGAAAAAGGATGTTCATCTCAAGGGATTTCGCAAGGGCAAGGCTCCCATGTCCATTCTAGAGAAGAACTACGGGGACAGGGTACAGGCTGAAGTTGCTGAGAAGCTGGTGCAGGACACCTATTTCGACGCAGTGGAGCAGAAAGAGTTGGATGTGGTGGTTCATCCTGAAATCCGTGAGACGAGTTTTGCGGATGATGGTACGTTTGTTTATGTCGCCTTAGTTGATGTCAAACCAGTATTCGAGATAAGCCAGTACAAGGGTTTGGAGATAGAGAAGCCTGCGATCAAAGTAACTGATGCTGATGTTGATCGTAAGCTGGAAGAACTGCGGCGCAACCATGCTGTGCTCAGAACCGCTGCTGACGATCATGGCGTGGCTGAGGATGACATCGTTACGGTTGATTTCCAAGGCTTCCACAACGAGAAGCCGATGAAGGAAGTGCATAACGAGAATTATTCTATCGACGTAGGTGCCAAGCGGCTGGGTGCGGAGTTTGAAGAGCAACTCACTGGTCTGAAGAAAGGTGAGTCTGCCCTCTACGAGACTGAGTTTCCTGCTGACTATCCTAACCCGGTAATGGCAGGTAAGACCATTGAGTTCAAGGTTGATGTCAAAGAGATCAAGGAACGGATCAAGCCTGCCCTTGATGATGAGTTTGCCAAAGATGTTGATGCGAAATATAGCAGTCTTGCTGATCTGCGGGCAGATATAGCGGAAGAGCTGCGCAAGCAGCGGGAAGCTGCCCAAGAAGGAGACTTGGCTGACCGTCTGATGCAAAAGCTAATCGCCATGAATCAATTCCCGGTGCCGGAACGGGCGGTGAACTACGAGATTCAGGAGATGATTAATCAGACCGAGGAGCGGCTGAAGCGCACTGGTCTGACCTTGGAGACTGCTGGTCTCAAGCGCGAAGAGCTGGCCAAGCAGCACCATGAGTCGGCGGAGAAGCGGGTATGTGGTGACTTCCTGCTCAAGAAAGTAGCCGAGCTGGAAGAAATCAAGCTGGCGGACGAGGACATCGAGCGCGGCTATCAGCGCATCGCCATGCAGTACAAGATGACTGTGCCGGAAGTGAAGCAATATTTCCAGCGGCGTGAGGAGATCATGCCCTTCCTTGCCGAACTGCTGAACGAGAAAATCCTCCGCTTCCTGCTCGACGCGGCCAAGATCACCGAGGCGCAGGCGGCGGCAATGGAAGAGGAAGCTGCGGAAGCGCAGCAGGCATAGGCCGGAACCCTTTATTTTGTCTATGAGCCGGACAGACTGCTGTCCGGTTTTTTGTTTTAAGGAGCGATCATGAATCTTGTGCCAATGGTGGTTGAGCAGAGTCCGCGCGGCGAGCGGGCTTTTGACATTTACTCGCGCCTGCTGCGGGAGCGCATCGTCTTTCTCGGCACGCCGGTAAACGACGATGTTTCCAGCCTGATTGTCGCCCAGCTGCTGTTTCTCGAAGCGGACGACCCGGACAAGGACATCACCTTCTACATCAACTCGCCCGGCGGCTCTGTCACCGCAGGCATGGCCATTTACGACACCATGCAGTACATCCGCTGCGACGTGGCCACGCTCTGCATGGGCCAGGCGGCCTCAATGGGCGCGTTCCTGCTGGCTGCCGGCGCGGCGGGCAAACGCTATGCCTTGCCCAACTCGCGGATCATGATTCATCAGCCGATGGGCGGCTATCAGGGCCAAGCCACGGACATTGAGATTCATGCCAAAGAAATTCTGCGGATGCGGGCTGATCTCAACACCATTTTGGCCAAACACACCGGCAAGCCGGTCAAGCAGATCGAGCAGGACACTGAGCGCGACAACTTCATGGCCGCGCCGGAAGCGAAAGAATACGGCCTGATTGACAAGGTGCTGGAGCGCAGGGAGGAGGCCAAGGCATGAGCGACGAACTGACCGGCAGCTCCGCTGGCTCGCGCGCCTGCTCCTTCTGCGGTCGGGACGAGGCAGAAGTGGCGCGGCTGATTGCCGGGCCGGATGTCTATATTTGCAGCGAGTGCGTGGAAATCTGCAACGGGATGATCAAAGAGCCTGCTGACGGCGCGGCCCAGCCTGCGGCGGTCGAGCCGCCCAGCCTGCTCAAGCCCAAGGAGATTCACGCCCATTTGAATGATTACGTCATCGGCCAAGACTACGCCAAGCGGGTGCTGGCCGTGGCGGTGCATAATCATTACAAGCGGATCAGCTCCCGCATCGCTGGCAAGGGCGATGTGAACGCGGTGGAAATTCAGAAATCCAACATCGTTCTGATCGGCCCGACCGGCAGCGGCAAGACCCTGCTCGCGCAGACCTTGGCCCGCGTCCTCAACGTACCCTTCAGCATCGCCGACGCGACCACGCTGACTGAGGCGGGTTATGTCGGCGACGACGTGGAGACCATCCTTGTCGGCCTGCTTCAGGCGGCAGACTACGACGTGGAACGGGCGCAGCGCGGCATTGTCTATATTGACGAGATCGACAAAATCGCCCGCAAGTCCGACTCGCCCTCGCTGACCCGCGACGTGTCCGGCGAAGGCGTGCAGCAGGCCCTGCTCAAGATGATCGAGGGCACCACCGCCTCAGTGCCGCCCAAAGGCGGACGCAAGCATCCGCAGCAGGATTTGATCAAGATTGACACCACCGACATTCTTTTCATCGTCGGCGGGGCGTTTGTCGGCTTGGACAAGGTGATCAAGCGGCGCGGCGGCAAGAAGTCCATCGGCTTCGGCGCGAAAATCCACTTGGATAAGGAGAAGAGCGAGGGCGATCTGCTGGCTGAAGTGCAGCCGGAAGACCTGCTCAAGTTCGGCCTGATCCCGGAGCTGGTGGGCCGTCTGCCGGTCATTGCGCCGATGCGCGAGCTGCGCGAGGAGGACTTGATCCGCATCCTCAAGGAGCCGAAGAACGCCCTGACCAAGCAATATATGAAGCTCTTCGAGCTGGAAGGCATCACGCTTCGCTTCACCGAAGAGGCCCTGAACGCCGCAGCCAAAAAGGCGCTGGAGCGCAAGGCCGGGGCGCGCGGGCTGCGCTCGGTGATGGAAAGCGCGATGCTCGATGTGATGTACGAGCTGCCCTCGGATGACTATGCGGTGGAATGCGTGATCAGCGAGGAGGTGATCAGCAAAGGCGAGCAGCCTGCTGTGACCCGCGATGAGAAGCGGCGGAAAGCGGCGTGAAAGCAGGGGCGAAAGATTTTCCGCCCCTGCTTCTATTGCAACGTTCAACTGAGGAGCAATGAGCTGCCTGAGCGGAGCCGAAGGCGGCGGCGGCGGTTTCGGCTCGCTCAACCGCCTTGTCCATTCAAGCAGGGCTGGGCGGCAAAGCAGGCCAATTAACGAACAAGCTCAAACAGCGCAAAGCGAGCTGCTTTCCTGTCAAAGGTCATGACGACTTCACAGCCCTGCGCTTTGGCAGCATGAGCAATTAACAGATCAGAAAGATCGTATTTGCTCTCCTGCGCGGCTTGGATGAAATGATGCAGAACTGGACGATGCTCAAAGTTCAGCACCGGCATCAGGAGCAACTCCCGCAGCGCATCTAATATCTCATGCCTCGGTATTGCATAGACTGATTCCAGCACCCAGATCAATTCCAAGATGACCAGCAAAGGAACAAAGAGTTCGCTCCGGGCTGCTTCCGCCTTCTTGAACAGGTCGTACACCTTCCTTGCCTGTGTCTCGTCATCACCAACAAGAAAACGGACAAGGATGTTTGTGTCAATGCCTTTCACTTGAAGCGTTCCTTGACGCGCTTTTTCACAGCCTCATCCATCTCTGCCAAGGTTGCCGCTTGTCTGCCCGGCTTATGCAGTTTGCAGAACACCTCGTCAACCTTCTTGGCAACAGGTCTGATCACCGCCTCCTGGTTCTCGTTGAGAACGATTTCCAGTTTGTCGCCAGGACGCAGCTTCATTGCGTCTCTGATGTGTTTTGGGATCGTCATCTGCCCCTTGGCAGTAAGTGTTGACAGCAGCATGTGTTCTCCTGTTCTGATAGGTGGTTAGGGATTACTGCGCTCTCCCCCAGCCTGCGTTAGGCTGTTTGCTCTGTGTAACCGTTTTCCCAGCATAGTGCAAGCAATTGCCGTTGCTTCAAGGAGAAATAACCACGCCTGCGCCATCGTTCTTGCAAGCCGGGCGAGAATCCCCAGCCCGGCTGCCAGCCGCTTACGGATCAAGCTCTATTCAATATTCCCTTTCCGCTGCACTCGTGCTTCGCAGTCTGCATCAATGTCCCATGCTCCACCGGTGTTGCCACGAAGATCATTGTCCTCGAAGGTGCCGCCTCCTTTGTCCAATACCGAAATACCCCCATAACCGTTCTTGGAGATACGGTCAGGGCGCGGCAAGGATGCAGCCGGTAGATCACCTCAATATTGCTCATCACCCCTTCTTGCTGTGCAGGTCAAACGCCACCTCGTAGGACTTACCTTTCGCCAGCGCGGTCGCGGGCGGAACATACTTGAACAGCAACGCCGAGAACTCATACTCAAAATCCCCGACAAACTGCGGATCGTCATTGTTGACCGTAACTGTCCTGCCATTGACGCTGTGACTCGGCTGCGCGGCCTCGTGCCAATACTTGCTGATCACTCTGTCTGGGTAAAACGTCAACTGCCCTGTTTTCTGTCCATTCTGAAACTTCAGCGTGTCCGTCCGCGTTCGCTTAACCGTGCCGACCAGCCGGTACTCGCCGACCTTATATTCAATCTTGTCAAACACCTCTCCGTCCGGGGGCTGGGCGAGGAAGTAGAACGGCTTGTTTTCCGTTTGCGTCCAGCCGCTGGTTCCATTTGTTTCCTCGTCCGGCTCCTGCACCCAGCCGGATGAGGAAGCTGCACCCGCTGCACTCTGCGGGTCGTTCTCAGGCTGCTTGCCCGCTGACTGCGCAGCAGCGGCGCGGGCAGCGTCAGCCTCGCTTCGCTCCAACGCCGCCACAATCTGCTCCGCTATCTTTGTAATAGCCTTGCGAAGCTGTGGCGAGGTAAATGGCTCATGGCGCAACTCCCTCCAGTCCGCATACTGCCGGGCGGCGATAATCTGCGCCAGCGGGTCATGTTTCAGCTTCTCTTTGTCCTTCAGCACAGGACAGGTGGCATAATAGACCGGCAGAATCAAATCGCCTCGGCCCAGCTCCTCTTCCCGCTTGAGAAAACGCTCAAGCTCCGCACGGCAGGCGGTGCTTTTGAAGAATGCAGGCGTGATGATTGGTAGCAGAAAGGTGACGGCAGCAAGCGAGGTGTCCAGCCGCTCCTGCCACTGCTGGCCCCAGGCAATGTCCTTGCGGTCTTGAAAGATGTCGAACGCCTCGCCAGTCAGGAAACGTACCTCGCCGCTCAAGCGTTCGCGGAACTGCGTCAAGTCCCCATAGTCATGCTGGTCGTTTAAATTCACATAGCTCAGAAAAGCAAGTGGTGTCCGGCTCATCTCAACTTCCTCCGCAGCGGTGTTGGTTGTTTAGTCCTGCATCAGCCGTATAATAACTGTGTTTCTGCCGCGCTGCAAGCGGTTCAGATTGCGCTGCTGTTGGTGACAGCATGGTGTCATGATATGTGATAGCAGGCTGTCACTCTGAGCAACACTACGCTGTCACTTCCTGTGACACTATGCCGTCACCCTGAGTGACACTACGCTGTCACTGCACACGCCACCGTAGTGGCACGACATGTCGTGCTCCTGCTCAAAAGGTCTGATAATCCTGTTGACAAATCATCTGGCGCGTCTTAGTTTTGTCTTGATGCGCCACGACCTTCCTGCATCTCTTCCTTTCCTCTCACCGGAGAACAGTCATGAGCATACAATATCGGATTGAACCGAATCCACTCACCACGCCCCCATCCTACCGCATTCAAGCCGTGCCGCGCAACACCGCAGGCTATGCGGAGATGGCCGCTGACATCTCGTCGGCGCAGCCCATCTACAGTCCTGAGACCATCAGCAGCCTTGCCCCGCTGATCATGAAATGGATTCAGCAGCGGCTCATCAGCGGCGACAAAGTGACCTTGGAGGAGGCGTTCAGCTACTATATCTCCTTCACCGGCAAGTTGGACAGCCCGGACGAGCCACTGCCAGAAGATGACGATATACTTCAGGTTAATGTGCGCGTGTCCCAGCCTTTTGTGAAAGAGATACGGCATCAGGCCAAACTTGAGCGGCTGCCCATGACCGAGAAGCTGCCCGTGATCACATCGACCGAGGACACCAAGCTCAAGCTGGCTGACGTGCTGTTCGCAGGTGGCGTGCTCAAGTTGACTGGCAGCAATCTCCTCTTTGATGAGAGCAGCCCGGACTGCGGTTGCGTGCTGGAAGGGACACGGAGCGGGCGGCAGAAGCAGAGCACCTACGCCTCGGTCGCCAACAGCGGCATACTGCTGGTGCCAGACATTCCTGTGCAGGATAATCCCTGGAATAACGAATACACGGTCACGCTCACCACCCAGTACAGCGAACACGGCACTCTGCGTAGCGGCACCAGCCGCCGGAAGCTGCGCTCGCCCCTGACCGTGCCGCTCTTCGGCCACCCGCATCCGCCAGAGACAGGGATACTGACCGGCAATGCCACTGCCCCGTATGTGAAGATCACTGGCGGCACGGTCTCAGCAGACGAAATGCTGCGCATTCAGGCGGTGATTGATTCCCGCAGCGGCCTGCTGCTGCTCAATTTGCTCGACATGGAAGAGGGCGGCAAGACAGGCGCGACTGTGACAGTCACCGCCAATG
This sequence comes from Candidatus Electronema aureum, assembly GCA_004284765.1. Lineage (GTDB taxonomy): Bacteria > Desulfobacterota > Desulfobulbia > Desulfobulbales > Desulfobulbaceae > Electronema > Electronema aureum. Next base: position 8,699 of record NQJD01000040.1, read on the forward strand.
GGACATACACCTTGGGCGGATTTGCAGGCTCGGCAGTGACCAGCTTAGAGCTGAAGGTGGAGAATCTTGCGGCGTTAGTCAGCCTGATCAGGAATAGCTATGCAGGCAGGATGGTGGATATTCTGGATATAAGTATGGCGTAAGACAGGAGGCAGCTCTTGGGCGAGCTGCCTCAGTGGTAGAATCAGCACTCAGGCTGCATGGGCATGTTGCCAACGCGAGGCTTTCTCTTTCTTGATCTTGATGATTCTGGACCAGCCATAGTTGACTGATTTTACCTCAACGCTGGCATACCCCATTCTGTTGATGTATTGAATATACTTGTCGAGAGGGAAATAGACCCGGAAGCCGAGCTTTCTTTCCACTCGTTGCAGGAAGTCGTAATCAGCAAATTTTCGTAGTGTCTTCTTTTGACTGAAATGGTTAACGATGATCACCTCGCCACCTTCTTTGCAAACGCTAAAGGCTTTTTCCAGCAGGACTTCTGGGTTCGGCGTGACCGAAAGCACGTACATGATGATCACTTTGTCGAACTGATTCTGTTGGAATGCCATCTCCTCTGCATTTTCTATCTTGAGCTGCACGTTGGTCAAAGAGTATCTGTTGACCCGTTCCTTGGCCTTCTCCAGCATCTCTTTCGACAGATCAATACCGACGATATCCACTGTGCGTGGATATTTAATCAGACTGATTCCGGTTCCCACTCCCACTTCCAGCACTTTCTCGTTACCATTGAGGGAAATCATTTTCAGTGCTTCGTTACGCCCATTCTCGAAAACAAGACCGAATATCTTGTCGTAAACAGCAGAATACTGATTATAGACTTTCTCTACGCCATGTTTGTTCATAATAGATTATTGCGTTGGACGGGTATCTTGTGCCGCCCTTCTGATGTGTTGACGGTATATAGGTCTATTCTGTTGCGTGCCGCAGAAAACAAACCATGCCTTCCTTCAATTTGAACATACTGTGCGCTGCCGCAACAGCACCATCTCACCTTCGCCTTTGAGTATTCCCGGAGCTAACTGCTGCCGCTCGGTGACGTGCTTGGCCACTTCAGCGCACTTGACCGTGAAGAGAAAAAAGATCGGGGCAGATACCTCAGACAGGGTTTCAAAATTACCCATGCCCTTGCTGATGATGATGTCTGCCGCCTGGAAATGCGCCTGAAACTCTTCGCTGCACTGTGCCAACGGTGTGCCAGGGCAGGCGGTGCCGTTACTGATCACCAGACAAAGCCTGTCCAACCCACAGAGGCGGGCATCCTCTAACGTGGCATCGTTGATGATGGGAAAGCCGCGCACCGCTGCTGTGACCTGGCAGCCAAGCCGCTGAAGTTGCTCAATCAGCAGGGCATCAAAGACGATCTCGCCGCAGTTATCGCAGAGATAGAGAATCTTGCGCCCGGCCTTGCTGATTGCCTCCTGCAAGGCCGGATAATCGTCGATTGCAAATTCCCGCTGAAAGCAGTCCTGCATGGTCTGGGCCGCATCAAACGTATGCTGGGCAGCGTAATCAATAATATTGCCGCCAATTGCTGCTTGTACTGCCGCCCGCAGCGGATCGTCCGCCGCCGCAATCTGTGCTCTGATTGCATCGCGCAAGGACAAGGCCAGCTCGTTGCTTTCCCGCTTGACGCGAGCAAAGGGATCGCGGCTACCCAACACACGAGCAAACGTCTCGTAAAGCGCAATGGCGTTTTCCGGCGGGGAAAGATTGGTATCTGCCGCTGCGATGAACCGGCCAGCCTCGTTGCAAAGACACCGCTGCGTGGCCACATCAGCCCCAGCCAGCAGTCCGGTTGAACGAGCCTGTTTCATGAAGCAAACTAAGCAGTCAAGGGTGGTCTGCATGATCTTTTCGTCTCTTGGAGGAGCAAATATTCAGCCCGAACATTGCCCAGCGCGGCAAATATCTGCTCACGGCTGCCGGGAAGCTGCGCGTAAATATGCTGCAACAAGTCTCTGATATCTTTCCGCCGGGTCTGCTCGGCTAACGGACACGTTGCAGGCACCGGCTCCAATCCCAACCGTTTGCCGATGGCGCGGATTTCCTCTTTCTCTAAATACGCTAAAGGTCGGATCAGGGCGATTCTGCCGGAGAACAGCTCTTGCTTGGGCCGCATAGTGCTGATATTGCCGCCAGACGTGAGGTTGATGAAAAAGGTCTCAACGATGTCGTCGCGGTGATGGCCAAAAGCTAACTTGCCGCAGTCGCTCTGCCGGGCCTGCTCAAAGAGCTGCCGTCGTCGGTTGCGGGCGCAACGATGGCACAATCCTGCTGGGTCTGCGCCTTCCTCCAGCACTACTGGCTGCTCCGCAGGCAGAATTTGACAGGCAATGCCAAGTGCTGCTAACTGCGCTGCTGTCTGCTCTGCCCTGTTGCTATGTCGTCCGTTGTCATCAGGCTGCATGTCAATATGCACCACCTCTACTTCGTAAGCAATCGGAGCTTTTCTCTGCCAATAATGCAACAGCCACGCCAGCACCAGTGAATCAATCCCGCCGGAAACCGCTGCCAGCACTCGATCGCCGTCAGCCAGCATCCCGTAATCCAGCATCGCTTGGGCCACGCGCCGGTTCTCTCCGACAGAAAGAATGCGTTTCACGTCATGCGCAAAGATTATTGCTTCCCAACAAGAAAGGAACAGTCGTTTAACTGTTCGCGTAAATTCTGCGAGAGGAGCTGTTCCGCCTTTACCCAAGTAAAGGAGTTTTCCGCACTGAGGCGAAACTTGAGTAAGTTGCTCATGAGCGGCTCTTGCTCTTCGTCCACTCTGCCACGACACAAAACCGTGCCTTCTGGCAGAGCCAACAGTCGGTACGAGAACGACACGGATGAAGGCTCTTTGGCCGTATATTCGCCACCAATCCGCTCTTTGTAGCGGTGCAGCGTGGTTTCCAGAATCGCATTGCAGCCTGCTTTTTCCGCTGCTGCCTTGGCTCCGGCCAACGATGTCCTTGGTTTGCCCGCTTCCTCAGCTTGTTCATCGCTGATCATGCGAATGTCTGTCCTGCTGCCAAAATAATCCCGCAGAGCTTGGTTCAGAGCTGTTGTGCCCTCATGCAGCGTTTTTTCTTCTCCCTCTGTCGACTTCCGGTCCAGATCAGTACCTTGGACTGCGGGCAGCACTGCCGCACAGCTCAGAGTAAAATCAGGCAACTGTGGTTCAGGCTGGGCTGTTGTTCCACCGCAGCCGCCGGACATTGCCGTCAGCCCCAGCAGTCCTGCCGTGATGATACGTCTCGTTGCGTTCACGCCGCTCCTCCTGAAGTGTAAGTCTCTCTCCTGCCGCCTTTGCCGAGCAATAATATTCCGATGGCCTGCGCTTGGCAAGAATTGCTTGACCAGCCTGCGTTTTTTCTTGTGCGAGAAGAAAAAAGCAGTCCTGCATTTTTTCTGTTGACAGCAGGGGTGTGGTTTTGATATAGTTCCACCGTTTCGTAAGAGCGGGAATAACTCAGTGGTAGAGTGCAACCTTGCCAAGGTTGAAGTCGCGAGTTCGAATCTCGTTTCCCGCTCCATATTTGAACAACGCAAGGTTCGGACGCTGTTCGAACCTTTTTTTATTACACATTGAGGCGCGTACATGAAAACGTATTATACGCCGGTGGACGAGATAGACCGCAAATGGTTTGTTGTTGACGCGGACGGCAAAGTTCTCGGTCGGATTGCCACGGAAATTGCTGATCGGCTGCGCGGCAAGCACAAGCCAACCTTCTGCAATTTCCAGGACAACGGCGACTTCATTATTGTTGTCAACGCAGAGCGGGTGCATCTGACCGGCAAAAAATGGGACGACAAGACTTACTGGCGGCATACCGGCTGGCCAGGTGGTATTAAAAGTCGGACGGCCAAGGAAGTTAGGACTAAGTCCCCGGAAGAGCTAATCATGATGGCGGTCAAAGGCATGTTGCCCCATAACAAGATGGGCGCGGCGCAGCTGACGAAGCTCAAGGTTTATGCTGGAGCCGAACATCCCCACCAGGCACAGCAGCCTGAACTTCTGGATATAAAATAACGGATCATCATGGCAAACGAGCAGATATACGCCACCGGCAAACGGAAGAGCGCGATCGCCAGAGTCTGGATCACGCGCGGTACAGGCAGTGTGGCTGTCAACAAAATGACTCCGCAGGATTATTTCGGTAATATTTTCTTTGAGCCGAAAGTAGCCCAGCCTTTTGCAGTTACGGAGACAGCAGAGCAGTACGATGTCAAAGCCACTGTTCAAGGCGGCGGCAAAACAGCTCAGGTAGATGCGTTGGTACATGGTATCTCTAAGGCTCTTCAGACCATGAATCCTGAACTGCGCGACGCGCTGAAGAAGGCAGGTCTCTTGACCCGTGATTCTCGAGTCAAAGAGCGGAAGAAGTACGGCCAGCGCGGTGCTCGCGCTCGCTTCCAGTTCTCCAAGCGTTAACTGGACGGACTGCGGCACTTCTGCATCTCGCATTTTTTGCTGGGGAACAACGAGCGAACTCTCGTTGTTCCCCTTTTTTTATTTGCTGAACAAGGAGCGCATCATGCTGAACGTTGGCATCATCGGGGCCTCCGGCTACACCGGCGTTGAACTGGCCCGCATTCTCTCGATCCATCCTGAAGTCAAGCTGACCGTGGCCACTTCACGTCAGTATGCGGGCAAACCGCTTTCCGCCGTCTTTCCTAACTTGCGCAAGCGGGTGGATTTGCTCTGCGAGGACTTGACCCCGGAGCAGCTTGTTGACCGCGCCGATTTCTTTTTCGCCGCTGTGCCGCATAAGACTGCCATGGCCCTTGTGCCGACGCTTCTGGCGGCTGGCAAGAAGGTCGTTGATCTGAGTGCGGATTTCCGCATCCGCGATGCCGCAGTGTACGAGCAGTGGTATCAGCCGCACACATGCCCGGAGCTGATCGCTGAGGCTGTCTACGGTCTGCCGGAGCTGTACCGCGAGCAGGTGAAGCAGGCCCGGCTGGTCGCCAATCCTGGCTGCTATCCCACCTCAATCATTCTTGGCCTCGCTCCGCTGCTGCGCGAAAAGCTGATCGACCCATCCACGTTGATCATTGACTCCAAATCCGGCACCTCCGGCGCAGGACGCTCGGCCAGCGTGGACACTCTTTATTGTGAGGTGGCCGACGGCTTCCGGGCCTACAAGGTCGGCGGCACGCACCGCCACATCCCGGAGATTGAGCAGGAGCTGTCCGTGCTGGCCGGAAGCGCAGTGACGATCTCCTTCACCCCGCATTTGCTGCCGATTTCACGCGGCATTCTCAGCACCATCTACGCCACATTGAGCAGCGCAGTCAGCGAGCAGGACATTCAGGCGTTGTACGAAAGCGCGTACAAGGACGAGAGCTTTGTCCGCGTCTGCCCTGCCGGAACCTTCCCGGCCACCCAGCATGTGCGCGGCAGCAACTGCTGTGACATCGGCGTGAAGGTTGATGCCAGAACCGGGCGGGTTATTGTCATGTCGGCGATTGACAACATCGCCAAAGGCGCGTCCGGTCAAGCAGTGCAGAATATGAACCTCATGAACGGCTTTGCCGAAGACTGCGCCATCCGAGGAGCCGCTTTCTTCCCGTGAGGCGGAGGAAGATACGCCTGCGCCTAACCTTTGATCCGGGTTGGCGCAGGCCGATATGTCTAACTATTTATCATTAAATGCAATTATGGTTTGCCGTTTATGCCAACAAGACTTGGAACTGAGGAATTCGCATATAATTCCTGAGTTGTTATGGAGCAGCATATACAATAAAAAGCACCAAGCTCTTCCTATGTCTATAGGAAACAACAAATTAAAGATAATTCAAAAAGGTATTCGAGAAAAATTACTCTGTCAAGGATGCGAGACTAAACTTTCAAGATGGGAAAATTCTCTAAAAAGGCATCTCGTAGATTTAGGAGATCTTGCCAGTGATTTTTTAGAGATAGATCGTATGAATGCTGATCTGATAAGGGTGAAAAATATTGAATACAGGATATTTAAACTGGCGATACTGTCCATATTTTGGAGAATGTCTGTCTCAACTAATCATGTTTATTCAGATTATCAGTTGGGACCTTACGAAGAGATAATAAGAGATATTTTGTTTACCGAAGCGCATGTACCAGAAAAACATTTTCCTGTATTAATTTATAGATACGAATTAGATGGTATGTTTTATCCAGATATTATGATGCATTTTCCTTGTCGTAAATTAGATCAAACCTATACTATTCAACAGGTTATATTTTATGGACATCTCTTCTGTATCATTATTAATAACAAAAAACTTCCTGTTGATATACAGAAAGAGATTATTCTCAGCGAAACAGGAGAGATATTCATCAGTGTGAGAAGTTTGGTTGAGCTTGCATCTCCTGTCAGTGTTTTCACAAGACTCCTTGATGATGATGTAAAACGATTTTATGGGAAATAGCGATGGCACTAGACGATATTGAGCTATCACGGCAGGATGGCGGATATTTTTGAGATGGGGATGTGGCACTGCTGATTGACAGCACGATACCATGACATAATGCAAGAACCTCAGCCAAGGAGGCAGGCCATGCTGGCAGGAACGAAAAAACGGCTGGTCATTGAACTCGACCCGCAAGAGCACGGAGCTATCAAAGCGCAAGCCCTGCGGCTCGGCATTTCTATGAAAGAGTATGTCTTGCGGCAGCTGCGCGACAGGCGGGAGAACCCAGTCTCGGATGATCTGACCGCTGCTCTTGCCGCTGCCCTTAACGAAGTGAAAGCGCACAAAGAGGGCAAGATGAACGCGCCGCCGGAAAGCGCGCGCGCTTTTTTCAGCAGACTTTGATGCGCGTTGTCAACACCACCTTGAGCTTCCGCAAGGTTTTCCGCAAGTTCCTGAAGCCGTATCCGCATTTGCAAGAAGATTTCCTTCCGCTGCTGGAGCAGCTTGAACACGGCCCGCTGCCCGGCGTTCCTCTCGTTGGTTTTGCTGGAAAAATCTGGAAGGCCCGCCTTGCCTCGTCAGATCAGCGCAAAGGCAGAAGCGGCGGCTTCAGGCTGATCTATCTTACTGACGAGAAGGCGCAGGAGCTTTGGCTGCTGACGCTGTATGCAAAATCAGAGCAGACCGACATCCGCGCTGGCGAGATTCAGAAAATTCTTGATTCGCTACCCTGAGTTGCAGTTGAGCAGCAGGGCAATTCCCCGCATGTTGACCATTTCAGTGCAAATGTTCCTTGTTGCAACCTTCCCATGACCCAACGCAACATCCGCCTGCACGTCGCCTACGACGGCACAGACTTCTGCGGCTGCGGGCATACTCATTGACGAACAGCACTTTCTGCTGTTACTCTTGCAAGAGTAAGATTGTTGTTTCTGCCGGGTGATTATGAAACTTGTCTTTGAATGGAATGCGCAGAAGGCGCGGTCGAACGTGCAAAAGCACGGCATCAGCTTTGAGGAAGCCAAGACTGTCTTTGGTGATCCCTTACTTCTCACATATCCTGACGAGCTGCATTCGGAGAACGAGGAACGGTATATCAGCATAGGCCGATCTGGGTGCGGGCAGACTCTTCTTGTCGTGCATACCGAACAGGAGACCGAAAGAAAGCATGTAGTCCGCATCATCAGCAGTCGCAAAGCAACAAACCTTGAACGGGAAACGTATGAAAACGCAGAAGAGTAAAACAGACCCGGACATGCTCCCGGAATACGATTTCAGCGGCAAAAAAGGTGTGCGCGGCAAGTATTATGATGCGTATCAGCAGGGTCATGCTGTCCGCGTGCGGCAGGAGGACGGAACTGTTATCACCCACTGTTTCACGCTGGAAGACGGAGCCGTGCTGCTGACACCGGACGTACGGGAGTATTTCCCTGACTCGGAGAGCGTCAACCGTGCCCTGCGCGGGCTGATTGCTCTGGTGCCGCATAAAGTGGTCTGATATTATTCTGTTATGTAACCTTGCATCAAACCCAGCCACCCTTGAACGAAGAGGCCGCACTCATGCAGACAGCCAAGCTATTTGTCAACGGACGCAGTCAAGCCGTCAGACTGCCCAGAGGATTCAAATTCAAAGGAACAGATGTCTTTATTCAGAAAGTGGGTGATTCTGTCATTCTATTTCCAAAGGACAAGGTTTGGGAAACGTTCCTCAGCGGTCTCAACAGGTTCACAGACGACTTCATGGAAAATGGACGCGAGCAGCCTGAGATGCAGGAACGGGATGAGCTGTAATGTACCTTCTTGACACGAACACGTGCATCTTCATCAAGAACCGGAAGCCTGTTCATGTCCTCGAACGGCTCCGAACTTCCCTCGACAAGGGTGTCTTTTTGTCAAGTGTTTCAGTTGCTGAGATGCAGTATGGAGTTTACAACAGCAGCAACATCGAAAAGAACAGAATTGCCCTGACAGAGTTTCTTGCTCCCTTTGAGATTCTCAACTTCGATGATGCGGATGCGGAATTATTTGGCAGGCTGCGTGCTGACCTTAAAAGCAAGGGGACGATCATTGGGGCGTATGACATGCTGATTGCAGCGCAGGCACTCGCCCGCAACCTCATCTTAGTCACCAACAATACAGGCGAGTTCAAAAGAATTGCTGGCCTCAAGCTGGAAGACTGGAAATAATCGATTGATAGGCTCTCGCCTCTACTTATTCCCTTCCACTCTGCCGGGCTGAGAAAGGCAAGGTCGGAGCTGACCAACACGCTGCTCCATCCTTATAGCTGACGCAATAGTTCCGGTTTCTGACGCATCAGGCCCTTATATAAGCAATCGGCATAGTGTATTCTATCTCTTAGATCATGGGATGATATTGGTTCGTCCCGCCAACTGACCTTTCAAAGGAGTTTATCATGACTAAGAAGATCGTTCTGTTTGCATCGCTTTGCTTGTTTGCTCTTAATTTAAGCGCAGCATTAGCGGAACCTACTGGAAGTGACACATGCCCAAGTGGATGCCATGTAGGAGGAAGCGGTAAATAAACAGAAAAAACGGTGCAAAGGATAGGCTAATGACCTATTGTTTAGCAGCATCGTTTACCAAACAGCCCGGATTTCATTCCATCCGGGCTGCCTTATTTTTCAACATCCCCCCTCCCCACCAACGCACACAAGTCCCTCGGACTTACCTACGTTAGTCCCAAAGACTTGTATATACAAGTCCGCCGGACTTATGCACGTAAGTCTTGCGGATTTATATACGTTCCTCCCCGCCACCTTTCCTCTTGACAGGCCGGGCCGCGCTCCGTATGCTTGCCTTTTTAGTAAGGTAGAACCCCAATCCAGAGATTTCTCTCATTGATTCTGTCCGCATCAGAATAAAAAACATGAACGTGCTGAACGTCTTTGCCGAGGACTGCGCCATCCGAGGAGCCGCCTTCTTCCCATGAGCCAGCGCAACATTCGCCTGCACATCGCCTACGACGGCACTGGTTTCTGCGGCTGGCAGAAGCAGAAGAACGGGACGACCATTCAGGGGCTGCTGGAGGCCGCGCTTGCCCGCATCACCAAGGAGGCGACGGAGGTCAGCGGCGCGGGCCGCACGGATGCGGGCGTTCATGCAGAGGGAATGACCGCCAATTTCTATACGGGCGCGGCCATGCCAGCGGCAGCCTTTCAGCGGGCACTGAATTCCATGCTGCCCAAGGCGGTGCGCATTCTTGAGGCCGCCGAGGCCGCGCCCGACTTCCACGCCCGCTTTTCCGCGCTCGGCAAAACCTACCGCTACGACTTCTTCACCGGCGCAGTGCAGCTGCCCGCCGAACGCCTTTACCGCGCCCACGCGCCCTGCGTCTTCATGCCGGAGCGCGTCCAGCCTTGTCTGGAACTGCTCATCGGCAGCCACGACTTCTCCAGCTTTGAGGCCGTTGGCACCCGCGACCGCAGCAAGACCGGGGGCCGGGGCGCAGTGCGCACCATCTTCCGCGCCGAATGCGTCGCCGATCCAGCCCGGCCTGAGCATTTTTCCTTCCGCTTCAGCGGCGACGGCTTTCTTCGCTGCATGGTGCGCAATCTGTCTGGAACCCTGATCTGGGCTGGCGCAGGCAAAGTAAGCTGCGAGCAGTTCGCCAGTATTCTTGCGGCAAAAGACCGCACACAGGCAGGCCCGACTGCCCAAGCTTGCGGGTTGTTCTTAGAGAAAGTGGATTACCGGGACTGTTTTTTTAGCAAAGGACTGGTCTCCGGGAACAGCTTGGGGTGTGCTTGAGTCGCCACTAGCCGTCGGCAAAAAACAGTCCGCTTTGTCACTTTATAGCATACGCAGGTGGACTGAACTTTGCAATTTTACAGAAAAAATATCGCACAACTTGGATTAGATAATACTATTTGTTGCCAACATAGTCACGAATAATTTAAAAAGCGCAGTTCGGCAATCGCTGAAATAAAAAAGGGAATCAGCATAGAATACGCTGATTCCCTGAATTTCTTGGTGCGCCAAGCAGGATTCGAACCTGCGGCCTACGGCTTAGAAGGCCGTTGCTCTATCCAGCTGAGCTATTGGCGCGGATGCGGCGGGATGAACCGAAAACAAATATACCGTGCCGGGCGGCGAAAATCAACCCTGATTTCGAGCTGCCTTATCGCAGACCCGGCAGACTTCGTTCTGCTCCCAGACCGGGCCGCTGGCAGTGTCATGCACGGTCACGCCCCGGCGGAGCAGCTCAGAGCGGGCCTCATCAGCAGCGGCCCAGTCCTTGCGGCGGCGGGCTTCCTCACGCTGCTGAATCAGGCGGTTGATCTCTGGGGCTAAGGCGCATTCGTCCAAGCGGAGGAAGCCCAGCACCAGATTCATCCGGCGCAGGCAGGCAAAAACTTCATTCTTCTGCGCCAAATCGAGCGAACCGGCAATCAGGGCCGGGTTGGCTTTCTTGATGAACTCGAACAGCGCGCCGATGGCCCCGGAAATATTGAGGTCATCATTCATTGCGGCGGTGAACTGCTCCTCCAGCTCGGCGGTGAGCTGGCTGATCAAGCGGTGCGGCAGGCCCGGCGGCAGGCAGAGCAGCTTGCGGGTGAATTCATCAATCCGTTTTAGGGCGTTGCGGAAGGCATCGAGCTTGCGGTAGCTGAACTCGATGGACTTGCGGTAATGCACGCCCACGAGCATGAAACGAATCTCGCGCCCGGTGTAGCCTTTGTCCAGCACCTCTTGCAGCGTGACCACGTTGCCGGATTCCTGCGCCATCTTCTTGCCGTTGTGCAGCAGCAGGCCGGAATGCAGCCAATACTGCGCCAGCGGCTTGCCGGTCAGCGACTCGGCAATGGCGATCTCGTTCTCGTGATGCGGGAAAAGCAGCTCTTGGCCGCCGGTGTGAATGTCAATGGTCTCGCCGAGATGCCGGGTGGACATGGCCGTACATTCGATATGCCAGCCGGGCCGCACATTGCCCCAGTCGGTGGCGAAAAAGATGCCTTTCTTCAGCTCGCCAAGTGTGGAACGCTTGAGCAGGGTGAAATCACGGGGATTGTCCTTGTCGTAGTTGTCGAGATCAACCGTGCAGCCGGTCTGTATCTTGCTCAGGTCAATCCCGGACAGCCGCCTATATCGCTTGAACTTCGAGATGTCGAAATAGATCGAGCCGTGCTTCTCGTAGGCATAGCCCTTGTGAATCAGCTTGTGGGCGATGTCAATCATCTCGGCCACCTGCTCTGAGGCACGCGGATAGCCGGAGAAGTCGTTGATGCCGAGGATGCCCATGGCCTCGCGGAAAAGGGAAATATGGCGTTCGGTGAAGGCGGCCAGCGGCTGCCCGGCTTTCTCCGCGCCAGCAATGGTTTTGTCGTCCAGATCAGTGAAATTCATCAACGACTGCACCTCGAAGCCGCTGAAGCGGAGATGGCGGATCATCAAGTCCGCTGCTGCCATGCGGCGGCAGTGCGCCAAGTTCGGCGGCTCGCAGGCAGTGGGGCCGCAGGCGTAGAAGGTCACGCTCTTCGCATCCGCCGGTTTGAAGATCTCCTTCTTGCGGCTCATTGAGTTGTGATAGCGGATTTTCCCCTCCAGGCTTTCCTCCTTCTCCTTGCGGACAAAGAGCGTCGTGCTCAGGTAGCGTTCGCCGCCGTCCGGGAATATCGCCACCACGTAACTGTCTTTCACCTTGGCCGCCTGCTCCATCGCTGCAAACATCGCCGCGCCAGAACTCATGCCGACCAGAAGACCTTCGCGCTGGGCCAGCAGCCGGGCGGTGCGGAAGGCATCCTCATCCGCCACGTTGACAATCTGATGCGGCAGCGTCTTGTCAAAGATCTCTGGGCGGTAGGACTCCTTCATGTTCTTGAGGCCCTGAATCTTGTGCCCGTAGTACGGCTCCACCGCGACCACCCGCACGTCCGGGTGATGCTCGCGGAACCAGCGCGACAGCCCCATCGCCGTGCCCGACGTGCCCAGCGTGGTGACGATGTGTGTCACCTTGCCCTCGCTCTGCCGCCAGATTTCCGGGGCCGTGCTCTTGCAGTGCGCCTGCCAGTTGGCCGGGTTGTTGAACTGGTCGGTGAGGAAGTACAGCTCCGGCTGCGCCAGGGCGAGGGAGTAGGCTTTCTCAATCGCGCCGTCGGTGCTGCGGCGGGCCGGAGTGAGGATAAGTTCCGCGCCGTAGGCCCGCATGATCTGCCGCCGCTCCATGCTCGCTGACTCCGGCATGACGAGGCAGCAGCGGTAGCCCTTGGCCGCGCAGACCATCGCCAAGCCGATGCCGGTGTTGCCGCTGGTGGCTTCGAGCACGATCTTGTCCGGGGTCAGCAGGCCGCTTTCCTCTCCGGTCTCGATCATGTTCAGCGCGGGCCGGTCTTTCACCGAGCCGCCGGGGTTCATGGCTTCGAGCTTGGCGAAGATCGCGCCGCCTTCAGGCGATGCCAGCCGCCGCAGCGGGACTATGGGCGTGTTGCCGATCAGGGAGAGGAGGTTCATCAGAACGAGGGTGGAAAGAGTTCGTGCGGGGGATGTGGGTTTAAGCGGTGATAGGATGCGCCTTGCTTGGCGGCATGTCTATATTTTTTTGAGAAGTCGGCAACCTAGTTTTTTTTCTCCGTACCTGACAGCTAATGCTTCTGTGATCTCATACCAGCCTTGGTGATTGCCACTCCCATGATTAGCACCCAAACATGGGTAATGGTGAACCATGAGTGGCAAAGCGAACGGCTCCCTAAAAAACACATTGAATTTACCATTAAAAACAATATAATATTGAAAAAGTTGACTTCCGACTTGGTCTCAGTTTTCAGAGGGCGAAT
>NQJD01000041.1 GCA_004284765.1 Candidatus Electronema aureum
TTCTCAGAAAAACCCTCTACATGCCCGCGATGGTCGCGGTCAGCAGGACAAGCTGGGGCAAGGCGTTCAAAGCACGCCTCGCCGCAAACGGAAAACCACCGATGGTCATCATCTGCGCCATGATGCGCAAGCTCGTGCATGTCGCTACCGGTGTTCTCAAATCAGGGAAAATGTTTAATCCGGCCCTGCATGGCGCTTGACACGGACAACAGTATCTACGATGGTTGCAGCTTACGCAAGAGGTCTCATCAAACGCTCATCCCGGTCTAATAATCTCCTGACAGAGGCCGGGAAAAATGAACGGGCGGATTCAGCCGCCGCCTTGAACAGAATCCTTTTCTGTGATAGAGTGCTTTCTCCGTTTGCCCATCATCAGACCATCGTGCATAGTAGGGGCGGTTCGCGAACCGCCCCTACGGTGGGGGCCGTTCAATATCCGGCATTACGCCATCACCGTGCTGCTGCTCAACCTGACGGCGCATTTTATTATTGTGGGAGGAAAAAAGAAATGACTGCTGCCACGGATGCCGCCGAGCGGCTGCTGCGCCGCGCCGCCGAGGTCGAGGACAGCGAGGATGACGACGACAAGGTGCGGATTGACGCCTTCCTCCATCATTTCCGGGAGGAAGACAAGGAGGACGAGGCGGCTCCGGCCAAAATCTCCGCCCGCAACCTCAACTTCTATTACGGCAACCAGCAGGCCCTGTTCGAGAACAACTTGGACATTGCCGAGGGCAAGATCACCGCGATCATCGGGCCGTCGGGCTGCGGCAAATCCACGCACATCCGCATCTACAACCGCATCTTCGAGCTGTACGGCAACCAGCGGGCCGAAGGCGAGGTGCTGCTGGACGGCAAGAACCTGCTTGATCCCGGCACCGACCTGATCGAGCTGCGCCGCCGCGTAGGGATGATCTTCCAGAAGCCGACCCCGTTCCCCCTCAGCGTCTTTGAGAACGTCGCCTATGGCCTGCGCCTCCATTTCAAAATGCCCAAGAGCGAGCTGAATGGCCGGGTGGAATCCGCCCTGAAAAAGGCCGCGCTCTTCGAGGAAGTGAAGGACAAGCTGGACAAGCCGGGTGTCGCCTTGTCCGGCGGCCAGCAGCAGCGGCTCTGCATTGCCCGCACTATCGCCTTGGAGCCGGAAATCCTGCTCATGGACGAGCCGACTTCCGCTATTGATCCGGTCGCCACCCGCAAGGTGGAGGAGCTGGCCGAATCGCTCAAGGGCAATTTCACCATCGCTATTGTCACCCACAGTATGCAGCAGGCGGCCCGCATCTCTGATTTCACCGCCTTCTTCTATAAAGGCCACATCGTCGAATACGGCCTGACCAGAGAGCTGTTCACCAATCCCAAGCAAAAGCAGACGGAAGATTACATCACAGGCCGTTTCGGCTGATGGAGACATGTCATGGCAGAAAGAAAAGCAGTCCTCTTTGTTTGCATTCACAACTCTGCCCGCAGCCAGATGGCCGAAGCCTTTCTCCAGCAGGCAGGCGGCGGACGCTTCGAGGCGGCCAGCGCAGGCATCGAGGCTGGGCGGCTCAATCCGCTCGCGGTCGAGACCATGCAGGAGATCGGCATTGACATCAGCGGCAACGCCGTGACCAATGTCTTTGACCTGCTCCGGCAAGGAAAAAAGTTTGACTATGTGATCACGGTCTGCGATGATGCTTCTGGCGAACGCTGCCCGCTGTTTCCCGGCCAGGCCGAGCGGCTGCACTGGCCCTGCGATGATCCGGCCAAGCTGACCGGCAGTCATGCGGAGCAGCTGGAGCGCATCCGGCAAATCCGGGAGCAGCTCAGGCAGCGGGTCGCCTGGTTTGTTGAAGAGCGAAGAAAACTATAACATGCCTGCCACGAGCAAGGGAGAGCACACGGCATGATTCTGCATCGGAAAATTCAGAAGATCAAGAAACGCCTGCTGGCTATCGGCGCGATCGTCGAAGAGCAGGTGGATCTGGCGGTGAAAAGCATCGTCAACCGGGACAGCGAGCTGGCGCAGAAGGTCATTGACGGCGACGTGGCCATTGACCTGATGGAGGTTGACTTGGAGGAGGAGTGCCTGAAGGTGCTGGCCCTGCATCAGCCCATGGCCGTTGACCTGCGCATGATCATCGCCGTGCTCAAGATCAACAGCGATCTGGAGCGGATCGGCGACTTGGCCGTGGACGCGACCGAGCGGGCCATCGCCTTGGTCAATCAGGCACCGATTGATTTCCCGTTCGACTTCACGACCATGTCTCAGGCCGTGCAGAAGATGCTCAAGCAGAGCATCGACGCGCTGATCAATCTCGACATGGACTTGGCCATGCAGGTCTGCGCCTCAGACGACGCGGTGGATGCTATGCACGCTGAGGTGTACCGCCGGGTTGAAGAAGCAATTCTCCAGCACCCTGAAGATATTAAGCAAGAGCTGACCTGCCTAAGCGTGTCCCGTTATTTAGAGCGGATCGCTGATCACACCACCAATATTGCCGAGGATGTTATTTATCTGATTCAAGGCAATATTGTCCGGCATCAGGACACGATTTACTGATCTGTTTAGGAGTTCATCTACGGAGGATGAACTCTAATTCATATTTATTCCTGAGAGTGTAGATCATGAAAAAATCCGTCTTGCTTCCTCTTGCTTTTTTGTGCCTTTTACTACCGAAACACTCCACAGCAGTTCCTGCATACCCTGAACCAGTTGATTTCAAACAACCTGATGGAAGCCACGTCAATATCAAAATGTTCGGCGATGAACATTTTAATCGCGTTGAAAGCCTTGATGGTTATACACTTTCGGTGAACAACAAAGGATTTTATGAGTATGCAATAAAAAATCAACAAGGAGCCTTAGTTCCCTCTGGCATTGTTGCAAAGAATGCGGTAAGCAGAACCGCAGTTGACAACAGCTTACTTGAGAGAACGCCGAAAAATCTTCGGCTTAATCCTGATCAGGTCAATATGCTGAAACAGGTTGAAGCCATCTATGCCACTGAACAGCAACGGCAGGCATTCCCAACCACAGGGAACCGCAAACTGCTGTGTATTTTGATTGGATTTACTGACCGTTCCTTTACTAAAAGCAAAGCTGATTTTGAAAATCTGTTCAATCAGATCAAGTATACAACTGATGGGGCAACAGGAAGCGTTAAAGATTACTATTTGGAAAATTCTTGGGGAAAGCTGAACTTGGATGTCACTGCGGCTGGACCGTACATCGCATCAAACTCTATGGCTTATTACGGTGCAGACAGCGGTGCTTCTAAATTTCCGCGTGCAAGAGACCTTATTAATGAAGCCGTTAATGCCGCTGATACTGATGTTAATTATGCTGATTTCGATAATGACAACGATGGTGTAGTTGATGGTGTGTATGTAATCTTTGCAGGGTACGGCCAAGAGGCAGGAGCTTCAACCGATACTATCTGGTCTCATGCTTGGGCAATCGATCCAGTTGAGCTTGACGGCAAAATAGTTTACAGTTACTCCTGCTCACCCGAACTTCGGGGAAACTCTGGTGCAGGCATCACCCGCATCGGGGTGATTTGTCATGAATTTGGCCACGTCATGGGTGCGCCTGATTTCTATGATACCGACTATGAGACGGGAGGTGAGTATGAAGGAACAGGAAGATGGGATTTAATGGCGGGCGGCACATGGAACAACAGTGGTGCCACCCCTGCACATCATAACGGTTTCACCAAATCGTACTATTATAAGTGGACTTCAATGATTGAACTCGTTCCTGATCGTGAAGTTTCAATGCCAAAGATTGAAACAAATGAAGCAGTATATTCTTACGCTTCGCCGACAGCAGGTGAGTACTGGGTCTTGGAGAATCGTCAATTATCAGGATTCGATTCGTCTTTACCTGGGCATGGTTTACTTGTTTACCATGTTGACGAGAATAATATCATAAAGAACGAATATGATATCAATTCAACGCATCCGCAATACATGTATCCGGTTTGCGCTGGCGCAGCAATGAATCCATCTTCTGATCCCGCATCTTACGGTACAATCAACAGTGGAATTTGCTCTTTTCCCGGAACTATCGGGAAAACTGCTTTTACATATTCCACTTTCCCCGCAGCAATATCTTGGGCAGGTCAGCGTTCAAATAAAGCGATAACTGGGATTACCGAGATAGATGGTAGTGTAACCTTTGACTTCAATCTCAGCGAACCACCTCTGCCGAAAAGCAATCCTGCGGCAGCAGCAATTATCAAGCTGCTGCTCTAATAATAAAAAAGGGGAGCTTCTTGCCGGAAGCTCCCTTAGTACACAGCACCTACCTTGCTTTCCCTTCCCGCCTCGCAGTAAAAAACAGTCCGTTTACGCAAAACTGTTCGCCATTACTGTCGCTGCCTGCTATAATTTTTGCAGCGGCACGGAGCCGGTTTTCACAACAATCACAACACGAAAGATCATGTGCGGCATCTGCGGTTTCAACTGGAATGACGAGGGCCTGATCAAGGCGATGGCCGAGACCATTGCCCACCGGGGGCCGAACCAGAAGGGCAGCTTCTGCTGCGACGAGATGTCGCTCGGCTTCCGGCGGCTGTCGATCATTGACCTGAGCGAGCAGGGCCGCCAGCCGATGTTCAACGAGGACAGCACGCTCTGCCTCGTTTTCAACGGCGAGATCTACAACTTCCAAGAGCTGCGTCCTGAGCTGGAGCAGAAGGGCCACATCTTCCGCAGCGAGACGGATTCAGAAGTCATCCTCCACGCTTACGAGGAGTGGGGCGACGACTGCGTGCATCGGCTGCGCGGCATGTTCGCCTTTGGCCTCTACGACCAGCGGCGCAAACGGCTGCTGCTGGCCCGCGACCGCATCGGCATCAAGCCGCTCTATTACTCTTGGCAAAACGGCAAGCTGCGTTTCGCTTCGGAGATCAAGGCCATCCTCGCTGATCCGCAGGTGGAGCGGCGCATCAACCAGCAGGCCATGTACGACTACCTCGGCTTTGAGTTTGTGCCTGCGCCGGAAACCATGTTTGCGGGCATCCACAAACTGCCAGCTGGACACCTGCTGGTCTTGGAGAACGGGCAGATCAACACCCGGCAATACTGGGATTTGCAGTTCCGTCCCGGCCAGAACCGGCTCTCCTTCCCAGAGGCGGTGGAGCGGATGCGCGAGCTGTTGGATCAGGCGGTTGCCAGCCATTTGGTCAGCGACGTGCCGCTCGGTGTCTTCCTCTCTGGTGGGCTGGATTCGAGCTGCATTGTCGCCCTGATGCGCAGGCACATCAGCGGGCCGCTCAAAACCTTCACCATCGGCTACAAGGACAAGTCCTACAGCGAGCTGGACTACGCCCAGATCGTCGCTGACCACTGCCAGACCGAGCACCAGGTGCTGCTGCTCGACAGCCTCAAGCCAGACTACGTGGAGCAGACGCTCTGGCACCTTGACGAGCCAATGACCGACCTGTCGACGGTGCCGCTTTATCTGCTCTGCAAGCAGGCCAAGGAGCAGGTCACGGTCTGTCTGTCGGGCGAGGGCGCGGACGAGAGCTTTGCTGGCTATGACCGCTTCAAGGCCAGCCGCATGAATGAGTGGTTCAGCCTGCTGCCGGGTGTTGTGCGCAAACAGGTGGTGGGGAGAATGGCGGCTCTGCTGCCGGATCAGCCGCAGAAGAAGGGAGCGGTCAACGTGCTCAAGCGCTTCATTGAGGGCGCAAACCTTGACCCGGCAGGCCAGCACCTGCGCTGGCAGTATTTCCTCAATGAGTCGCTGGCGGGCAAGCTCTTCAGCAGCGGCTTCCGCAGCGCAATCACGGCTGACCCGTTCCGCCTTGTGCGCGAACACAACGCCCGCTGCGACGCAGGCAACGACCGCATCAACCGGGAGATTTACTTAGACACCCGCTTCATGATGACCGACTCGGTGTTGATGAAGGTGGACCGGATGTCCATGGCCAGCTCGCTGGAAATCCGCGTGCCGCTGCTCGACCACGTGCTGGTGGAGTTCATGGCCTCGCTGCCTGGTGACTGGAAGCTGAAGGGCATGACCACGAAGTACATCTTCCGCGCCGCGCTGGAAGGACTGCTGCCGGAGAAGATCGTGCACCGGGGCAAGCAGGGCTACAGCCTGCCAGTCAAGCACCTGCTGCGGGGGGAATTGAAGGGCTACATGATTGAGCTGCTCAATGATTCAGCCGTGATCCGTGAGAACATGAATCTGGCCTACGTCAACCAGCTCATCGAGGAGCATTGCAGCCAGCGGCACAACCATAACCACATCCTCTGGGCCTTACTCAATATCGCCATCTGGCATAAGAGGTTCTTCAGGTAAACCATGCAACTGATTTGCACAATGCGTTACACTTTTTCTATGGTTGATTTGCCGAGTATGCCCGCAGGCCGGAAGATGAGGATCAGCACCAACAGCGAGAAGGCGAAGACATCTTCATAATCGCTGGAGACATAACCAGCAGCAAACGCTTCGGTCAAGCCGAGAATAAAGCTACCCAACACTGCACCGGGGATAGAGCCGATGCCGCCCAGCACCGCAGCGGTGAAGGCCTTAATGCCCGCAATGAAGCCGATAGAGATGTTGATTTGGCCCACATGCGAGGCAATGAGCAGTCCGCCTAGCGCAGCTAAGGCCGAGCCGATGACAAATGTTGCCGAAATAACTCGATTGATGTCAATGCCGAGCAGCAAGGCCATTGTCTGGTCTTGGGCCGTAGCCCGCATTGCCCTGCCGAGCATAGTGAATCTGATCAACCAAGTCAAGGCGACCATCACAGCAGCAGTAATCGCCAGAATAACGAGGTCAGTCGAGCCAGTGACGGCAGCCAAGGCTTCAGGTAGCTCAAAGACCGGAATCAGCTCCGGGAAGGCGAGAAAGTCTGGTGTTTGCGCCAGCAGAACGTAGTTTTGCAGAAAGATCGACATGCCGATAGCGGAGATCAGTGGCGAAAGTCGGGGCGCAGTTCGCAAAGGCCGGTAGGCTAATCTTTCCACGGTAAAACCGTAGGCACCGGCCCAGACCGTTGCTGCCAATACCGTGAGGATGAACACTGTCACCGTAGAAAAACCATAAATGGACAGCACACTGGCGACAATGAAAGCAGTAAAGGCACCGATCATGTAAATTTCGCCGTGAGCGAAATTGATCAGGCCGATGATGCCATAAACCATTGTATAGCCAAGGGCAATCAGCGCATAGATAGAACCACGAGTCAGTCCGCTGAAAAAAAGTTCAATCAGGTAGTGAGCATCCATTGGTCGTCAGCCTTCATTTCTTCTTAAACACCTTCCATAATCCTGTAGAATGGGGCATTATCGGGCGGTAGATTTTGTTGACTGCGGAAACCTGTTCTGTCACGTAAAAGGCAGTTGGCTCTATTTCCTGCACCGTATGCAAAATTTCCTTCAAGTCCCGGCGAAGACAAACTATATACAGTTCAGCCACTGGACTATATTTACCTTCGCCATGAAAGATAGTGACTGTAAATCCATGATCGCGGACACGATCAGCTATTTCATGAAAATGATCTTTGCTGATTACCCGCAGGATTATACTGCCTAAAGCTAACCAGCCCTCAATCTTGATGCCAACCATGTTACCAGTGGCGAAACCAAGGGCGTAAAATATACCAAGCACCGGCGTTGCTTGGATGCGCTGCATGACTGCGGAAATAACAATCAGCCAGATGGCAACCTCAAAGAAGCCAAGCCAAAAAGCCATCCACTTCCTTCCTTGAACAATGCTGATGGTTCTTACTGTCCCTAAAGAAACATCCACGATTCGAGATAGGAAAATAATCAGGCCGGTTGCGGCAATGGTGAGATTGAATTCAAAAACAGGGATGATTATACTAGACCTCTTGCATAAGTAAAATTTATATGCTAACGCATGGTGAATGAAATACGAAACAGTGCATAGCCTCAGCGAGGAATATCACCTACCCAGTAAAAGAGCGCTTCGGTCCGATATAGTCATTGGAATGATTAGCCTCACCACTATCTCCATTGCTTCTTCCTTGCTGCTGACCTCGCCGTTAAGCTGGGCCTCCAGCACCTGATTGAGCAAGGTGCGGAAGCGCGGGCCAGGCTGCAAGCCCAGTTCAAGCAAATCCTGTCCGCTGATTAACGGTCTGACATCGCGCAGATTGGTCACATAGTGAGAAACCGCCTGCTGGATGTATTTTTTCCGCGCAATCACCATGAGATAAAGCAAGCCTTCATTATCTATATCACGCAGCAGCCAGTAGATTTCGCTCGCCTTGAGCAAGGGGCGGCGCAGCATCTCAGCAGCAATGTGCTCGGCCTTGCTTTTCCGTTCTATAAGATGCTTGCGGTGCTTGGGTGGCACCTCAAAACGGTCGCAGAAGTGGCGCAGTTCTACGTCTCGTGAGCGACTGAACAAGGCTAAGAGGCGCACGCTCCAGAAATCGCAATGCTTGTTGGTTTCAGGTAGATAGAGAAACCTGAACCATGAGATGGCCTTCTCCGCTTGGGTCATCATATAGGAAAAGCGGCGGTCAATCTTTAGGTTTGGGCGCAGATCAGGCCAGAGAAGCGGAAAGAGACCAAAGCCCTCCAAGCGTCGCAATGCAATGAGCGGATTGTCTTCCGAGAGAATACGACGCAGCTCATTAAAGAAACGAAGACCAGTGAACTGTTCACGCATGTGCATCTGCACTGCGTTGCGAATTAGCTTCTCCGAATGCTTGGTGATACGGAAGTCTAAGCGTTGCTCAAAGCGTATAGCGCGAAATATACGAGTAGGGTCTTCAACAAAGCTGAGGTTGTGCAGCACTCTGAGCTGACGTTCTTTCAGATCATTCTGGGAGCTGAAGTAATCAACTAAGAGACCGAAGCGATCAGGGTTGAGATGCACGGCCATTGCATTCACCGTGAAGTCGCGGCGGAAAAGATCAAGTTTGAGTGAACTCTTCTCAACTATCGGCAGGGCAGCAGGTGCAGCGTAGTATTCTAATCGTGCAGTAGCTACATCGATCTTCATGCCGTTGAGTAACGTGACTGTAGCAGTAGCAAACTTCTCGTGTGTGCGTACAGTTGCTTGCTTTGTAGCAGCAAAGGCTTGCGCAAAGACAATACCATCTCCTTCTACGACGATATCAATATCAAGATTGCGGGTTTGCAAGAGCAAGTCGCGGGCAAAACCACCGACCACGTAGGCACGCATCTCAACAGCGTTTGCAATTTCACCAAGCTCGCGCAGCAGGAGGATGATTTCTCTGCCTAAGGTATCAACCATCAAGCGAGTGATGTTGCGACTACGTTCTGCTGAAGGATGCTCGTCCTGTCTGAGCAAGCTACGTGACTGACGATGAGGATCATGCACCAGCAGATTGAGCAGATCGGTACGCGTAATCACGCCAACAATGCTTGCCTCATCATTCTCTTGACGAACAATAGGAATCAATCGTTGATGATGTTCAATAATCAGGTCTTGAATATCGGCTTGTGTCGCGTTCTCTGACAAGGTTTCGATTTCTGTACTCATGTAGTCGCCCACTGCTACAGCACCGAGCTGATGAGCAATCGCCTTTTCCACGACCCGACGTGAGATTAAGCCAAGTAAACCCTTAGGATACGCCTTGTTTGTGTTATCGCGCACCACAGGAAGTCCGGTGAGACTATAGCGGGTAAGTAGCTCGCTGGCCTCGTTCATACTGATCTCTGGCGTAGCGGTAATCACTGGTGATGACATGATTTCTTTCGCCAAAGCCTTAGGACGAATACAGCGATACAACAAGTGCAGCAGCTCTTCTTCTGCCTCAAAGATGGTCTTGTTGGCAATCACAGCAGAGGCAGCCGAGGCATGGCCACCACCACCAAAGGCACGGGCAATTGTTCCGGCGTTGACTTCAGGAATACGACTACGGCAGATTAAATACAGTCGCTCGCCCATGCAAACCAAGGAAAAGACCGCATCTAAATTCTCCATGACCATCATTCTCCGCACTAAAGCAGAAAAGTCGTCAGCATAGTCAGGCAACGTTAGCCTGCTGATTGTTACTTGTATCGACTGAATGGTATAGACGGCTGAATGCTTGAGCAGCTGGCTGAGAAGTGAAACCTGTGCGGCAGAAAGATCGTGGCTAACAAAGTGATTCACCACATTGAGCTTGGCTCCTTGTGCTAACAACCACGCTGCTGCTTGCAGATCAGCGGGCGTAGTGCCCGTGTAGAGAAAGGAGCCGGTATCCTCATGAATACCGATGCTCATCAGCGTGGCTTCGTCCGCAGTCAGGATGATGTTTTGCTCTTGAAAGATGCTGACAAAGATAGAAGTGGTGGAACCAAGCAGTTCTACATGCTCGAAGTCGCCGCGTAGATCACCGGGCGCATCGGGGTGGTGGTCGTAGAGGTGAAGCTCTAAGCCGGGGTTGCACAGGCATTCTTGCAGCCGATCAAGGCGGTCAGGCTGACGGGTGTCCACCACGATCAGGCGACGGACGGAAGTTAGGTCAAGGTTCTTGAGCTTCTTGAAATCGTATAGATTGCGGAGATCAGCAGAAAGGAACTCGCCTATCCGCCGCTCGGCAGCACCAGCAAAGACCAGCACCGCGCCGGGATAGAGCTTTCGGGCCGCGATCATTGAGGCAAGGCCGTCAAAGTCGGCGTTGACGTGGGTGGTGATGATGTCCATCTGCCCACTTTACTCGATTTGGCGGGGAGTCGCAGTATTTTGTAACGTTTTCAGACTGAACGTGACTCAGGAAAGACCACTTGAAAAATCTTCCCTTTTCATCGTGCTTTCATCCTCCATCTGGTAATTTTTAAAAAACAAGGACAGGGCTGCATAGCTTTAGCTCTCAATCAACAAACGGTATCACGAAAAGGAAATTCATCATGAACAAACTAACAACAGGATTAATCGCCAGTATTTTGTTTACATTCATGGCGTTTAGCTCGGCAAGTGCAGGTAGGGATGACAGATATGAGCATCATGAACGTCATGATTACCGTAACGACAGGCATGATAATCCATATTCATCCAGTGTCTATATCCATCGTAATAATGGTAGATACAGGGATCGTGACCGGCATGGATATAATCACAATCGGTACAGCCACAACGACAACTACCGTAGGAGCCATGACGGTTACAGGCAACACAACAATATTGGCTATGGCCACGATATGCATAAACGATATGAGCATTGACGATAGAAATTCTCATTATCATCTGGAGGCATAAAACAGGCATCAGCAAATCAAGCAAGCCAGTCGTTAAAAAAAACATATTCATTCATCTTCTGTTCATCTTCCTTCTGGTAGATTAAAGACAGAAGGAAAGAGAACAGTAGCACAACTAACAAACCACCAAAAAAGGAGACCTCATCATGAAACGCGCATTCTTTCTACTGGCAGCTGCTATCACCTTATCCGCCGGAGCAGCAGAAGCAAGTCGGCATGAATACGGATACGGATACGGATACGGCAGAGGATATGGCTACGAAAGCAGGGCAAAATTTTATGGCACGGTTGATGCCATGCCTCAGACTGGTTTTAACGGTGTATGGATGGTGAACGGTCGGCAGGTTATGATTACTCCCAGCACCAGAATTAAAGAAAAGTACGCCAGACTTGCTCTTGGTTCCTATGTTGAAGTGGAAGGATATCATTCCAATGGCGGCTTCACGGCGTATGAAGTCGAAGTGAAAGGCGGAAGACAGTACGGCTACCGGTAAGCCGTCTCTACGAACAGGAGGGATTGGGAAAAAAATCTCTCCTGAAAAATAAGGTAGTTTCATCTTCTGTTCATCTTGCATTTGGTAAATTAGATAATAAGCAAGGAACAGCAGCTTTCATCCAAAGACAAAAGGACTCTTATCATGAAGAAGATTGGATTAGGACTCATTGGCAGTGCTTTGTTTGCATTCATGGCAGTTAGCTCGGCACAGGCAAGTAAGCATGAGGGGTACGAAGATCACGAGCGGTATGAATACGGCAACCGTTATTACAACCCCTACGGATATACCAATTATGATTACAACAATCAGTACCGTAATCATGAGCAGTATGAGCATAGCAACAATAGGTATAATACCTACAATCCTTACAACGGCACGTATGGTTCTGTCTATAACAATGGCTATACGTACAACAACGCCTCCAATGCTTATGGTTACAACAATAACTACAGGCATCATGAGCGGTATGAATACCACCACTAATATCGCCATCTGAGTAGGCACAGAAATATCGTCACGGCTCTGAAGATGGCCACTCTTCTGAGCCGTGATACAAGAACAGCTTCGTGACGGGTATTTCCTGTATATAGAAAAGATGCAATTTATCATTTTCTACATCATGCTTTTCAAACATCCGCATGATGTGCAGCGTACATCATAAAAAGGGGAAAAAACTATGAAACGTGCATTATTTCTACTGGCCGCAGTCTTGGCATTGTCAACTGGGCCAGCACAGGCAGATGACGATGATGACAGAGAACACCATACCAGCAGTGCTAAATTTTATGGCACAGTCGAAGCATTGCCTCCGTCAGTCAGGAATGGTATTTGGTGGGTAAATGGTAGGGAAGTGATAGTGAGTCCCAGAACGAAGATAAAAGAAAAGCGCGGCAGCATTGCTGTCGGAGCTTATGTTAAAGTGGAAGGCTATCTCTCCGGCATTGGATTAGCAGCTGATGAAATTGAAATCAAGGGCAGTAGAAGACACTAAATCCTGATTGAAAAAATTCAGCAGATCAACTAAATTTACATTTTGCTTCTTGATTAAGAAACAAGGTGGGCAGCACAACAACCCGATTGTCCAAAAGGAGGACATCATCATGAAAAAGGCATTTCTTTCGTTGGCAGCAATTTTGGCATGTGTATCAATAACGACAGCAGCTCAAGCCAGTCGGGATGAATATTATGAGCGTGGTGAATACGGCGAGCGTTATGAAGGACGCGGCTACGATGACGGTGGCAGACGCTATGAAGAAAGCAAATTTTACGGCACAGTAGAAGCAATACCACAAGGCGGTCGGGATGGCATTTGGCGAATCAGCGGCCGCGATGTTGTGGTCAATCCGAATACGTTTATTAAAGAAGAATACGGCAGAATGGGAATCGGCGCACAAGTTGAAGTAAAAGGTGGCGGTGCTCCTTTCATGGCGTATGAAATCGAAGTCAAGAGCGGCAGCAGAGCAATGGGCAACGCTCCTGTGATGAATGGTGGAATAAAGTTTTATGGTCCCATTGAGGCTATGCCCCAAGGTGGTTTTCTCGGCACTTGGCGGGTTGGTGGTCGGGACGTCCTTGTCACCCAGAACACCTTTATCAAACAAGAATACGGCAGAGTTGCCCCTGGTGTGCAAGTGGAGGTGAAAGGTAGCGGTACTCCTTTTGTTGCCTATGAAATTGAAGTCAAAGGTGGTACCATGCGCTGATTTTTTCAGTGAGCCTACAAGAGTAATTTTTACTCTTGTAGGCAGAACTTCAATGATCACGAGCAAGGAAAAAGGTATCATGAGGAATAGATTATTTTTGTTTGCCGCAGTTTTTGTTGTTTTTACAGGGGCAGCTCAGGCCGAAGAAAGCGGTCAAAAAAATCAGCTCAAGCAGCATCATTACCAGCCAGGTCAAGGATACGAGCAGGAACCTGAATATAAATTTTCTGGTCGAATCACAAAAATTCCTGAAAATTCCTTGTCAGGTATCTGGGTTATTAATAATGATCGCCAAATTGTTGTTTCACCAACCACGAACATCAAGCAGGAGAATGGTAAGGCGATTGTCGGTGCCTCTGTTGCAGTGAAAGGTGTGCTGCAAGGAAGCAACTTCATGGCCACTGAAATTGAGGTTACGACTGACATCCCTTGATCACCGCTTGTTTCTCTCTCAAAAGCACCTTAATTCATTCAATCAGCAAATATTATGATGAATAATCAGCAAGATGAAATTCAAAATGGCAACGCTCGTCTTGCCAATCCCATCCGCTTTTGGCATATAGCGATAATTGTCCTCGCCTTGGCCGCTTTGTTGACCGGCGATTTGGCAGATGACTACAAGAAGGTTGAACATGTCGGTTTCCTTTTGCACAGCAACATCGGCGTGGCCGTATTCCTCACCCTCTGCTTCTATGTTGCCTACGGACTTTTCGGCCCACAGGAATTCCGTCTCTCGCGCTGGTTCCCTTTCACCAAAGAACGGCTGCGGCAAACTGGCAAGGATTTGGTCATGCTCACTAAATTCAAGCTGCCAGAACACAAGCGGCGGCAGGGATTAGCTGGATTGGTGCAATTTTTCGGCATCTTAGTCTTTTCTTGGCTTGCGACCACCGGCACCTTGATGTATTTTCTCATAGAGCCGGGGAGCAAGGCGCAGGGTTTCGTCCGCGCGGTCAAAGAGGCCCATGAAGTTGGCACTGCGCTGATTCCAGTTTATCTGGCTTTGCATATCGGAGCGGTGCTTGCACATTCGCTGACTGGACAGCACGTTTGGAAGGAAATCTTTTTCTTCAAAAATAGCACGATTGAATAAGTAGCAAGGGAAGCAATGAAAATTCTGGTGGTGGAAGACGACAAGCGGTTAGCTGCCTTAGTGAAACGAGGGCTGGA
This sequence comes from Candidatus Electronema aureum, assembly GCA_004284765.1. GTDB lineage: Bacteria > Desulfobacterota > Desulfobulbia > Desulfobulbales > Desulfobulbaceae > Electronema > Electronema aureum. The sequence goes on from NQJD01000041.1 coordinate 14,549, forward strand.
GGAACATGCCTTTGTCGTTGATCTGTGCTATGACGGCGAAGAAGGGCTGTATCAGGCCGAAACTTCTCCTTATGACGCGATTGTACTGGATGTGATGATGCCTAAGATGGACGGCTTCACTGTACTACGCAAGCTGCGCGAGCAGGGCAGAGAAGTACCGGTGATTATGCTCACTGCCAGAGGCGAGGTGGAAAATCGGGTCAAAGGGCTGAACACCGGCGCGGATGATTATTTAGCCAAACCCTTTGACTTTGCTGAACTGATTGCCCGACTGACCGCAGTGATTCGGCGGAACAAGGGACAAGCTGCCTCGCAGCTGTGTATTGCTGACCTCCACATTGATCTGAACGCTAAAACCATCGGCAGAGCGGGTATCGATATCCCGCTTTCCGCCAAAGAATACGCCATCCTTGAATATCTCGCCCTGAACAGAAATCGGGTAATTAGCCGCACTGAGCTGTCTGAGCATGTTTATGACATGAATTTCGATCTCGACAGCAATATCATTGATGTTTATATCAACCGCTTGCGCAGAAAAATCGATAAAGATCGTGATCAGCCGCTGATTCAGACCAGAAGAGGCGAAGGCTATATCATTCGTGATGAGGCATAATCTTGGTACGTTCGATCAAAGGCAGGCTGCTCCTCTGGATTTTCATCTCCATGACTGCTTTATTTGCCGCGTTAGGTTACGCGTTGCATTTTAAGCTCCATTACGTGGTGGAAGATTCAGTAGATAAGATGCTTCATGCCAGCTTGCAGTTTGTGAAAGGTTTAGTCCATAGTCATGATGGAAAAAATATCGAATGCGAATCGAATGAATTTATGCAAGGTGACTACATCACCCCTGATTCAGGCCATTATTACCAAGTCTTCCTTAATGGAGAACTACTCGCAGCAGCAGATTCTCTGTTTGATAAAAATTTTAATCTCACTCCCGGCAAAGCAGAATCGTACAATGCCAAAGCTCAGGAGTGGCTGTATCATTCAATAGGTCCTAACGACGAACCACTGCGGGTTATTCAGCATGATTTTGTCTATATGGATACGCCAGTGCGTGTAATTGTTGCCGAAAATATCAGCGAAAGCCTGCTTCTTATCCATCAGCTTATCAATTACTTCTTGCTTATTGTGCCGGTGATGATTGTTTTGATCGGCATGATCAGCTTGGTCATTGCTGAGGTTTCACTGCGGCCTGTGCAGCATTTTTCCGCTGCCTTAGAGAAGATCAGCCACAAAAATTTAGAAGAGCGGATTCCAGTAAATAAACAAGCACGAGAGCTGCGCAGGCTGGCGGAGAAGTTCAATTCATTGCTGGAGCGACTGCACCGCGCTTTCGAGGCAGAAAAAAATTTGCTCGGCGATGCTGCCCATGAGTTGAAAACCCCGCTGGCAGTCATCAAAGCGGAATGTGACATCGCCTTGCAGCGAGAACGAACAGCGGAGCAACACGCGGCCAGCTTGAAAAACGTGCGGGAAGTGACGAATGGAATGCTCGGTCAGATCAACGGACTCCTGACCCTGACTCGGCTTGATTCTGGCTTGCTCGATGCTTCAGCCTTTGAACCGATTTCACTCACTGATTGCGTGGAGGATGCGGCCTTGTTAGCCAAGTCTTTAGCTACAAAGAAGAACGTTGCTATCAGTTCCTCATTGAACGGTGAACTGAGCGTACTGGGTGATCAAGACAGTTTGACTGAAGCGGTGCTGAACTTAGTTGAAAATGCGATAAAATACAATCATCCCGGTGGATTTGTTGCCGTGGAGTTAAACCGCCGGGACAACAAAGCGGAAATCAAGGTCAGCGACACCGGCATCGGCATCAGCGAGCAGGATCAAGAGCGCATCTTTGACCGTTTCTACCGCTCTGACGCTGCCCGCAGTAGCCAAGACGGCAGCGGTCTTGGTTTAAGCATTGTGCAAGCAATTGTGCAAGCCCATCACGGCGAGATTGCTGTTGAAGCGCAAAGCACCGGTGGTAGTCGTTTCACGATCACACTGCCTTTGGTGACAAAGACCGTTTGAACATCACATTCCACAGGCTTCTCGTTCAGAATCGGTCAGCTCGATAATAGTGGGGTTTTCGCCGCAAACTGGGCAATCGGGCCGTTTTCTCAGGATGATCCGGCGAAAATTCATGGTCTTGGCATCAAAGCTCAAGAGGCTATCGGTGAGCAGTGTGCCTGCACCGGTAATAAATTTGAGGGCTTCGGCAGCCTGAATGGTACCGAGCATCCCGGCTACTGCGCCCAGCACTCCGGCCTGTGAGCAGCTTGGTACGGATTTGGCGGGCGGCGGTTCGTGAAAGCAGCAGCGATAGCAAGCGGTGCGACCGGGCAGCACGGTCATCGTCTGGCCGTCAAAGCGGAGTATGCCGCCGTGCGAGAAAGGAATACCCGCCAGTACGCAGGCATCATTGATGAGAAATTTAGTGGCAAAATTGTCTGTGCCATCGATGACAAAATCATATTGCCGGATGATGTTATCGATATTCGAGGCATCCAAGTAGAGCAGCCACGGCTCCACCTTAACTTCTGGGTTGATGGCCTTCAGCTTGGCCTCTGCTGATTCGACTTTAGGCCGGTTGAGATCAGCGGTAGTATGAATGATCTGCCGCTGAAGATTGGAGATATCAACTACATCAGCATCAACCAAACCAATAGTTCCCACACCGGCAGCGGCAAGATACAACGAAACAGGCGAGCCAAGGCCGCCTGTTCCCACCACCAGCACTCTGGACTGTAGCAACTTAATCTGACCTTCTGGCCCCACCTCTTTGAGAATCAGGTGACGGCTGTAGCGGTCCATTTGCTCGTCGGTCAGATTCATTGAAGCATCTGCTGTTCCGAATGTGCTGCTGGGCATAATTAGTTTTTGTTGAAGAATAAAAATAAATGTCAGTGTGCGGGCCGTCTGATCAACCTCCGGCCATAAAATAAAGCAGGTCAACTTGGTTACTGTCGCCAACCATCGTGTCGTGATAAGAACAACGATGCACGATTTCGCCATCGATCTGCACTGCTACCATTTCTGGTGACGGCACTTGCTCCATCTCCAGCAGACCAGCTACGGTCAGGTTGGCCGCGTTGATGAAGCGCGGTTCTCCGTTCAGCCTGATTTCCATAATTTTTCTCCTCCAGAAAATTAATGGCTTAGGTAGGCATCCTCTTCTTTCTCCAGTATAATCACATTGATTACAAGGACATATATTTACTACTTAACAATGCGGCAGACGTGAAGTCAAGGGAAAAAGAGTGGTTCCTTGATTATCTTTCTGCCGAGCAGGGGAACAGTTTGCTGCCTGTAAAGATACAATTTATGATACTCTGAAGCAAGAGGGATTGCAATATTTGAACGGATTGTCCTGCTGATCTGCCCGGCGGCCAACCGGGCAAGGCGGAGAACAGCGCAATTACTGAAGTACCGCGCGGGCCTTGAGCGACTGCGGCGGACGATTGTTTGGTCCCCCCAGCAATTCACTGAACTGTTTGACCTGTGCTTCTGATGTCGCAACCTGATTTTTCAGGATCAGCCAGAGTACGCCTTCAGTACAGGGCGGCGTGGTCAGTGAGCCAGTGACCCGGTAATACTCCCGATTTTCCGGGAGCAGTTTGTCCGCCCGTACCTGAGTAGCCATGCCTACCTCTTGACCGGCTTCTGTTGGCATTTGCTGCCAGAGCTTTTTCAGAGCGAAATTTTCCTCGCCCAAGTTGTACAGAACTGAAATTACTGCAAGCTGGCCGTTGGCATCAGCATGGACGAACTGAGCTTCCAGCGGGAAGCTCTCGCCATCGATCTGATGTTCGCTGGGTGTGTGAAAATCAATCTGCTTCAGCTCGTAGCTCCTGCCGCCCAACGTGATAAACGAACCCGCTGAGTAATCAGCTTGAACCGTGCTGTTTGTCCGCCGCAGCTTGGTAACTAACCCACTGTAGTCAAAAGAAATCGGCTCAAGTTCGGCCTCAATAAAACCGGTCAGGTTGACCGGCGACTGATTGGCCCTCTGAGCGCAGAGCGCAAAAGATGGATCGAGTGCGGCCCAGTGTTCTGGGCCGTTTTCACCGGCATAGCCCCATTGTCCCTCGGCAGCGCACGCAGTTCCCGCCAGCAGAACCAAGGCAGCAGCGGCGGGCAGCATTTTTTTCATATCCTTCTCCTGATACCTTCTTTTATAACGCCTTGTTGGCATTCATGTGCAGGACGAGGTCCAGCATCCGATTGGAATAGCCCCATTCGTTGTCGTACCAGCTCATCACCTTGACCGAAGTACCCATGACCTTAGTGCAGAGTCCGTCAACAATGGAGGAATGCGGATCGCCCTGAAAATCGATAGAAACCAACGGTTCCTCGCAGTAGCGCAAGAATCGTCCGGCGGCTTCTTGGAGAGCCTTGTTCACCTCTGCAACCGAGGTTTCTTTCTCCACTTCCATCACCACATCGACCAGTGAGACATTGGGAGTTGGCACCCGCACGGCCAAGCCATCAAACTTGTTTTTCAACTCCGGGATAACCAAGGCTACCGCTGAGGCCGCACCGGTCTTAGTCGGAATCATCGACAACCCAGCTGCCCGCGCCCGCCGCAGGTCAGAATGAGGGAAATCAAGCAGTCGTTGATCACCGGTATACGCATGAATGGTGGTCATCAGGCCGCGTTTGATGCCAAAATTGTCCAAGATCACTCGCGCTACCGGAGCAAGGCAGTTGGTGGTGCAGGAGGCGTTAGAAATCACGTGATGCGTGGTGGGATCATATTCGTCTTCATTCACGCCCATAACGATAGTTTTGACATCCGCTCCCTTGGCCGGAGCAGAGATGATCACCTTGGCCGCGCCTGCATCGATGTGGGCCTTGGCAGTCTCACTGCTGCAAAAGATACCCGTGCATTCGAGGACATATTCCACGCCCATCTCGCCCCAAGGGATGTCAGCCGGATTGCGATGGTTCGTGATCGGAATTTCCTTGCCGTTGACCGTGATACTGCGCTCGCCCGCTTTGATGTCAGCGGCAAACACGCCCATGACTGAATCGTATTTAAGCAAATGGGCGATGGTCTTGACATCGGTAAGATCGTTGATGCCTGCCACCTCAATCTCTGCAAAGTCTTTATCTTGGCTGATCGCCCGAAAAATATTTCTGCCGATCCGGCCTAAACCGTTGATGCCGATTTTAATGCTCATGGCTCTGCTCCTTTTTTTGTGGTTATGCTGTGTCGTGCTTCCCAACCGGGAAAATGATTACAGAACAGCAGGGCGGAAGTCAACAACTTTGTGCAGCGGAGTAAGGAAGGGGTGACGCTGGAAGAAAAAAATCTGCGGCAAGTAAAGAAGGGGACAGCATTTCTGTCCCCGTACCGGTTCAGTTTGTTGACTGTTTTCTTTTGAAGATGCTGCGGGACTTTTCAAAGGCACCACTATCAAAAAAAACGGGTGATGGACTGAAAACTTTGTTAGCAAGCGCATCTGCGGCAGCAATCGGGCCGAGATCAATCGGCTGAATTCCGGCGGCAAAATTTTCGTTCAGGGTTTTAATCATTTCATTGGCGATCACGCCATGCCCTAATTTTGTGGGATGAATACCATCTTTGGAAATAAGCCCTCCGTCATAGGCCAGCGTATAATGTTTGCCCTCGACAATAATCCCATTCCCTTGATTAACCAGAAAAAAATGCTTCTTGGCAGGCACCACCGCCATATTGCCGTGTTGTAGATTTTCAAAAAGCGTATCGAAATTCATCACGGCAACATTGTCATGCTGGCTTGCAATCCGCCTGATTGCAGCGTTAAACACCTTTGTGTGATTACTGATCTCATTAATTTCATCCTGAGTCAATATATCACCGACACATTGATATGAAGGACTGGAGGTGTTAGGACATTTCGTGAGAGCTGTGCTACTTTGAATCTTTTTTGCTCCGGTAAGCGTGATAAAGTCAGATGACTGAAGTTTATATTCAGTTTTATCCTCATTAAAGGCAGGATAAGTAATAGTCTCCGGGAAAATTTTACGAATTGGCACCAAGAAAGGAATATTGGCGACATCAGGTATGGTGGAGACGACAACTGTCCTGTTGGCATCTGCGGCAAGTTTATCAACCATCTCTTCATACATTGTCTCAAAAGAGACCGCCGGAGTTTTTAACGCAATATTTGCATAGATTGCTGCGCCCAGTATATCATTATTTCCGATCATCACTGCTAGTATAGTGGGATTTTCCTTTAACACATAATCTACAGGGGTTGTATCGCCATAGGTAACAAAATATTGCCCCATGACAAGTTGCGTAACTGAATTTTTTGCCAGCAATGCTGAATAATTATTTTCCATATCGGCCAATGTATAGCCTGGAACAGCAAGATTATCCGGCTTTGGCGCATAAAAAGGAAGTAACAATTCTGTCTCGGCCTGATCAGCAACCAGCTTAGGCCAAGAGTGAATCACCAGTGCTTGATCAACTTGTGGTATCTCTGTTCCATCAGGTCGTTTGTAGCCAGCCATGTAGCCAAATGGAATTGAATCCCCCAGCACCATGAAGGAAGAAAAATTTGCCTTGATAGGCTGCATTTTGGCATTTTTTGCGAGCAAATTTTCTTTTGCATTTACGTTCTGAAGTACTATGACTCCAGTCAAAATAAGACCTGCTACCGCAAAACAAAATGTTTCTTTTGCAACCTGCATATTCTTTCTCCTTTTATTGGGACGAGATGAGTTAACGAATTATGACCACTTTTACAAAACGATTTTCTCGGTAATAGAGATCTGTGAGTGATCAATGAAATAAAATACAATCGTTGTAGTGATTAATAAATCACCAAACAGATGCAGTTAAGTTTTCAATGCTTCTCGAAAACGACAATGTCTTCCTGACTAATGCCGACACTCTCTGCCTGAATGTTAAATTAATCCTTTCGATATGACTTGTTTTTCCGCTTCCTTTA
>NQJD01000042.1 GCA_004284765.1 Candidatus Electronema aureum
AATTTTTTCTTTCATAAGAACGGCGTTTGGCTGGCGGGCATTCGCCCTCTGAAAACTGAGACCAAGTCGGAAGTCAACTTTTTCAATATTATATTGTTTTTAATGGTAAATTCAATGTGTTTTTTAGAGAGCCGTTCGCTTTGCCACTCATGGTTCACCATTACCGCGGCACTGGCGCAACAACAGGCTGCTCACGGCTGAATCGGCAAAGCCCGCGATGTTTCGGGGAATGATCTGGATACGGCAGGAAACAGGTTTGGTGAGCGCGTTGACTGCCGGTCGCCATTGAAGAGTGGCCATGATGATTCTCCTGTAAAAAAGGCGGGATAAGCGAAGGATGGTGCTGCTGATTTCGGCAAAATACAGCGGTGCGACATGCCTGTCAAGGAAAATATGACGCGTCCGGGCAAGGCCGTAGGGGCAAGCCCCCGTGCTTGCCCTTCTTGTTTATGGCGAAGAAAGGGCAGACAAAAGGGGCTTGCCCCTGCGGCGGCAGAAAGCACTCCCGTGCGACTGCATATTGCACGAGAGTGCAACAGTGGATACTTCTCTCGTGCAACGGCAGATTGTACGGGAGTGCTTTCAGAGGAAGAGCGGGAGAGAACAGCCTCGGCCTCAGATCACCCGCACCGCGCCCTTGTCTGCTGAAGCGGCAAACTGGGCATAGACCTTGAGCGCGTTCGGCACCTTGCGTTCACGCTGCGGTTTAAAGGCTGCCGCACCCCGCGCTTCTTCCTCTTTACGGCGTTTGGTCAACTCCTCCGTGCTGATTTGCAGACTGATACTGCGCTCCGGGATGTTGATGTCGATCAAATCACCCTCACGCACCAAGGCAATAGCCCCGCCACTGGCTGCTTCCGGCGAAACATGGCCGATAGACAGGCCAGCAGTACCACCAGAGAAACGCCCGTCCGTGATCAAGGCGCAGAGTTTGCCAAGATGCTTGGACTTCAGGTACGAGGTAGGATACAGCATCTCTTGCATTCCCGGCCCGCCTTTCGGTCCTTCGTAGAGAATAAAGACCACATCGCCTGCCTTGACCGCCCCACCAAGGATGCCCTCGCAGGCTGCCTCTTGGGAGTGGAAGACCTTGGCCTTGCCCTGGAAATGCAGAATAGACGGGTCAACGCCTGCGGTCTTGACGATGCAGCCGTTCTCAGCAATGTTGCCGTACAGCACGGCAAGGCCACCGTCCTGCGAATAGCAATGGGCAGCGTTGCGGATGCAGCCCTTTTCTCGGTCATTGTCCAAGGTCTCGTAGATGCTGCCCTGCGAAGCCAGCTCCAGATTGCGGCCTGCGCTTGCCGGTGCGCTGGCGTAGAGGGTATAGGCGGCAGGCGTGGCACTGCGGCGGGTGATATCGTACTGCGCCAGAGCTTGGGCTAATGTCAGGCCATCGGCCCGCTGCACTGTGGTGTCAAGCAGGCCCATCCGGTCTAATTCGCCCATGATACCCATGATACCACCTGCCCGATTCACATCTTCGAGATGATACGACGAGGAAGGAGCTACCTTGCAGAGGTTGGGTACTTGGCGAGAGAGCGCGTCAATGTCCTGCAAGGTGAAGTCCACGCCTGCCTCGTGAGCAATGGCGAGAATATGCAGAACGGTGTTGGTTGAGCCGCCCATGGCGATGTCTAAGGCCATGGCGTTGCTGAAGGTGGCCTTGGTCGCAATGGAGCGCGGCAGCACCGACGCATTGCCGTTGCCGTACCAGGCTTCGCACATCGCAACGATGCGGGCCGCTGCCTGCTCAAAGAGCGAGAGCCGGTTGACATGCGTGGCGACCACGGTGCCGTTGCCAGGCAGGGCTAGTCCCAGAGCTTCGTTGAGGCAGTTCATCGAGTTGGCTGTGAACATGCCAGAGCACGAACCGCAGGTCGGGCAGGCAGAACGCTCCACCTCATCTACTTCCTGATCCGAGACCTCGCTGTCAGCAGCCATGACCATGGCATCAACCAAGTCATAGCCGCGCTCTTGGCCTTTGATTCTGCCTGCCTCCATTGGCCCGCCGGAGACAAAGATAGCCGGGATATTCAGCCGCATCGCGGCCATCAGCATTCCCGGCGTGATCTTGTCGCAGTTGCTGATGCAGATCATAGCGTCAACCTTGTGCGCATTGCACATATACTCGACCGAATCAGCAATCAGCTCGCGCGAGGGCAGCGAGTAGAGCATTCCGTCGTGGCCCATGGCAATGCCGTCATCAATGGCGATGGTGTTGAACTCAGCCGCAAAGCAGCCTTGCTCCTCAATCATCGCCTTGACCTGCTGACCGATCTCATGCAGATGCACATGGCCAGGCACGAACTGGGTGAATGAGTTTACCACCGCAATGATTGGCCTGCTCATCTGCGCCTCGGTCATGCCGTTGGCCCGCCAAAGGGCGCGCGCTCCGGCCATTCTCCGGCCTTGGGTGGTCTCGCTGCTGCGAAGGGGGATGGACATAATGTATTCTCCTGAAAGGGGATAAACCGAGGGTTAACTGCACTACATGACTTCTGAAGCACGGTATGATATGGCAACATAGGAAGGCAGGAGGGGCTTGTCAAGGGAAATACCAGACCTGCTGTTCTCGGAGATGATGTGCCTCTGGCCACTGTAGGAACTGTACCTTGTATCCGCTCCGCTCAATAGACCTTTTGCATACGCCGCGAATCTTGTATTCGCCCTTCTTGCTCTCATGCTTGAGACTTCTGAGCAACACTGGTGCCGATACATCTCAAAAGAGGCAAACAGAAGAGGCCGTAGCAGTGATGCACACGGGCTTGTTCGGGTGAACGAGATCAGGCCGTTCTTCGCTCGAACGAGATGAGCAAGAACAGTGCTGCGGCATACTCTACCGCCTACGTAACGCTACTTCACCTACACTGATCTCAGCGAACACGTTATGCAGGAGGTCTAATGTGTGGCTTAGGCAAGGGGACGCGCTGCCTCAGAACAGCAGATTAAAGAGCCAGCCAGTGCAGAGTATCCCACTACCTACTACGGCGACAAAGACGGCAATCAGCTTGGGCTTGAGCACCTTGCGGAGGATCACCATCTCTGGGAGCGAGAGGGCAATCACGCTCATCATGAAGGCCAGGGCGGTGCCCAAGGCTGCGCCCTGGCCGAGCAAAGCCTCCATCACCGGCACGATGCCAGCAGCATTGGAATACATCGGGATGCCGATCAGCACCGCCACTGGCACTGACCACCACTGGTCGCGGCCCATGATCGAGGCCATGAAGTCCTCTGGGACATAGCCATGAATGGCCGCGCCCACGGCAATACCGGCGATCACGTACAGCCAGACCTTGCCCACTATCTCCCGCACGGCGGTTTTGCCCATGTTGATCCGGTCGGGCCACGTCAGCTTGCGCTCAATCACCAACTCACGCACCGAGCGCATCTCCTGCACCCAATCTTCAATCAGGTGTTCAAGGTGGAGGTGGCCAATAACCCAGCCTGAGACAATGGCGATCATCAGGCCAGAGCCAAGATAGATAGCTGCCGCCTGCCAGCCAACCAAGCCATACAGGAGCACCAAAGCCACCTCGTTGATCATCGGGGCGGAAATAAGGAAGGAGAAGGTCACGCCAAGCGGTACCCCGGCTTGGACAAAGCCAATGAAGAGCGGCACTGCCGAGCAGGAGCAGAAGGGCGTGACAATGCCAAGCAGGGCAGCCAGGATATTGCCGATGGTCTCATTTCTGCCGACCAAGTACTTGCGGGTGCGCTCCTTGGTGAAGAAGGAGCGGATCATGCCGACAACAAAGACAATCAGGGTCAGCAGCAGCATGACCTTGGGTGTATCATAGACAAAGAACTGCACTGCCGCGCCAAGCTGACTGCCTTGTTCCAAGCGGAGGAGCTTATAGGCAAAGAACTGCGAGAAGGGCAGGAGCAAGCTGTAGAGCAGATACCAGCCCGCCAGACCAGCTATGCCAAGTAGGAGCATCCGGCCTTTGCTCATTGCTGGTTTGTTTGTACCGTTGTCCTTGTTTGGGCAGCCGCAGCCACCAAGCTGAATCGGTTCCATAGTCTCCCTCGTTGATGAAGTGAAATAAGCCTAACGATAAGAACCTTGGTCGGGCTAGGCAACTCCTCGCCACGTTATTCTTTTGAAATCAGGTTGCGCTGCTGCTACAATGCCCGCATGATGACCCCAGAACAGGATGCGGCCTTCATGGGCAAGGCCTTGGTCTATGCTGCCTCGGCAGCAGCCTTGGAGGAGGTGCCAGTGGGTGCTGTGCTGGTCTGCCCGGACGGTAGGCTATTAGCTGGCGCAGGCAACAACTGCATTCAGGCCCATGATCCCACTGGCCATGCGGAGATGCGTGTCCTGCGGATTGCCGCAGAGAAAATCGGCAACTATCGCCTGCCTGGCACTACCTTATATGTTACCTTGGAGCCATGCCCGATGTGTGCAACCGCTCTGCTCCTTGCCAGAGTAGAGCGGATAGTCTTTGGCGCGACAGACCCTAAAAGCGGGGCTATTCAGTCTGTTTATCGCATCGGCAGTGATGGTTGCCTGAACCATCGCTTCAGAGTCACAGGTGGGGTGCGGGCTGAGGAATGTGGCAGCATCCTGAAGGAGTTCTTTCGGCAACGGAGAGGAAAAAGCATCGTGTCACCACTTTTAGCTTGTCAAACGACTGAACTCGGTTTAAATAGATGTGCAGCAGTACCGCCGTGAAGTGACAAGGCGGCTGCGGAAGGTGAGAGCAGCTTAGTCCCGACTGTTGCTTTTCACAGCTCAGGAGAGGTGACCGAGTGGCTTAAGGTGCACGCCTGGAACGCGTGTGTACGCAAGTACCGTGAGTTCGAATCTCACCCTCTCCGCCAATATGATAAGCGACCCCAAGTTTGACAGCCGGGTCCTGCACAATAAAGAATCGTGAACCCCGTCAGATCCGGAAGGAAGCAGCGGCAGCGAGACTCTTTATGTGTTGCAGGAGTGCCCGGCTGTCTTTTTTTATGCTCGCTTGCCGCCCCGCAAGAAAGATTGTTATCCTGCCATTCCAAGTCAAATATGCCTTATATAGCCAGAGCAACATAATTTGAACCGTCGTATCTGTCATTTCGAGCGGAGCGAGAAATCTCACGCCAAGGACGAAGAGGAGATTCCTCGCTCCGCTCGGAATGACATTCAAGTTCACTTTATGCTGCTTCAGCTATAGTCAATTCAGGCTATTGATTTTTAATCGCAGGAGCAGCCAGCATCTTCCTTTTCCCTTGCAGTCTGCGCTGCCCGCGCGGTATGCTTTGCCGGGCATTTCCTTTCATACTTCCCAGCAGATAAGGAGCACAGCATGGACCCTGTTACAATGGCGGCTATCATCAACAGCAGCGTCAACGGCATCGCGTGCGGAGCAGCAGGCGGTTTGACTGCTGCCACAGTCCCGGCAGCAGTCAAAGCGGCGACCGATGCGTGGAACAGCTTCAAAGCCCTGTTGCAGCGCAAGTTCGGCCAAGACAGCGCGTTGCTGAAGTCAGTGCAGGAACTGGAGCAGAACCCAGACTCCAAAGCCCGCAAGGATCTAGTTGCGGAGGAGGTGGCGAAGAGCAAGGCGCATCAGGATGAAGAGCTGTTGGCCGCTGCTGGCAAGCTGCTGGAGCTGCTCAAGGAAAGCGCAGGCGGAGGGCAGACTCGCGCCAAGTATCAGGTTGATGCGCAGGGAGCGCAGGTTGGTGTGATTGGTGACAATGCCAACGTGAAGGACGGCATTCATTTCGGCAGACGAGAATAACCGAACATGGTAGGGTTACGGCATGCCGTAACCCTACGACGTGGTGATTTACAGATGAGCAATCAAACCGGCATCATTGGCAAGAAAGCACGTGTTAAAGGCGGCATTCATTTCCATAATCATCCTGCACCGCCGCCCATCATCCCCGACCAACGCCCTCCCCGTGAACCCTGCTTTCTCCACCGCGAGGAGGAGCTTATCTGGCTGAACGAGAGGCTGCATCCCGGCAAGGTCGTTGCGGTATGCGGGCCGGGCGGCATGGGCAAGAGCGCACTGGCTGCGCAGGCGGTGCGTCGGCTGGAGCCAGTCCGCTTCCCGGACGGCATCATCTTTCACAGCTTTTACAGTCATCCCAGAATAGAACAAGCCCTGCAAGAGATTATCAAGGCTTTTGGCCAGGAGCCTGAGCCGCCATTAGACACCACCCTGCGCAGGGTGCTCTCAGGCAGGCAAGCCCTGCTCATCCTTGATGGGACGGAGCGGGCTGATGACCTGCCAGCACTGCTGCGGCTGCGCGGTGGGTGCGGAGTGCTGATCACCAGTAGGAAGACTGAGGACGCACCGGATGAGCTGCGTGAACTGAAGAAGCTGGAGAAGGCGCAAGCAGAAGAGGTGTTCCGGCACTACAGCAAGATTGCGGGTGATGACGTAAACGTGGCGGACATCTGCAAGATACTGGACGGCTGGCCGGTGGCCCTGCGCATTGCCGGGCGGTATCTGCGCAAGACGAAAGAGAGCGCGGCGGAGTACCTGCGCTGGTTGGAGAAGGAGCCGTTCAAGGAGCTGGGCGACGGCGAGCATCAGGAGGAGAATGCCGCCTTGCTGCTGCGGCGCAGCGTGGATGCGGTGAGCGATGATGCCCGGCTTGCGCTGGAGTTGGCAGGAGATTTGGCCTTTCTGCCGATAGCCCGTGCCCCAGTGGTAGCCATGATGGAAGGTGATGAACGACGAACACGCAACGCATTGAACGATCTGGCCAATTACGGTTTGGTGGAGCGCATGAAAGAACGATGGAAGGTAAGCCACGCCCTGATTCATACCTATGCCCGCATCGAGCTGCCATTAAGCAAGGAAAGCATAAGGCGAATAGCACAATACATAAAAATAGAATCATGTCTTTTTGATGAGCAACGTCTGCGGGAAATTGTTAAACATGCTCTTGAAAGTCCGGGCAGTGAGATTACTGCCTATTGGCAGGAGGTGATCATCACCACCACTGGCAACAAGCACTACGAGGCAGGGCAGACGTTCAGGGTGAGATTTCCCGACGGCAGCGATGCTGTCGGGGTGATTGGGGAGGTTCTGCTTAAGTGCGATGGGCCGGACAAGGCAGTAACGCAGCAATTTCCTGTCAGCTATTTGCCTAAATAGAGACTTATTTCTGTTGTGTGCGATTATTTGGCGCGGGTGCAGGCGGCACAGCGGGGATAATCCGTTTGTCATTCCGGGGTGTAGGGGCAGGCCCCCGTGCCTGCCCGTCGTTGCAATCGGGACACGCAGGGCGGCCACAGGGGGCCGCCCCTACGGTGGCGATACGGCGTAGGGGCGAAAAATTTTTCGCCCCTACAATTTCCCCCTTACCGTCCTATCTCTCTGCTCCCCACTCCAGTGGAACCGCAACTTGCACGAGAGTGGAAGCAGCCATTGCACTCTCGTGAAACGATCCGTTGTACTCTCGTGCAATGCACCGTTGCACGAGAGAAGTATCCACCGTTGTACTCTCGTGCGACGTGCCGTTGTACTCTGGTGCAATCAATCTTTGCACTCTGGCGCGGGCAGCGCGCGGCAGGCGTAGATGGACGCTGCCTGAAATCATTTAGCCATCAGGGGTAAGAAACTCACGAGGAGACAAGCATGAACTGGCAGGAAGTCTGCGCTGATCCGCGCTTACATGATTTGCCGTATAAAATTGAACTCAATGAACGAGGGCAAATTCTGATGAGTCCAGTCCGTTTGTATCATTCCGCCTTTCAGGGGAAAATCATCAAGCTGCTGACTCAGCTTGTGCAATGCGGAGAAGCCTTTCCTGAATTCGCCATCGCCACAGAAAAAGGCACCAAGGTTGCTGATGTGGTCTGGTGTTCTGATGCGCTGTGGCGGCAGATCAAACATCAGGCGGAAAGCCCTGTTGCCCCGGAAATTTGCGTGGAAGTGCTGTCCGCAACAAACACGGCGGAAGAAATGATAGAAAAGAGACGGCTGTATTTCATGCACGGCGCGGAAGAGGTTTGGATTTGCGATCAAGATGGAACGATGCAGTTCTTTGTTGCCGCCGGAGAAATTGCACATTCAAACATTGTCCATGCTTTTCCGAAGCGCATTGCATTGTAATTCAAACAGGATGCCTAAACTACCTTGTCCTATCTCGTCCTTGCCCGCAAATCTCGGCCTCAGAACTTCGTTCAGGTCGTTGGCCAGCAGCACATTGTCCGCACCCTGCGCAATGCCCTCCTGCGCAATCGGGTGCCGCACGCCCTGATCTTCAGTGGAGTGCGCGGCACCGGCAAGACCACCTTGGCCCGGATCATGGCCAAGGCTCTCAATTGCGAGAGCGGTCAGCCGCCGGAGCCGTGCTGCGCTTGCCGTTCCTGCAAAGAGATCGCCGCTGGCAGCTCGGTTGACCTGCACGAGATTGACGGCGCGTCCAACCGGGGCATTCAGGAAATCCGCGAGCTGAAAGAGAATATCCGCTTCATGCCGGTCATGTCGCGCTTCAAGATCATCATCATTGACGAAGTGCACATGCTGACCACCGAGGCATTCAACGCCCTGCTCAAGACCTTGGAGGAGCCGCCCAGTCACGTGTATTTCATGTTCGCCACCACTGAGCTGCACAAGGTGCCGGTGACGATTCTCTCCCGATGCCAGCGGTACGAGCTGAAACGGGTGGCGAGCAAGGAGCTGGCCGCGCATTTCGCCCGCTTGGCGGAGAGCGAGGGCATCACGATGGAGCCAGCCGCGCTGAACATGGTGGTGCGGGCCGCTGGCGGCTCGGTGCGCGATGGCCTCAGCCTGCTCGACCAGCTCTTCTCGTACTGCGGCGAACAGGTCACGGCTGCTGATGCCGCAGAAGTGCTGGGCATGGTCGGCGGCGAGGTCATCGCCGGGACAGCGAAAGCACTGCTCACGGGCGACTTGGCCGCTGCGCTTGATCGACTGGAGACGGTGACGGCGACCGGCATGGACATCAAACGCTTCATCAACGAGCTGCTGGCGTGGTTCCGCAGCCTTGTGGTCTGTCGTGTGAGCAAAGACCCGGCCCAACTCCTCGACCTGCCTGCGGACGAGTTGGCTCTGCTGCAAGAGACTGCCGCCAGCCATTCGGCTCAAACGCTTTTCCTGCTCTTCAACCTGCTGATGGAGAGCTTGGAGAAGGCGGCTTGGTCGTCGCGGCCCCGCTTTGCCGTGGAGATGGCCTTTATCCGGGCGGTGCAGGCAGAAGATATCGTGCCAGTGACCGAGCTGCTGGGCCGCTTGGACAGCATCTTGGCCGGAGTTGCTTTGCCGCAGACGACAGAGCCAGTCGCGCTTTACGACAAAAAAAAAACTGTAGTTCCTGAACGCAGCGTCGCCAAAGCCTCAGAGCCACCGCCCGCGCCGCCTTTGCCGGAGGAAGATGATATTCCGCATCCGGCAGAACAGCCGCCCTCCCTTCCCCCGCAGAAGGTTGCGGCGGGTGAGCGGGACATCCGCAAGGACTGGCCAGACTTCATCAAATCGGTGAAAAAACCGTGGATCGCTTCAGCCTTGGAGAAGGCGGCCTCGGTTCATCTGGAAAACGGCAGGCTGATTCTCACCTACCATGATTCGATCGAATGCAGCACGCTCAAAATCAAAGAGCAGCGGGCCGAACTGACCGCGCTGGTCAGTGATTTTTTCCAGGAAAGTCTGAGCGTAGTCTTTGACGAGCCAAAAGCCTGCGGCCTGCCTGCGGAATCCGGCGGTGCGGAGGCGGTGCGCAAGGAGCGGCAGAGCCTAGCCAATGATCCCTTAGTGGTGTTGGCGGCAGAGATTTTCAACGGCCAAGTTGGTGACATTCGGGTTGGGCCGCAGTATAAGAAACTGTTGGCAGCAGCAGAAGAGACTACCGAGGGTAGCGACGAAGCGTAATCCAAAAAAGGAGCGGGAAATGAATATTGCCGAGATGATGAAGCAGGCCAAGGAATTGCAGGAAAAAATGGGGAGCGTCCAGGCCGATTTGGCGGGCAAGAGCGTTATCGGCTCGGCTGGCGGCGGCATGGTTACTGCGACCATGAACGGTAAGGGCGAGCTGGTTGGACTGAAGATTGAAAAGGAGATGATCCGCCCGGAAGAAGCAGAGATGCTACAAGACTTGATCGTGGCGGCAGTCAGCGACGGAGCGCGCAAAGCCGCTGAACTGGGCCGCAGCGAAATCTCTAAGCTGACCGGCGGCCTCAAAATTCCCGGTTTTTCTTGAGCGATCAGCCCCCTTGCTCGATTTGGCGCACCTGACGAACAAAGTCCCGGATGCGCTGATGATCCTTGCAGCCGGGGCTGATTTCCACTCCTGAGTTCACATCTACCGCATAAGGTCGCGCCGCTTCCAGTGCCTTGCAGACATTGTTTGCGTCTAAGCCACCCGCCAGAATGAAATCGCGTTGCAGCCGGAGCGGCTTTATCAGCGACCAGTCAAAGGTTTGTCCCGTGCCGCCCTCTTGTCCCTTCTGATAGGTATCTAAAAGAAAACCCTGCACATACTCGCTGTACGGTGCCACGTCTTCGGCCCGTAGTTGCGCTCCCACCCGCAGAGCCTTGATGATTCGGCAGGGCGCGGCAGAATGGCTCAATTTTTCGCAATAGTCAGGCGACTCCTGCCCGTGCAGCTGGACATAATTCAGCGAGCAAAAGCGAATGATTTCTTCCACTTCCTCGCGGTCGCGATCAACAAACACGCCCACCGTGTCAACAAAGGGCGGTAGCTGCTTGATAATGATCCAGGCGGTTTCTGGCTCAACATAACGCGGGCTTTTTTTATGAAAAATAAAGCCCAGCGCATCTATGCCCGCCTCGACAGCTGCCAAGGCATCTTCCAACTTTTTGGTACCGCACATTTTAATGCGGATTCGGCGCATGCTCATCACTCACAGACCGACAGAAAATCGCGCAGGGTTTTGCCCTGCTCTGTGCTGCGCATCAGACTTTCTCCAATCAGTGCTGCTTTCACCCCAGCTTCCTTTAACCGGAGCATGTCCGCTCGACTGGAGATTCCAGATTCACTGACCACCGGAATATCTGCGGGAATCAGTTTCTGGAGGCGGAACGTTGTTTCCAAATCCATGCTGAAATCCTGTAGATTGCGGTTGTTAATGCCAATCAAATTAGCCCCAGCAGCTAAGGTTTTTTCTAACTCGGCCTCATCATGCACCTCAATCAGCACATCCATGCCGCGTTCTTCCGCCTGCTGACGAAAATCAAGCATCTGCGCGGTTTCTAAAAGAGCAGCAATGAGCAAAATTGCGTCCGCGCCATAAACTGCCGCTTCCTCAATCTGAATTGGATCAAGGATGAAGTCTTTGCGCAGCACCGGCAATTCGACCGTGCTGCGCACCAGCGGGATGTAATCAATCGAGCCTTGAAAAAAATCTATATCTGTAAGCACAGACAGGGCATGTGCGCCGCCCTGTTGATAATTGAGCGCGATTTGCTGCGGATTAAAGTTAGCGCAGATCACTCCCTTTGAGGGTGAGGCTTTTTTGGCTTCGGCAATGATAGCTACGCTGGACGCATTGAGCAAAGCCTGCCGAAAGCCGCGCGGTAGTGCAACAGCGGCATTCGGTGGACGAATGCCAGAGCGTTTCAGCACGGCGATTTCTTCCCGCTTGCGGGCGGCGATGGTGTCGAGGATCATGTTCAGCTTTTAATTGATCTTGAGAGAAATAGGCAACATTTATACCAGAATCCGGCAGCCGCACTCCAGCTCTATACTCACGGGAGACACGTGGCGAACAGCGCGGTCTCGCCGGACATGCAGCACCAGCAACGTGAAGGGATCAAAAACGATCACGTCCTTAACTCCCTGCGAGAGATAGAAAGGCGGGCCAATTTCCAAATCCTTGGCCTCATAGCCTTTGCTGACCACCTCAATAACCGCTTCGGGAATCATGGTTAAGGCAGAATCTTGCTCCTCTTCGCCCGGTTCTTGGCAAAAAATGGAGATGTCAGGCCGCTTCAGCCCGCCGGGGAACTGGATATAAACATCTACGGCATGGACGCAGGCACAATCCGAGCAGGCTGTTTGCTCTATGCCCTGCACGATGCGTTCAATGTGCTTCTGATGGCGGTACACCGGCTGCGCTTCCCAGATGGCCAGCCCGTTGACAATTTCTAAACGGATACCTAACTCGCTGGCCTGAAGGAGGGTGTTCGACAGAGTCATAATTTTACGGTACAAAAAAGAAAAGGCAGCAAGCCAAGACAAAAATAGAACGGGTTCTGCAACAGTAGAATCTCCAGCAGCAGTGGCTGGTTACTGCCCCTATCTATCCATCATTTTAGGAAAGGTAAGATGAAACACGGCTCCGCCACCCTATACATTCGCTGGGTGCTTTCGTATTTATCATCCTGCTACAGGAACTGATTTTTACCAACTGCATAACTCCTATTCAATTCAATTTCCTGCAAAAGGCAACAAGGCTGTTCAGTTTCTCCAAGGCCGCGCCGCTGGCGATGACCTGCCGCGATAGCTCCACCCCTTCCCGTAGCCCCTCTGTCCTGCCCGCAGCCATCAGCGCGGCTCCAGCATTGAGCAGCACCATGTCCAATTTTGCACTGGGTGTGTTACCCAAAACCGCCTGCACTTGCTCTGCCGACTCCGCCGCTGTTTTGCCGCCGCGAATGTCATCAAAAGCAGCACGGGCTAGCCCGACATCTTCCGGCTCGATCGTGTAGCTTTCAACTGTGCCATCATGGGCATCAGCAATATGCGAAGTGCCGGTGACAGTTAGCTCGTCCATACCGCCTTCACCCCAAACCACTAAGGCGCGTTTCATACCCAGCCGACTGAGCACTTCAGCGATGGGTCGAATCAGCTCTTTGGCAAATACGCCGGTGAGCTGAACATTCGTGCGGGCCGGATTCGTCAGCGGGCCGAGGATGTTGAAGATGGTGCGAATGCCCAGTTCGCGGCGCGGGCCGATAGCGTATTTCATTGCCCCGTGCAGCATCGGCGCAAAAAGAAAGCCGATACCTACTGTGCGGACGCATTCTGCCACCCGCTCCGGCGGCAGAGAAAGATTTACGCCCAACGCTTCCAGCACGTCCGCGCTACCGCAAGCAGAGGACATTGCTCGGTTACCGTGCTTGGCCACTGGTATTCCTGCTCCGGCAATAACAAAGGCCGAGGTGGTAGAGACGTTGAAGGTACCGGAGCCGTCACCACCGGTACCCACGATGTCTAATAGCACTTCCCCAGCAGCGGTGTTCACGCCAGTGTCAACAAAGGTAGCCTTTTCACGCATCACCCGAACTGCACCCGCAATTTCGTCGATGGTCTCTCCCTTCATCCGCAGGGCAGTGATAAAGGAGCCGATCTGCGCGTCTGTGGTCTGCCCGCTCATGATTTCCTGCATCACAGCAGTCATCTGCTGCTCGTCCAGATGCTGACCGGTAACGATTCGGGCGATTGCTTCTTTGATCATGGTTAGGTTTCCTTTTTCAATGCTATATGTCTTCGCATCGATACTTATGTATTTGAATTGTACCGTATTGCTGAGTGGCAATGTTCGTCAGTTGACAGTGCAAACGCTCTTTGCAATAGATATCGAGAAGATTCAAACTGTTCATTGAAGCAATGATTGAAATTTCCTTTTTACTCTTTAGAAGATCAACTACACCACGACCAGACTTTTGTTCAAGAGAAGAAACTGAAAATGGGGCCAATGTAAAAGCACCTAAGCCGTAAAGTTGATAGGAAAGTGCAGCGTCAGTGTTCCGCAATAAAACTGGATAGGCATTTTCAAAAGGAAAAGCTGCTCCCCAATTAATTACTGGATAACTTGGAAAACCTGTTAATTCTTTACTAATCTGCTTGATCTCTTTTTGAGATGTTTTTGATGCTGAAAAAACTATTGAGGTGTTGAATATTGCCGCTGCTACTAAAATAGCATGTATCACAAATTGTCGATACCAATTTTTCTGAATCCATCTTTGCGAATTTTCTATCAAGAAGGGTGCGATAAGAAGCAAAGAGACCAACGGCACATATACTCTCACTACCCCAGGGCGGCCCAGCAAGCCAAGAACAAAAATCGCGGCAATACATAAACTCCAGCTTGCTGCTACCTGCCAAGATCGACAGAAGAAAGCTATCATTCCAGCAGCTAATAGGATTGGCAATAGAGATGGATGCAGCAAAATTTTCATACCGACAAAAGCTCTCTCTACAGCACCTTGTTGAGCAGGAAGGGGGCCTAATTCTTTAAGCATCGCATTGAGTTTATCTGGATCAGTAATATTCGGGTCAGCAAAGAACCAGTTGCTTGTTAAATTTATATCGTTAACGCTGTAGCCATATCGTTCTAAAATATCTGGTCGCTGTTTTATATAATTGTGAGCACCGAAATCAGTAAATAACGCCCTTGGTGGATTCAATTTGTTAAACGCTGCCCATTCTTCACCTCGATAAGAATTCTTATCTACAGCATGAGATGCGATCACTATCAATGCTGTTGTAGCAAGGGAAATCTTTAACCATTTATCTGAACGAATGGAACTGAAAGGAAGTAAAGGTAAAGATACTGCAAGCACTAAAAAAAACTCTTGATTACGAACCAAATAGCTACAGTAAGCAAGCAAACACCCGATGAATACTATTCTTTTATCGTTTTTCTGTTTATATAAATGCAGACAAATTACAAACGATACCATTAATAACCCTGCGTTAATGGTAAACTGCGGAAAAAGAACTGGGCGAGCTAAGGCAAGAAAAGGTACCAGAAACGCACTAACATAACCAAGACCAAAAGATAACAATCCATATACCAAGACAGCACCACAAGAAATAAGAACGGCAATAGTTGCTATAGAATAACCTAATATGCCATTAAATTCTGGCAAACAGCGAACTAAATAACCCCAGATTACATTGGAAAATATTAAATGAGGTGATCCAAAAGCAGCTATGCCGTAGCCATGAGCAACCATCGACATTCCAACATCATCATTACTTTCCCACCTTGGCTCAAGAAAACTACACAGAAAAATTACGAAGAAAAATGAAACAACTAATGATCCCAACACAAGGTGACAGTTAGATTTATCACGTTTGTTGAGGAATATATTGCTTAACATGTTTAACGATATTACTGTTGTGTAGTGTTTGTTACAGGTCGCCGATGTTCAATATAGGCAATCACGCCAGCCGCAATCTGTTCGGCAAGAGATTGAAGATATTTATCATCCTTGAGTAACGCGGCCTCATCCTTATTGCTAATGAAGGAAATTTCCGACAACGCGGCAGGCATCTGCGCACCAATCAGCACGTAGAACGGTGCCTTTTTAACTCCAAGACTCTTGATCTTATATTGCCGCAGTCCATCTGTCATACTGGTTTGAATAAATTCCGCCAGCAGGGAAGATTCGTCAATCTTTGTATTCTTCATCAAATCAGCCAAGATGCCCTGCATTTCACTCATGCTGCGCGAGGAAGTGGCATTCTCCAAGGCCGCAACCCGCATAGCCTCTGGGTTAGCGGCCAAGTTGAGGTAGAAGGTTTCCACGCCTTTTACCCAAGGTTTGGGATGAGCGTTGACGTGGATGGACAAAAAGAGGTCTGCCCCTTTGGTGTTGGCGATGGCAGTGCGCTCCTCCAGCGCGATAAAAACATCCTTATCTCGCGTCAGCGGTACCTCGTACTTTTCTTTTTCAAGTAGCGTCTTCACCCGCTTGGCTACATCCAAGACAATGTCTTTTTCTTGCAGACCAAAGCCCGTTGCGCCACTGTCTTTACCGCCGTGGCCAGGGTCAATCATGATTCGCCGAATGCTCAAACCCAGCTGCTGGGCTAACGTCAAATCGTGCTGATCCGCACCCACAGGCTTGATCTGGAGCTTTTTCTTGATCGCCGTCGCTTTGGCTTGTTTCTCCTGCTCGGTCAGCTTTTGCTGTGCGCTATCTGCTAACGTATTTTCATCCTTTTCAAGAGGTCGGACATCCACCACCACTCGGAACGGATCATTGAGACTGAATATTTTACAGTCAGCAGCATCAGCCAGCTCCAAAGACACCCGAACGGTTTCTGCATCAGCTTGCTCGGCGCGAATGCTTTTGACCAAGCCATTTTCTACCGCAATCGGTGTGCGAAGTTCCGGTGCAACGTGGCTTTGCTTGAATTCAAGGCGCAGCTGTCTCGGATGTCCGCTGTTTTTATCTGGTAGTTCAGCGTGATAGGACACTATGCCAGATGCGCTCACCGCTACCCGACTATAACTATCGGACGACCAATGTTGAATCGGCAACAACTCGGTTAAAGCTGGTTTCGGCTCTTCTTTTTTGTCCGGCAAGGCAGGTGTAGGTAGAAATGAACCCATTGCCGGAAGAGGAGCTTTCTCTGCTGCTTCGCTCTTTATCTCAATTTTACCAGGAAGAGGCTGTAATAGTTTCGGTGGTTCAGGTTTAGACACAAATGGAGCAACGACCACCTGTGGAGGAGGTTTAGGTGTGGGAGGTGCGGGCTTTTCCGGTTCTAAGGAGGCGATTTTTAAGGCCGAGACAACGATTTTGCTTTGCTCTGCCTGCTTCTCTGCTGGCGTGGATACTTTTTCTTTTTCCGGCAGAGGTGGTGGAGCAACCTGCATTTTCGGCGGTTCTATCTTAGGCGTGGGAAGAGCGATTACTGGCGGCGGGACTGGCTTGGGTAACTCAGGTTTTGGTGCAGCCTGCATAGCTGCTTTGGGTGTTACAACAGTCTTTTCTTCCTCATCATTGCCAAAAAACGGAAAACTCAGGTCAGGAAAGCTGATCTCCGCCAACAGCGATTTTTTCGGTTCGTTATCCTTCACCGCAGCAGCGGCTTTAGGTGGCGGAGTGACAGGAAGAGGCAATGCGATCTTTTCCTGCGGCTTCTTTGTTGGCACAGGCGGAGTGTTCACCTTAACCTGCGGCACCGCAAAGGTTATCTGCTGCCGCGTGGGTTTTTCTGGCTCTTTCGCCACCGGAACAGAGGAAACAGCGGGCTTTGTCACCGGTTTAAGCAGAGCTGGAGCTGACTTACTGGCTTCTGCAACAACAGACTGAGGCTGTGAAGTTTTAGGCGCAGGTGACGGCGGAGTTTCGAGCAGCTCCTCATACAAGGCCAGCACCATTTTCTCCTTCTCCTGCGGCTTTTGCTTCACTTTCACTGCCGGTGCTGTCGAGGGAGATGCAGACAGTGGTTTTCTCCCTTGTTTGCGGGCGGTTAATGATTCAGCAATGACAATCAGCTGCCGAAGTTGCTCCTCAGCCTGCGCTTTTCTACTGCTGAGAGGGTAGCTTTGCACTATCTTATAATACGTTTTCGCTGCACCTCTGAGATTGCCGTGAAGCTGCTCAATCTGAGCCAAGGCATAGAGGGCTTCCGCCGCTTCGCCACTCTGTGGAAACAAAGAAACCACATTGCTGAACAAAGCCGTGGCTTGATCCAAATCAGCAGGCTGATGGAACCGCTGGTGCATGGTTTGATACAGACGGGCAGTAAGGTGCAGCGCAGAGGAAGCTATCCGACTTTGCGGATTTTTTCGATAGAGTTGCTCCAATTTCTGGATGACCTGAAGCCATTCCTCACGCTTTCCGCCTGTAGATGGATTCCTCAGTAGTCGGTGACACTGGTCGGCAACCTGCTGATATTCAGCATCTACAGTAATAGTTGCTGCGGAGCTTGTCGTCTTTTCGACCGCTACGGCAGACATACTGCTCAGAAGTAACGCCAGCAGCAGGCAAAAACTGGCCCAGAAACGCAGAATAGGGCTGTGCGGCAGGCGGTCAGGAGACATGCGTTGTGTCAGCGGGGGCAGAATATTGAGTACAAAAAGACAAGAAGATCAGCGCGGCGGCGGGCTGCTTGTCCGCATAGGTCGTGTCAATTATACCCTATTGCCTTGCTGGTGCAAATGAATTGTCGGAAGGACAGTGAAGGGGGAAGCGGAGCGTCAGGTCGCGAGAGTATAACCAAAATTGTGAGAATTATAGTTTCACCGTTACCGAAATCTGCCTCGCTGAGGCACTGCACTGTTTGTATCTCATGTGTAAACAAAGCATGTACGTGGATTCTAACTTATGCAAGAGGTCTAATAACCTAATGTGCAACTCTTTTTTGGATAGTGTGTCGCTGAAGACAGTCTTACTGCGATTTTAATTTGATTGTGATCCCAACTGATTGACATGGTAACCCCATACTTGGGCATCTCGCCGTCTGCACATAATCAGGAAGTTTGCCGGGAAACAGTAGGCTCTCATTTGCTGAAATGTTTTAAAGCAAACCCATTGCGCATACGATCTTTAGTGTTTTTAATATCGGCTGTTCAGTACAATTCCTGTATTTTCAAGAGGCTATTTCGTGTAACTTGTAAGCTAAAAAGAGTTGCACATTAGGTGTCTAATATACTTTTCAGTTGCAGTCCGCTTTACCACTCACGGTTCACTACCACCCATTCAGCGTGCTGGATGCCGTTCCGATAGCTCGCGCAGTCGGGCCACGTATTCATCCTTCCGGGCAGCAAGCTGATTGGTAGCTTCGATGTCTCGGATGAGCGGTGGAATCAGGCTGCTGATATCTGTTCCGTGCGCATTGAGGTTTCTGCTGCCTGCTTCGTCAATCAGCAGCAGCGCGTAATAATTGATCAGCAAGCGCACTCTTGCCTCTCGACGGAAAAGATACGAACGTCCGCCGATGGTATTGAGGAAGAAGACCGAATACTCGTAGGCAGTATTGAAAGGAATTTGCACCGTATCTACTGGGCAGCTTTCGCCGATACTGGCAGCGTGTAAGGCAACGGCCAGCTCTTCAATCTTGCCTTGCTCGTGTTCCAGCACAGTTTTGAGTAGCTGGATATTGTCTTTGCCGATGATTCGGAAGAAATGAGCCGTGTTAGAAATCACCGTGTAGAGATCATCGGTTTCCCGCACTACCGCAGGTGGCTTGGCTACCAGCTTGTCTTTTAATCCATCCAGATGCTTGCGCACCGACTGCTTGAGCTTGAACTCTTGAATGTAGTCTTTTTTGTCCAACCCATCAAGAAACGGTCGCAAACTGCCTGCCGCTTGCAAGCAAGTCATGGGCGGCGGAGCTGATTTATCCGCAGGCACAGGAACGAGCGGAGCTGTCTCTACTTCTGTGGTTGGCAAGTTCAGCTCTGACGAAGACCGCGCCAGCTTGCCTCCTGCTGGAGGAGGTTCATCTACCTCTTTTTCTTCTACTACAAGAGGAGAAGGAGATGACTCCTCGACCTGAGGGCGAAGACCAACCGCCTGAGGGAGCTGCTTCAGTACCTTTTCCATTTCCGTTGGAAAAAGAAACCAAGCCCCGGCCAAGACTGAAGCAAAAACTGTGCAGCCCAAGGCGATAGACTGAAGCGGCAATTTCTTTTTCGGCTTCCTATTTTTCATGGCTCTCATGCTGTTGTTTTGCGGGTTATTTCCAAATAATCTGCTCTTACTCTATCAGATTGCAGCAACAATGGGCAAAGAAAAAACCGGCTGGAGCTACTGAGGAAGGGCTTTGTTCTGTTTTCCCTTGACGCTGCCTGCTGAAAGGAATAAATAGTATAGGCAGTATTCTTCGTAAACATACGAGTGACAAGCAAGAATCCTGCACTCTTCTTTTACCTTCCCATAGGAGAAAAAACATGGCTGTTTATGTTACCGGTCACAAGAACCCAGATACCGATTCAGTTACCGCTGCGATTGCCTACGCCGAGCTGCTGAAAGCCCAAGGTACTGACGCGATTGCATCTATGCAGGGCGAGCTGAACCCGGAGACTCAGGCAGTGCTGCGCCGTTTCAACGTACCTGCACCGGAGATCATGAAGGATGCCGCAGGAAAGACCGTTGCTTTAGTTGATCACAGTGACTTGAAGCAAGCCCCGGACAACCTGAGCGCAGACAACGTGGTTGCTATTGTTGATCATCACAAGATCGGTGACGTGACCACCAACAGCCCGATTTTTTGCTACGTCAAGCCTGTCGGCTGTACTGGCACCGTGTTGAAGCAGCTGTATGATGTAGAGGGTGTGGCTATTCAGCCGAAGATCGCTGGTCTGATGATGTCTGCTATTCTCAGCGATA
Source organism: Candidatus Electronema aureum (assembly GCA_004284765.1). Classification (GTDB taxonomy): domain Bacteria; phylum Desulfobacterota; class Desulfobulbia; order Desulfobulbales; family Desulfobulbaceae; genus Electronema; species Electronema aureum. The sequence continues at coordinate 20,010 of NQJD01000042.1, forward strand.
CCGTCAACTTCAAGTCTCCGACTTGCACTGAGGAAGACAAGAAGGCAGTTGCCGAACTGAAGACAATTGCTGCTGTGCAGGACACCGATGCGCTGTTCATGGAGATGCTGAAGGCCAAAAGTGCTATCGAAGGCATTCCGGCTATGGACTTGCTGAACCGTGATTACAAAGACTTCGATATGAAGGGCAAGACTGTTGGCTGCGGCCAGTTGGAGCTTGCCGCGCTGGATCAGGCCACCCCGGCCATCCGCGAGGCTCTGTACAAGGCCATGCAGGAGAAGAAGGCAGCAGGCGGCCAGCACACTGTGCTGCTGATGCTGACTGATGTCGTTAAGGAAGGCACTGAGCTGATGGTGTTGTCTGATGATGCTTCGATGATTGAGGGTGCATTCAACACCAAGATGACCGGCAACTCCATGTGGATTCCCGGCATGATGAGCCGCAAGAAGCAGACCATCCCCAACCTCCAGAAGGCGTTCGGCTGCTAATGCAAGCTGAACCGGAGTCTGCATTCGGGCGGTGATATGAAAAGGATCGGCGGCTGCGTCGATCCTTTTTTATTTCTATTGAGGAAGTCAGAAACCTCTATATTATAACGGATGAATAACATGAAAAGAATTTTTTATATAAAAATCTTAATAGTTAACCCAAGTTGTGACCTATAACTCTTGAAAAATCCATGCTTCCCCGCGTATGGTATACTTCTGCTGTCTGGCACGAATATAACCGCACACGGAGGAGAGCATGGAACTCAAGATTACAACATTTTACTGTTTATGCGATGATTTTTTAATTTCCAAGGGCTGGCGCGATGACCCGCAATGCACGATGAGCACGGCTGAGGTCATGACCGCAGCTTTGACTGCGGCCGCTTTCTTTTCCGGCAGTTATGAA
>NQJD01000043.1 GCA_004284765.1 Candidatus Electronema aureum
AAATTCCCAAAAATTCTCTTGTTGTGATGGACAACGCAAGTTTTCATAAATCAGAAAAAACGAAGGAACTTGTGAAAAAGTTTTCTTGCAGGCTGCTTTTTTTGCCGCCTTATTCCCCTGATTTAAACCCGATAGAAAAATTTTGGGCTTCCATGAAGGCGAAAATTAAAAAAATAGCTGACGGCATCAAGAGGTTAAGCGTTTGCGTCGAGACGGTTTTTCAGACGATCTAAAAACTGAAGTACTATACCGCCGCAAGCTACGCACGCCGTTAGTCATTGACAGGCCGTCGCATCATCCTGACGCAGGCATCCTCAGCGGCGCAGGCACAGCCCCCTTTGCCAAGATCACGGACGGCGCGGCCTCAGCCTCCCTGATGCTCCGCATCCAAGCGGCCTTGGACATCGGCGACGGCCACATCGAGCTGATGCTGCTCGACATGAAGGAGGGCGGCAAGACGGGAGCACCGGTGCGCGTCACCGCCAACGGCACCTTCACCCTGAACGGCTGGGAGAGCGCGGCAGTGACGAGCCTCAGCGTGGCGGTGGAGGACTTCACTGGGCTGGCGGCTTTTATCCGCAGCGGCTACGCAGGCAGGCTGGTGGATGTGCTGGATATACGGGTGGGGTAGGAGAAAGAAGGCCCAAACCATGCTTGCCCGATCTGAGCAAGCATGCGTGCTCGACTTGAGGAACCAGGGTTGCTCCATCGCAGCACGCCCTGTGCGAAGACTATTCCACCGTCACGCTCTTAGCCAGATTGCGTGGCTGATCAACATCGCAGCCACGGCGGCAGGCTATCTCGTAGGCCAGCAGTTGGGCCGGGATAGTGTAGAGGAGCGGATTCAGTTCCTCATGCACCTTGGGCAGATAGAGCACATCGTCAGTCGTCAGGGCGGCAAGGTGCGTGTCGCCTTCCGTGCCAATCAGCAGCAGGCGGCCTTGCCGCGCCCTGATCTCCTCGACATTAGAAATACTCTTCTGGTACACCGCGTCCTGCGGCACAATGGCCAGCACCGGCATGTCCTTGTCAATCAGAGCAATCGGGCCGTGCTTTAGCTCGCCAGCCGCGTAGCCCTCAGCGTGGATGTAGGAGATCTCCTTCAGTTTCAGCGCGCCTTCTAAGGCAATGGGGAAGTTGAGGCCGCGCCCGACAAAGAGGAAGTCCCGCGCATCGTAATACCGTTCGACTAAGGCCTGGATCTGCTGCTGTACCGCAGGCAGCACCGCGTTGATCACCGGCGGCAGAGCGATAAGAGCAGCCCCCAACTCCTTAATTGCCTCTGGCGAGGCGGTGCCGCGCACCTGCGCCAGATGCAGCGTCAGCAGAAAGAGGGCCGAGAGCTGGCAGGTGAAGGCTTTGGTGGAGGCCACGCCGATCTCTGGCCCGGCGTGCGTGTAGATGATACCATCGGCCTCGCGGGTCATGGTCGAGCCGACCACGTTGCAGATGGTGACGACTTTCGAGCCAAGCGAGGCGGCCCGGCGTGTGCCAGCCAGAGTGTCGGCGGTCTCGCCGGACTGGGAGATGGCTACGGTCAGAACGCGCTCGTTGAGCAAGAGGCGGCGGTAGCGGAACTCCGAGGCGATATCCACATCCACCGGCACGCCTGCCCATTGCTCCAGCCAGTATTTGGCCACCAAGGCTGCGTGCCACGAGGTGCCGCAGGCGACCAGAGCAATGCGCTCGACCTTGCGCAAGTCCTCGTCACTGAGGCCGATCTCCGGCAGGTTGACGCTGCCGCTCTCCGGGTCTATCCTGCCGCTGATAGTGTTGAGGATAGCCTGCGGCTGCTCGAAGATCTCCTTGAGCATGAAGTGCCGATAGCCGCCCTTCTCAGCCATAGCCGCGTTCCAGTCAATCGTCCGCACTTCCTTCTCGGTCCGCTCGCCGCTCTCAATGCCGATGACGGAATACGTGCCCTTGTCGAGAATGGCCAGCTCGTGGTCATCCAAGAAAATCACCTTGCGGGTGTAGGGCAGCAAGGCCGGAATATCCGAGGCGATATGGCAGGCATCATCACTCAGGCCCATGACCAGCGGACTCTGGTTGCGGGCGGCCACCAATCTGCCTGGCTCCTTCGCCCAAATCACGCCAAGCGCATAGGAGCCTTCCACTCGCGCCAAGGCCTTGCGCACCGCAGCCACGAGGTCATTCTCCAGGTACTTCTCAATCAGATGCGCCAGCACCTCGGTATCCGTCTGCGAGGAGAAGACATGCCCCTCAGCCAGCAGCTCCTGCTTCAGGCTGCCGTAGTTCTCAATGATGCCGTTATGCACCACCACCAGCTCGCCGGTGCAGTCGGTGTGCGGGTGCGCGTTGCTCTCGGTCGGCGCGCCGTGCGTGGCCCAGCGGGTGTGACCAAGGCCGGTGTGCGCGTCCATGCCGATCTGCTCGTCCACTGCCTTTTCCAAGTTGATCAGCTTGCCTGCTGCCCGGAAGCGCACCAGCTTGCCGTCCTGCTGACAGACCAGTCCAGCAGAGTCATAGCCCCGGTATTCCAAACGACGCAATCCTTCCAGCAGCACCGGAATCACCTTCCGGCTGCCTGTGTAGCCAACTATTCCGCACATGATGACCTCTCTTCAATCGTATGAGTTCCACGCCGCAGCAGGCGCAGGCGGGATATTAGCAGACTGTGCCAACTCCCGTTTATGGTATTGTTTTGCAAGGTAAGGATGGTGAGGGAGACTACGTGACAGGCTTTATAAAGGAAGAAACGTGACAACAGGAACGCTGTCATGAATCAACGGATATTCATCCGACTGCTCACCTCGAATCAATCCGAGGTGAGATCGCGATATCGTCAGATCACTTCCCTTTCCTGACAGTGATCGTTACTCGGCGGTTGAGCCGTCGTCCTTCCTCGGTCTTGTTGGACGCAACCGGTTTGGCAGAGCCGTGCCAATAGAGCAGCACTCGTCCCTTTTTCAGGGGGAAATTGTCCATCAGGTATTTCCGCGCACTTTCTGCTCTGCTCCGAGAGAGATGGATGTTGTATTGCTGCGGGCCACGAATATCGCAAAAGCCAGAAAGTACCGCGTATTCGTGCTGGTTTGCAGTTAAATAGCGACCCAATCGATCCAGCGTCTGTTGATATTCCTTTCTGACTTTGGCTTTATCAAAGGCAAAAAGAACGTTGGAAAAGGGGCTGTCCGCAGGCATGTACAACCTGCCGAAGAGATGCTCAGGATGCTCAACCACAGTGTCAAAGTCAATCACCTGCGAGCAATCGTTGACTCCGGCAATGTCATTCAGCAGCTTCTCCGCCGATTGGTTCGTTGCACTGCTGATTAGGGTAAAGCAGACATCGTATTTCGCCGCTAACTTTTTGGCTTGGGCTAATGGCTCAGGCTCGTCAACTCCCTCAAAGCGCGAGGCAGCCCCGTTGGTGAACATAAACACCTCGGTGCGTCCCGGTAAACCAAGTAAGTTTTCTAACTTCATCAGGGCCGTCTGGAGCATAGGCGGGCCAGAGCTGATCACCGGTAGCTGTTCCAAGGCAGCGGCGAATTCTTCCTGATTATAATTGTGTAGCTGATAGTAGGGATGAAAGCCTTTCTCCGCACCGGGCAGCCACATCACGTTCTTCCAGTGCGGATAGAGTCCGGTTTGCCAGTTTAGCTCCGGCAAACTGGCGTTGCTCTTGAGCAGGACTTCTTTGGACATTTCCAACCGGGTCATACCATCCCGGTAAGGCACAGTCATTGCTGTGGAGGGATCATAAAAGACAAAAAAGTTGTCCGCCATGCGGATGTACTGTGGCTTTTTCTCTTTCGGAAAGGCATCTGGTTGCCAAATCCAGTCTTTTCTATCAAACCGCTTGGCTTTACTTTTCTTACTGCGGGCAAAGGAGGAAGACGGCATGGAAAAGAGCAGCACAGCCAGCAGCGCGGCCAGCAGCTGCACAGTTCGGGAGTTCATAGTAGTTTCTCCTGTCCTGCGGCTCAACGCAGGAAGATCAGCTGATTTTTCAAAAGGTCATTCGGTCTTCTGCCACCGGCAGCAGGGCATGAGGAACTGCCTGCACCATCTGCTCAATCAAGGGCAATTCGGTTCGTCGCAGAGTGTGATCTAAATGCACCAAGGCGATCTGGCCCATTTCTAATTCTTCGGCCAGTTGGAGCGTGGTGGTGACAGAACCGTGATAAGGGTACGTATCGACCTTACTAAAGGATTCATGGACGACAAAATCGCAGCCTTGAATCAGGTCTTTGGCATGTTTACCTGCCCGTCCATCACCACTATAATAGAACTTCGTTGCGCCGTCTTCAAGTCGCAGACCGAGATTATATTGGGAATGCTGGGTTAAAGCGGCGGACCAAGTCATCCCAGCAAGCGAAATGGTCTCTTGAGCATGGAGCAGATGAAAATCAAACTGGAAACTTAGTTTCTTTTCAAAGGTGGGGTAAGCCAGTTCCAAGGCAGCCCTGACCTTGTGATCAACGCCTTTCTGGCCAATTATGCTCAACGACCGGGTGCGGCCCAGCTGCCAAAGACGAAGGAACAGCAGGGGCAGGCCGAGGTAGTGGTCGCCGTGAAAATGAGATATCCAGATGCAGTCCAGCTCTTCTGGCTGCTCCACTATCCGAAAATATTGATGCGGCACAGAAAAGCCGCAGTCCAGCAGAATCCTAGTGCCATTGCTGGCTGTGATCAAGGAAGAACTGTTGCCGTGCGCGGTGTCACAGGCTTCCCCGACTCCAAGAAAGAAGATTTCCACTGTTGCTGCTCCGTTCTTACGATTGAGAGGCCATTGTGTTCATAAAAAGGGTTTTTCCTCGGATGCGCAGCACAGCTATTGCAGCTGTACTGTTCGTAATATAGGTGTTTTCCGCTGCTGAGGCAAGCCGGTTTATTGAGAAAGGCAGACAGATTGAAAAGATGCAGCCTGCTTTTCTATCTGTGCCGCCAGCTGCTCTGGGGCAAAATCAAGGCGGGCAAAGAGCGCGTTCTCTAATAAGCTACATTTCCTAAAATTGTCTTGAATACCCTCATGCTTACGAAGATCACCATCACCGTACCGGTCGATGATATAGTCTAACCGTTCGACTAAACTGACGATGCTGTCGTGACGGACGCGCTTGTCCGCATAATAAACCAGCTCGCAGGCGGAAAAAATGCCTGCATCATACCGTTCAGGGGCAAAATCCGGCAAGACAACATGCCCGGCCACGATTTCGGCGATTTCCGGGAAACCCTCTTCCAAACAAATTGCTGCTCCGGCTTTAGCATGATTTTCGCCGCTGCTCAGACAAGGTGTTTTGGCGATGTCGTGCAGCAAGGCTCCGCTAATGCAGAGCTGGCGATCAGGCAACAGCTCTGCGGAAACGTTACTCCGCAGGCCATCAACCAATACTTCAGCAATCCGAGCAACCATAACCGAATGCGTCCGGATATTGGCCAGCATTCCGTGCTGTTCCATCAGCGCGGCGCAAGCAGCAATATCTGGGATGTTCATTCTATCTGCGGCTGAGGCGATGCACCGCCTCGACGGCAATTTTCACCTGTTCCGGCGGGGTTTGCGGCAAAATACCGTGGCCCAAGTTGAAGATATGGCCCTTAGCCGCCTTGCCTTCGGCAAGAATGGCGGCAATCCGTTGCTCCAGAGCCTCTTTGGGCAGGAAAAGCGCGACCGGATCCAAATTGCCTTGCAGAACATGCTGCTGCGTAATTTTGGCCGCATCGTCCAATTTGATCCGCCAGTCCAAACCGAGCACATCAGCTCCGCTGATCTTGCTTAGTTCCAGCAAGGTCGCGCCGTTGTTGGCAAAATAGATGATCGGCACATCGGTCATCTGGCGCAGGTCAGCGATGATGGACTGCACATAGGGCAGGGCTAAACGCTCAAAATCGCAGGGCGCGAGAATGCCTGCCCACGAGTCAAAAATCTGCAAAACCTGCGCACCGGCCCGCGCCTGCGCTTGCAGGTAGAGGCTGGTGCAGCGGGTGATTTTTTCCAGCAGGGCATGATACAGCTCCGGCTGCTGATAGGCCATCCGCTTGGTTTCCAAGAAGACTTTGGACGAGCCGCCTTCGATCAAGTAAGTGGCCAAAGTGAACGGCGCGCCGGAAAAGCCGATCAGCGGCACCTTGAGCGCACGGCGCAGTAGGCGGATGGTTTCAAGGACAAACGGCACTGCCTCTTCAGGCTCAGGCACGATCAGTTTATCAACTGCCGCTTGCGTCCGCACCGGGTCGAGGAAAACCGGCCCCTTGCTCTCATGGAATTCGAGCTGAAGGCCCATCGCCTCCATCGGAATCAGGATGTCCGAGAAGAGTATGGCAGCATCAAAGCCAAAAATATCAACCGGCTGGAGCGTGACTTCGGTGCAAAGCTCCGGGTTCTTGCACAGCTCAAGAAAAGTCAGCTTACTGCGGACAGCCTGATATTCGGGCAGATAGCGTCCAGCTTGGCGCATGAACCAAACTGGCGTGTATTCGGTTTGCTCGCCCCGGCAGGCGCGTAAAAAAGTGTCGTTCATTTAAGTAGATTTGCTTTCAGGAAGATCAGGAACCAAGCAGGCCGACAGCACCTCCGACAATTGCTGAAACAAGCGGATGCTCAAGCAGCTTGCGAAGGAGAGTTTTGGCCTCTTCCTTTTCCTGCGGGGTTGCCGTGGCAGATTCGATAGCCTTGGCTAACTCGGAAAGAGTCAATGTATTATTGCTGCCAATAATGTTATTGACATTGGTCGAACCGGTAATAGTTACCGTATTGTTGTTATGCTGCACAAATTCCACCTTAATAGCAGGAGTTTCGGTTCCTTCAACGACATCTATGCCAAAAGCGTTAATCCTTCCGTATCCATTGACGATTATCCCAGAAGATTTATAGTTTGACTTCGTAGCTTTCCATTCAAGATAGTTGTGTTCACCTAACTGATCGCATACGTAGAGTATGTCTTGTTCGGTAACTTCAACGCCAAGATCGGCGGGTTTCGGCGGAGACAAGGAAAGACCATCACGTCGCCGGTCGTAAAAATACTGAAGAATATAGCCTCTCAGCTCACTGTCTTTCATAGAAATCAACTCCTCGGCTGTGATACGCGCAAAACGGCTCTTGGGCAAGATAATCACCACTGATTGCATACGCCCTCGCCCGGCAGCCGCCGCAGACGTTGACATATTCGCAGCGTCCACAATTATCTTTATAGCTCTTGAAGTCACGCAGTTCCAGAAAAAGTTTTGATTGCTCCCAGATTTCCTGAAAACGCTGCTCGCGAATGTTGCCTGCGGCCTTGGGGAAGTAACTGCACGGCAGGATGTTACCATCAACGTCAATCAGGCAAATCAGCTGTCCGGCCAAGCAACCTTTGGAACCACCAGTCGAAAACTGGAGGGTTCTGCGCTTGAATTTCTCGCCGTCCTCTTTGGCCCGCTGAAGAACGATGCGATAATACTGAGGAGCGCAAGTCGGGCGGACAAGCAACTCGTGCTCCTCCTTCTCCATGTCGTAATGCCAGTTGAGGATGTTCTCATATTCCGAGGCCGGAATCAGCTCCTCCATGATCTCCTCGCCGCGTCCGGTCGGCACAATCATGAAGAGATACCAAGCCGTTGCGCCGAGCTTTTTTACCAGCTCGTAGAGTTTTGGAGCCTCTTCTTTGTTGCGCTGCGTGAAGGAGGAGTTGACGAGAAATTTGATGCCGTGTTGGTTGAACAAGCGGATAGCGTTCATCGTGCCGTCGAACGCGCCGGGCTGATTGCGAAAGTTGTCATGCACCGCTGCGGTCGAACCATCAAGACTGAGCGAAACCATCTTGATGCCTGCCTCTTTGATTTTGCCGCAGATTTCTTCTGTAACCAAGGTGCCATTGGTGGCAAGACACATCCGCAAACCAAGACCAGTGCCATACGCTGCAATGTCAAACACATCAGGCCGCAGCAGAGGCTCGCCGCCTGAAAGCACCACTACCGGGCTGGCATAGGACTTAATGTCATCCAGTACCCGCTTGGCTTCATCCAAGGAAAAATCAGGATGCCCGGTTGCTTCCAAGCTTGACGAAGAGCGGCAATGCACACAGTTCAGATTGCAGCGGCGGGTGATTTCCCAAGCTATCCATTTTGGTTCAAAATCCATTGCAGCCCTCGGCAGATTGGCGTGGTGAAAAACTGATTTGCAGAAAAGGATAAGAAATAACTATATTCTTCCTGTGGGCAAGGGTCAACTGCTTTGTGCTTAGAGTGGTCAACGTTGAGCATCTATCTGAGCGATAGCGGCAGGATGCCTCTGCTGAGAGACACCACCCGCAATCATGAATATACCGTAGGTGCTGCGCCAGTTAGGCAGGCGGCGGACTATTTCCCCCTGCGTCTCATGATGATGGCTGCTGATCGCCACCTTCTTCAAGATGCGGCCATCAATCTTGCGCACGAAGATGCGGAAGTCTTTTAAAGTGATGATGCGGATGTTCGGGGTATTATACCACTCGTAAGGAAACTGTTCATTGCGCGGAGCTGCACCGGTCAAGAGTAGCTGGAGCCGCACTCGCCAGTGGCTGAAGTTAGGGAAGCTGACAATCACCCGGCTGCCGACTGAGAGCAGCACAGTGAGCAGTTTTTCCGGGTCATAAACCTGCTGCAAGGTCTGGCTGAGGACGATGTAATCAAAGTGGTTCTCAGGATAATCAGCCACCTCTTCGATCAGGTCGCCGTGCAATACGGAAAGCCCACGGGCAATGCAAAAGGCGGCGTTCTCCTCATCTAATTCAATGCCCACCCCGCGCACCTGCTTCTGGTTTTGCAGATAAAAAAGCAAGTCTCCTCGGCCACAGCCCAGATCGAGCACGCGGCTGCCCGGCGTAATCCATGAGGAAATCACTTGCAAATCAAAACGCATGGCAGCGGTGTCAGTCATCATGGTCGCACTCCGTTACAACTTGGGCTGAATTGCTGCTCCAGCAGAGAGTCTGGGAGATCACCACTCGTAGGTCGTCGGGACCTGCGAGCGCACATCGGATTGACCTGAAGTCTCGTCAACGCTTTTCCTCAGAACGCGCCCGCAGAAAACCAGCAACCAAGTCAGTAAGGCGGCGGCTGGGGATGAGAAAGCCGTCATGACCGCTGTCTGCCTCAATCTCGCAGAAGCTGACATTAATGCTGTTCTTTTTCAGCAGTCTCACTAACTCTTTGGATTGATACGTAGGATACAGCCAGTCGGAAGAGAAGGCCGTCACGAGGAAGCGGATGCCAGCATCAGCCATACTGGTGAGCGTTTCGCTGTCCACAGTGGTGAAATCGAAATAGTCAGCTGCTTTGGTAATATAGAGCAAGGAATTAGCGTCAAAGCGTCGGACGAACTTCTCTCCCTGATGATGCAGATAACTTTCTACTTGGAAGTTGGCATTGAAGTCAAAAGAGAGATTGCAGCGGTCTTGCAGCCGCCTACCAAACTTGCGGCGCATGGCTTCATCTGAGAGATAGGTGACATGCCCAATCATGCGGGCCACAGCCAGACCAAGTTCCGGGCCGTCGCTGCCATAATAGCTGCCCTGCTGCCACTTGGGATCAGCCATTATTGCTTGACGGGCAATTTCGTTAAAGGCGATGGATAAGGCAGAGTGGCGGGCTGTGGTCGCGAGAAGAACCGCTGAAGTAACCATGTCCGGGTAACTGGCGCACCATTGTAAAGCCTGCATCCCACCCATTGAGCCGCCAACCACAGCCAGCAGCTTGCGAATGCCAAGATGCTCCAGCAGTAGCTTCTGTGCCTGCACCATGTCCTTGACGGTGACCACAGGAAAGTCCATGCCGTAGGGCTGGTCGGTTGCCGGATTGACTGATGCAGGGCCAGTGGAACCCATGCAGCCGCCGATGATGTTGCTGCATACGACAAAGTATTTGCGGGTGTCAATGCCCTTGCCTGGCCCGACCATGAACTCCCACCAGCCCTGCTCCCGCGCCTTGCTGTTGCCCTGCTCATGGCTGGCGACATGCGAGTCACCGGAGAAAGCGTGCAGAATTAAGATGACGTTGTCCTGTGCTGCTGACAGCTCGCCCCAAGTCTCGTATGCCAGAGTAATCGGGCCGAGTCCTGCACCGCACTCAACAGGCATCAGGTCAGGTGGTTCAGCAAAGGTGAAGAAGTGTCGCGCGTCGTTCATGGCTGCTGCCTTTGCCTTTCCTGTTTACTTCTGAATTCATTCATGATACAAGCAGACATACTAGGGGCTGGTCTCTGTGCCTGCCCTGATTTGGGGCACCCACAGAGAGGTACCCCTACGAAATTCAACAAGGAGAACACATGAAGATCAGAACGTTCCATCGCACCTGCGCCATTATCTTTTCCCCCCTGTTTCTCTTCTCTGCCATCAGCGGCGGCATTCTGCTGTTCAGAAAGGCGGAGATGTATGGCAAGGAGACCAAAGAATTATTTGTCGGTCTGCATACTTGGGAGGCTATCGCCCCGTATGTTGGCTTGACGTTAGCCTGTGGCCTGCTCACCGTGACCATCACCGGCATCATCCTTTTCTTCAACAAAAGAGCATAGCAACCGGGACGAATAGTGCTGCTGCTCACTGTGTAATTCAAGGGCAAGAATTCGGTCTATCAGCCGTGGGTGGCTGCTGGCGCAGAAAGTTGTCCACAGCGTAAGCAGCAGCATTCAAAAAAACTATCTTTTCATCTTATCCTTGCGCCCGGCATAAGCAAGAAACTTTTCCGTGAACAACAGGGCCGGGGCAACAATGCAATAACGGACGAGGGAACGTAGCAGGGATTTGTTTGCGATTGCCCGCGCCAAGGGCGGAGAAAGGCGCACATACAAGGCGATGAAGGCGCGGCCTAAGCTGCTTGCCGAAAGATATTCATCCCGGAAGAAGCAGAGCATCCGCACCTTAGAGGAATCTTCGCCGTAGAGGGCGGTTGATAAGAAACAATCATTTTTCTCTTTATAGTTCATCCTGTCATATTCTTTTTGTCCGTTTTTGTAACATGTGTTATGTAGAAAAACAGAATAGATACTAGTGTCGCCAAGGTGTTTAGACTTATAGTGTAACATATAGAATAATCTATCATCATGATTATATAATTCTAATTTAATATTTTTTGCATTAACAGGAATTAAAGGTAACATGCATCTATAGCAGAGATATTGAATATTTCCATGTGGTGGTATGTATAATGGATATGTCATGCGAAATATTTTATGCCCACATCCTCTACAAGAATCCCTTACTGGAATATAATCGTAATGATATCCACATAAGTGACATGTGTATGAAAATGGTTTGCAATTATTTGAATATTCTTCGCCAACCTTCCGTAAACATTCTGGATGAGCTAATCCGTTAGCTGTGTATACATGGCTATATCCATCAGAATCTTTCCCGTAATCTTTGTAATTATATTTTACAAGAACGAACGTTTCCTCTGCTTTTCCACAGATTCTACAGCGATATCCACATGCATGAGTACTGCATCTTGGGCATTTCCTCGCTTCAGAACTAACCTCCGCCCCGCATTCAAAGCATTTAATCAATTCAGCCATGATGTATTCCTCCAAATAAATAGGAGTTACGCAGTTGAAACTTGAAATTAAATAATTACAGCAAGTTGAGTTTCGACCATACAAATCGCCGGTTGAACAAAATCAACGGGTTGTAAATCCAACTGCGTAACTCCTAATAAAAACTAAAATTTTACTTATAACTCCTCTGCACCACATCCACCGCCTCAAACCGCAGCGGTTCTTTGTGCAAAGCTGGCCGTTTCCCTTCGCCCTGATATTCCCAAACCGCCACGTGAGAGAAATTCGCATCATCGCGCAACGCCTCGCCGTCCTCGGTCTGGCTTTCCTCGCGCAGATGGCAGCCGCAGGACTCCTCCCGCTCCAGCGCATCTAAAACCATCGTCTCGGCAAATTCAAGGAAATCCGCCACGCGCCCGGCCCGTTCCAGCGACTGGTTCAAATCCTCGCCGCTGCCCGGCACATAGACCTGCTGCCAGAACTCCTCCCGAAGTTGCGGAATTTCCGCCAAAGCCTTGAGCAGCCCCGCCTTGTTCCGGGCCATGCCGCAGTGATCCCAGAGCAGTGCTCCGAGCCTGCGGTGAAACTGGTCAGCAGTCTGCGTTCCCGGCTGCTTTGGATTGCGGTTGCGCAGCAGCCGGGCGATGCGTTCGGCAGTCTCCTCTTCCAGCTCGGTAAAGACCGGATGCTCAAGCGATGCTTTGCCCGGACTGTGCTGCGCCAGATAATTGCTGATGGTCGCGGGCAGGATGAAATAGCCGTCGGCCAAGCCCTGCATGAGCGCACTGGCACCGAGCCGGTTTGCGCCGTGGTCGGAAAAATTGGCCTCACCGATGACAAACAGACCTGGCAGCGTGGATTGTAGGTGATAATCCACCCAGAGGCCGCCCATCGCGTAATGCACCGCCGGATAAATCTGCATCGGCTCCTTGGCCGGGTCGCTGGCGGTGATTTTCTCGTACATCTGGAAGAGATTGCCGTAGTTGCGCAGGATGGCGGGCAGGCCGTCGCGGCGGATCGCCTCGGCAAAATCGAGATACACCGCCCGGCTTGTGGCACCTACGCCCAAGCCTTGATCGCAGACCTCCTTGGCGTTGCGCGAGGCCACGTCACGCGGCACCAAGTTGCCGAAGCGCGGGTATTTGCGCTCCAAATAGTAATCGCGCTCCGCCTCCGGGATGTCCGCAGGCTGGCGGCGGTCGCCCGCCTGTTTCGGCACCCAAACCCGCCCGTCGTTGCGCAGGCTCTCGCTCATTAGCGTGAGTTTACTCTGATATTCGCCATGCACCGGGATGCAGGTGGGATGAATCTGGACAAAGCAGGGATTGGCGAAGGCCGCGCCGCGCCGGTGCGCCCGCCAAGTCGCGGTGACATTGCCGGACATGGCGTTGGTGGAGAGATAGAAGGCGTTGCCGTAACCGCCGGTTGCCAGCACCACAGCGTGGGCAGCGTAGCGTTCGAGCTGGCCGTTGAGCAGATTGCGGACGATGATGCCCTGCGCCTGCCCGTCAATCACGGCCAAGTCCATCAGCTCGCGGCGCGGAAAGACCGTGACCCGGCCCGCCGCAACCTGCCGCATCAGCGAGGAATACGCGCCGAGCAGTAGCTGCTGGCCGGTCTGGCCGCGTGCGTAAAAGGTGCGCGAAACCTGCGCCCCGCCGAAGGAGCGGTTGGCGAGCAGGCCGCCGTATTCTCTGGCGAACGGTACGCCCTGCGCCACGCAGTGGTCTATGATCGCGTTGGAGACCTGCGCCAGCCGATAGACGTTGGCCTCGCGGCTGCGGAAATCGCCGCCCTTGATGGTGTCGTAGAAGAGGCGCAGCACCGAGTCGCCGTCGTTCTGGTAATTCTTAGCTGCGTTGATGCCGCCCTGCGCGGCGATGGAGTGGGCGCGGCGCGTGCTGTCTTGCAGGCAGAAGGCCTTGACGCTGTAGCCCAGCTCGCCGAGCGTGGCGGCGGCGGAAGCTCCGGCCAAGCCAGTGCCGACGACGATGATTTCATATTTGCGGCGGTTGGCCGGGCTGACTAACTTGCTGCTGAAGCGGCAGTTGTCCCATTTTTCAGGGAGCGGGCCGGAGGGGATACGGGAATTGAGGAGCATGGCGGGCGATCAGGCATCCTGATAGATGCAGGCATCCAATATTGCGAGAACTTCTGTCAAAGTGCTGTCCGGTGCCTTTTCTATCAATTTGGCATAACGGCTTCTGTAGTCAATTGATTTGACCTGTTCAACCATAACATAACCGGTTAAGGAAGATTCTGCGGGAACAGCGACATGGAAGGGAATGCCGCGATCGGTGTTGGTGATTGGGCAGACAATGGCAAGCCCAGTCGCCTTATTGAACACCTTGTTGCTGACAACCAAGGCTGGACGGCGGCCTTTCTGCTCGTGTCCAGATTGCGGATCAAAGGTCAGCGCAACAAAATCTCCTTTTTCTGGAATATACAGAGCCATCACCATTCCTCGCATCCAACAGGAATCCCCCAGTCTTCTTCGTCTAAGCGGCACTGCTGCGGCATTCTGCCTGCCAGATCATGGATGTCATATTTTCCACGTATATTATTGACCGGCTTGACAATGATTTTGCCTTCATGAACTGTGATGTCTACTTCTGCGCCAATCTTGATCCGGGAATGCTCAAGTAAATTCTTAGGAATACGCACCCCTTGACTGTTCCCCCACTTCTGAACTCTGGACAACATGGCTCACCTCCTGTTTTGAGTGTGCAGTTTGTATATCCAAGTATATACAATTATCGGGCGAGCTATCAAGTTTTTTCGCTGCGGTCTGACAGGGCTGGCTGGCTAATTTGCTGCTGAAAATGTAATTGTATAATTGTTCAGCAAGCGGATTGCAATATCTAAAAAAGTGGTGAGTAAAATGCATTGTCAATTAAACTAAACAAATTATTGTTTAAATATCAATATTGATTAGCTAATGAATATTCAGCAGATAATTATCTAAAAATGATACTGAATAAATATACAATAAACAGATACAATACATAGCATGGAGCAAGTAGAACTAATAATGAAGACGTTGCAATATTATTTCGAAACATGAGATGTAGCGAATACACAGAAAAAGCCATTATGGCGAATCGTATCAAATATTTCAGATACTTTGCAATTATCCTGTTGAGCTTATCGAGCGCGACATTCCATTCTTCTTCCTCCTTCTCCGCTTCCGAATAACCGATTGCAACCAAGCCGCCGCAAACAGCTATCGCCACCAGCAAAGCAGTGATGCCGAGATATTTGTAAACCGCATACAAGCCAGATAAGATAACAAATCCCCAGCGCAGCCTGATCATCAGGCCAGCGAATTTCTGCACTGGCGGCACACAGCCAGCTTCAAGCCGCAAATACGTCCTGAAAAGCAAATGGATGAGATTGACAATCTGCGTCACAACCCATTTGATGACTGAGACAATTGCGTTGAAAATGGCTGTGATCACGCTGGCAATGAAATCAATCACCGAGATGATCGCTATTTTCAGGCCGGTCATGACAGCCTTGAAGCCAATCCCGATCTTCTTGATCACAATCGTGAGACCAGTTACTGCTGCGGTGAAAATGTTCATGAGAGCCGCCTCCGTTGAGTTATCTCGTTGTCCTGCCGCGCAACGCAGGGAAACGAGATAAAAATACCTCTGTCGGCGGCTGAAGTAAACAGCGATGCTGATGAAACTTTACGCAGGATGCGGCAGGTGGCATCGGTTGACAAGTACCCACAGAAAAGATAAACTAGTCTCAATCTGGTCTGAATTTGAACATGCAAGATGTTGTTTATAGATCGGGCAGAGATGTTAATGTTATTGTTAAACCGCAAGAACCAAATCTAGTATGGAAAGGTATCGGCAATATATTATCAACGGTTGCTATACTTGGATTATTAGGAAGGTTAGTCGCTATTAGTTCTGCTCAAGAAGAAGAAAAAAAAAGCAGATAGTTTTGTTAAAACTGCAAGCTGGTTTTTTTTTAGTGAAAGCCCAGCATATTCACTCCGTTTTTTGCCATCATCAGCATGGCATCTTCTCTTGCCTTCAACGTCGCCGACTGATACACTGAACTCATGAAACAGGTCACGTTTGAATGGGACGAATCAAAAAATAGGCAAAATCAAGAAAAGCATAGCGTTTCATTTGAACTTGCTCAATACGCATTTGCCGATCCGCAGCGCGTTATCGCTGAAGATATTTCGCACAGCCAAGACGAGAGAAGATATTACTGCTTCGGCAAAGTAAAAAATGGCATCATGAAAGAAGTTGAATACAGCGGATGAGCCGCTGGGCGAACTCCGCATCATTGATGACTTTTTTCCCTCGCCAGAACAGCTTGTTTTCCAAGAGGAAAAGGTCAAAGTGACGCTCACACTCAGCAAGGCTCGATTTCTCTTCAAACGGGAAGCCGAGAAACATCATACGCAATATCAGAAGATGATACGAAAGCTGATTGATGTTTATGTTAACCAGCATAGATGATAAATAAAAAATGATACAGCTCATTCTCCACAAAGACAAGATTCACGACATGTTGCTGCGCTTTTTAAGCGGCATCCAGACGGACGAAATTCATCTTGAATTTGATGACAAACACTTTCTGGCTGAACCGGTTCAGGAGAAATCCGTCTTGGATATGCTGGCAGAGCAGGCTGATGATCTGGGGCCTGATGATTTATCCATCAACACAGATCATTATCTGTACGGGTTGCTGAAAAGGAAGGAATAGTGATTTATTTTCCTCGACACTTCCTATCTGATTGCCATCACGCACAAGAGAGATCAATTTCATGATGAGGCAATAGCCGTCAGTAAAAAGTTGAAAAAGCCTGTCCAGCTTGTGACGACTTCCGCTGTGCTTATGGAATTTGGCAATATGCTATCTTCCATTCTTCTCCGCAATAAAGCCTTCAATTATATCCAGCTCCTGAAGAACGACAAACACACCGAGATTGTTCCTGTCTCTGAAAAGCTGTTTGAAGCAGGATTGGCAATGTTTTTGAAATATCAGGATAAAGAATGGGGAATAGTGGACTGCATCTCATTCCTCGTGATGAAAGAAAGGAGAATCACACACGCCTTGACTTCGGATGAGCATTTTGCACAGGCTGGATTTGCCGTTCTTCTGAAATAATTTTAGATAAATTAACTTATGAAACTCTACTTAGACGTATGTTGCCTCAACCGCCCGTTTGATGACCAGACGCAAGACAGAGTTCATCTGGAAGCAGAGGCCGTGCTGACCATTCTCCGGCACTTGGAAAAAAGCGACTGGACATGGAGCAGCAGCGTTGTCCTCTATGAAGTCAATCAGATACCCAACAGCGACAGGAAACACCGGATTCTCAAGCTATGCGATAAAGCATCTGATGTCGTCACCTTGAATGACAATATCTATGCGCTTGCAGAAAAGCTGAAAGAGCTTGGTTTCAAGTCATACGATGCTCTGCATCTGTGCTGCGCTAAAACAGCGGGTGCAGAAGTGTTTCTTTCAACAGATGACAAACTCATCAAGAAATACCAAAAGAGTGAGGATATACTCAAGATGACTGTTGACAATCCGCTTAATTGGCTACAAAAAATATGGTGAAACTATGAACAGCCAAGCAATGACTCTTGAACAAGTTCGGCAGATCGGCATCACAGCCCTTGCGCATCAGCTTGGAGTTGTCGGGATGATCAGATTCCTCCAACAATCTGAAATTGGCTGGGGCGACTACACAAAAGAAAGAGAAGGATGGCTTGGCACCCCTGATTTGAATGATTTGTTTGATGCGGTCAAACGCAGCGAAAAAATGAACTGACATCTGGCCGCCAAGACGGTCAAGGTGCAAAGCCGCTCCTGGGACGGCAGCCAAGGCCACGAATGGTTTTCGGACGGCAACGGTAGCTACACCATCAGTGCCTGCGACGGCCTGCATCGCGGCACGAAAATTGTCATGGAGCTGAAGGAGGATGCGCACGACTACGGCCAGAAATTCACCATCGAGCGGATCATTCAGCAGTATTCGACCTTCATTCCCTTCCCGGTCAAAGTCGAAGGCAAGAAAGTCAACACGGTTGAAGCCATCTGGACGCGGGCGAAAAGCGAAATTAAAGACGAAGAGTACACCGAGTTCTACAAATTCGTGGGCAATGCTTACGATGAGCCGCTCTGCCGCTATCATTTCTCTGCCGACAGCCCGTTAGCTATCAACGCCCTTCTGTTTGTGCCGAAAGACAACTTTGAATCTATCGGCTTGGGCCGGATGGATCCGGGCGTGAATCTGTACTGCCGCCGGGTGCTCATTGATCAGCACAGCAAGAATATCCTGCCGGAATGGCTGCGTTTTCTCAAAGGTGTGGTGGATTCCGAAGACCTGCCGCTGAACATCTCCCGCCAGTCGCTCCAGGACAATGCCCTTGTCGCCAAAATCCACAAAGTCATCACCAAACGCTTCATCAAATTCATGGAGGAGGAGGCGAAAA
>NQJD01000044.1 GCA_004284765.1 Candidatus Electronema aureum
AACATAATTTGAACCGTCGTATCTGTCATTTCGAGCGGAGCGAGAAATCTCACGCCAAGGACGAAGAGGAGATTCCTCGCTCCGCTCGGAATGACATTCAAGTTCACTTTATGCTGCTTCAGCTATATCGGGGAAGAACTGCAAAGCCTTGGCGCAGGGCGGCCCGCCGAAATTCGAGACCATCAGAAAGGTGGTGGAGGTGCTTGGCTGCAAGCTGGGCATCGTCTGACCTTGGAGCCTTCCTCACAGCCTGCTTGCCAAAATCCCCGCAAAAGAGTATCCTTGCCTGAAATCACTGACTGAACGCTGCCTGAACGCCTTCGCAACTCTTAACTGCGCGCCCGAACTTTGAATTCCTCCTCCTGCCCCCTTGTTGCCCTGATTGGCCGCCCGAATGTGGGCAAATCTACCCTGTTCAACCGCATCACCCGCAGCCGCGACGCGATTGTTGATCCTACGCCCGGAGTCACCCGCGACCGGCATTACGCCCAAGCAAGCTGGGAAGAGCAATCTTTCATGCTGGTTGACACCGGCGGGATTGAGGATGAAGACAGCGACAACTTCAGTAGCCACATCCGCAATCAGGCCATGCAGGCGATGGAGGAGGCGGATATCATCATTCTGCTTTTGGATGGCCGCCAAGGCGTGATGCCCGGTGATCATGAGTTGGTGAACCTGCTGCGGCGCACCGACAAGACGGTCTTCTTTGCGGTCAACAAGATTGATGCGCCGGATATTGAAGACAGCCTGCTCACTCCGTTCTGGGAGTTGGGTGTTGATCAGCTCTGGGCCTTGTCTGCCGATCACTCCTATGGTTTCGGCACGTTGATGACCGCCTTGGCCGAGAAGCTGGGTAAAACCGAAGCACCACCGGAACTGCCGGAAAGCACTATCCGACTTGCCTTTCTTGGTCGGCCCAATGTGGGCAAGTCCTCGATGATCAACGCGATCATGGGCCAGGAGCGGATGATCGTCTCTGAGGTTGCTGGTACGACCCGCGATTCGGTTGATACCCTGCTGACTCGTGATGAATACAGCTACCTGCTTATTGACACCGCAGGCATTCGCCGCAAGGGTAAGACGCATGACAAGCTGGAGAAGTTCTCCATTCTCAAGGCTCTGAAATCCCTGACCCGCTGCGACATCGCTGCGGTGCTGATTGATGCGGAAGAAGGTATCACCGAGCAGGACACCAAAGTGATCGGCTACACCCAAGAACAGGGCCGCGCTCTGCTCCTCCTGATTAACAAGTGGGACATGATTCAGGATGACAAGAAGCGGCAGACCCAGCTCTTGGAGGCGGTTCAGGAGGCAACCAAGTTCATCCCCTTTGCGCCGGTGTTAAAAGTCTCGGCTAAAACCGGTTCTGGCATCAAACGCATATTCCCAGAGATCGGCAAGATGCACCGCCAGTTCCATCAGCGTTTTCCTACTGCTGCCCTCAACCGGCTTTTAGAAGCAGCCACCACAGGCCACGAACCGCCTATGTATCAAGGGCGCAGACTCAAGCTCTACTACACCGCCCAAATCAGCAGCGCACCTCCTACCTTTGCCGTGATCGCTAATTTCCCCAAAGGCATTCATTTTTCCTACCAACGCTATCTCGCTAACCGCTTCCGGGAAGGTCTGGGGTTGGACCGCGTACCCGTGCGGCTTCTTTTCCGAGAGCGAAGCGGTAGGACTAAAGGTTGATGTAAGAGTTCATCGCTTGGTATGCCCGAAACAGAGCCAGTTTTTCTGTGACGGGCAAGCAGTACCTATTTCTTGCGGATTACTTTTCTGCTTTCTCCCTTTCTTCTGCTGCTCTTGCAGGGGAACTCTTGCAAAATTGCTGTTTTTTTGAACCATCTCTTTCCCAACCTGCTAATTTTCGTGACATTGCAATAAAACTTGGTAAAATGATTGAGAAATACTGTGCAACTTATATCTGTGCAGAAAAGTCAATACCAATCAGGAAAAATCATGGAGACCAAGTTAGGAAGCTTAACCAAGCGGAATTCAGAGCTAACAAGTGCATCCAGCAAGAAGACCGAACAGGAGGCTGCCTGAATGATGCTCTCAACCTTGCCCAATTCCATGACTGGAAACCTTATCGGGCAACAAACCCCAGATGGGCAAAACATAGTAGGCAGCATCGGGAAAAATCTGGAGCAATATTTCACCGATATAGCTGCCCGCTGCCCTTACGAGCAGCCGCGCAAGGCTGTTTATCACCAAGCAGTATTTGGTTCTTTGACAGACTCCACAGTGGGCCTGTTTTTTGAAAATGGGTATCGCCGTAACGGTAACTGCATGTATTCTATGCGCTGCCCACGATGTAACGAGTGCGTCCCTATTCGTTTGGATCCGAGTGAATTTATTCCCAACCGCAACCAGAAGCGAGTTTGGAAAAAAAATCACGATGTTTCAGTTGGTTTAGCACCAGTGACCATGTCTGATGAAAACCTTGATCTGTTGACCAAATTTCTGAATGCTCGCTTCCCAGACGGCAAAACAGACCCAGAGAGCTATTATACTGGTTTTTTTATCACTTCGATGACGAAGTGTTTTGAAATCCGCTACCGAACAGAAAACAACCGGCTCTTGGGTGTGGCGGTGATTGACTGTTCAGATCAGTGGTTAAATGCAGTGTATTTCTATTTTGACCCAGACCAGTCCCAACGCAGCCCAGGCACGTTGAATATTCTCTATTTGTTGGATTTTTGCCGCAGGCACGGCATCCGTAGCCTGTATCTCGGTTATTGGATCAAACGGCTCAAAGGAATGCAGTACAAGTCTGATTTCCTGCCTCATGAAATTTTGATCGATGGTTCGTGGCAGCACGTAGCAAAGTGATGTTGACAAAAAGAGGAGATAGAAAAATTCCTCTGAGACTAAAAACTACAGATCATCCCCCTGAAAATAAGGAGATTACACTATGCAAGAAGTTAAAACCGTTATCACGCCAGTAGATTTTTCGGACAACGCTAAGATGATTGCCGAATCTGCCATGTATATGGCAGGCAAGTTTGGAGCTGAATTGCACTTAGTTTTTGTGGTGCAAAATTTCGAGGATTATTCCGGCTTCTTTGTTCCACCGGTCAATCTGCCTAATTTGGAAAAAGAGCTACTTGAGTCTGCCCAGCAGAAGATGGAAGAGTTTGCCGAAGAATACCGAGAAAAAGCTGTAGCTGCTGGAGTAAAGGCTTTGCATAGCAAGGTACTCACGGGCGATGTGTCTGAGGAGCTTCTTCAGTATGCCCAAGATGTCCGCAGTAACCTCATTATCATGGGTACCCACGGCTATAAAGGCTTAGAACGAATCATGTTCGGCAGTGTGGCGGATAAGGTGGTGAAAACCGCCTGCTGTCCGGTCATGACGATCAATCCCTACCGAAAGGACTACGGGGAAAAGGCATAAGAAATAAACATGTAGCGGTGGTGCAGATGCGTTTCCACCGCTACATGTTATGAGAGTGCCTTCACTGCACTGCTGTTTTCAGTTCTGGATTAATCAGCTTTGCAATAATTGAAAGCGTGTTAGCAAAAGTAGCTGGTGAAGGACTACAGACTAAATCAGGGCTGATCACGTGTACCTGTTTATTCTGTACTGCGCTGACAAAGGGAAAACGTTGCCATTTTTCTTTCTCCTGTCGGGCAATGCCAGTCTCGCTACCCATCATGGCAATAAGAATAACATCTGGGTTCCGCTCAAGAACTTTTTCAAAACTTGTTGCCCCAGCTGTCTGATCCTCAAGCACATTTATTCCACCACTCAGAGCTATATAATCCTGAGTAAAAGAATCTTTTGCCGCACCAAAGAGCGGAGTAGCTCCGATTTGCAAAAAAACGTTACGGCGGGGCAGTGAAGCACTTTGAGCCGTAATCGCCTTCACCTTGCTTTTTGCCTGTCGGACTATCTCCTCAGCTCGCTGTTCTAATCCCAGCAATTTACCGATTTCAAGAAATTGGTTACATATCTCCGCAAAGGAAGCGGGCTGACGGAATTGCACAACCTTCATGCCCAGCTTGCGCAGCTTCTCTATCTGCGGTGGTGAGGTCAAGCCTGTAGCCAAGATCAGATCAGGATGCAGACTTAGTATTTTTTCAACTGAGAACTGCATGACTGAACCGATCTTCGCCTTTTCTTTTGCCGCTGCCGGGCGAACACAATAACTCGTCGTGCCGACTAAGTGTTCACCCGCGCCGAGGAGAAAGACATTTTCGGTGTTCATTGGACCGAGCGAGACAATCCGCTGCGGAAATGGCGCATTGCTGTCTTCTGCTACCGAACTATGAGGTGATAGAAGATGGCAAGACAGCAGCATAAGAACAGCGGCAAAAAGAAAATATCTCATGGCTTAATATTCCCAGCGCAGAGCAGCAAAGAAACTGCGCCCCGGTAGCGGATATCCTTTAATATACGCATAGTCTTCATCAAAGAGATTACGCGCCTCGCCGCGCAAACTGAAAGCACCAAGTTGATCATTCTGGTAAAAACGCCACGAAGCAGTTGCATCTGTCACGGTACTGGCATCCAGCTCAACCAAGGGGACAGGGGATGCCACTGATTCCCAATCCTGCACTAACTGACTTCCCATATAGGCAATATTGAGCCGGAAAGAAAGACCATCGCCGTTATCAGCTATCAGCCCAGCTGAAATATTTGAGTCGCTGATCTGCTGCAAGTCCTCGCCCGTTGTCTCGTCTTCGTATTCAGTCAGAAGCGTCAGGTTCAGATAAGGACGAAGTTCCCAGCTCCAACCCATCAGCAAACCAAGATCATAAGAGAATTCACCTTCAAAGCCAGCAATGGTTGCATCACCGAGATTCTTCCACGTTCTGGTGCCGTTATCAAGCGCATCAACAATGATTTTATCCTCGAAATCCGTATGAAAACCAGTGAGGGTTGCGTTGAAACTGCTGCGACTGAAATCTACGCCAAGCTCGTAGGTGCTGTTTGTTTCAGGCTCAAGATCAGGATTACCTACCGTCCGAGTGCCGAAATTTGTGAAATCAGCAGAGAGCTGATCTGCTGAAGGCAGCATAAATCCTTGTGCGTACTGCGTTCGCAGCTTGAATTCTTTGGTGATCATCCACGCGAGACCTACTTGCGGGGTAAAGTGGCTGGCATCAGCATCTCTGCCAACAGGTTCGTTGACCTTCACTTGATACCAATCATGCCGAAGCCCTGCGCTGATCGTCAGTTGCTCATCGAAGAGACTGTTTTTGCCGAGAAGAAATACCGCCGGATTCGCATAGTCAGCAGCATTTGGAGTCCACGTGTTTTCAACTTCATAATCTAACCAATCAAATCCACCGGTGAGCAAAGCAGAGCCAAACTGACCGCTCAGATGTGCCTGCGCACCCTGCTGATTGGTCTTGTTTTTCGAGATTGTATCGTCATCCCAGCCGTCTGGATTAGAAGCAGAGCCATCAAACCAAGAGTTGTTGTCTTGACCAAAAAAGTAGCGCGCCATCCACTGATACGGAGCTGTGGCAGACTTGCCGGTGTAGCTGAAATCAACCGAATAATTGTCTTTATCGGTACGGTCGTCCAGATCATTTTGGTTCAAATAACCGGGACTGCCTGCATCATCGATGTCCGAACCAGTGAAGATCAGACCTAAGCGATTGTTCTCAGCAAACGACCACCCTGCGTTCATGCTCACATCACGTTGCTGATTGGCAGTATTACCGTAGTTCCGCCCGCTGCCGGTTTTGTAATCATCCTGTTCAGAATGAGAAACGCTGCCAGAAAAATCAAAGCTATCGGCTACGGTTGTACCACCGATGCTGAGTTTATGCGCAGCAAAGGAACCTGCGCCGCCTTCCATGAACAAGGATTTTCCCTTAGCCCGACGAGTGATGACGTTGATCACGCCACCCATGCCAGCAGAACCGTACTGCACTGCTCCCGGCCCCCGGATGATCTCAATTCGTTCAACATTTTCGGTAAGCAACTTAGCAGCATTACCGGTTCCTGCACGACGACCGTTAAGCAAAATCAGCACATGTCCTTGGAGATCGTTACCGTGGGTATCCGTGCGGAAGCCACGTAGGCCAACAACGGTCATGCCACCAGGATAGGTACGAATCGTACCAACTGCCTTCTCGGTCAGTAGATCACCCAAATTGCGGCTGGCTGACTGCTGGATATCTTCTTGCGTGATCACTGTGACATTCGCACTGACCGTCTTTCTACTTTCCTCAGTACGTGAGGCGGTGACCACTACCTCATCCATCAGTACCGGAGCTGTAGCAAAGGATTCTGCGGCACATGCAACGGCCAGCAAAGGACAAACCAGAACAACATGACGATGTTTCATTCTCTCCTCGTTTTGTTTTGTCCGGGGAAAGAATAAAAAAATCCCCGAACCAATTAAAGAATTGATCCGGGGATGCCCTTGTTTATCCGCAGATACAGCGTGAGAATCTCTTATCCACGAAGATTCTCGCAGCAGAAGCCGTTCGTTACCATAGTTATAGCAACGCACTTTTCTACCCAGCGCAGACACTGCTGCGCTCGTTTTCAGGCAGGTCTTCTGACTTCTCTGCCCGTTCAACGGCCTTCCCGCCTATATTCTACAGACAGTGGCACACAAGGTTGAACAAGTTCCCTACTGCAAACAGCAAGGACAGAGTCACAGCGGCGGGCCCGTTCCGGTTTCGCACCGGATTCCCTTTTCATCCGCTTGCGCGGAACCTGAAAACAATCGCACTATACCAAAGATTGATGCAGTGTCAATAAGGATTTTGCTCTTGCTTGTTCGTTCTTGATCAGCAACCAGCATTGCCAGCTTACCGCCCAAAACCCCATGAAAAAGAAGCCTTCAGCCAATCGCCACCACCAGCTCGAACACCTGCGAACATGGTTTCAGCCATACCTGTTGAACCCATGATTCTGGCCACCTCAATCATTAATTCAGCATCTGCGATCAAACGCTCTACCTCCTCACCGGGGTAGCCTGCCCAATATTTTAAATCATGCTTGAAGCAGGCTGGATACAAGTCAAAGCCTTGCCATTTATCGAACCAGAATGAGCAGCCATCAGACTTGAATGGCTTTGGCGGAGGATTCTTTTCAATCTTAGCCAACAGCTCATGTAGATGAAAATATCTGCACAGTTCTCTTATCTGTGCTAAGGGAACTACAGTTCCTGCCTTTGGAATATTCATAGCATAATATTGATATTTTTCTATGAAATACTAAAATTAGTTATAGCATTATGCTGTAAATCAATTACAGGCACAACGAGCTTATCTGCATAATTAGGACGTGGCTCTGTTGTGGAGCCAGAGGCGAATATAACATCAATTCCGTACTCTTTTTCCCTATTCCCGTCATCTCCATTGAAACGTTTTTCAACATGCTTATGACCAAACAAGACACACTTTACTCGTGATGCACCGCTACTGCCTTTTTGTTTGATAATACTCTTGAAAGCGTCATCGTCTCTCAGTTGAAGAAAGTTATTGTAGAAAAAAGGATGATGATGTAGTGCTACAATAGCACGTTTGCCTGTACTGTCAAGATGATATAGGATGTCCTCCAAGGTTTTAAGCTGCTCCGCGCCTATCTCTCCCTGTGCACCCCATGTGTGATTATTCTGCATTTCAGAGAGCATTGAATCAAGCAGCACGATCGGATAGGTCGTATTGGGATCACAGTATGGATAGGTCAAATGGACATTATCTACTATATATTCCTTAAATCGGTAAATGCATTTATCTTTTTGAACTATGCCCGAAAAACCGTAGTCATGATTTCCTGGCACAGAAAAAACTTTTAGGTCTCCTGCGTTGAGCTTGTTAATCTGCACCTGTGCATCCTGATATTCCTTTGAACGTCCGTTGTGAACAATATCACCTGTAATGATAACATAATCAGCTTGATGCAGATTTTTCTTATTGAGTATCCAGTTTACAATGGATGAAAAATGCTGCTCTCTAATATTGGTTGCATCTTTACCAACGTGAATATCAGACAGATGGATAATCCTCATAATGTTCTCTCCAACGTAGAATTAAGAAGCAAAGAGTTACGTCAACCGTATATCAAACACATCAACTAACCTACCTGAATACCCATTCCGTACCAGTCACAGTCACACCGGTGGCCCGACACGATGCAGCGATCCGGCTCCCGGAGATGGTGGGCTGGGAGCCGGTGGAGAGAGGAATGGAAATACATTTACTTTATATCTTGGTAGCTACCTTGGTGAGTAGGCCGATTACTTTAGTCAGATTGTTGATTACTTTGATGAAGTTCTCCATCTTTTTCATCTCATCCTGTAGCTCTTTGACTGCACCCTTAAGCTCTGGAGTATATTTATCGAACTCCTCTGCTATTACCTTAAGGATATTATAGTTTAGCTGAATTCTATATGTCATGAATTCAACAATTTTATCGCTCCACACTGCCTTTTCTTTCTTGCTTCGCTTCTGGAGCCAAATATGAAAGTCATTTGACAAGAGGAGATCACTCTCAATCTTCTGTACTATGTCAATCAACTGATCTTGATTGTTCATTCTATATCCTCCTTATGGTTTAACTGCATGAGCAGTAGCAAGAATATGTTTAATCTCGACCACAAGCGCATGAATACTACTTTGTGCATCGTTGCCTGCCAGCAGCTTTTCAAAAATTAAACGCATTTTTTTAGATGCCTCTATAGCAGGTTTGATATCATTCACTGTTGACTTGAGCTGTATAGCCGCACGACGTTTGGCAACCCAGTCTTCTTGCGTTGATAGAGGTTTGTCGCTCAAGAGAGGTTGCTTCACTAACAGAATCTCCTTCAACTCAGCTTCAGTTGTCAAAGCATGTGTAATCTGTCTATCCAATGTTTTTAGCAATAGCTCATGAATCTGTAGCTGTGTTCTAATAAGCTCCTGACGTTTTTCAAACTCTGCCCGCAATACTGCTTTAATCCGGGTGTTGACAACAACTTTTGCCAGCTGCGGTAGCGTATTGACCACGTCTGGCGATGACACCTTTAGTTCTGTTGACAGTTTGTTCATCCCCGTAACCAGATTATTAATTGCAGTTTTCGTCTGGTCAGGTGCATCTGATGTTGCCAGCAACTCAAGCTGCGCAAAGTAATCAGCAAGCAATTTTGCATTGAACCTGAGGTGTTGAATGGTTGCTAATAGTTTGGCCTCTTCTTTGGTTAACGTATCATATTTTTCTGCACTCACCACGCCTGTGATGCCTTTGACCTGCACCAAGCTCCATGAAGTTGAATCAATCTGAGCTTGCTCGGCGGTAACAAGTACCTTATCTACAGCTTTTGCATACTCTGAACCAGCTTGGGAAAAATCTGCGTACTCGCTTTTTGGGTGAATAGCACATCCACTCAGTAGCAATAGACTGGCAACCGGGATCAGCATTGTTCTCTTTGTTAGTTTCATAGCTTATTCCTCCTTTATTTTTTATATAGAAGCTACGGTGAAAATATCTTTCAGCTATGCACAACATAGCATCCTAACGAGTAATCCTACTCATGATTAATGTTAGGAATGATTACTCGTTAAGTTTATTCAATCACCACAACGTGGTTCATGTCAAGCTGTTTCTTCAAGCCTGAACCCTTTTCTTTCTTTACCAAATAGGGAGCTGATTTTGTAGGACTGGGGGCAAAAAACAACTCAGCCCTGTCTGAACGCGGTGTTCAAGCAGGGCTGAGTTTATAAGTTTATAACAAAGATAAGAGCAGAACGGTCAATCAAGTAGAGCTACCACCTTTTGGTTAAGCGTTGCTACCACCTGTGGGATTTTAGCTGGCTCGCATTCTGCTGTCCGCTCAAGCATGTTGCCCCATTGTCTCAGCATTTCGCTGTCTATTTTCCTGATGTCGTTGCTTTTACTCCACTCGCGACCAATCTTAGCACCCAGCTCTTCAAGATTTCTTTGGAG
Source organism: Candidatus Electronema aureum (assembly GCA_004284765.1). GTDB lineage: Bacteria > Desulfobacterota > Desulfobulbia > Desulfobulbales > Desulfobulbaceae > Electronema > Electronema aureum. The sequence goes on from NQJD01000044.1 coordinate 9,899, forward strand.
ATCACTTTTTAGTTCTACAGGAGCCTTTGCCAAAATTGTCGATGTGATATCCTTCCAGCCACGAGCATATAAGGTACCTTGCTGGAAGGTATCAAACCACGCCCGTTCTTGGGCTGAAAGCTGCTCTCTGCCCTGCCGCTGTCCTCCCGCAGCCTGCGGCGGCAGCACAGACAACATGCCCAGTTGAACAAGGGCAACCGCATAAAAGATATAGTTGACGCGCATATTGCTCTCCCTGAGATACGGTTGAAAATACTACCATGCTGCAAGCCACGTTTGAATTATAGCAGCCTGCGCCTCCCTTTTCAAGAAGATGAAGAGCGCAGTTTGCCGATAACAGCGGTTTTTTTAGCAGCACATCAAACGATGGCTATCAGGACGAGGAACGTTCCGATGAAAAGCAGCAGACAAAGTAGGGATGCGGCCAGAACTAAGCGACAGACAAGGAGGATATGCTGCTTTGTAGGAAGGTGAAGTGGATCGCCGATCAGAGGTTTACTCACAATCCTACCAAAATAGAGCGACTCTCCGCCAAGCTGGATACCCAATGCACCAGCAGCAGCAGCTTCTGGCCAGCCAGAGTTAGGACTGGCGTGCTGCTGTCGGTCACGAATAAGGATACGCCACGTGTTCTTCAAGCTACCACCGTAGATCGGCGCAGCAAGAACGAGCGCAAGCCCTGAGATTCGGGCTGGAAGAAGATTGGCCCAATCATCGAGCCGGGCCGCGCAGCAGCCGAAGTGCAGGTAGCGTTCGTTCTTGTAGCCGAACATGGAATCCATCGTGCTGACCGCCTTGTAGAGCATAGCTGCTAAGACGGCACAAACAGCGGGCCAGCTTCCTCCGGCAGGCAAGGCAACGACAGCTCCAACAGTCGCCCAGAACAGCGGGGCAATAATGCCGTCAGACATGTTCTCTGCCACGCTCTCCACACAAGCACGAATCACCGCAGGCTTGTTCAATTGATCGGTGTCTCGACCCACGATCAAGGCAACCTGCTTTCGGGCTGCTTCGATGCTTTCGTCTAAAGCGGCATGAACCTGCATAGCATGGCGAAGCAAATCACGGGCTGCTATCGTAGTATAGAGCAGAAAGGCGGTTCCGGCTAAGAACAGCGGCTGGGAACATTGGGCAACCAAGAACAACAGCGTGGCGCAGCTACAGCCGGTAAAGAGCAAGACCAGCAGCACAGTCAGGCTGCCACTGTTCCGCTCACTCAAGGGCAAGCTGCGGGTGAAGCTCTCCATTTTGGCTGCAAACCAGCCGATAATTCGCACCGGATGTGGGAACCAGCGCGGATCACCGAAGAACAGATCAAGGATACAGGCTGCCAGCAGCGTATAGATAAAGGACATGTTCTTCATCCCACCTACCTTCTCTTCCGCTTCTGCCGTGCCAGCACTTCCTTGAAGAAGCCATGCACGTTGAAGGTGATGCCGAGAAGACTTGGCTTCAACTCAAAAAGGTCGTTCATCATCTCCAGCCAACTCGCCTCATCGCTCCCCTGCTTGTCTATCTTCTGCACCAACCCATCCAGCTCATCTCTGTGCTTCGGCTGCACCAGACCAAGCAGCTCATGCACACTGTATTTCTTCTTTGAGCCAATGGGAATAAAGATGTCCGAACCAGCCTCCGCGAGGTCGAGCAGGTTCTCATAGTCTGCGCTGCCATGCTGGTCATCCGGCATCGGCACGCGCTCGCTGACGGTGAGCTTCTCAAAGCCGCTGTTAATATCGGCCAGCGTGTAGCGGAGATAATGCAGATACTCCCTGCGCTGCTCTCTATTCGCCCAGATGTTGATGCGCCGCGCCTCTATATCTGCCTTAACCAAAGCCTGCGCCCCGCTGCGCTGATCCTCCAGCAGCACGCCGGTGCGCCAGCAGGTTGCCGCCTTGATGTCCCTATGCACCTTGACCATGAAGCGGGGAAAGACTGACGGCGGCAGGAAGTCGGGGTAATGCAGGGCGAAACGGAGCGAGCCGCTCTGCTTGAAGGATAACTTCGGCTCGCTGACCGGCAGAAGCTGCGGGATGAGCACCGCCTCCTTGCCGACCGGGTAGCACAGCTCGAACTTCTCCATCAGGCCCATGATATATGGGTGCGTGTCGGGCGGGTAGGAATGCTTTTTCTCCCCCCTGAGCGGCAGGATTTCACCCAAGCACTTCAAGCTAAGGAGGCCCTTTCTGTCCGCCATCTTCTCAGCAGTGATGATCTTATAGACCGCCTCTGTGACCCAGATCGGGTCCAGCACGTGCATGGCATCGAGGATGAACTCCTTGAAATGCACGGCCACGCCGAGATCATGTAGGAAGTCCACCAGCACCTCGCAGCTCTGCGCCTCGGTGATGCCCGCCTCTTTGCAGATGCCTTTGTACTCCTCCGCGCTGATGTAGGGTCTGTCTAACTGCTCCAGCCGCTGCTTGACCGCAAACCAGCTGCCGGGCCAGACAGTGCCAATCATCTCCACCTTGTCCAGCTCCGTCAGCAATGCCTCTTTGAACTGGGCCACACCCGTGCTGCTCTTGCAGGAGATGCGGAAGAAGTCGCGGATGCCGGGGTATTTCTCCAGCAGGAAAGGCCGGTTGACATCAAACGAGGGGTTGCTATCCATCTTGTTGAGGACCACCAGCACAGGCGAGTCGCCGCCAAATGCCTCGATGTGCCGCAGCCAGTATTCCATCCGCTCGTCCTTGCGGCCATCAAGCACGAGGACATACAGGCTGCGCTTGGAGAGGAAGAACTGGTGCGTGGCGTGCTGTATCTCTTGGCCGCCAAAGTCCCAGATATTGATCCTGATCTTCCGCCCGCCGACCTCCTGCTCCCAGCCTTGGATGTTGATGCCGTGCGTGGTATCCTCGTGCTGGTCAAACGCCTGGCCGAGGAGCTGCTTGACCAGCGAGGTCTTGCCTGCCGCGCCGTCACCAACGAGGAGAATCTTCACCTCGTTGAGAGGCTGGTCTTCTGGTTGGAGGGAGGCGAAATACTGGCGGATGGCTTGTTTACCCTTTGAGGCGACCTCCAGCGGAGGGGAAATGAGGGGGTTATCGCTGAGGCTAAATACAGTCAGACGGGTGAGCTGGCAGATTTCAGGTGGAAGAGTGATGAGCTGATTATTGTTTAGGTATAGACTCATCAGGCTAGTAAGTTGACTAATTTCAGGCGGGAGGTCTGTGAGCTGGTTATAGCTAAGTTCAAGTCGCCTCAGATTAGTGAGCTGGAATAGCTCAGAAGGTAAGGTGGCAAACCGGTTGTATCTTAGGTCAAGTTTAGTCAGGTTGGCAAGTTGGCAGATTTCGGGCGGGAGGTCTGCGAGCTGGTTGTAACTCAGGTCAAGCCTCCTTAGATTCGTAAGCTGGAATAGCTCAGAAGGTAGGGTTGTGAACTGATTCCCGCCAAGGTCAATATCTGTCAGATTAATGAGCTGGCAGAGTTCTGGTAGCAGTGTGATGGGGTTATTAGCCCGAAGGCTAATTTTTTTCAGCTTCCTCAACTGGCATATTTCAGACGGTAAGGTGGCAAGCTGGTTGCCGCTGAGGTTAAGCTCAGTCAGGTTAGTGAGCTGGCAGAGTTCTATAGGCAGGGAGGTGAGCTGGTTACCGCTGAGGTCAAGCCGCCTTAGATTAGTGAGCTGGAATAGCTCAAAAGGCAAGGTTGTGAGCTGATCGTGACCGAGGTAAAATTCAGTCTCCCCGCTTGCCTTTGCCTTCTCTATCCTCTTCAGCAACCATTCATTCGTCATCGCCTGCGCACCTATGTTGTTTGTGGGGTAGGGGCACGACATGTCGTGCCCCTACGGGAATCATCCTCAAGGGATCCCTCCAGATATTCTCAAGGGTACCCACTACTATTTTTAGACGCAGGCTAGGCGTTTCACGCCTCGTCATCTCGCTGCGTCAAAAGTGGCCCTACTGGTGCTGGCGGAGCGGCTTGAAACCCAGGAAGCCGCCCCGTTCCTCTCTCTATAGGCTTGGCTGTCGCATGAGTGCGTGGCCTTCGGTCAAAGCAAACTGACCACCGCCAGCATCCGCTCCGCCACCTCGTCTGCTGTCAGCTCAGAGGCATCTATCAGCACCGCGTCCTCAGCCATGCGCAGCGGGGCGATGGTGCGTTCGCGGTCGTTGCGGTCACGCTCGATGATCTGGGCGAGCAGCTCCGCTTCATCCGGCACGGCCTGCCCCTTGGCGCGGAGCTGCCCAACTCGCCGTCGGCACCGCTCTTCAGGCGGCGCGTCCAAGTAGAACTTCCACGCCGCAGCCGGGAAAACCACCGTGCCGGTGTCACGGCCTTCAGCGACGATCTCCCCTGCCCTGCCCATCTTCTGCTGCAAGGCAGTCAGCGTTGATCTCACTGTCGGCAAGGCGGAGACCTGCGAGGCCATCATTCCCGCTTCCGGGCTGCGGATGGCCGCGCTGATGTCCTCGTCATGCAGGAACACCCGCACATCATCTCCCTCGTGCAATGGCGGCAGCAGACGGATATCCAGCCGCGCAAGCAGGACGTTGAGCGCAGCTGAATCAGCCAGTTCGATGCCCGCCTGCCTGCATTGAAAACCGACCGCCCGGTACATCGCCCCAGTGTCCAAATACGTCCAGCCAAGGGCCGCAGCCACCTTGCGGCTGACCGTGGATTTGCCCACACCGGACGGGCCGTCAATCGTGACCACCTTCAGCCGCATCGCGCCGCTCATAACCATTTCCCCTTCCATAAGAGCCTCTGCATAGTCTGCTGGTATGCTACTCGGCATACGGGTTGATATGCCCCTCGGCATGTTTTACAGCTGATGGGCGAGGGCCGCTGCGATGAAGGCCCGGAAGAGCGGATGCGGCAGCATGGGCTTGGATTTGAACTCAGGGTGGAACTGGCAGCCGAGGAACCACGGATGCCCGCCAAGTTCGACGATCTCAACCAGACTGCCGTCCGGCGAGGAACCGCTTATGACCATCCCTGCCTGCTCCAGACGTTCACGGTAGAGCGTGTTGAACTCATAGCGATGTCTGTGCCGCTCGCTGATCTCGCTCTGCGCGTAGGCGGCATGGGCGAGGCTGTTTGCTTGCAGCACGCATGGGTAGGCACCAAGGCGCAATGTCCCTCCCATGTCGGAGCGCTCATCCCTTGTTTCCGTCCTGCCGCTGCGGAAGTCAAACCACTCCTTCATCAGGTAGATGACTGGGTGGGCAGTGGCCGGGTTCAGCTCCACCGAATCCGCTCCCTCAAGCCCAGCAACATTGCGGGCGAATTCCACCACCGCCAGCTGCATCCCCAGGCAGATGCCAAAGAACGGCACCTTGCTTTCTCTGGCGTGCTGAATGGCCCTGATCTTCCCTTCCGTGCCTCGGCTGCCAAAGCCTCCGGGCACCAGTATGCCGTCGCAGTCTGCCAGCTCATTCACAGAGCCGCCGCCTTCCAAGTCATCTGCCGCGATATAGCGCAGATGCACCTTGGCATCGCAGGCCAAGCCGCCGTGAATCAGGGCCTCATGCAGGCTTTTGTACGCCTCTTTCAGCTCCACATATTTGCCGGTGATGCCTATGGTCACGCTGCGCGACGGACTCTTGCTCCGCCTGACCAGATCCTGCCAAGGAGCGATGTTTGGTGCACCTGTCCAGATGCCCAACTTCTGGAGGATGCGGTGGTCTGCTCCCTCCTCATGCAGGCGCAAAGGCAGCTCGTAGATGTTGTCCACATCAACGGCTGTGAAGACCGCTTCCGCCTCGATGTTGCAGAAGAGGGCAATCTTTTTCTTCACCCCTGCGTCCAAGGGTGTTTCGGTGCGGCAAATAAGGATGTCGGGCTGAATGCCTGCGGCCAGCAGCTCTTTAACAGAGTGTTGTGTTGGCTTGGTCTTTATCTCGCCGGCGGTCTTAATGAACGGAACTAATGTCAGGTGAATGAACAGTGAGTAGTCACGCCCCAAGTCGCCTCGCAGCTGGCGGATGGCCTCGATGAAGGGCAGGCCCTCAATGTCTCCGACCGTGCCGCCTATCTCCACTATTGCCACGTCCGCCATCCCGTCTAACTGCATGACGGAACGTTTGATCTCATCGGTGATATGCGGAATCATCTGCACAGTGCCGCCAAGGTACTCGCCGCGCCGCTCCTTCATGATCACCGAATAATATATCCGGCCAGATGTGTAGTTGTTGATCCGCCCCATGACCGCCTTGGTATAGCGTTCATAGTGGCCCATATCGAGGTCAGTTTCCGCGCCGTCGTCCGTTACATAGACCTCACCATGCTGGAAGGGATTCATCGTTCCAGGGTCAACATTGATGTAGGGATCAAGCTTTTGGAAGGTAACGGTCATACCTCTGCTTTCCAGCAGAGCACCGATGGAGGCTGCGGCCAGCCCCTTACCGAGGGAGGAGAGCACGCCTCCGGTGATGAAGATGAATTTTGTCTTTCTACTGGCTTGGATGTCCATTGCTGTCCTCAGTTGTCGGTTCGGAGAGAGTCACGGCCTGACTCGGCTGTCTGCAACGGGAGGAAACAATACTCGATCAGGAGGGGTTTGGCAACGTTACGATAGGCGAGAAGAGCGGCGGCAAACCCCTATAGTACTTCAGTTTTTAGATCGTCTGGAAAACCGTCTGGCCGCAAACGCTTAAACTCTTGATGCCGTCAGCTATTTTTTTAATTTTCGCCTTCATGGAAGCCCAAAATTTTTCTATCGGGTTTAAATAAAAATATCAAGAATACCTAATGTGCAACTCTTAAAAAAGATGCCCGATCCATTGGGCGCATCCTGTAGAATAGTGGTATCTAAGCCCTATTCACAAGGAGTGCGCCAATGGATCGAGACGATTTTGTTATTGCTGTCTTTCTGCTTGTCTGTGAACAATACGGTGTCATCAGGCAGCAATGTCGGCTGCGGCGGGGCGGATTTAACCCTGCCTTAACAGATGAAGAAGTCATCACTATGGAAATCTGCGGCGAGTATTTCAAACTCGAATGTGATAAGGACATCTTCGCATACT
>NQJD01000045.1 GCA_004284765.1 Candidatus Electronema aureum
TAACCCAAGTTGTGACCTATAACTCTTGAAAAATCCATGCTTCCCCGCGTATGGTATACTTCTGCTGTCTGGCACGAATATAACCGCACACGGAGGAGAGCATGGAACTCAAGATTACAACATTTTACTGTTTATGCGATGATTTTTTAATTTCCAAGGGCTGGCACGATGACCCGCAATGCACGATGAGCACGGCTGAGGTCATGACCGCAGCTTTGACTGCCGCCGCTTTCTTTTCCGGCAGTTATGAAAAAAGCTGCGTATTTCTTGAGCAGCATGAATATATGCCTGCCTCGGTATGCTTCAACGTATCATCTGGTATGGTTGAAGCATACTAGGTGATACGTTTTTCCTATTGTCAGGTATGGTTTGACCATACCAATGGTATGCTTCAAGCTATTGCTGGGTATGGTTCAGCTAGTCTGTCGATGCGTTTTGCGTGTTCCGGGAGTGGTTCTGCGGCAAAGACAGCCTATTGAAAGGGTGAAACCCTGTGTTCGCCCGTCTCTATCTGCGGGCTGATATCTTGTCCAGTCGACCAAGCTCTTCCTTCCTCAGAATCAAAGAATTCAAGAAGCATCTTTCCTGCCTCTTGGATAGCTTGCATCCTCTTTTGCAGTTCATCAAGCTCAGGCAGTATTTTCTCTCGCTGTAGATCGAGGTGTTTTTCTACTTCCTTCCAGCTTTCAAGAGACAACGGATTTAAACGAGGCAGCAAGTGATGAACTAATTCGTTCCGTTCATTCTTTAGAGCCTGCAAGGATTCCTTCTTTCTCTCGAAATATGCAGGATCATCACTCTCCAGCCATGTTTCAACTTTCAGATAGCACTTTTTTAAACGATCATGGGATTCTTCAGCTCCTTCTACATCAGCTTTCGGCTTCATTTCTTCAACGTAATTGCATATCAACTGCCCTAATGTCCTCTGGTGAATCGCTTTTTTCTGTCGGTCAAATGAAGTTTGGAATTCGCTGCTATACCCCTCGATTTTTGCGCGAGCTAACAGCCATTTGATAATATGTTCAATCTGTTGGAACAGAATTAAATTCCTTCCAATTTTGCGTTGAACTTCATTCTTGATTGGTTCTAATTCAACAGGAAATTCCATCATCCTTCATATCCTTCTCAAACTGACCTCGAACACTTCCAAAACATCTTACGCCGCTTGGCGAGTCAGCTCCAGCGTTTCCCGGTCAATCTGCTGCAACGCCCGCTGGATGTGGTTGACTTCATTCTCCGCAAAAAGCGGCTCGCCGCATTGCGTTCAGACTTAAATCACTTCGGCGGCTGATTAACTGGCGGAGCAGCTACCGCCTTTTCTCCAAACGGCGCAGCCTTCACATCAGCACCAGGCCGGAGCATCAGCAGGCCCTCGACAATCACCTTGTCGCCAGACGCAAGCCCCTTCGAGACTAACCACTTGTCGCCCAAGGCCCGCTCAAGGACGAGCAGTCGCATCTCAGCTTTGTTTTCGGCATTAACGAGCAAGGCAAAGGGATTGCCCTTAGAGTTGCGTGACACACCTTGCTGCGGCACCAGCACAGCCGCTTCTCGCTCGCCCTCTTTGATTGCTGTGCGGACAAACATACCCGGCAGCAGCACACCATCAGGATTGGGGAACACCGCCCGCAGCGTAACCGAGCCAGTGCTTGGGTCAACGGTCACATCGCTGAACTGGAGCGTGCCTTCGAGCGGATACGCGGCACCGTCTTCCAGCATCAGGCTGACTTTGCTCTTGTCCGCCGCCGCTTGACCGCTTTTCCGCAACTGAAGTAGCTTGGCAGTTGACTGAGGCACATCCGCATAAATGGGATCAAGCTGCTGAATAACGGCCAGCGCAGCAGGCTGATAGGCAGTCACTACCGCGCCCTCGGTCACATTGCTTTTGCCGATGCGACCAGAGATCGGAGCCGTGACTTTGGTGTAACTCATGTTGATACGGGCGGTTTTCACTGCTGCTTCCGCCTGCTGAATCGTCGCCTGAGCAGCAGCAACCGCGCTGCGGCTGCTTTCCACCTGCGCCTCAGCTGCGGCTAATGTCGCCTCAGCCACAGCCACCTCAGTAGCGGCCTGATCACGTTGGACAGCAGAATTCACCTTGCTCTTGAACAGCTCCTCAGCGCGGTTGCTGTTGGTGCGGGCAAGGGTCAGCGTAGCCTGAAGCCGGGCTAAATCAGCAATACCAGCTTTCAGCGCAGCCTGTGCCCGATCAGCAGCCTTCTGCGCGGCAAGGTGACTGGCTGAGGCGTTGTCGAGCGCAGCTTGGAAGGAAGCAGGATCAATCTGATACAGCATATCACCGGCCTTCACGTCTGCGCCTTCAGTAAACAACCGCTTCTGGATGATGCCGCTGACTTGAGGCCGAATCTCTGCCGTGCGGAAGGCAGCAGTGCGGCCCGGCAGCTCGGTAGTCAGTACCACCTTTTCTGCCTGCACCGTGACAAAGGAGACCTCTGGTATGGGTTTGCCGCCCGGAGGCCCTCCCGGTCCCCCGCTTGGACCGCCTGCCTGCTTCGGGCCACCCCCGCTAACCAAAGCGACTAACTTGCCTGTCCAGCCTTGTTGACCGTCGCAGCCTGCACTGGCAAACAGCACAGCCAACAGCGCAGTCCAGTGCAGCATTTTATATACAGTGGGTTGATTCATAACAAACTCCAAGGCACAAAGGAAGGCCGATCAGTCCATCAGCCCGTGGAAGAAGACGTTGAGGATGATATCAGGAGATTCAGGATACGGATGCCGTCCTTCCAACCAGTGGAAAAGGAAGGCGTTGCAGAGACTGTCCAAGGCTAAGGCTACGTGATACGGCTCGGCAGTGCGGCGAAAGAGACCACTGTTCATGCCGTGAATAAAGACCGCTTCCAAGCGGCGCAGCACTAACTCGCAGCGTTCGCGTATCTCGCTGTCTAACCCGGCCTTGATGTTGAAACTCGCGCCCCGGTTCTCAGCAAAATACAGGCGGACGCAGGCGGCGTTGTCCATGAAGACCTGGCCTTTAGCTTGGACGTAGTTACGCAGTTGGGCAAGCTCGTCCTCGCCGGTTGACAAGGCGTTCATCAGAGCCTCGTGAAAGCGGTCTGCCTGCTCAGAGATCAGGGCCTTGTAGAGGTCTTCCTTGTTGCGAAAGAACTTATAGAGCGTGCCGACCGCAAACTCAGCCTTTTCAGCGATCTCCTGCATAGAGACGTTGTGATAGCCTTTTTCTGAGAACAGGGCAAGGGCCGCAGCCAGCATGTCGTGCCGCTGCCTGATTCTCTCCCTCTCCCGGCGCGGGAGGCTCAGTTCGTCCATGTGTTGATAAGCAGTCTTGATCTGGTTAGTGATGCTGTCATGCAGAAGATGATACGCGGTTCATATTTTAAACTGAAGTATCTGCTTGTCAAGCAGGAAAATAAAAAATCCCCGCACTACACGCCGGGGATTATCATAGTACCTACACAGTTCAGCAGATCAGCACATCGCTTCATCCTTGTTTCGCTGGGCAATAGTTTCAAACTCCTTCTCTACTCGAATCAGGGCATCATAGACATCTGGGTCAAAATGACGGCTGCGCCCTTCTTCATGAATAATAATCTGCATAGTCTGCTCATGACTGAGAGCGGGTTTGTAGGCTCTTTTGGTACGCAGAGCATCATAGACATCAGCTATCGCCATGATCCGGCCTGCCAAGGGGATGCTACGTCCTGCTAATCCTCTGGGATACCCACTGCCGTCAAACTTTTCGTGATGACTTCCCACCAAATCCTTGGCGCATTGGAGAAAGGTCATCGGCTCGCCCGCCATCTTGGTGAGCTTATCGATGACTTCTTCGCCGTAGATGGCGTGCTTCTTCATGATTTCAAACTCATCCCGGTCCAGACGACCTTGTTTGAGCAAAATTACGTCCGGGATACCCACTTTGCCAATGTCGTGCAGCGGTGCGGTTTTGTACAGCAGAGTGATGTATTCTGGGGTAAGAATGTCGAGAAACTTGCCTGAGTGGAAGAGATTTTCCGCTAACGAGCGGACAAAGGCCCGAGTGCGTTGGATGTGGCCACCGGTGTCTGTGTCGCGATGCTCGGCCAGCTCACCCATCGCCACAATAGTGATGTCTTTGAGCAGCACAGTCTCTCTGGTGCGGGCTTCCACCGTTTGCTCTAAATACATCTTGTAACGGTGCAGCTCCAGATGATTACGGACGCGAGAACGTAGCTCAACTCCGTGAAAGGGCTTGGTGATATAATCAACTCCACCCAGCTCGAAACCCTTAGCCACATCCTCTGGCTCTGATCGAGCAGTAAGGAAAATCACTGGGATGGACTGTGTTGCTTGGATTTTACGAATTTCCTGCAAGGTCTCAAAGCCGTCCATGCCCGGCATCATCACATCTAAAAGCACCAAGTCAGGTGTGCGGCTGCGTATCCGCTCTAAAGCCTGCTCGCCAGAGGTGGCATAGGCAAACTCCATGTCCAAGCTCTTCAGATGAGCAAGGGCAATCTGAATATTTTCCGGCACATCGTCAACAATAAAGACTAACGGCTTGGTTGCGCGACTTCTCATTATTTCTCCTCCGCAACACTGCGGAGTGCGGTCAGCACCTGCTCCACCCCCCTGATGTCTATATCCAGCGCGAAACGTTTCATATCCTTCCCCATTGCAGTCAGCTCTGTTGTCCCGGTTTTTCGTCCACAGTCCTCCATGCTTCGACCCAAGGCAAAGGCATCTTCCAGATTGCCGCTCATCTGGGCTTGAGCGTAGGCGGCTTGCAGCCCGCTGTCCCAGACCGCCCGAATTGGGCTGAGATTAGGCACAAGTAAAGAAGGTGAATGCCACGGATGTACTGTTTCCACTGCACTGTTTTGGTCGATCTGAATATATCGATCAACGACCCGCTGCAATTCTTGCAGATGAAAGGGCTTGGCGAGTAGATCATCAAAGAGCGGCGTGAGACTGTCTTTGTCCAACATGAAGCCAGTCATGGCCACAATAGGAATCTGGGCCGTGCGCTGGTCTTCTTTGAGCTGCTGGGCAAGATCACGACCATCGGCTCCAGCCAGATTCAAATCCATCAAAATCAAATCAGGCTGTTCAGAGAGGGCCAGCGCAAGGCACTCATCCGGGCCAGCGGCTTCCAACACCTTAATCGGCGAATTAGTAAAATAAATCTTAACCAAATGAGACATCTCCGGCATATCATCAACCACCAGCATGACCGGATTTGTCCCTTTTTCCCGCGCTGCTAATAGACCGCAGCTCTGCCCTGCAAAGCCGTCTTCTGGTCTGCTTCCTGCCTTGTCCGCAGCTTGCACCGGCATGATGAAGGTAAAGGCAGTGCCTTGGCCCAAGATGCTTTCTAAGCGGATACTGCCGCCCATCATGCGGGCCAGCCGAGCGCAGAGGGTCAGGCCCAAGCGGGTGCCGTCATCAATGCTGACCTGCACGTCCTGCTGCTCGAACAGCTCGATCAGCCCCTGTTGCTCGCCTATCGACATACCGATGCCGGTATCCGCCACTTGGAAAGACAGCTCCCAGCAGTCAGGCCCGGCCTCAGTCCCGGTCACGGTCAAGCAGACTTTACCCTTTTCGGTGAACTTAACGGCATTGCTAATTAAATTGATCAGCACTTGGCGGCAATGATCCGCATCCATGACGTACATCTCTGGCAAGCCCGGCTCGACAGCACAGAGGAATTCCAGCTTCTTGGCTCGGAGCTGGTCGGCAAACATGTCTGCGGCTTGCTCAATCACAGCATGAAGATTGGCAGCAGATTTCAGTACCTTGACATTGCCAGTCTCTAACTTAGACAGCTCCATCACATCATTGATAATGGAGACTAAGGCAGTACCGTTCTTGCGGATCGTGCTGACAAAACGCTGCTGCTGCTCATTGAGGCCGGACTCAGCCAGAATTTCCGCATAGCCGATGATCGCATTCATTGGCGTGCGGATGGCGTGATTAATATTGGCGATGAATTTGCGTTTCAGGCGGTTGGCTGCCATAAGCTGCTGCTCGGTGCGGCGCAAGGCAGCCTCTTGACAGCCAGTCAATTTTTGGAGATTACGACCAATACAGACAACCAAGCTGCTGCCTTGTCTCTCTATTTGCACCAAAGTGAACTCAACAAACAGAGCTTTGCCGTTTTTATCGGTCAGTCGGGCATGGAAGGTGCGGGAGTCGTCCCCGCGCAGTTCGGCAAGTTGCTCTTTAAGACCTGCTAAATACGGTTCTAAGATTTCAGCGGGCTGGTTTTCAATCTCATCACTGCTCAGACCGACTGTATCAAGAAAAGTGCGGTTGGCTGCTCTGATTATGCCGCTACGGTCGAGAAGAAGCGCACAGGTGGAGAGTGCTGCAAAAATGTTCAGCACTGCGTCCCAGTCATGAAAGCTCTGTTCAGTTACACCGCTACGTTGGCTGTCTTCGCTCATGAACGCAGCCGGGCAACAATTTCAGCGGCAATATCCGCGTTGGTTCTGCCTCGCACGGAAATTTCCAAGTCCGCAGCTTGGCGGTACTGCGGTAGCCGCTCGACAAACAAAGCCTCAGCTCGTGCTATATCCTGAAACAAAGGACGCTTTTTCATCTTTTGCTCGGCGTTGGGATGACTGCGTATGGCCTCCAGAATGCTATCTAAATCGGAATGGAGATAGATCACCTGCCCCAGCCGCTGGAGATTGTTAACCTTGAAGAAACCGCCGCCCGCTGAGACAATAGTGTGGCTCACCTGTCCCTCTAACCAGGTAGCGCACTGCTGCTCTAACTGCCGGAAATGGGCTTCGCCTTGTTCAGCAAAAATATCCCGAATTCTCATTTTGACCATGCTTTCAATCAGGTCATCGGTATCAATCGCGAAGCGGCCTGTCAGCGCGGCCAAAGCGCGGGCTGTCCTGCCTTTACCCACACCCATAAAGCCGATCAGTATGATGTTGTCAGCCATGATTTTCTATGTTCCCGCCCGACTGCCCGTCCGAGCCTAAATAATAATTATTGAACGTGGATTCTTCAAATTGTAAAACCTAAAAGGCAACCTGTAAAATGAATTTTCAGCAATGGCACTTGCGCTCCTTGTCTGTCTTTCGCGTAGTGAACTGATTTTCTCGGAAAAACTGCGTACTTTCACTGATCTGCCCCGACGTAATCATTCGAGAGCAATAGAGATGATCTTCGACAAAAACTTGAACCAAGCGTCAAGACTATTTAACGCTTTTGCACTTCAGTGTTTCCCCATCGGTCACACAGCTCACCGTACCCTGTTCTCTGGTGATCTGCACTGGTATCTTTTTTTCCTGCCAGAGCGCACGATTTGCCGGAGCAGGAAAATATTGCTGCCTGCTGCCTCTTCCAGCGGAAACCACGATCAGCTTTGGCTGCACCGCCGCAAGAAAGTCTGGGCCAGTTGATGTGCGGCTGCCGTGATGTCCTGCTAACAGCACGTCAGCCTTCAGCTCTGCACCTTGACGCAGCAGGATGTCCTCGCTTTGCTTGCCGATATCACCGGGCAGGAGAAAGGCACGCCTGCCATGCTGATACCGCAGCACTAAGGCGGCATCGTTGACCTCTTCAGAACGCACAGGCAGACCAGTCATGCCTACAACCGTCAGTGCGAAATCTTTGCCTTGTGCCAACCTGCGTCCGCGTTCAGGAATCAGCACCTGCATCCCCTGCTGCGCCGCCTGATCCAGTATCTGCTGATACTTGCCTTCTCGATGCGCATCGCCGTTAATCCACAGTAGTCTTGGTCTGAAATGGGCCAAGATGAAATCCATGCCACTGAAATGATCGTTGTGCGGATGGCTGATCACTGCCTGATCGAGCCGCCAGATGCGCTGGCTCCACAAGTAGGGGGCGATAACTTGCTCACCGATGTTGAGGCCGCTTTCCTTACTGCCGCTGCCGCCATCAACCAGAATGCGTGAACCGTCAGGGAGCTGGAGGAAGACTGATGAACCTTGGCCGACATCAAGGACGGCTACCTTACTTGTTCCCGATTGCGCCGGAAACCATATCCCCCAGGTGAAATGTAGGGTCAGCAGCGCGGCACCAGCTAAGGCCATCTTGCGGAACTTGAGGCTCCAGAGAAGAAGAAGCAGGCCATAGAAAAGTATTTCCGCAACGGTTGGACTGATCGTCCAGATTGAAACCCAAGGCAGCGCACTGGCAATTGCAGTACCGTGTAGACCTGCCCAGATACCAACACTGCCGATTTTGAGCAACAGCACAGCGACCTGCGGTTTCACAAAGATGTAGGGAATAGCCGCTAATCCCCAGGGCAAAGCCCAGAAGCAGAGCAGCGGCTCAAGCAGTAGGTTCGTCAGGGGGCCGACTATGGAAAAGCGGTGGAAATGGAGCAGCACCAGTGGCAGCGTACCTACGGTCGCGGCGATGGAAGCCAGCAGTGCCGAGCGGAGATAAACAACTCTTTTGCTGCCATCAGTAGTTGTGGGCGGCATGATCTGCGGCAGGAAGAGAACTAGAGCTGCCACCGCACTGAACGAGAGCTGAAACGAGGCAGTGAACAAGGCGAGCGGATGTAAGATCAGCACCAGCAGAGCCGCTGCCGCGAGCAGATGCAGCATATCGTGCCGGCGGCGGAGAATCACTGCGCCCAGCAAGGCAGCAGCCATGATTAGCGAGCGCAGCACCGGCGTGTTCATCCCGGCAATCAGGCTATAGAGAAGCAAGAGAGGCAGGGTGCCGAGCAAGGCCAGCGTCGGTATGTGCGTGTGCAAAAGCAGCCAGTGCGACCGCCGGAGCAGCTTATTGAGCAGCGCACTAACCATCAGGGCGAGCAGGCTGATGTGCAGACCAGAGATAGAGAGAATATGCGTCGTGCCAGTGGCCTTGAACTGTTCCTGAATCTGCGGAGATATCGCTGCTTGGCTGCCGATCAGCAGGGCCTGATAGACACCAGCGACCTCTGGGCTGAGGTGCTGACGGATAAACAAGCCTGCCTCCTGCCGCACCTGTTCGGGAAGAGAGCGGAGCCTGTGCAGTCCGCTCTTAGTCTGATCGTTGAGGACAAGCATATCCTCTCGCCCACCCACCCAGCCGCTCACGTAGATACCTTTTGCCGCTAAATGACCCTGATAGTCAAAGCTGCCCGGCGTGTTGAAGCTGCCTGCTGGCCTTGCCTTGGCTAAGATCATCAGCGACATGCCGGGTCGCAGCCCATCTGCCCTACCCTGCATGGTCAGCCGCACCCTGCCGCGTACACTCTGCCACCTGTGCCGCAGTAGCACCTCCTCTACTTCCAGCTCAAAACGGGAGATGATTTCCTCACCCTGCTCGGTCTGCACTGCGCTTTTTTCAATCATACTGGCCAAGGTGCCGACCAGCGTTACCTGCGTCTGCTCGTGAATCAGCGCAGCGAGCTGTCCGCCTGTTTTTGGCAACGCAAGCTGCTGGAGAAGATGCAGGTATCCAGCCAGAAAGAAAAGCGGCAAGCTGAGGAATAAGGCAAGCTGCTGGCGGCGGCGCGAGAAGATCAGGGTGGCGAGGAAGAGCAGGGCAAAGGCAATGCCTGCTGCGTATTCAGGTAAGGGATGTAAACGAGCGGTGCTGATACCGATGATGAAGCAGACCGTTACTGGCAGGAGGATGTTACGGTTGCACCAGCGGAGGGCGGCTGCCGGAAAGGGCATTTTTTGTTGGTGTTTATCCAAGCGAACCTGTTTAGATAGTAACTCTGCCTTTCCCGCCGAGCGTAATTTTTGTTAGCCTGCGCAGCCTATCTTTGTTATGATAAACTATCATACTATATTGTCGTGAGACCAAGTAAGAATATGAATACCAATCGAGTGATTGATTTAATTAGATATATCTTGGAAGAGGCCCGCCAGAATGAAGAATGGTCTTTCCGAGAACTTGGGCCTATACACCTCATTAAGTATGTGTACCTTGCTGATCTCTATTATGCTTCACAAAACGATGGAAAGACATTCACAGACCTTTCTTGGCAATTTTATCATTTCGGCCCGTGGAATCCTTCCTTGTACAGTGAACTCCCTAATTTTATTAGGGAGATAGGTGCAAACATCAGAACATTTGAAAGTCGCTATACAAAAGATGGAGTGCGATATTCCTTAAATGATGACTATCACCACGATTCGCCTTGCAGCATACCTCTTGCCATCAGTTCATTGCTGCGCCGCGATATAAGGAATTATGGTTCTGCAACTAACGATTTGCTGCATTATGTATATACTACTCCGCCTATGACAAATGCTGTGCCAGGAGACTATCTTAATTTTGATCAGATTATTTTTATGCACAAGGAATCTGTTGCTACAGAAAATTTTGACAATTTAACTGACAGAGAGAAAAAGAAGAGAAAGCAACGCGTGTTGGATATTAGAAAAAAAATCGCAAAACAACGTGAAGAAAGTAAAAAAAAGCGGGTACGTCCAGCACCAAGATATGATGAAGTATTTTTTAATGGAACCATGGAGATGAATCGAGATATTGAACTTCAAGAAATTGAAAACCATAAAGGTTTGTTGCAGGTTAACCAAAACACTTGGATAGGAAACTGGAGAAGGAGTCATGAGTTACCCTGACGGCTCCTTGCAAAAATATTTTGATGATCATAGTTGGTGGGAGAAAACAACAGAAAAAAATCCATTGATAGGGCGGTTGATATGGGCATTTATACCTCATGTTGATGTTATCCCTAAGTCTTTAATTTCAACTGGTCGCGCTGAAGACGAAGCATCTAATCATAGTAAAGCCAGTTACGAAATTGCAGACCTTCGTATAAAAAGTCATTTTCAAAAAAATACTCTTCCGGCGGCTATATTGCCTTACTATCCAGATGAATGCTACACTGTTCATCGGTCAAAAAAAAGACCGGCATTAATTATAGCGGATGGTGGTGTTGAAGTACCAAAACAGTTGCGATCAAGCATGAAACCAAGCTGGCAGACAAATCCAACCATGCTTGCTGCGCCATATTATGGCGTGTTAAAAAACGGAACCAGCAAATGGTATGAACCCTTCGTCGATCGGATCAAAAAATGTGAATATCCTCAATACCTATGGGATACTTTACCCGTATCATCATCTGAGACTAAATCTTCTATTTTAAGATTTGATCACATACAGCCAATAGGAAAACATGCCGATTCTTACGAACTTACTGATTACACTCTGAAAGAAGCGGTGGTAGATTTTTTTCTCAAAGAGTGGCTCTGCTGGCTGACTACCGGCGAAATGGATGTAGACAGCATTCTTTATGATATACGAAGAGACTTCCTCAGTCTTTGACACTTTATTTTTTCTTTCCCATCAATTCCCTCACCACCTGCACATGCCGCGCCACGCTGCCGCGCTGCTGCTCGACCAGTGTCTGCGCTGCTTGGGACATGGCCGCATGAAGCGCAGTATCAGCCAAGATACGAGAGGCAATCTCGGCAAGATTCTCTGCGGTGACGATGTGCGCTCCGCCGCAACGAAGTAAATCGCTGGCAATTTCAGCGAAATCATCCATGTGCGGACCAAAGAGGACAGGTACGCCCTGCACCGCTGCTTCGATGGGATTGTGGCCACCTTCAGCAACCATGCTACCGCCGATGAAGGCAAGCCGGGCCAAGCGATAGCAGGAGGCTAATTCGCCGATAGTATCTAAGATCAGCACGTTGCTGTTAGTTGCCGTGCCGCTGCTGCGGAGATCAGCAGTAAGGCCAAACTGATGAGCCAGCTTGACTAATTCGCTGCCTCGCTCGATCTTGCGTGGGGCGATGATCAATTGCAGGGGTAGGTTATCAGGGCAGACACGCAGGTATGCCCCTACCTTTTTGAACGCAGCAAAGATCAGTTCCTCCTCGCCGGGATGGGTAGAGCCACAGACCCAGACATGACCCGTGTCGTCGTAGGGGCGATCCTTGCGGTCGCCCGATACACTGCCAAGGCGAATACAAGATTCGCCCCTCCCTACTTCGTATTTCAGATTGCCCAAGCAGATGACCCGCTCTGCCGGGTTGCCCAGTTCAATCATCAGGCGGCGGTCGTGCTCGGTCTGCATGGAAAGCAGGTCGAAGCAGCGGAACATTGGCTGGAAAAAGAAGGCAAAGCGGCGGTAGGCGGCAAATGATTTTGCCGAAATGCGCCCATTGACCAGCATAACCGGAACCTGCCGCTTATGGAGCTGCTGCAACCAGTTCGGCCAGAAGTCGGTCTCAACCAAGATGAAGAGATTCGGCTGGATTGCGTCAAGGTATCGACGAACAGCGCAAGTAATGTCCAGCGGACTGTAGAGAACGAGATCGGCGTGGGGTTTGATCAGTTTTTCTGCCAGCACTCTGCCGCTGCGGGTGGCCGCCGTGAAGACTATTCGCGCTGGGCAAATGTTCTCGCGGATTGCT
The DNA here is from genome assembly GCA_004284765.1 of Candidatus Electronema aureum. Taxonomy (GTDB): domain Bacteria; phylum Desulfobacterota; class Desulfobulbia; order Desulfobulbales; family Desulfobulbaceae; genus Electronema; species Electronema aureum. Next base: position 12,339 of record NQJD01000045.1, read on the forward strand.
TTGACCAAAGGCAGGGCTGAGGTGACTTCCCCGACAGACAGAGCGTGCAGCCAGATGACTGGCCCCGACTTGGCAGTAAATAAGATATCCCTGATATGTTGGGTCTGTAGGCCCAGCCGTTCTAAGGTGCGGCCTCGGTATTTGGTACGGAAGAGGACAAGGGGCAGCAGCGGTAGGAGGGCGGCGACGAGCAGATTGTAGAGGAAGATCATCTCAACCAACAAAAAACGGTTACGCTTGCTTGAAGCGTAACCGTTTCGTATCACTGGAGCCGATAACCGGAATTGAACCGATGACCTACTGATTACGAATCAGTTGCTCTACCAACTGAGCTATATCGGCGTGTTTTACATCGCAGGGCAGCGCAGTCTTCGCGCTGACTCACTCTGAACTTTATTATGTAGCAGGTTCGTGCTATACTGTCAAGTTTATGAAGATGAAATTTATGCTGCTGACAGCTCTTTTGTTGCTGCCCTTAGCTGCTTGCCGCGAAGACCAGAAGCCTGCCGTTCCTGCGCCTCCTCCTACAGAACCGCAGAAGGTAGCAGCGCAGACTCTCCCGTTGCCACCCGGCTGCCGGGGCTGTCATACCGACATTCAGTTAGATGATCAGCATGATATTGCCTGCACAGATTGTCATGTAGGCAATAACGAGACCAATGATAAGGAGCTTGCGCACAAGGGACTGATTGCCAAACCTGCTGCGATAGAGAATATGACTGCTGTTTGCGGCAGGTGTCATGCCAAGCAAATAGAAGGTTGTGCGCAGTCCACACATTTCACCCTGAAGAACGAAGTTAATCAGCTCCGCAGTCACTTTGGCCTTAAACCTGTCAATACGCTGACGGATATACCAGAGCGCAGCGGCCCGCCACAGGATAAAGAGCAGTTGGTTGATGACTTGCTCCGTCGCCGCTGCTTGCGTTGCCATGTGCAAACATCGGGTGATAGGTATCCCTCGGTGCAGCGAGGTACTGGTTGCGCGGCCTGTCATCTGCGTACAACCGAGGGCAAGTTAGAAAGTCACGCCTTCAGTATTCCCGGTGAGCGGCAGTGCCTGAGCTGCCATTATGGCAACCGGGTAGGCAGTGATTTCGCAGGCCTATATGAGCATGACTACGGCAGTGATTTCCGCTCGCCACAGACTGCGGCTACTCCGTATCTCCGGCCTTACGGGGTGGAGACGCACGACCTCGCACAGGATATCCACCGGCAGCGCGGCCTCAGCTGTTTAGACTGTCACAGCGGCGCAGAGCTATCTGGTAAACAAGCAGCTGTGCACTGCGCGGACTGTCATGCCCCTGCATCAGGCAAGGTGCCGCCTCTAAAGCATGTCCGTGCAGAAGACGGCCAGCTGATTCTGACCGCAAGAACCAGTGGGAAGGAGCATCGGATTCCCAAGCTCCAGCATCCTGCCCATGCTCAATACAGCAGCAAGGTTGATTGCCAAGTTTGTCATGCCCAGTGGAGCTTCAATGATCAAGGCACTCACCTACTGCTCAGTTATTCTAACGAGAATAAGCCGTGGCGGTCGTTAGCCGTGCAGGGAAGTGCAGAGGTTGAAGCGTTTCTCACCGAAGAAGATGAGCCAGCTATGACCGACACGCTGACCGGGGAGAAGAAACCGGGCATCTGGCTGCAAGGCTACAGTTTGCGTCGCTGGGAGGACATGATCATTCGCCAAGACAAAGACGGCATGATTAAAGTTTTCCGTCCGCTGCTTGATCTACGGCTCTCTGCTGCTGATGCCAATGAACAAGTGATTGCTGATTTAGACAACATCGCGGGAAATGGCGATGGTCTGCTTCCCTATACCCCACACACCACCGGCCCAGCAGGGCTGTTTTATGAGCAGCGTTTTCTTCATCTGCTGGAGAAGCAGCAAGCAGCCTCCTTGCCAGCGAGTCAGCCAAGGTAAGTACGCATGGACTTCAAGCCAGGTTTTAGAATATCAAGAACAGATAGTGCCGTGCTGGTGGTCGGCTTTCTCTGTGCTGCCTTCTGTTGGAGAATCTCTGCGCTTGCCAGCCTCCTGCTGCTCTTTGTCCTTGCCAACTTCTTTGCCTTCTGCAATGTCCTCAGGATGTCGCGTCCCTCAGAGCTGACTTGGGCAGCCGGATTTCTGCTCCTGTCCTGTTCGGCACTACGTACAGGCACACCAAGCTGGCTGCTTGTCTTGGCTATTGCATCAACGGCAACGATTGGCTTGGCCTTGCTTGAAATGCGCAAGCCAAGCTATCATGGGGTGTTTTGGCAACGCCTTAACCCGGAGTTGCCCGCTTGGTTCCAGCAGCACAGCACTGATTGACGAGAAGCCTTTTGCACGGTAAATATATCTGCAACTCTACCCATTAACCTTTTCCGTTTTTTTATAGCACAACAGGACAACGAGATTATGAAAGTGCTTGTCACTGGCGGCACCGGTTTCACCGGCAAAGCCTTAGTTAAACGATTAGTCGATACAGGCCACGAGGTAGTCAGCTTGGATTATCAGGAAGGGCTGAAGACCGACGAAATTCGCTCTTGGGGAGTGAAGGTAGTAATCGGCAGCGTCACTGATCGAGCTGCGGTGGAACGCTGTATGGAAGGTGTGGAAGTGGTACAGCATTTGGCTGCTGCTTTCCGCGAGTTAGACGTACCCAACAGCTATTATGATGAAGTAAACGTCAGCGGTACCAAGATCGTACTGGAAGTAGCCTTTGCCCATAAGGTAAAGAAGTTTGTTTATTGCTCCACCTGCGGTGTGCACGGCAATGTGGATCATCCGCCTGCTGATGAGAACGCGCCTATCCAGCCGGGTGATTATTATCAGCAGACCAAATACAATGCAGAGCCGATTGTTCACGAATATTGTGCCAAGGGTATGGATGCAGTCATCCTTCGGCCTGCCGCTATCTATGGCCCCGGTGACCCAGAGCGCTTCCAGATGATCTTTCGGCGAGTGAGCAAGGGCGTGTTCCCGATGTTTGGTGACGGTAAAACCTTCTATCATCCGCTCTACATCGACAACCTGATTGATGCCTTTATGCTGGCGATGGAGCCGGGCAAGGGGCGCGGCCAAGCCTATTTGATCGCTGACGAGGACTATGTGAGCATTGAAACCTTGGTGCAGAAAACTGCCAAGGCTCTGGGCGTAGAGGTGAAGATTCCCCATTATCCGATTTTGCCGCTGATGATTGCCGGGCATATCTGCGAGAAAGTCTGCAAGCCTTTCAAGATCGCGCCGCCGATCTTCCCACGCCGCGTTGATTGGTTCCGACAGAATCGGGCCTTCAATATCAATAAGGCCAAGCGCGACCTTGGCTATCAGCCTAAGATTGGTTTAGACGAAGGGCTGAAGCGTACTGGTGCGTGGTATCGACAGGAAGGATATATATAATACCTAATGTGCAACTCTTTTAAACTTGATTAGGCAGCAATCAAGCCATCCAAGTCAAGTGGAGGGCGGTTATAGACCAAATTAAGGAAGACACAAACAGTGTGCGCCAAAATTTTACGAATCAGAC
>NQJD01000046.1 GCA_004284765.1 Candidatus Electronema aureum
TGGCCTTTTCTTGGCGGCGTTGACCAGACAGTTGTTGTGCCTGCTTGGGCCGATAGCCGCGTTCACCGCAATTACGCTGCAATTCTCGACCGATAGTTGATCTGTGTCGGCCAAGCTGCAAGGCTATGGCTGATTTCTGATGCCCTGCTTGCTTTAAGGCGTAAATTTGATTACGTTCTGCTTCGGTGAGTTGTGTGTAGTTTTTCATCCGTGCTCCTCTTGCTTGGCGGTAAGAAATGAGCCATCATACTACCACAACTCACTTTTCTTACAACCAGACAAAAGTTGCACTTACAAGTTGAATTCACCGAACAATTCAAAGATGAACGAATTAATCCAAATCAGCCTTGCTGAATCCAAGCAGGCCAAAGATGCTTTCGCCGCTGAATCAGCAGGTAAAATCATCGAATTGGCAGAGCTGATCGTTGATAGCTTTCGCAACGGCGGCAAACTGCTTATTTTCGGCAATGGCGGCAGCGCGGCGGACGCGCAGCATGTGGCAGCGGAATTTGTGAACCGTTTCCTCATCAACCGCGCCCCGCTGCCTGCCATCGCCCTCACCACCGACACCTCAATCATCACGGCGGTCGGCAATGATTTTTCCTACGAGCAAATCTTTGTCAAGCAGGTGCAGGCTCTCGGTAAGCCGGGTGATGTGGCCATCGGCATCAGCACGTCTGGCACCTCGCCCAATGTGGTGAAGGCATTGGCTGTCGCGCGCGAGCTGGGCCTAAAAACCGCCGCGCTGACCGGCGGTTTGAGCATTCCGGCGCATGGCGTAGTGCAATACTGTGATCTGCTGCTGAACGTGCCGTCTCCCTCCACGCCCCGCATTCAAGAAGCGCATCTTTGGATCGAACATCTGCTCTGCGAGATCGTGGAGCGGGAGATGTTTGGCAAAGCCTAATCGCCTGTGGAAAAAATCATGCCTTCTGTTCCCCCCCTCGATTTCAGCGGTCTCAACACCTATTCTCTGCACGAGCGTCATTCCAAGGTAACAGTGGCGGATTTCGCCCAAGCTGTAAAGCCGGGCATGACCGTGCGGGAATTAATTGCTAATCTGCCGAAACAGCTGGCAGGCAAGGATTTTCCAGAGCTGGTGGAACGGATTGCCGCAGCGGTAATCAGCAAGCGGCCTGTGCTGGTCGGCATGGGCGCGCATGTGATCAAGGTCGGACTTGCTCCGATTCTGATTGACCTGATGGAGCGCGGGATCATCTCTGCGCTGGCCCTGAACGGGGCGGGCATCATTCATGATGCCGAGATTGCGATGGTTGGCCGCACCTCTGAAGAGGTTGCCAATGTGCTTGGTGCAGGTGCCTTTGGTGCCGCGCGGGAGACCGGCGAAGTTCTCAATCAGGCGATCAACCAAGGGGCGAAAGAGGGCATCGGTTTGGGTGAGGCGGTGGGCAACGCGCTGCTTCAGCAGAATTTCCCCTTCAACAGCCAGAGCTTGCTGGCGCAAGCGCGGCGGCTTGGCATTCCCGTGACCGTGCATGTGGCGATGGGCACGGATATCATTCACATTCACCCGGCGGCGGACGGCGCGGCCATCGGCCAGTGCAGTCACCACGATTTCCGCGTCTTCTGTCGCTTGGTCAGCGGGCTGGAAGGCGGGGTGTATCTCAATCTCGGCTCGGCGGTGCTGCTGCCGGAGGTCTTCCTCAAGGCATTGACCGTTGTCCGCAACCTTGGCCATGTCGTGCAGCGGTTCACCACCGCCAACTTTGATTTCATCCGCGCCTACCGGCCCGCAACCAACGTGGTGCATCGGCCCACGCTCGAAGGCGGCAAAGGCTTCAATTTCACCGGCCATCATGAGCTGATGATTCCGCTGCTGGCTGCGGCGGTTGTGGACAAACTGGCTTGTTCTGAATAATACAACGGTTTGCCTGAATTTTTCGTCGTTTGCAACGCGCAATTTGCCGCTTGAATCGAGGCAATTCCGATTGGAATCACCCCGATTTCGATTGAAACCGGGACGATTTCGGTTAGAATCGCCATGATTCCAATTGGAATCGGGGTGATTCAAATGTGAATCAGAGCAATTCCAATTGGAATCGGGACAATGTCAACAGGAAATGCCTCGATTCCAATTGGAATCGTGTCAGTTCCGATTGGAAACGGGACGTTTCAAATGTGAATCATCCCGTTTCCAGTGTGAATCAGGACGATTCAATCGAGCTTTGTGGCAGACAAAGCGGGGTTTCAGCCAGACGGCGCGAGGTTTGCTACGGGTGGCAGCGGTTATAGACAGGTTGAAGGTAATCTGATATAGTGTTTTGCTTTCATCTTTTAAAAGAACAATACATTTGATCGACTTCGATGAGTATCGAAATAACCAAAGACAGAAAAAGATTGCTGTTGATTGGTTGCGCGGTATCAGGTTGGATGCTGGCGTTCTTCTTGGCTGTCTATCTTCTTAATTCAAGAATAGGAAATGATATTCAGCCATTTGATGAAGGAATAAGGATATTTGCCGCCAAGTTAAGCGATGAGATATACAGAAAGACAGGGAATAATACAGTAGGTTTTGTTAATTTTACTGATTTTGAAGGAGAAGAAACAAAACTTAGTAGTTATGTGGCGCAAGAGTTCCTATGTTCTATCTTGCAAAACAAAAGTATTAGCATTGTTGATCGCAGACACGGTGTAACAACTATTAAAGAATTGAAGCTGCAAGCAATGGGTATAGTAACCCCAATGCCAGATGTAAAAGTTGGAAATATTGCTGGAGCTAAATATTTAATTACAGGGAAGGCGGAATATGCTTCTGGCTATATTTCAATATCAATTCAGGTCATAGATATAAGTACAGACATTGTCATTGTTCCGGCAATAACAAATTTGATCTCGAATGAGATGGCGTATAAACTTTCTGGCCAAGAGGATAAAGACCAGAACGTATTATTTTTACTGTTCAGCAAGATATTTGATCTTATCAAAAATAATTACCAATGGCTTTGGACTGCCATTGCAATACCAATGATTGGTTGGCTTGTAAAACTGAGAAGAGACAGAAATGTTAAAAATAGCGAAGAAATGATGGAATAAAAAAACTATGGCCTTTACAGACTTCAACTCGCCCAATGAAGTGCAGAAAGCATACAGCATCACGTATGCTGAAGAGGAATTTCTGCACGATGTGCTCAGAATGCCATCAGGCGCATTTTTCCAGCAAATATTGATGTGACATGGCCGCGAGAGATTTATTTCATGAAGCCGTGAGGAACGCTCTTTAGAAAGAAGGTTGGGCAATCACGCATGATCCTTTGAGTATCAGGATCGGCGGAATCGGCATGGAGATTGACTTGGGAGCCGAGAAACTGATTGCAGCGGAAAAAGGTGAAGAGAAGATAGCGGTTGAAATCAAGAGCTTTGTCAGGCCGTCGGCTGTTTCCGAATTTCACGCGGCGGTCGGGCAGTATATGAATTACCGCAAGGCACTCGGCAAAAGAGAGCCGGGCCGTCTTTTATATTTAGCGATTCCGAAAGAAACGTACAGCTCGTTTTTCACGCTTCCGTTCATCTCGGAATGTGTTGCGGAGTATCAATTGAAGCTGATCATTTACGATGCGGAAAGAGAGGCGGTGACAGAATGGAGAAAATAGACCGTTACCGTGATTATATCAGAGAAGTGATTGGCCGCCACAGTTCTCCTCCGGCATACGGCGATGCCGAGATGCAGCAGATTTTTGATGCGGAACACGATCATTATCAGCTTGTTCATACCGGCTGGCATGAAACGGAACGTTTGTATGGCTTTGTTCTTCATCTGGATATCAGAGACGGCAGAATCTGGATACAATACGACGGCACGGAAACCGGCATTGCTGACGAGCTGGCGGAACTTGGCATCCCGAAGGAAGATATCGTGCTGGCTTACCAGCCGCCGTACAAAAGACCGTACACAGGATTCGGGCCAGAGGGGATAAAACAAACCATCTGACTTCCGGGCAATACGGAAGCGGCAACTGCTTGAACATCAAGGAGGCAAAACATGGCTCGAAGAAAACAATCTCGCGGCAAATGCGTCTTCTGCGGGCGGGAGCTGACGAAAGGCGGCATGGCGAAACATCTGCAAACCTGCCCGCAGCGCGGCGAAGCGCATCAGGAAGGCGAGACGGACCAGAATCTTTATCATCTGCAAATTCACGGTGCTTGGGGCTGCGGTGATTACTGGTTGCACTTGGAGATGCAGGGTGCTGCGACGTTGAGCAAGCTGGATCATTATTTGCGGGCAATCTGGCTGGAATGCTGCGGTCATCTCAGCCAGTTCATATTCAATGACCGGGACAGCGAAGAAATATCAAAACGCAAGAAGGCCGAGCTTGTCTTCAATCCCGGCCTTGAGCTGGTTCATATTTATGATTTCGGCAGTTCCACGGAAACGCTGATCAAAGTTGTCGGCGTAAGACAGGGCAAGCCTTTGACTGCTCATCCTCTTTATCTCATGGCGCGAAACGATCTACCTGAAGAGACATGCGGCGTGTGCGGCAAGCCAGCTTCTTTGCTGTGCATGGAGTGCATTACTGAAGAAGACGGGCCGGAGGCGGTTTGCGATGAACATGCAAAGAAGCATTCAGACCATGATTATGCCTTAATGCCTATTTTCAATTCTCCCCGGACTGGCGTGTGCGGCTATGAAGGTCCGGCAGAGCCGCCATATTAAGGGTTGCTCCCTGATTTTCGCCTCATCGTGTTTTTAAATTTTCTTTATAATCGAATGGTTCTTGCATGAAAAAACTCATCCGCATCGGCACCCGCGCCAGCCTGCTGGCCGTCACTCAGTCCACTTGGGTAAAAAATCAGATTGAACGGCAGCATCCCGGCACCTCTGTGGAACTGGTGAAAATCATCACCAAAGGCGACAAGATTCTTGACGTGCCGCTGGCGAAAGTGGGCGGCAAAGGGCTGTTTGTCAAGGAGATCGAGGACGCGCTGTTAGACGGTCGGGTTGATCTGGCCGTGCATTCGATGAAGGACGTGCCTGCCGAGCTGCCTGCGGGCCTGCATGTCGCCATTGTGCCGGAGCGCGAGGTTCCTTTTGATGCCTTCATCTCGGTGAAATGCAAGTCCTTGGCCGAACTGCCGCAGGGCGCGGTGATCGGCACATCCAGTCTGCGGCGCAAATCGCAGCTCGCTGCGCTGCGGCCTGATTTGGAGATCAAAGACCTGCGCGGCAATCTCGACACCCGGCTGAAAAAACTGGATGAGGGCGTGTATGATGCGATCATCCTCGCAGGCGCGGGCCTGAACCGCTTGGGAATGCAGAACAGAATCACCGCGCTCTTCTCGCCAGAACAGATGCTGCCGGCCATCGGTCAAGGCGCGCTGGGCATTGAACTGCGCGAGGCGGACAGCGAACTGCTGGTGGGTCTTCAGTTTCTCCATCATGCGGACACAGCGGCGGCTGTGACGGCGGAAAGGGCCTTTCTTCTCCGATTGGAAGGCGGCTGCCAAGTGCCGATTGGCGGCTTTGCGACTGTTGCAGGCGACACGGTGAACTTGACCGGGCTTATTGCCGCGCTGGATGGCAAGAAGGTTTTTAAAGAGCAGCTTGCCGGGCCGGTTGCAAAGGCGACGGAAATTGGCAAAACGTTGGCTGAAAAGTTGCTTGCAGCGGGCGGAAAGGCGGTGCTGGATGAGGTGTATGCGGGGTGAAGTAAGTAAAGCCACAATATTTACAGGGGGAGCTGCCGCTCCCTATCTAAAACTATTTTTTTTTCAAAGGATATAGAGATGAGACTGAGGGATATTCTTTCTGTATTTTCAAGATGTGTAGATAATATCGTTTTGGCAGAATCTGGAATTACAAATGATGCAAACAATAGATTAGTAGCAGGAATTGTCAGCTTTCGCAGGGCGATACAAGAATTGGAGGCTACTGGAGCATTCAAAGAACATATCGATGATATAAGAAATATTAACAAGACAATTTTTATGACACATGAAGATTCTCTTGTCCTAAGTAAAGATTTATGCGTTAGACTTGTTTCGTTGTTATCTCAACTAAGAAACAAGGTAAATATTGCTGTATCTGTACTTTCTGCGGTGCTTCCGCCACAGGACCAGAATTCTATAAGCATCAAGCTCCCAAAAATTCACGACCTGAAAGAATTATCAAATATATCTGAAAGATTAGATAGAATCTTTGACCAATTAATTGTAAATGATTTTGTGAAAGGGAAAGTAAGCCTACAGAATCTCGATACAGGATCGGAATGGCTTGAAGTTGTGTTTAATTCTGCAAAAGCTGCTGGTGTTGTTGCTTCCGTTGTCTATTCGGTCATTTATCTGCAAGGTGAATATATTAAAAATCAAGAAGCTGTTGAAGTTGTAAGAAATAGGAGAATCGCAAATGATATATACGAAAAACTTAGCAATCAATTAATAGAAGAAAACAAGAAACAACTGGATGAACAAGCGATAAAAATAGCAAAAGAGGCTGGTGCAGTTCCAGAGGATAAAGATTACCACGAATACTCCCAAAGAGTTAAATTCTGCATAACAGAGATTGATGAATTAGTTAAGCTCGGTCTGAAATTTTTCCCTGCCTCAACATCTCCCAATGAGATTCAACGTAAGCTGCCTGATTTTTCCAAAAACAGCATTGAAGAAATGCTACCTGACATTAAAAAACTGCCAGAAAAAACTTCAGAGTCAGAAACAACAGAAGATAAAAAATCGTGAACAATAAGCAAGCAGTGTCCAAAAAAGGCAAAGTCTATCTCGTCGGCGCAGGTCCCGGCGATCCCGGTCTGATCACCCTGCGCGGCAAATTCCTCCTCGAACGGGCGGAAGTGGTGGTTTATGACTACCTTGCCAACAGCAAGCTGCTCAACCATGCACCTGCCGAGGCCGAGCTGGTTTATGTTGGCAAAAAAGGCGGTGGCCTGCACGCTATGTCGCAGGAAGAAATCAACCGGCTGCTGGTTGAACACGGACTGACCGGTAAGCGCGTCGTGCGACTCAAAGGTGGCGATCCCTTCATCTTTGGGCGAGGCGCGGAGGAGATTGAAGAGCTGGTGAAAGCAGGCATCGCCTTTGAGGTGGTGCCGGGCGTGACTTCGGCCACTGCTGCGGCCACCTATGCTGGCATTCCGATAACTCACCGCGATTACACGGCCTCAGTGGCCTTTGTTACTGGCCATGAAGCACCGGGCAAAGAGGAGTCCAACGTCGCTTGGGACAAATTAGCTACCGGCGCAGGCACGATCGTGGTCTATATGGGCATTAAAAACTTGCCAGTCATCACCAAAAAATTGATCGACAATGGCCGCTCGCCGGATACACCAGTGGCCGTGGTACGATGGGCCTCAACTCCGCAGCAGCGGTCAGTGGTCGGTACACTGGCTACCATCACCGAGGTGGTTGCGCAGGCGAAAATTGCGCCACCCGCTTTGGTAATTATCGGAGAGGTGGTCAAGCTGCGTGAAACCATTGACTGGTACGAACATCGCCCGCTCTTTGGCAAGCGGATCATTGTCACCCGCACCCGTGAGCAGGCGAGCGAGCTGGTCTCCAAGCTGGAGGAATACGGAGCTGAGTGCTTGGAATATCCCACGATTCACATCGAGCCGGTCGAGGATTTCAGCGTGCTGGATCAGGCTCTTGTCGAACTGGGCCGCTATGACTGGATTCTGCTCACCAGCCTGAACGCGGTCAGCTATTTTTTCAAGCGGCTGCATGAAAAAGGCTTGGACAGCCGCGCCCTCGCTCCCTGCAAGATCGCGGTGGTGGGCAAGGCGACTGGAGATGAGCTGGGTAAATACGGCCTCTGCGCTGACCTGCTTCCTGAGAAGTTCACTGGCGAAGGCTTGGCTGAGGCCCTGATTGCTGCGGGCGAGGTGCCGGGTAAACGCTTCCTGCTACCCCGTGCCCTCAAAGCGATGGAGACCCTGCCTGAGATGCTGGAGGATGCAGGTGGAGCAGTTACAGTAGCTCCGGTCTATCAGAATGTGCCGCCACAAGGAAGGAAGGACGAGCTGCGTACTGAATTGCGCAGTGGCACGGTGGATGTGATCACTTTCACCAGCTCTTCGACTGTCACCAACTTCCTAACCATGCTCGATGCCAAGGATGAGGCGGAGCTGCACGAGCTGTTGCATGATAAGGTCAAGATTGCAGTCATTGGCCCAGTCACAGCAGAGACAGTGCGCAAGCAGGGCCTGAAGGTGGATATTCAGCCGGAACGATACACCATTGATGATCTGGCCGATGCAATCGCAGCGCAATGCCGCAGCAAAGCATCAGTATAATTTTTTTACAGGTACAGCTTTTTGGATTGTCATTTCGTCGGGCGGGCGTTATACTAAAAATGAGACCTCCACGCAGTTCTTCTGTCTCTGGACTAGGTCGAACATACTGAGGACGCTCAAAATGACTCGAAAAAATAATACATACCTGCTTGCGGTTCTGGTCAGCATCAGCAGTCCTGCTTTAGCGGCACAGCCGTCGTCGGTCTGCATCGCCGACTGTAGCGATAGCGGCGCGGCGGTCAGCAGTCTCTTGCTGGCGGCTGGCATGTACGGCGGATTAAAGACCACCTTTGCGGGCGAAATTGATCTTTCGCTGAACCAATCGGTCAAGATGTTCAAGGGCATCTTCGCTGAACAGGGGCAAGTTGACGGTCAGGATATCACCCTGTCTTACGATGGCTCGGAAGGGCGGCTCGGTTTCTCCGCAGGTTATCTTTACACTGCCCCAGAAAACAGCCCGGAATCGGGAGCTGTCCTGTTGGGAATGAATCAGCACAGTCGCCGTGATCTGTTGCACGAAGACGGCGAGAAGCCTTGGTATGTGACTTTTAACTTGGCCAAGGATTTCCAGATCAGCGACAGTCTTGCGTTGGGCGTTGACTCCAGAACCATGCTGGTGGCTGCCGCGCCGCTCCAGAATGAAGAAAAGCAGGATGGTCAAGCCGTCTGCATGTCTTTCAATCTGCCGGTTTCCTACGGTGGTTTGTTTACTGTCACCCCAGAGTTACAGTGGTCTCATGCTTTGGAAGTGAGTGGACAAGCCACGAACAGCAATGTTGAGGTTTCTGCTGCGGAAAAAAGTCCAAACACCTTCTACGGCGGCATGTCGATTAGCTTTTCTTATTGAAAATAGTCTGCACGTACAAGCTGATTAAAGAAAAGGAGAGACGCAGGTTGTCTCTCCTTTTCTTTTTTTATTATGTTGCGGATCAACTGATTAGTTTGAAAAGAGAAGAGCTATTGCCAATCAAGGTGTTGCTCGCGTGCGATGAAAAAAGCCAAACATCCATAACGGATGCTTGGCTTTTGTTTTGATGTACAGAGTGAAACAAACAGCTTTGCTTAGAACGCAATGTTCAAGCGAACGAGATGTGCAAAATAAGCATCTTCGTCAACACCGCTGCCGCTGGTGATGCTGGGAGTCAGATAACCGGCCTTGTAGGTCAGGCTGGCGGAATCGTTCAGCGCATAAGCAGCGATACCAGAAACCTCGATAGCACTATCCAAGGTACCTGCGGCATCGTTATCAAAATCAGCATACAGCAGGTTACCGGTCAGTGTCAGGCTATCACTGACGACATATTTGGCCACCAAAGCACCGAACAACAGGTCTCCGCCTTCGCCTACCTTCAGCACTTGGGTGGAGGTCTCACCACCGACCATAACAAAACCAAAATCGTTGTCAGCTACATAACCGTCCTTGGTCATACCAGCCAACACTATTGGGGTGAATTGGTCGCTCATTTTCTTGGAGAGCTGGACGTAACCACCTAAACCATCGTCCTCAGTACCCTGTACGTCAGCAGACTTATACGCCAACTCAGCATGAAAGCCGAAGTCGCATCTTGCGTCGTCGTTGTTTAGGAACACATCAGCGATGACACCGGAGCGATCGTTATGAGGAGTAAAAGTGTCATAGATAGGAACCTTGGGAGCAACAAGAACATAAGAATTTCCATCGGCATCTTGCGCAAGCATACCTAAATCTTTTGTTGTTTGATCCCATTCCCTCTTATCATCATCATAGCGGACATAGCCCTTCAAGTTCCACGCGTTCTGGAGCTTCACGCCTGCGACAAGACCATACTCCATATAATCATTGTCGTTCCATACGTCATCCTCAGTGGAGGCTTCAGCCCGGACTCCGACGAACGGAGTGATATCGACATTACCTTGCTTGTAGTTGGCTATCAAGCGGGTCGGACGGATATTCCACGAAAAGAATTGAGAATAGTTAGGATTGACGCGACCTGCTTTAATAGTCCAATCGCCCAGCGGGGCAGTCAAATAAGCATAATCAACAGAAACTTGAGTGGACTCTTGGCCGTTCCACGGAGCATCGTCCTCAAAGCCGTACCCATCGAAATACAGGCGGGCCTTAGCAGAAACGCCTTGAGTAGCCTTCCCCCAAGCTGTACTATCAAAATTTACGCCGACGCGAGATTCAAAGTAATCATCATAACCGTTTGCGCTGTTTGCGTTGCGCAGATAATCCTGTTTCCCGATATAACTTACTCGTGCATCACCACTGAGTATACGGGGTTCGTCTTTAGGATTCACCTCCGCCTGCGCTTGAACGACAAATGAACCGGCGAGCATCAAAGCAGTGCCGGCAACAAGCACTTTCTTCATATCCATCTCCTTTCTGTTGTTTTTTTAGGTCAGCCCCAAACATATTTTCACATACTAATAAATACAAAATATGATACTTCTGCACAACAGTCAAGTTAAGTTTTTTGGGCCATACAATTTTTTACTCTTACTGATCAAGAGGGCAAGTAAGTGGATGAAAAAAGCTATCTACGCAGGGATCACGGTGTTGCGTAAAACGTAATAACAACATGATGTTGGAATAAAATATATTTTTTTCCTCTACGGGTGGATGGAAAATCTGCAAAAAAAGGTTGACACCGTTTTGATTATGGGTAATTTTGCCGCAGTCGGTGCATAATTAGGCTAACGTGGCAACACTGTTTTTTCAAAAAGGTTTTCATGCAAAAGCACTGACGAAAGAGAACATTTGGGTAAATCGCGGGATCGGTGAGCGAAGCGTCGGCTTGTGGAAGCGCGCATGTCTGGGCGGCGAGAGCTTACATGGGAATCTGTGAATCAAAAAATTGCTGTCACTGAGATGTGACAGTTTAACAAATCGTCAAAGATCATCTATCTGCTCAAGGCATTTTTTATCCGGTTGTTTTTATTCTGTCTTGCCGGAGCCGTCATATCACTGTATAACAGAGAATAACGAGGCTGTTTTTTTAAAAAGGGTTTTTGCTGAACCCGTCACCCAAGGAGAAAAAAATGTTTGATGTAGTCGTGGACAAAGACAAATGTACTGGTTGTGAAGAATGTGTTGGCAGCTGCCCTGCTTCTGTATTGGAGCTGATTGATGGTAAATCCGAGCCAGTGAACATGGACGAATGTTTAGGCTGCGAAACCTGCGTGGAGGTCTGCGATTTCGAGGCCATCACTGTTACCGAGATTTAAGGTTAACAGGCAAAGCTGAGGGAGCCGCACGCGCGGCTCCTTTCTTTTTTCCAGATTCATCTTGCATGGTTGCCGATTCCCTATCGCATCTCGAAATTTACCGACTTTTGGCGAAAAATAACTGTGGTCGCTGCCAATTGCCTTCTTGCCTCGCCTTTGCCGCTGCCGCCGCTTCTGGGCAAAAAAAACTTTCTGACTGCCCTTTACTGGACGAGCAGACAAAACAGCAGCTCACCGCCCGCCTGAGTGGAAAACCGGAGCAAGAATTGTACCGCTTTGTTAAAGACTTGAGCGAGCTGGAACAGCAGATTCTTGGGCTGAATCTATCCGTGATCGCGCCGCGTATCGGCGGAACTTTTCAACACGGCAGATTGGTAATCAAATCTTTGGGCAAAGAATTCCAGATTGACCAACAAGGGCAGGTGCATTCGGAATGTCACCTCATTCCTTGGGTTAAGGCTCCACTTTTAGCCTACGCTGCCAGTCCACAGCATCAGGAGATCACAGGCCGCTGGCTCAATTTTCGCGACCTGCCCGGTGGCATGGAGCGACAGAATCTTTTTACCAGTCGCTGTGAACGCCTCCTGAAAGAGCTTGCCGATCAGCACCTCGGTCTGCTGCATGATTTGGCCGAATTATTTCATGGCACCAAGGCTGAAGGCTTTGAGGCCGATACCACCCTGATCCTTTATCCTTTGCCTCATTTCCCAATTCTCATCAGTTGGCAAGCCCCAGAAGATGGCTTGGATTCTTCCCTGACCATCCTTTTCGATGTCTGCTGCGGTGTCAATCTGCCTGCGCAGATGGCCTTTTCCCTTTGCATCGGTTTAGCCCAGATGTTTGGCAAAATTGCCCTCCTGCACAGATGACGCAAGCTGTTTGACAGGTGCGCGGCTCTCCTTTATACTGCTGCCCAAACAGGCCTTCTCAACTCTCTTCAAGGAAAGAACATGGCGAAAACTGTGCTGGTCACTGGCGGCTGCGGCTTCATCGGCGTGAATTTCGTCCGCCTGCTTTTGCGCGAACGGCAGGACTGGCGGGTGATCAACCTCGACAAGCTGACTTACGCGGGCAATTTGCAGAGCTTGGCCGATGTCAGCAGTCATCCGAACTACAGCTTTGTCAAAGGCGACATCTGCGACGCTGCGCTGTTGGCCACGCTCTTCCGCGAGCAGCAGATTGATACAGTTGCCCATTTCGCCGCCGAGTCGCACGTTGACCGTTCGATCACCGGCCCGGCGGAGTTTATCCAGACCAATGTCGTCGGCACCTTCACCTTGCTGGAAGCGGCGAAAAAGCACTGGTCAGGCAAAAGCGAGGGCTGCCGCTTTCTCCACGTCAGCACGGACGAGGTCTTCGGCTCGCTCGGCGCAACCGGCTTCTTCACCGAAGAGACTGCCTACGATCCGCGCTCGCCCTACTCGGCCTCCAAAGCCTCGTCCGATCATCTGGCGCGGGCGTACTTTCACACCTACGGCCTGCCCGTCCTGATCACCAACTGCTCGAACAACTACGGGCCGTATCAGTTCCCGGAAAAGCTGATCCCGCTGATCCTCAACAACGGGCTGCACGGCAGGCCGCTGCCGGTCTATGGCGACGGCGGCAACATCCGCGACTGGCTCTATGTGCAGGATCACTGCGAGGCTATTGTCCGGGTGATTGAGCAGGGGCGGCTGGGCGAGTCCTACAACATTGGCGGGCACAACGAGAAGACCAATCTGCATGTGGTGCAGCTGCTTTGCGATCTGCTCGACCAAAAGGCCGCTCCGTTGCCGTCAGGGCAGCCGCGCCGCTCGCTGATCAGCTTTGTCAAAGACCGCCTCGGCCACGACCGCCGCTATGCGATTGACGCGGGCAAAGTTGCCGAGAAATTGGACTGGCTGCCGAAAGTCACCTTTGAACAGGGTATCGCCAAGACCGTTGACTGGTATTTAGCAAATCGCGACTGGACGGCCTCTGTGACCGACGGCTCTTACCAGCAGTATTACCAAAATATGTACGGAGATCGGGCATGAAGGTGCAACCAACCAGCATTCCTGATGTGCTGCTGATTAAGCCGAAGGTTTTCGGCGACGAGCGCGGCTTCTTCTTCGAGAGCTTCAGCCAGCGGCAATGGCAGCAGGCCACTGGTCTGAACACGGTTTTTGTTCAGCATAACCATTCACGCTCGGCAAAGAATGTCCTGCGCGGTCTGCATTATCAAATCCAGCAGCCGCAGGGCAAATTGGTGCGGGTGGTGCAGGGCGAGGTCTTTGATGTGGCCGTGGACATCCGCCGCAGCTCGCCAACCTTCGGCCAATGGGCCGGGGAAATTCTCTCAGCGGAGAACAAACGGCAGCTCTGGGTGCCGGAGGGCTTCGCCCACGGCTTCCTTGTGCTGTCCGAGAGCGCGGAATTTCTCTATCTGGCCACGAATTACTACGCCCCGGAACATGAGCGGGCAATCATCTGGAACGACCCGGATTTGAATATCGCTTGGCCGCTAGCGGACGAACCATCTCTTTCAGAGAAGGACAAGCGGGCGGGCTTATTTAGAGATGCAGAGCTGTTTGAATAAGATTCATACGTAATCTACCTTGTGAGTTACAACAAGTGATTTTTGATCATTCGTTGAACTTGAATAATCAGGTCAAAATTCAGGTGAAGAATCCTGTTGTGGAATTAGATGGCGACCAAATCACCATTGAGGCGGCGGACTGCCGCAGCATCGGCGGCGAAACCTTTCTCTGGGTGCGGGCGGGAAAGTTCGCAGGGTGACACGAGCAATTTGTTTGCATAACAACGATGGCTGCTCCAAAAAGAACAGCGAAAGCGCAACCAGAAGAAGGAATTGCCCGGTTTCTCGCAGTGCTGGACGCGCACACGAAGCTGCTGGCCTTTTTCTTCGGCCTCTGCTTTGTGACGGCAGCGTTGGCGCTGGCAATTTGCTTTCCCGATCCGACACAGTTTCAATATACGGTGTTTCGCATCGTGCTGGCCTTGGCTGCTGCCGGAGTTGCCGGAGTCATTCCCGGCATGATCCGTTTGAAGGCGCAGCCGGGAACTGCGTTGTTGATTCATGCGGGCGGTGCGCTGGCGGTGTTTGTGATGGTCTATCTGCTTGCGCCTGCGGCATTGAACTCGGAACCTCTGTCTTTTAAAAAAGAAGCATTACATAGTGTAGCAAAACAGCATCCTTTTGATGATATTCAAATCAAACAGTCAACACGGGGTGACAATAGCCCCATAATTAATGCCCAAGGAAATGTGGAGGTTAATTATGAAGAATAAAGGTGTGTTGTCCCTGTTGTTAGTCTGCATTGTTACAGGTTGCATCTGCCATGAAACAGGGACAGCTTATTCTTCCACGCAAATAGATCAATCATCGGCAGGGGATAATTCTCCTGTTGTCAATGCTGCTGGCAATGTAACTATAAATATCTTGCCACCAGGAAATATAAAGGAGGATACAAATAAGCTTCGAATGGGAACCTACCGTGTCACGCCTGATGGTGAAGGTGCGTTGACACCGGAGATGATCGAAGAATGCATTTACTTGAACATGGACGTGGATGCCAAGTATTCTGTCATTGTCAAAACCAAGGAGCAGTTTGACGTGCTCAACAAGGAGTTGACAGAGATTGGCGAGCGGCTCAAAGCGGCCAAGAATGAGGTGGATCGAAGCGGTTGCACGGCACGTTCCGCATATGATGCTAAGGTGATGAATTACAACTCCCGCCTGCCGGAGCTTGATCATCTGCTTGACCTGTACAAGCAGAGAGTCAAAGCCTATCAAGACAAGAGCGACAGGTTTGACCGCGAGTGCAACGGTCAGCCTTATTATGAGGATGATTACGCAGCGATGGTCAAAAAAGTGGGTCGTGGTATGTAGTTTTTTGTTTCCATTTGAGCTGCAACTTGGTTCTCATCACTATAGCAGGTAATGGTGAACCATGAGTGGCAAAGCGGACGGCTCCCTAAAAAACACATTGAATTTACCATTAAAAACAATATAATATTGAAAAAGTTGACTTCCGACTTGGTCTCAGTTTTCAGAGGGCGAATGCCCGCCAGCCAAACGCCGTTCTTATGAAAG
>NQJD01000047.1 GCA_004284765.1 Candidatus Electronema aureum
CATTCGCCCTCTGAAAACTGAGACCAAGTCGGAAGTCAACTTTTTCAATATTATATTGTTTTTAATGGTAAATTCAATGTGTTTTTTAGGGAGCCGTTCGCTTTGCCACTCATGGTTCACCATTACCAACTTATGCAAGAGGTCTATTATGACAGCGACAGCAAGGGCGATACGATACGCGATAGTTTCCGCAGCAGGGCAGTTCCAACCCGGCATTTTCTTGACACCGCACTCTATCAGGGGTAAGAACAAAGTTCTTTCATCCCGTTCCCTGCGGAGACAACAACATGGACATGAACCAATATATCTTAAAATTTCTTATTCTTGCCCCGCCTCTTCTCTTTGCGCTGACACTGCATGAGCTGGCGCACGGCTATGTAGCATGGATGTTAGGAGACCCGACAGCAAAGAATGAAGGCCGCTTGACCATGAACCCGCTCAAGCATCTTGACCCCTTTGGTGTGCTGGCCTTTCTCATTGCTAACATCGGCTGGGCCAAGCCAGTGCCGGTCAATCCAACCTATTTTAAAAATCCGCAGAAAGGAATGCTGCTGGTGGCGTTAGCTGGGCCGGGGATCAACCTGCTGCTGGCTGTGGCCAGTGCGCTGTTAGTTAAGCTGCTGATTATGCAGCCTGTTACCTCGCCTTTTTTGATTAGCCTGCTGGCACCGGCAGTTAATATGGCAGCGGCCTCAGTGTTTATCAACGTCATGCTGGCGGTGTTCAATTGTCTGCCCATTCCGCCGCTTGATGGCTCGAAGGTGCTGATGGGGATGCTACCATCAGGCGCAGCCCGTAGCTACGCCCAGATGGAGCCGTATGGATTCATTCTTGTGCTGATATTGTTCTACTTGGGGGTAATCGGCAAGGTGATTATGCCGATCACTCAGTTTGCCAGTGGCGTATTGCTGGGCTAAAAGAAGAGACGCTTCTGCGTATTCTGTTCTTTGGATTGCCTAATGAGTACCTGACATTCAGGGCATTCACCGGAGAATTCAACGTGATGTCCAAGAATATTGTAGGAAGTTTTTCTCGCGGCAGCTTCAACAATGTCTTCAATGACATCAACTGCAATGTTTTCGACTTTATTGCAGCGAGAGCAGCGGATATGATAGTGAGGTGTTAATTCGGCATCAAAACGTTTCTGCGAGCCGCCGACTTCAAGTTTCAGAATCAGATCATTTTCTGCCATCAGCTCAAGGTTTCTATAGACTGTCCCCAGCCCAATGCGGGGTAGTCGTTTTCGTACTACGTCGTACAGCTCGCAGGCTGTAGGATGGTTTTTTGCTTTTTGAAGTTCTTCAAGTATAATCTGCCTCTGTTTGGTGATGCGGACCATGAGATCAGGCGCATTCATACTGTTCACCGCCAATGAGTTAACACTTCATGAGGACATCCTCGCCCGCGTTGTGCAGTCCGACCGAGCTGACTCCCGTAGCTCTCGGACTCGCTTCGTTTGCGTTATATAACGTACTGTACCGCCCGCCAGCTGTACCCGTATATTCGTTACAATAACGAAGGATAATAAGGCAAATATTGCACCTGTCAAGCGCAATAACGGGCTGCGTTTTTTCTTGCTTGACAACACCTCTAAACAATCCAATCCTTGAAAAGCTCATCGGGCAGAGGAGCTACGTCGCAAAGTTTTCTTTGATTACCGCCTTGTTCCATTAGCACATTTCCTGCAAGCGGCCTGCCCTCGGTCTTTTGCCCGTAGCGCACCACCAGCCCCGCAGCCCAGAGAGCTAACTTCACCTGTTCCTGCTCTTCGGCGGCGACCGTGACAGCAGCGCGGCGCAGTAAGGCGACTGGCCCGGAACGCTCTGGCATAAATAGCAACCAGTCCTCCGGCCCGCGCAGCGCGGTTAAACGCTCGTTTTCCTGCTCGTTGCGGCCTAAGACCAACCAATGTCCGCCGGGTAAGCGAAACTGGCGACCTATCAGCAGCAAGCAGATGTCCTCGGCAGTAATGCCTTCCTGTCCGATCGCAAAGAGACCTTGGTAAAAGCGTTGAATCCGCGCCGCCAGAATGGGATCAGTCAGCACGCAGCCGCCCGCAGGAGCAGGGAAATTGGTAATACCCAGCTCGCGTGCCAAGGCTAACTGTCCTTTCCGCCCTCGTCCAGCTAACCCGTGCAGCTGCGTTCGGTCGATCAAGCCCTGCTGCTCAGGTAGAGTCGGCGGCATCAGCTTGGCAGAGAGCGGACGAAGAAGAATATCCTGACAACCCGCTTTCTTTTCAATGAGCTGAAGCGTGTCAAGCTGCTGCGACATAGGCCGCTGCCCGCGTACCTCGCCAGTGAAGAGAAAGGAAGCACCGCGTTCCTCCATCAGCTCGCGGGCGCGGCGTAGCATCAAGATTTTACAGTCAATGCAGGGATTGAAATTTTTCCCAAAGCCGTGGGCTGGCTTGCGCAGCAGCTCGATATAGCCTTCACTCAGATCGACTAATTCAGCTTCAATTTTGTACTTATCAAAAATATCCTGCTGGAATCGTGCTTCGTCGGCCAGCAAATCATGACCGAAAAAGGGAGTAACGAATTTCAATGCCTGCACTTGGATGCCTTGAGCAGCCACGATTCGGCAAGCAAGAATGGAATCTAAGCCACCAGAGAAAAGGCCTATCGCGTTGATCTTGTTCATGGATGTAATATTATGATTGTAATCATCGGCTTTGCCCATTAAGATGGATTGAAGACGCATAATGCGTGGTTTTCCCTCATACTTCTAAGCTCCTCGCCGGAGCGGGCCGCCTTTGTCATGAATTGGGTTGAGCTTCTGGGTTATCTGGCAGTGTCGCTGATGTTCTCTACATTTTACATGAAGAACATGATTCCGCTGAGGATTATCGGCATCATGAGCAATGTTGTTTTTATCGTGTACACTTCTCAGGCGCATATCGTTCCTGTTTTCATGTTGCATGTTGCCCTGCTACCAATGAACTGCATCCGCTTGGCACAAATGCTCAAGCTGATCAAACAGGTTCGCAAGGCTTCTGAAGAAGACATGTCGTTTGAATTTATGATACCCCACATGAACAAAGAGGCATTCAATGAGGGAGATATTGTATTTCGCAAAGGTGACAGAGCAGAGAAAATCTATCTTCTCAAGTCAGGCTCGCTGTCAGTCGATGAATTGGATGTAGCCATCAAGCCAGGTGAGATTTTTGGTGAGATGGGCGTTTTTGCGAGCGAGCAGCGACGTAGTGCTACTCTGCGCTGCAAAACTGACGTGGAGTTACTTTCCATGACCGATACTCAAATCCGTCAGCTCTATTATCAGAATCCTGATTTTGGCTTTTATCTGATTCAGCTGCTGCTCAAACGTTTTTCCCAAAACGAGGTACATGTACTCCAAGCAGACGACGAGCTAATCAAAGAGAAAGAACCGCTCAATTCTGCTTTCGCAGTCGCTGGTGGCGGAACCAAAAACCAAAGCCACTGAACAGCAGGCCGCAGCAGAGCAGAAAATACCTCGCTAATACCACATCGATTCTGACCAAGGCAATGAACACCAGCAACAAGCCGCTGCCAATCAGCAGCCAGTCCGTGATGATCGCGACAACACGACTGAATTGTCGTAGCAAGTTCATCAACTGCACTTCATTATTCCTCCTACGGAAATAATTCTTCAGACCAGCTTATCGTTTCTGCGCACTGCTTGTTCTTCCTGCAACATAACAGTTTCTCGCTTATGTTGCAGGAAAGAAAAACTCAACCATCAGCAAGAGGAGAAAGAATGCTTTGCATCGTAACACACAGAACAACGCCATGAGTCGCCGGGTTATCGTGGTCGGCGGCGGGGCTGCTGGGCTGATGGCCGCAGGTCAAGCAGCGGTAAACGGGGCTGAGGTTGTCCTGCTGGAGAAAATGGCCCAGCCGGGACGCAAAATCAACATCTCTGGCAAGGGTCGTTGTAACCTTACCAACACCGCCGAGCTGTCCGATTTCCTCGCTTGCTTTGGTAGGAATGGCAAATTCCTCCGCCAATGCTTCCAAGAGTTCTTCAGCCAAGACCTGATTCGCTTTTTTGAGGAACGCGGCGTGGAAACGGTGACAGAACGGGGTGGCAGGGTTTTTCCTGCCCAAGGTCGGGCAGCGGATGTGGTTGGGGTTTTCCGCGACTGGTTGACTAATCTGTCGGTTTCTCTGCGGCCTGGCTCGCGAGTTGAAGAGCTGTTGATTGAAAACGGCCACGTGCGCGGCGTGCTTTGCAACGGTAATGTGGTGTCGGGAAGCGCGGTGATCCTCGCCACGGGCGGAGCCTCATATCCGGCCACTGGCTCCAGCGGTGACGGCTACCGGTTAGCTGAGTTGGTTGGCCACAGCATTGTTCCTATTCGCCCTGCCTTGGTGCCGGTCGAGACTGGCGGTGGTCTGGCCGCTCGATTAGCCGGGTTGCATTTGCGCAATGTTGGGGTGCGATTACTAATCAACGGCAAGCGAAAGGAAGATGCTTTCGGTGAGCTGCTGTTTATGAAATACGGTTTGTCCGGCCCAGTCATTCTCACCTTGAGCAAGCTGATGGTCGATGCGCTGCGGGTGGGCGAGCAGGTCAGTCTGCTCTTAGATTTGAAACCCGCCTTGGACGAGCCAAAATTGGATGCTCGCCTGCTGCGCGATTTTGCCGAGCGACGCAAGGAAACGATGGACGTGGTGCTACGCGGTCTACTGCCGGAACAGATGGTGCTGGTCTGCTTGGAGGAAACTGACATTGTCGCTGCGCGGTTGGCCGGTGAGGTTTCGGCGGCAGAACGGAAGCGGCTGCGCAGCTGGCTGAAGAGCATCCCCTTTCCTGTGACTGGCTATCGGGGCTTCAAGGAGGCGATTGTCACCGCAGGCGGGGTGGAACTTGCTGAAGTTGACTCGCGCACTATGCAGTCGAAACTCTGCGCGGGTCTCTACTTGGCCGGGGAATTGCTTGATCTTCAGGCAGATACTGGCGGCTATAATCTGCAAGCCGCCTTTTCCACCGGTTGGCTGGCCGGGAAATCGGCAGCGGCGCAGCTCAGGCAACAGAATGAATTTTAACTGCCCCCAAATGTTCTGTTAAGAAATTCCTGATGTTTTCTATCCGTGTCTTCACTTCGTTCGAGACGGGCATATTCGATAAGACCTATTGCGCGTTGAAATTCATCATCAGCAATATAGCCAAAATTGATACGTGTAAGAAATTCTTCCAGTTCATCTAAGAAAAGAACTCCTTTTGGTGTTGGAGTTTTAAATTTTGCATTCCCTGTGAATATAACAATATCCTGTATGATTTCTTTAGGAAGAAAATTGAGCAGAGTCCGCACGGCAAGCCAATGCTTGTAATTCTGCCTTAAAGGATTTTGAAAGATATTTTTTATTTTTCCTGCGGTCTGAGTCCATTTTTCATCATCTGTTTGTGCGAAAATCCATCCAGAATAATTTTTGGTTTCAATGATGAGTATCCCTTTTTTTGTCAACAGGATATGGTCAATCTGAGTTGTTCCACCAGCAAAATTTATCGTTACATTATCGAAAAAATATCCGCCAGAGTGACTGCAATAGGCACTGAGAATATAACTCACAGCACATTCACCCTGTCTTCCTCGTTCTTCTCGTGTTTTTGGTGATGTTCTCTGAACAGGTTCTTTTTTGCCACTTAAATTTCCTTTGTATTTACGGGCAAGTGTGAAAAATGCAAGGCAGAACAATATCAACAAAAAAAGGTTGCTCATAGTGTATCTGTCGCAATATTGAAAATAATTTTTCTGCAAAAAAACATAGTACCACCCGGAAGTCAAGAAAAAATCATCGTTTTAGGTCGCTGTGGGTAAATTTAAGGAGAAGTGATGAAATCATATGAAGGTGTGCAAAAAATAATTGACCAGATTAGACAGGAACGGGCAACGGGCCGTCAACGAAGGTCAGTAAAAATCGCACCAGAGGAAAAAAATGGCATTAGGCCGAAAACGTTGGGCAGAGCGATACTAATAACAGGAAAAATATTGGTTAGAACGGTACTGATAGCAGGAAGCATCTTTGTCGTCGTCTCTATTCTCTTGGCATTGCTATTGTTATTTGTCACATCACAGCAAGAAGTAGCGAAGAAAGAAATAAAGCAACAAGTGGCGATGAATAATGAAAATACGGTTTACGCTATCAAAAAACATCAGATTGAAAATGAAACGGCATATACAAAAAAAGAAATAATTGGTTACACGATATATCTTAAAAACGGAAAAAGAATAAGTTGTAAAAAAACTCCGACAACGCAAAACGGAATGATGACGATCGTTGAAGGACGCATAAAAAATGAAATTCCTCTGTCATGGGTAAGTAAAATTGAAGGAATGTGGCAATAAAATATCAACTGCCGTCGCCCTAACTCACTGGCCCAGCTATGTGCAGCCGCAGCTTAACGAAACTTTAGCGCAAGTACTCGGCGCAATTGAACTAGCCAGCCTACGTTCCGCCGATGTCCTCCTCAAGCCAAACCTGATTGCCGCCAAGAACAGCCTGCTTTCCTGCACCGAAGGAGCTTTTATTCTCGCTGTCGCCCGCTGGTTGCTGGAACGCGGGGCACGGGTCAGCATCGGTGATTCTCCAGCCTTTGGCACCGCAGCGATGGTGCTGCGGTCGATAGGCATCACTGAAGAGCTGGTTGCCCTCGGTGTACAGATCAAGAATTTCAACCAAGGCCGAAAGGTACGGTTGCCGGGCGGCAGCAGTGCCGTGCTGGCAGAAGAGGCTTTAGACTGCGACCTTTTGGTGAATCTCAGAGTCAAGGCTCACGCTCAGGCTCGCCTAACCTTGGCGGTAAAAAACTACTTTGGCTGCCTGATTGGACTGCGTAAACCTTGGTGGCACATGCAGCACGGCGGTGAACAAGGCAAGTTCTTTGAACGTGTTGTGCAGCTCCCTTTAGTTTTGCCGCCTTCGCTTTCCTTGCTTGATGGTATCACCGCCATGCACCAAAGCGGCCCGATCTGGGGCCAGCCTTATCCACTCGCGCTGGTCGCCGCATCGATGAATCCCGTGGCAATAGACACTGTCCTGCATGTCATTCTCGGTGTTAGCCCGGAACAAAGCCCGCTCATGGCTGCCTGTCGTCGAGCGGGCCTGAACGGGGCTGAGTTGCCGCAGCTGTCCTTCCCTCTGATGCGACCAGAGGATTTTTCAGTCAGCGGCTTTATCGTGCCGGAAACCTTGAATCCCGTTCGCTTCAGTCTCTTCCGCTTTTTCAAGAGCACGGTGCGCAGGATTTTGGTTCAAAAACAGAACACCCAACATTCTCCCCCCTCAGCCCTGCCAGAACAACGACATCGCCCTTAACCCAGCAATGATCTCTGGCATCTTAGCCAAGGATCACTACCGGCCTGACTTCAGCAGGCGGATACCAGTGTTTTTCGTTGACAGACCCTTGACAACGCGGTTAAAGAGGAGTGCTAGATATTCCTGATATGGGCGAAAAGTCAAGTTGCTGGGCGGGAGGAGCGGGCGAAGATGGCTGATGAGAAAAAATCGTTTGGGGAGATATTTGCCATCGTTGTCACGGCAATAGCTGCTGTTCTTGGTGGCCTCAGCGGTGTTGCCGCCTTGATTGTAGCGCTGAATGGCGACGGCAAGGAAGGCGCAGCGAAACCAGAGACAGCTTCGTCAGCTCAAGCTGCTTCGGCAGCGCAGCCGTCGTCCGTGCCTCCCGCCAATGATGAGGCGGCGCGGCGGGCTAAAGCGGAAGCCGAGGCTGCTAAGGCTGAAGCGGAACAGGCGAAAACGGAGGCAGCAGAAGCAAAAGCGCAGGCCGCTGAACTGGAGCGGAAGCTGGCTGAGATAGCCTCTGCTGAGATGAAAGCCGAAGAAGAGGCTGCGACGAGAAAACAGGGAGATATAACAGTTGACGACTTCACCGGCATGAAGCTGGCCTACGTGCCGGGCGGCTGCTTCAACATGGGGTCGCCGCCGAATGAAGAAGGCCGTGGTGAAGACGAAGGTCCGGTGCATAAGGTCTGCGTGGACAGCTTCTGGATGGGGCAGTTTGAAGTCACACAAGGGCAATGGGAGAAGATCATGGGCGCGAATCCCTCCAAGTTCAAGAAGGGCGGCAATTATCCAGTGGAGAATGTCTCTTGGAACGACGCGCAGGGCTTCGTCAAGAAGCTGAACAGCCGCACTGGCAAAAACTACCGCTTGCCTACTGAGGCGGAATGGGAATACGCCTGCCGGGCTGATGGTTCAGGTAAATACTGCGGCGGCGATGAGATAGACGCAGTAGCTTGGCACGCAAAAAACAGCGGTAAGGCCACTCATGTGGCGGGAGGAAAAGAGGCCAACGCCTTGGGTCTCCATGACATGAGCGGCAATGTCTATGAGTGGTGCGCCGACTGGTATGACAGTGGCTATTATGCCTCCAGCCCCAAGGACAATCCGCAGGGGCCTGAAACTGCTTCATTCGAGCCTGAAACTGCCTCGTTTCGTGTGTTTCGCGGCGGCGACTGGAGGGGCTTGCATGGACGAGCGGCAGGTCGCGGCGGAAGCACACCAGAATTCCGTTCCGATTTCTTAGGCTTCCGCCTCGCCCTCCCCGTCCAGCAGCAGTAGGGACACGGCATGCCGTGTCCCTACATGGGGCAACGGTTGACCGCAATCACCCCTGCCAAAACGGCGACATCGCCCGCAGGTTGGCAATAATCTCCGGCATCTTCGCTAGCACGAAGTCCACTTCCTCCTCAGTATTGTAAATAGAGAGGCTGAAGCGGATCGAGCCATGCGCGGCAGTGAAGGGCACGCCCATTGCCCGCAGGACATGCGACGGCTCCAGCGAGCCGGAGGTGCAGGCCGAGCCGGACGAGGCGCAGATATTGTGCCGGTTCATGTGCAGGAGGATGGCCTCTCCTTCCACGTACTCAAAGCTGATGTTACTGGTGTTGGGCAGGCGCAGCTCGGCGTGGCCGTTAAGGATCGCCTTGGGAATGGAGCTGAGCAGCCCGTGCTCCAGCTTGTCGCGTAACGCCCGCACCCGCGTGTTCTCCTCAGCCATCATCTTGCCTGCCAACTCGCAGGCTTTGCCAAGACCAACAATTGAGGCCACGTTCTCGGTGCCGCCGCGCCGTCCTTTCTCCTGATGCCCGCCGTGGAGGAAGGTGACAAAGGGGGTCTTCTTGCGCACATAAAGCACGCCGATGCCCTTGGGCGCGTGCAGCTTGTGGCCGGAGAGCGAGAGAAAGTCAATCTGGTTCTTCTTCATGTTGATCGGCACCTTGCCCACGGCCTGCACTGCGTCGCTGTGGAAGAGAATGCCGCGCTCCTTGGCCATCGCCGCCATCTCCTCCACCGGGAAGAGCACGCCGGTCTCGTTGTTCGCCCACATCGCTGAGACCACGGCAGTGTCATCAGCAAGAGCCGCTTTGTAGCTGTCGAGATTGAGGGTGCCGTCCGCTGCCACACCCAGCCGGGTGATGCGGTGCTGCTGGCCGGTGAGCTTGTCCAAGTTCTCGCAGAGGTTCTTCACTGCCGGATGCTCGACCTTGGTCTTGATCACGTGCCGCTTGTCCGGGTAGGTCTGCAATGCGGAGAGAATCGCTGTGGAGTCGCTCTCGGTGCCGCAGCTGGTGAAGATGATCTCGCTTGGCTCCGCGCCGAGCAGCTCAGCCACCTGCGCGCGGGCTGTCTCAACGGCCCTGCCAACCTGGCCGCCAAAGGTGTGCATGGAGGAGGGATTGCCGTAATACTCTGTCAGATAAGGCTGCATCGCCTCCAGCACTTCCGGGGCTATCCGGGTGGTGGCGTTGTTGTCCATATAGACGACCTTGCCGTTGCTCATCATCGTGCCTCCTCAACAATCAGCGTCTCCGCCACCTGTTCCCGCAGTTTCTTCTCCACATAATCCTTGAGGGTAGTGAGCGAGGACTGGCAGCGCGAGCAGGCTCCGCGCAGGGAGACAGTGACGATGTCGCCGTCCACATCTATCAGCTCAATGCCGCCGCCGTCCTTCTTCAGAGTTGGCAGTATCTCCCGCTCGATCACGTCTTCAATCTTCTTGATCTTCTGCAAGGTGGTCAGCCGCTGCGTTTTGGGCTGCGAAGCCTTCTCCGTTGCCATTGCCTGCACCGTCTGCTGGAGGATTTCACGCAGCTTGTCCTCACACTTGCCGCAGCCGCCGCCCGCCTTAGTAAAGTTGGTGATGTCCTCCACCGAACGCAGGTTGGATTCACGAATTGCGCGGATGATCTCCAGATCCGTCACGCCAAAACATTCGCAGACTACATTGCCCTGTGCCATCGGCAGGATCACGCCGCGATAATCGGCAATCGCTGCCTCCAACGCCTCTCTGCCCATGACCGAGCAGTGCATCTTCTCTTTCGGCAGACCGCCGAGCGCGTCGGCAATCTGCTGATTAGTGAGCTTGGCCGCGTCCTCGATGGACATGCCCTTGATGATCTCCGTCAGCACGGACGACGAGGCAATGGCCGAAGCGCAGCCAAAGGTCTTGAATTTCGCATCGGTGATGATGCCCAGCTCATCCACCTGAATGGTCAGCTTGAGCGCGTCGCCGCAGGCTAGCGAGCCAACCTCGCCGGTGCCGCTCGGCTTGTCTAATTCGCCCACGTTCTTCGGGTTGATGAAATGCTCCTGCACCTTGTCCGTATATTCCCACATGATATCTGTCCTTGTTCTTGTATGATTAAGCCGCCTTGCGCAGCGAACTCTTCCCAACACTCCCTGTCTGTTTCTTCGGCTCCTGCTCTGCTCATCCGTATGAGCCTGCTCATACGCTCCGTGTCAGCATGCTGACACACTCGGAGTCAGCCTGCTCATACCGGCTGCCGCAGCATGTTCAGCGCGCAAAGAGCAGGTGGGGCCGAAATGACACTGCAATCTGGCGCAGCCTGCGCGGCCAGCAGCGGCAAGATTACCCCAAAACAGCGGCTCCTGCACGGGTTAAGGTTGACAGGAGGGCAATTTTTTAGCATAGTCTTTACTGAGGAGTAAAAGCCGCCCGGCATCTGGCCGGACGAATGAATTCTACTTGCAAATCGCGGGTTCAGGGAGACTGACAATATGGGACAGGCGCATGATGAGAAATTGATCCTTTGGTTTGATGAAATCGGCATTGAGGATGTGCCGCTGGTCGGCGGCAAGAATGCCTCGCTTGGCGAGATGTATCAGCATCTTACTGGCAAGGGTGTTGCTGTCCCGCATGGTTTCGCCATCACCGCTTACGCTTACCGCTACCTGCTGAAAGAGGCGGGCATTGAGGCGGAAATCCGCCAGGTGCTCTCCGACCTGAACACCGAGGACATGGCCAACCTCGCCGAGCGCGGAGCCAAGTGCCGCGACATCATCCGCAACGCTCCCTTCCCGCCCCTGCTGCGCGACGAGATCATCGCCGCCTACAAGAAGATGGAGGCCGAGTACGGCCCGAACGTGGATGTGGCCGTGCGCTCCTCTGCCACTGCCGAAGACCTGCCTGATGCCTCCTTTGCTGGCCAGCAAGAGACCTATCTGAACATCCACGGTTACGACAACATCATCCAGAACTGCCGCAAGTGCTTTGCCTCGCTCTTCACCAACCGGGCGATCTCCTACCGCCAGCATCAGGGCTTTGGTCAGTTTGATGTCTATCTCTCGATCACCGTGCAGAAGATGGTGCGCTCTGACTCCTCGTGCTCCGGTGTCCTCTTCTCCATCGACACCGAGTCTGGCTTCAAGGATGCGGTCTTCATCACCGGTGCCTGGGGCTTGGGTGAGAACGTGGTGCAGGGCGCGGTCAACCCGGACGAGTATTATGTCTTCAAGCCGACCCTGAAGCAAGGCAAGCGGCCTATTGTTGGCAAGAAGGTCGGGTCGAAAGAGATCAAGATGATCTACGACAACGACCCTTCTACCCCAGAGCCAGTGCGGAACATCCCGACCACACCAGCCGAGCGCAATGCGTATGTCATTAACGACGATGAAATCCTTCAGCTCGCTAGCTGGGCCTGCATCATCGAGGATCATTACAAGAAGGGTATGGACATTGAATGGGCCAAGGACGGCGACGGCGTGAATGTCGGCACCGGCAAGCTCTTCATCGTCCAAGCCCGGCCTGAGACCGTGCATTCGCAGGCCAATAAAGGCTTGATGGAGACCTACAAACTGCTGGAGAAAGGCAATGTCATCGCCAAGGGTCTGGCGGTCGGCAGCAAGATCGGTCAAGGCATTGCCCACTGCATCGCGGATGCCAAAGACATCGGCACCTTCCGCAAGGGCGAGGTGCTGGTGACGGACATGACCGATCCCGACTGGGAGCCGATCATGAAGATTGCTTCGGCGATCATCACCAACCGGGGCGGTCGCACCTGCCATGCCGCGATCATCTCCCGCGAGCTGGGCATTCCCTGCGTTATTGGCACCGGCAACGGCTCTGAGCAGATCAAGACTGGTCAGGCTATTACTGCCTCCTGCGCTGAGGGCGAGACCGGCAATGTCTATGAGGGCTTGCTCAAGTTTGAAGTGCAGAAGACCGACCTTGGTAGCCTGCCCGCGACCAAGACCAAGATCATGATGAACCTGGCTATCCCGGAGAAGGCCTTCACCGAGTGCCAGATTCCGAATGACGGCGTTGGCTTGGCCCGTGAGGAGTTCATTATCAACTCCCACATCGGCCTGCACCCGCTCGCGCTGTATAACTACGAGGAGCTGAAGAAGTCGAGCGATCCGGAGAAGCAGGAGATTGTCCGCCAGATTGATGCCAAGACCGGTGCGTATACCGACAAGCGGCAGTTCTTCATTGATAAGGTGGCTGAGGGCGTGGGCCGCATCGCTGCGGGCTTCTATCCCAAAGACGTGATTGTTCGCCTCTCTGACTTCAAGAGCAACGAGTACGCTAACTTGGTCGGCGGTCATCTCTATGAGCCGAACGAAGAGAACCCGATGATCGGCTGGCGCGGTGCCTCACGCTACTATGACCCGAAGTACCGTCCTGCCTTCGAGCTGGAATGCCAAGGTCTGCTCAAGGCCCGCAATGACATGGGCCTGACCAACATCAAGCTGATGGTGCCCTTCTGCCGCACACCGGAAGAGGGCAAGAAGGTCATTCAGGTGATGCGCGAATGCGGCTTAGTGCAAGGCGAGAACGGCCTAGAGCTGTACGTGATGTGCGAGATTCCGAGCAATGTCATCTGCGCTGATGCGTTCGCCGACATCTTTGACGGCTTCTCCATCGGCTCGAATGACCTGACCCAGCTGACGTATGGTCTTGACCGCGATTCCGGCATCCTGACCGGCATTGCTGACGAGCGTCATGAGGCGGTGAAGGAGATGATCCGCATGGTGATCAAGACTGCCAAACGGCGCGGGCGCAAGATCGGCATCTGCGGCCAAGGGCCGTCCGATTTCCCGGACTTCGCCACCTTCTTGGTCGAGCTGGGCATTGACTCCATGTCGCTGATCCCGGACACTGCTATCAAGACCCGGATGGCTGTGCATGAGAAGGAGAAGGAGCTGGGGATTGCGCCGAAGTAAGGGGAGGCGAGGATAATAAACCATGATTTTCTTTCCATTCAATTAGGAACGGGAAGAAAATCTATTTGTTAAAAGCTATTGAGATTTCTCTTGAATTACTGAACAGAAATCTCAATAGCAGAATCTCACAGGTGACACTCATGAAGGGTAAATTACTTTGTTCCGTAGCAGCAGCGTTGCTTTCCTTTTCATCTGCATCTTATGCAGCGGGCATATTCTCAACATCCAACCTTAAGGTTGGATCAACAAATTTATCGATTAGCAATAACGGAAAAGTTCTCACCAAGACAGATGCGAGTACAGGAAAGTGGCTTGGTCAACAGAATTTTGCATCATTCTACGGAATGATGTTTGTTCCTGAACGCGATGTATTGCTTGTATCCGGTGTATTAGAAGGTGGGAGTTCTTCAGTTCTCGTCAAAATTAAAAAGACAGGAGGAACGGGGCAGAATATGTTTGCTTTAAAAGCAGATGGTGGCTCTGTTGAAAACTACAATTATCGGATAGGCTCACAAGCGATCGTCGCCAGAAGTATGAGTTACGAGAATGGCAAGCTGTTCATCAATAACGGCAAAGGGGTTATTTATAAGATAGCCGATGTGGGCGGGAGCGGTTACAATATGTTCGCTCTTGTCAATGAGACATCATGCGAATCTATGCCCAATTACAACTATTTTCTTGGTTGCAGTTACGAATAAATTGCAGGCTGATTTGCAGTCTACAATCCAAAGAAAATAAAAAAGGGTAGGCCACTGGTGTTGCCCTTTTTTATTTTGTAATGGAGATAGAGTATGGAAGTAAACTTTGCAAAGTCAATAACTATCAACAGCAGCTATGCTGAATTGCTGCCTTCATTCAACGATGACCTCCAGTCAGCAGTTGATGCCGCACTGCAACGCTACCTGATTGATGAAATTGCCGCCAAGATTGCTGGCTTGAAGAAGAAAGAAAAGTTGTTTAGTCTTAAATATAGCTGCGATTACAAAACATTTTCCCAGCGCACAGCCGAGGATGAAGAGTACATCAATCAGATTGAGAGCAGTATCAGCAAACTCTGGGAGTCTGACTTAGCTAATTGGGAATTCTGCGAGAAAGGGATAAATGATTGGACGAAAAAATTGCAGAGTATTTTGCTGCTGTCATAACAACAGCGGCAGGCATCTTTGAAAATTGTGCGCATGAGCAGGACTGCACGCCAGAACGGGCATATGCTTGAATATTCATTAATTACTAAAACGATTGTTTTTTATTCATTGATCAATTACATTTCGACATTACTGAAATTTTCAGTTGCTTCATCGAGACTTCACCTCATGCGGCATAGATTGACAGAACAGCGGACATTTTTAAATTTGTCTGTATAGTGTCAAAGTTGCATGTTTGTCAAAGAAAAACGGTAATAGCGATCTATGGGTGATCAATAAAATACAATAATTGTAGTGATTAATAAATCTCTAAACAGATGCAGTTAAGTTTTCAATGCTTCTCGAAAACGACAATGTCTTCCTGACTAATGCCGACACTCTTTGCCTGAATGTTAAATTAACCCTTTCGATATGACTTGTTTTTCCGCTTCCTTTACTGACAACGCTGTGTCTTTCCGCAGGAAATACTTTTCCGTAAGAGGCCAAGCCGTCTGTGAAAAATATTCCGTTCTTTTTGCAGTCTTCAGAA
>NQJD01000048.1 GCA_004284765.1 Candidatus Electronema aureum
CTGTACTTACAGTTGAGGAAATTAAAAACTATATTGAGGTGATTGACCCTTTAACTCAACAAATTATTATTAAGCCGGATTTAGCTTCAACATTCAAGCTGGAACCGGATGGATTTGTCTTTGCGAAACCACTCAATCTTGCTTTGAAATACAACATAGCTGCTTTGAGAGATAAGTTTACAGAGAATGATCTTACTATCAGACATAATGGACATAAAGTGGAAACAACACTTGATACATATCAACAGATTGTTTCTGGTGAAATCAATCACTTTTCCAGTGTCACTATTTCGACCTACTCTGGAAAATGCACAGAAGAAAAAGTCGGTAAGTTCAATAGTAGTTCACCGACACCGATAAAGTATTTTAATTGCGAGAACACTTGGGCATATCCATGGATGCACGTTGCTGTTGCTGATAGAGCCGCTCTTGCGACAACATACGAACTAAAAGTTTTAGCAGCTCATAACTCAGGTGAAACATTCAGAACGCAAACTGTTCAGCATCTTGTTGACGAACACTTTCCAGATGCTGTTGTAGCGATCAATGGAACTACATTTAATTGCAAAGAAGGTGACGGTGAGGCTTGTTATGCCAAAAATATGGATGGGAGCTATCCAGTCTATACAACAGCTACAGATAGAAGGTTGAATCAACTGGTTACAAATCCTTGTGTTGATGGCAGTAAAGATAATTGCACGCCAGAAGTAGCATTAGCTTTTGGTGGAGATAACCAAGATAGAATTCCTATCCAATATTTAACCCATAATAGCAAGTTACTCGATAAAGAAAATAAAGATAAAGAACTTTATCTTTATGAAACTGTATTTCAAAAATCCTTTGGGATGAGTATAGGGGAGGTAGATATAGAGAAAGACAGGGCTATGAACGGTACAGCAATGGCCTCCATGATAGGGACGCACACAGGAATTAGGTTTGGGAATATTTGCAGAGTTTCTGGAGATACTGGACAAGGTAAAGAAGGTATTTTTATTGATACCGAAGCAAGTTTATTCGGATATGGTCAAGATAAAATAATTTTTTTATCTAGTCATTACTCTCCGAATATCATTGATAGACCTTTCTGCACTTTTGATACATTTGAAGATATGTGTGAGGCTGTCAGGCTCTTTGGAATAACAGACGCTGTTAGCTTAGATGGTGGCCCATCAGTACAGCTTGTTGTTGACAGAAATCTAAAGAATATTCAATCGCCTTCAGATGCCCGTCATGTCGTCAATGCTGTTGGGCTTGTTTGCAATAATCCTGACATGTCAAAAGGCTCTACTCCTGATCCTGATGGAAAATACCGTATAATTCATTCAACAAAATATCGTTGTGAAGATAATCTCTGCTGGTCTCCAAGTTGGAAGCCCAACTTCGAGAATCTTGCCAAGGGAACTTTGAGTTGCTGGGATGCCGATAAGTGGTTTGAAATCAAAGACGGTAATATCTGCGGAAATAAGACTGAGCGAGATCGTTCTATCTGCGCTGAAGTATATAAAAATTCGAGTAATGACGGGGAAACTGGCGACAACAGCACCAGCACCGGTGGTTCTTACACACCGCCAAAACCTGATGACCAGCCTGTTCCCGGTCTGCCTGACTTCATTATCAATAAAGTTACCCTTGCCAACGAAAGCGGGAGCAAAGAGAAATATCGTTGGAAAATTAACGAAACCGCCTACGTCCACTCATGGACTGACAACATTGGCGATGCCAACTGGCAGGGCAGCGCAGACAAGATCAAAGTTCCTTTCTATCTCTCCAAAGGCATCCATGAGGACAGTCATTCTGAATGGAAACGTATAGACCGAATGGAAATCAAGAGAGATAAACTCAAAGTCAACCAGCCGCCCAAGCACGAATATATCAAATTCAAGCTACAAGACTATGCCAATGATGGCACAGTGATGCCGGGC
Source organism: Candidatus Electronema aureum (assembly GCA_004284765.1). Classification (GTDB taxonomy): domain Bacteria; phylum Desulfobacterota; class Desulfobulbia; order Desulfobulbales; family Desulfobulbaceae; genus Electronema; species Electronema aureum. Next base: position 1,923 of record NQJD01000048.1, read on the forward strand.
CGCACCTACAATTTTGTGGTGTGTGCTGACCGTCCTCATGACGAAGACAACGGTGATGGTGATGTACAAGAAAAGCACAAATCCAACAACTGCTCAACTGAAGCCGTCTTCTATGTTGACTACGGCCCACCTCGAAACGTTGACCTGACCGCCAGCAATCTCGCCCTTACTGGCGGCAGAACTTTGCTTCAGGCAGGCGAGAAATACGGCCTGCAAGTGGTAATCTCGAACATCGGCACAGAACCGCCTTGGAACGGCTTCCTCACCAGCTACGAAATCAAAGGGCCGGGAACTGGCAACGTATGGCAGCGCATCAGTCAAGACAGTTCGCAGGCCAGCAGCCTGTATCAAAACGCCACTCACTCCGAAAGCATGAGCAGCGAGCAGGAAGTGAATGCGCCAATGGTTGGCGGTGATTATGTCTTCCGTACTTGTGCTGACTACACGCAGGCAGTGCCAGAGACCAACGAAAGCAACAACTGCACTGCCGAACTGCCGGTTTATGTTGCTCCACCGCCAATGCCCGACCTGATCACCGAAGGGCTTCAGCTCACACATGGCCGCACCAGTTTGATTGCAGGCGAGCTGTACGGCCTGACTGTGAATGTGAGGAACATCGGCAATGCAACGCCTTCCAGCTACAGCTACACCAAGTACGAAATCAAAGGGCCGGGCACCAGCGATCAGTGGCAGAAGGTGGCTGAAGACGGCACAATGGCCGAGCATCTTGAACCGGGCATGACGCATTGGGAAGAGATTTCGGACGATGAGGGGTTGCATATCCCTGCCGTACCCGGAACCTACACCGCCAGAGCGTGTGCTGACTATAAGGGCAATATCCCGGAATCAGACGAAGGCAACAACTGCTCTGAGATAACCTTTGAGGTGGAGCCTGTTCCGGCTGGTTCGCCCCGCATTGTCATCACCAATCCAACCAGTGATGATGATTGGCGCAGCAGTGAAACAGACCATGACGTGCGCTGGGATTACTTTGATTTTCCTGTGCAGGGCAATGTGCGGGTGGAATATTCGCTTGATGGTGGCGCAACATGGCTTTTGATTGATGACGAAACCACCAATGACGGCAAGAAACACTGGGAAGACATGTGCGATTATCACACGGTTGACACCCATCATGCCTACATCCGTGTCACTTCGCTGGAATATCCGTATGTCTATGATGTCTCTGATGAGTTCACCATAGACCACGCTGCGGAGTGCGAGTGAAGAAAGCGTTCAAAACGGGTGTTTCAAGACGCAGGTGACAGCAACAACGTTCAGGCGAAGATGTATTTGCCGGTAAAGAAAGCACGAAAGGATAATATCGTTCTTTCGTGCTTAAAACTTCAACGCACTCGGCCCTTGTAAAATAGGCAAGGCAAACAGGTCAACGGCTACCAAAGCCGAAGATTTCTCCCCGTATATTTTCCTGTTTTTCCTGAATCCATGAGGGTTTGCTGACTGAATTCGCTCCCCTCTATTCTTTTACTCCCCATTGTATTCCCCACATTTGCTTTGTTTTTGATGTTTCAAGGTCTGAAAAACGGTGTTGGTGAACCTGCCTTCTCTTCGATTCCAAGCATCGTCTTCAGACAGCCAAGGCAGTCCGCCCGGATCATCTCAACAATAACACTCCCCCTGACAGCGTTTCAGTGGATTTATCCCGGATAACCTACCAACGGTCACAAGGAAGGCTATCATCGGCCCGCTGCTGCTCATTCACCTATCCAGTGTTCCTTGCAAATTTTTTGTTATATCATCTTGTTACATGTAGAAAATAGTAAATACAATACATTGTTGCTGGCAAGTGATTGTATTTACTATGTTGATAACAAATCATTATTGATTATGAATAATGATTTGTTATTCATAATCAATAATGATTAGATTTAAAGTTTTTTAAAAAGTAAATTCCAAAAATAATTTTGTTATCCATTTGCCAAAATTTTTATTGACACTTTCAAAAAAAATAGATAAGTATGACTATTCCAAATATACTGGAAAATACCATTTAAAAAATATCAAAATAAAACACTGAAAAATGCACAATATTCCTAATCCATTTATTGTTTTAAAGACAAGTTACATTGATAAATCAAGATTTTCTATAATAGAAAACGAATTGAAGAACAACTGCATTTCCGATTCTTCTTCTTCAGAAGAAAGAAATTTGTTTTCATCTATGTTGAAGCAATTTCTATTCAATTTAATTAAAGCAAATAATGACGAAAAGAAACTTCGTTACTCAAGAACGTATAGTATGTTTTGTACAGGAAACAAATATTATAAAATCATTTTAAGAATAAATGGAGATGTTAGGCCGAAAAATTTAAAAAAAGCATACAATCTTTTCAGAGCGATTGCAGACACGTTATGCTTGACAGGATGGACTGAACAGAATATTGGTCGTTGGTACGGAAGTTTGCAAACAGAGATTTGGCTTTCTGAAAAATGCAAAGGATATTTTAACGATTTATCGAATGTTATATTTCAAAATGATAAAGAGCGTGAACTTGTTGTAATGTACAAATACACAAGCCAAGAAAAAGAAAGAATTAAATTTTCTAATGGAAATAAAACATATATCAGCAAATGTAATTTTGTCCGTAAATTAAATATTTTTTATGAAAATTGCAAAATTACAGTTAAGGGGAAAATAAATATAACGAGCTATATAGATTCTCTATTATCATCATTGTCAAAATACGCAAGGATTTCTCCAGTAAAAATGATTTTATGCTCAGAAAATGTGTATGATTTAGAGTTTGAATTATTTGATAAATCTGTCAGGAGGGCTTTTTCTTATTCTGTTTTTGGTAAAGGAGGACGATATTCAGCAGTATGGACTAATTTTCCTGAAGCTCTTCAAGAAATTATTTATCTTAACCACAGCAACATTCCTTTAATAAAATTAGATTTTCAATCGTTTAACCCATCCATGTGTTATAGTCTGATTGGCCAGCCAAACTATGGCGATCCTTATCGAATTGATGGCATAGATCGTTCGATAGTTAAAAAAATGATAACAAGAATATTGAGTTGTGAAAACAAACAAAAAGCTATTGGCTCTATTAACAAAGAATTCAAAGAATTTAGTAAAGATAAGATAATTGAGATTATGAGCATTATCGAGGAAAAGCATTCTGCAATAAAAAATAGATTTTTCTATAAGAACAATTCTGCAAAATTGATGAATTTTGAATCATCAATTTTAACTGATATTCTTGATGAATCAATATTTAAGAGGGGAATCTTCGTACTTCCTTTCCATGATGCTATTTTAACATCTTTTGAAGATGCAAATGAGGTAATAAATATAATGAAAAATTCTTATATAAAAAATGTTATGAATTATCTGTCTAAAAACGGAATAGAATTGAAATCTGAAATTAACCCAATAATTAAATATAAATAATATCTTTATTTATAAATTCATTTTTAATGAATGGTTATTTCAGATTAATGAATATTTTTTATTTTTTACATTTAATCAGATTATCTCTTATCAGTTCTATTCATTAATATTCATTATATATATAAAATAGACGGCAATAAAGGTCAAAGCCCTTTATATGCCGTACTGAAAGTAGGCGAGGTGTTGGCGGTCTTGTGGTTCTATGAGGGATTGCGGGCGGGTACCCTTGTTACTATACGAAATTATTCAATATTTTTTATTTATCAATAAAATAAACAGGTTAGGCAGGTCAGCAATGAAGTATGCCTTCATGTCTTTGACTTTCAGGGCAAGGAAAGAGCTGGCTGTCAGGCTGCTATCCAGATTTGTGCCAAGAGGCCGTTTAATTTTCAATCTGATACCTTTCAGGGATAGCAGCCATGCGCAGGTATTGCCTGCTCAGATAAACGAATTTGGGGGCAAAAGAATTGCGTTTAAATACACAGAAGATAACTTGCGAATATTGTTAAGGAATTTTGGAAAACCTTGTAAGTTATTGTTAATATTCAAGATCATAAAAACAGGAAGATCAGCAGATGAATCTTTTAGATTTTGAAGGCCACCCGATCTTTGACTTGAAGGGGCAATGAGCAGACCTGCTCTAATTTCAACAGGGGGGGGGCAAATTTCGGTTCTTGCTGGTGCGGCAATAGGGTTGGACGTTCCAGCTTGAAAGTGGCTCTAATTCAATTTTAAAGGCACTCTTAGTCTCTGCTCTCAATCCACCGCTCCGCGCCACCTTGAACGGGCTTGAACAAAACGAGGAACGGCAGGGCAGGGCTTTGAAGAGGTTGGGGGAGCAGATCAGCGATCTGTCCAGCCTGCGGAAGGATTCATGGACTCTATAACCAACGTGCTGAAAAAGCATTGCGACAGAGTGGAAGCGAAGCGTAAGGATGGCCCCCTCTCTTTCTGCTCAAATTTGAGCAGCATCCGTTCCTACTTTCTGTTTTACCCTATTTGCCTTTTGTATCCGCTTTATCCTTATTTAAAATAAATTCAGAACAATACATCATTCTGATAATTAAAAATAATGACACCATATCTGATACAATATATCCAAAACGGATATCTATATTATCGTTAAAATATTCTTTATGCCTGTGATCTAAACATAGAAATCCAAAGATAGTCTTATCGAAAGAACTATTTCCACCTACACATTTAATAAAATTTTTAGATACATTTGAGTTAATAATTGTCATAGGAATAACGATTGTGCTCTTATAGCAAGATTCTGCTGAAGGTCTATTTGTCTTATTATCAATATCCCAACAATTTTCCCATGATATATCTCTTTCAGTTTTTCCAAAAAAAAATTCTTTTAAAGAAAAAGATTCTACAATAGTATTCTTAACCGCATTAACATCTATTCTTTTGTTTACATACAAATCATTACGAACATATAAAGGGATATTATTACAGATATAATATACTCCTGTATCTTTTATATGTTTAAAAGCAGTATTCTCAATTATTGAGAACCTTTCAAAGGTACCTTTCTCCCCTACATCTCTATACAAATCTACAATAAATTCATCCTGATAAGGAGACTTAAAGGTGACCCGTGGGGCATATTTTGATCTCCCATTAAAATACTCTTTAACATAAGAAGATGAAAGCATAAAAACATCTTTTATTGAATTATCCAAAAATAAATCAAGCTCGTCAGATTTTAAATTAGCTTTTTCTACATGCTTGTGGATTAATAAATTTTGATATTCATTATACATATCAAATGACACAACAGTATACTCTGCCAATTTAGTCTGCATCTTACAAAGATAATCATTAATTAATGATATATTGTTATATCTTATATATGAAATCGTTTCAGCTAATTCAAATAGTATGTTCAGTATATTCATTTCTACCACATTCTACAAAATAGTTTTCCTGACTATATGTAATATTTAGTTTTTTAAAATCCATATTTGGAATATTTAGTTTTTTAAAATCCATATTTGGAAAATTTGTCAATGACTGTTTTTCTACCTGTGATTTTTCTTTATTTTTTATATATCTTTCTATGTGCCTCATGGGAACAAAACAATTTTCTTTTTTTCTGGAATATTTACGCTCAAGATATTGAATATATTTATTCAATCTGATAACACATTGATCGTCCATTACTTCATTATTTTTAATTATTTCTTTCAGTAATTGCAACATATCACCATGTGTTTCTACTAAGATTTTATCTTTACTAATTCCATACGCATATTTTTTATCTGAAAAATCAATTATTATTTTCCCTTGTCCATGTATATAGTTAGGTATATCTTCAAAAGATTTGTCGTAATTATCTATTACCAAAGATTCACCATTTGGATATATAAGATATAACGAATTAGAATGCGGAACAATTTTTTTTGCTGCGATTATAAGTGGCGCAGGAAAAACAACGTTCGGATTTATATATCCTAAAATTTTTTTCATAGTTTTTTACTTATCGAAAGATAGTTTTTTACTTTTTCATGCAATAAAATATAGTCATTTTTCGGTCCAAAATCTTTTGGTACAGAATCATATTCATCTTCATCATAGTAGATAATTTTTACATTAAATTTACTAATTTTTCTGTTAAAATCATCATTTATAGGTAAATGAATAGGTGAAGAAAGAATGATTACCTCTATATATTCAAAATCAATATCTTGATGAATTAATACTTCTATAGCACGTTTTCTCCAATCTGCTTGTTCATTTTCTTCAGATTTGTATAATCTGTCTAATAATTGATCACGGTTATCTATATTTCCACTGCATATATAAGGATATGTATTGAAATTTGCAGTAGAATTTCCGTTTACATAACCTTTGTTATTAGAAAAATAACGTGTTACTATCTTTGAAGGTACTTCTTTGTTAAAGAAGTATTCCTCATTTTTGATTTCAAAATTTTGTAATATTATAGAATCATCGTTAAGTAAATGTCGAAATTTCTTATAACCACCACTGTCAAACGGATAGATTTTTTTTGCATATTTAATTGCATCACTCTTCACCAACAAACCCATTGGCTTTGAAAAAGAAATATCAACAGAACAAGGATTTTTTTTAAAATCAACTCTTTCGTTGATAATAAAAAAAGGTAATCCATAATAAAAAAAAAGTCCAACCCCCTTGTTTGAATCCTTTTTCAAACCACTCATTACGATTGAATCTAAATTATCCGATTTCGTTGTATGTGCAAGTGGAAGCAATGGTTTTGATGAAGGGCAATTATATATAATATCAAGAAAATCTACCATTTCCCTTCTTGTCATTTCTATTTCTGTTCAGGTTTTAACCTTGATTGAATCCAATGTTGGTTAGTATCTTTCAAGATAGATATATATCTATCATAGAATTTATCAATAACTTGTTCAGATATATTTTCATCTGATTTGATACAAGAATATAAAATATCTGTCTTTAATGCCTTTAGATCATTCGTTGTATCTGTATATTTAACCCATAATTTTTTATAATTAAAAAAAGAATCTAAAGTTGATAATACAGTTAGTGACGCACTTAAAACAAGTGCAAGATTTTTAAAAAATATTTTGTAAGTATCTTGTTCTATCCCTAAAAAAATTGTAATTAGAGCACTAATTATTATTAGTGTCATATTTAAATATGACGACATTTTTCTATTAAACGTCCTTTTCTCTTCAAAAGATTTAATCTTTAAATCAACTTCCTGTTTAAGGAATGATATTTTATCTTCTATATGCTTTTGCATCACTTTCGTAGCCTCTCTTTATAAAAATCCAAAGCAGAATTACAGTGTGTCATTCCCGTGCTGTTTGTGATGCAGATTGCCCTTTGTTGAGATCGAACCTGAAACTTTGTTGAGATCGAACCTGAAAATGTGGGATAGATTCATGTTTCAACATGCGACCTTTATGGGTCGCTTGAACGGGCAATTTACATCTGAGATAAAAAAAGTCAAACATTTTTTAGAATTGTTTCAAAGGAAATAATTTAGAATGGACAGTTCAAGAAATTGTACTTCACCCGGAAACAGCGCGGCTCATCTCCTGCGGGCCGCCTGCTGATCGTTCAACTTTTGGCCTGCTGGACAATTTCAGCATCTGGTACGACCCCGGCAGAGCCTCGTACTGAATTTTTATACAGCATGATACTACATAACTATGAAATATCATAGGGGAAAATAGCGAACCCCATTTTCTGAAACTGCCATTGAAAAATGGATAACCCCTATAATATTATTTGTAATATAGTATTTCAAAAATTGGTTAAGATATTTAAGATTAGCGAATTCGCAGCGACTGATACATTTATCTGTATAAAAATATGTATTTGTAGATAAATGCAATTATTTAAATAGAATATGCTGTTCATGCCAAGGATGACTGTATTTTGCCTTTAAATCGATTTCCTGTTAAAAAGGTAATTCCCTACGTTGGTTGGTTGGCAAGTGGAAATTCAGGCCATTCCAGTGCGATTTGGCGTATAGTGTGATAGGCTTGTGGAGGTATTGCCTCCCTTGCCCTGCGGCTGCACCTCCCTCCTTACTGCTTGAATTCTCTTTTCCATGCGGTATAAGGTGCCTTCACAAGCATACATTCTGGCCCATCGCTGGCAATTATCGGTAGCAGGCCGGGGTCTTTCTTCTCAATGTATTTCAAAAATTCATCCCAGTATTCAGGAAAATTAGACTGTCTCGCTATTGGCTGCGGTTTGATAGCTGAATCTGCAATCTTTTGTAACGATTTGCCAACGTTTCCGGCCTTGGATTTTTTCCCATATCTCATATTATTTTTGATGATGATGAATTTGAGCCGGGTAATCTTGCGGCCTTCCCTGATAGTTTCAACCTCAAAAGTCAGATCACATTTGTTTCTTCCAGTTTCGTCTATGGCTTCCATCTCCTTTTTGGCCTGAGCAAGGACGCGCTGGCTAAACCGTTTGTATTCGCGGTACTCATCTTTTTCGATGCCGAGAATTTCTCGAAGTTCTTTCAGCTCGAATCCTCGCCAGCCTATGGATGTATATTGACGCAAGAGCATGTATAACCTAATCGTATATTTGCCCCCGAATCCTGTAATAATTGCCAGATCACAGATTGTAAATTCAGATTTCAGTTGGAGCAGGTACGGCTTCAAATCCGGCATGAAGGATAAAACAACACTTCCCTGCTTATGCTCTGCACGACATAGCCAGTGGATATGCACCAAGTTCCCTTGTGCCGATCTTATCGATAGAACGCGACTCATAAGGTGCTTGGTTATCCCGACCAACTCCTTGTAGGCATCGGCCAAGTCAATCCCCATAAGCTGACTGAGTTCCTTGAGCGAAATATCGTATTCGTGCAGGGCATCATCCTCTGCACGAATTTTTGAGATTAGGCTAAAGATGAGTCTTTGTTCCAAGTTCGTTAATCTGTAACGTGCCTCTACTAACGAGTTCGACTGCACGACCATAGTTTTTTTTAGCATTTTTACCCTCTTTAGTTGCTCAGTAATCTGTCCTTTCATCTTACTAAGGACTACGGAACTTGACAAGTGTAGTTCCGTATTGGGAATCTGTAGCCTTTTATATGGGAATCTGTAGCCTTTTATATGGGAATCTGTAGCCTTTTAGGTGAATATCGCCCTGAAACTCCGTTCTTTTTCATACCCGAAATAGGTAAATCTTTAAATATAAAAGTGCGCGCGCACCCGCGTTGATCGATCCCAATCCGCGAACAGCATTCAAGACGCTGCTACGCAGCCGACAATGGGCCGCTCTGCGCTTAGGCTTCGCCTTCGCTCCGGGCGGTTTTTTCCATGAAAGAGGGAAAAAATGCCAGCATCGAGGCAGCCTCTTGACACGTTGTAGTGTCAGTTTTACAACTAAAACATGATCTATGAAATCACAAAAACCGAAACATTCGGTCATTGGCTGAAGCGACAAGTCAACACAGGAACGTGATATAGAAAAAGCAAAAGAAATGATAAAACAAATCGGGGAATATCATGGCAATTGAAATGAAAAGCTACAATCCGTTTGATTATCTTGAAACGAAGGATGAAATCAACGACTACCTGAATAATGCTTATATGGATGGATACCCCAGAGTTTTTCTTTTCGCCTTGGGGTATTTATCGAAGATAACAGGGAATGACTGAAATTGCCAGAAAAGCGGGTTTGAAGCTGCTCCGCAGCAGGTGCCAATCCTGTTTTTTCCTTTTGAGAGAAGCAATGCCAACTTTAAAGCATTAACGAAATTCTCATCGGATTATAAATCCTGAGAAAAAGAGGTAGGAAGTAAGAAGAGGATATTACTTGAAAAGATCGCTGTGACTGCCAGTTCTCTCTAAAATCAAATTGTCTTCATCTATCGTATAGATAAGAATCCAATCTGGTTCAACGTGGCAGTCACGGGAAGGTTTCCATTTTCCAGTCAAGCTATGGTCTCTACAGCTTGCATCAAGAGTTTTTCCATTTGCAAGAAGAGAAACAATTCGCTTGAGCTTGTCTAAATCCTTTCCACGTTTTGCAGCTTTTTTTACATCTCTTAAAAACTGGCGGGTCTGTGAAACTTTTTTTATCGCTGCCATGTCTCAAACATCTCATCCAGACTGGCAAAAGTCTCAATTTCCTCTCGCCTTCTGCTTTTCGCCAGAGTCTCGGCTGTGCAATTGTTGGGGATTTCCAAAGGGAAGGGAAGTCCATTGCCAAGGCAAATTTGGCGATAGAAGATTCGTATTGCCTCAGTCGGGGTCAATCCGATTTGGCTAAGTATCTGTTCTGCCTGATGTTTAATCTCAGGCTCAATGCGGGTGTGGATAGTTGCTGTCTTCATGGTAAAAGCAGTGTAGCACAAATGCAACACAAAGATCAAGCAGGTATGCTGCTTGATCATCGCTCACCTGTTCAATTTTTTTTGCACCACAGCCTTTAAAATAGTAGCTTTTTTTATTTTTAGAGATAGATTTCAGGCAAGGTGGGGAAGAGACTTAGCCTGCGTGTGCAGGGGAGAAAGGCAGAACACTTTGCTCTCTTTGAGATAAGCTATAATGGATAACGAATTCATAAAAATAATAGGCCCAGCAGCAGGATTAGGCGGTATCGCTCTTGCTGTATTCTTGAGCTTATTTCATAGCTTCATTCGGAAGTTAAAGCCAGTATCGCTCACACAAGATCAGTGGTTTCGTATAACCAGATTATTTTTGATTCTTACTTGGGCAATAGGAGCACTTGGTATAATCGCTTGGGCATTTGCAAGTCAAAATGATAAAGGAGAGACAAAAAAAGAACTTCGTGCTTACGAAGCAAAATTTATCAATGATATAAACTACCCTGATGGCTCTGCCGTAATGACTAAGGAAACTTTTATTAAAAGATGGTCAGTTCAAAATATTGGCTCTGCGGCTTGGGATAATTTATATATTCAGAGGATTGGAGTAAGCGATGGAGAGGGGCTGCTTAAATCGGAGAATATTGGCAAATTACCGTATGTTTCTCCTAATGATATGGCTGAAATAAGTGTCAAGCTACACGCTCCATCACGTGGCGGAAGAACAATTGCATATTGGAAGATGGTTAGTAAAAAAGATGATTTTGTTTTAAAAAAGCAGAATCCTATTTTTGTTGAACTTCTTGTTAAAGATAACAGTTCTTTTGTTGAAGATGAAAATTGTCCGAACGGTTCTATTTTCAGAACAAATGATGAATTTAAAAAGAAATGGGTAATAAAGAATATTACAAATAAAAAGTGGGTCAATATCTTTTTAAAAAAAGAGACTGGCGGTTTGTTGGATTCAGTTAATTTGATGCCTATTCCAGATATTCCTTCTGGTGAATCACGAGAAATAGAGCTTAAAATAATGACTCCAAGCGACCCAACAACAACAACGACATACTGGACAATTATTGATAATAAAGGAAATAATTTACTTCCCGGTTCTTCCAATATCTATATGACAGCTATTATTGTATATAGGCCGGAAGAAATATTTGGTGGATATTACGAACGATGCGACATGAAATGAGGCACATTATGTGTAAACTGAATGGTATCCTTTGTGGCGTTGTTGCTCTGTCTCTGTTTGTTGGATGCGGCAGTGCCTTGGCTGAAAAAGCGCAACTTGATAACAATGCGGCATCAGAGATTGTTCTTGATGTAGTGCGGATTGAAGCCTGCGTTGATAATACAGATGAATGCTTCGTTGCGGGTGGGTCGAAGCAGATGAATTTGTTTGACTTGGCTGAAGGGAAGGTTGAGGCTGAAGGGAAGGTTGATTTTGCCAAGCAGGTGCTATTGCCGGATAACACCACGGAACTGAGGCTTGTTCTTGGGGACAAGAGCACCGTTGCTGTGAATGGCAAATCGTTTTCGTTGACCGTACCGAGCGGACAGACTTCTGGGCTGAAGCTGAAAGGCGAGAATATTTTCCCTAAGAAAGGAGGTTTTCTTACAAGTCTTGCTTTGAATTTCGATCTTGGCAAGATGCTTGTTGAGCAGAAAAAGAATGGAACTGATGCGGCCTATTCGCTGAAACCTGTTATTCAAGTGGCTTCTGCGGATATTAAACCGATGCCGGAGAATACAGTGGGGGCAGTGGTGCTGCCGGGACAAGAAAGCGTTATAGAGCTGGGCAATGCTTTTACTTTGTCTATTCCCTCTGGTGCTGTTTCTGGGGCTACTGTACTTACAGTTGAGGAAATTAAAAACTATATTGAGGTGATTGACCCTTTAACTCAACAAATTATTATTAAGCCGGATTTAGCTTCAACATTCAAGCTGGAACCGGATGGATTTGTCTTTGCGAA
>NQJD01000049.1 GCA_004284765.1 Candidatus Electronema aureum
CCCCTGATTTAAACCCGATAGAAAAATTTTGGGCTTCCATGAAGGCGAAAATTAAAAAAATAGCTGACGGCATCAAGAGTTTAAGCGTTTGCGTCGAGACGGTTTTCCAGACGATCTAAAAACTGAAGTACTATACAGAAAATCACTGGCTATCAAGGAAAAACAGGATGACGAGCACGGGGTGGCTCTCATTTATCACCAGTTGGGAATAATAGCCCAAGAACAATGCGATTTTGTCGCAGCGGAACAATGGTTCAAAAAATCACTGGCTATCAAAGAAAAACAGGACGACGAACATGGGGCGGCTTCAACATTTAACCAGCTTGGACAGCTGCTCCGCTTACAAGAGGATTACGTAAGTGCCGCAGCATGGTACATGAAGGCCCTGCTAATTTTTTTGCGTTATAAGGATCAATATCGCTTTAACCTTGTACTAGAAAATTTTATAGGGGCACTCAAAGCCGCCGACCCGGAAACGCAAACCCTGCTTCGGCAAAAATGGCAGCAGGCCGAACTAGAGCAAATCATCCCCCTTGCGCAATTGGAGCAGAAATTCAATGAAGACAACTGAACAAGACCGTCGCATCCTCCACACCTTGGCCGCCGCTGACCCGGATTTTGCCGCGTTTAAGGCAAAATTCTCCGCAGCAATCCAGCCTTATGGACAATAGATGAATTGCATGTTAAGTAGGAGCGAGAAATCTTTCGCCCTAACCAGTCTTTTTCCATGATTATGCCTCAACAAATCGGCATTGTCGGTGTGCCGCCACTGGAAATCATCCGCCAGCTCAACGCGGAGCAGGCGGCAATTATTGATCTCGACGAGCCGCAGCTTGTCCTGCCCATAGACCAGAGCGATCAATACCTGCCGCGAGTGTACTGCGCCATCCTGCGCACCGTGCTGCTCAACGCTCTCAATCTGCGCCTGGAGCGGATTTATGTGGATGTCGGGCCGGGAAAATGCGACTGCGCCCTGCATGTCGCCGCCGTGCTGAAGGATATTCTCAGTATCCCGGTCATCGCCACGCGCAACACCGACACGCAGAGCTTCGGTTTTCCTGTCTGCCAAAGCAGTTTGCCGCTGATCGAGAAAATGCGGCGGATCACCAAGGGCGTGCAAAGCTGCCAGCCTTGGCCGCAGCTGCCGGCCTGCCCGCCAACCGCTGGTTTCTGGGGCGTGCCGCCGCGCGACTTCTCCATCCTTGCGCCCTTCCCGGACAGCACCCACATCTACGGCTGGACGCGCTGCATGGAAAATAAAACTCCGGCGGATTTGGAGCTGGAATCGTATTGCAATCCAGCGGTGCCGACGGTCTTCTTCGCCCAGTCCTTCTGCGCCAAAACCGCGTTAGCCAAGCATCTTGCTGCCCGGCATCCCAAGGCGCTCTGGGTGGATTGCGATGTCAGCGCAGGCTCCAGCGCACGGGCGAAGATTGAGGCGTTTCTGGAATTATCCGGCGTGCTTGGAGACGGTTGTGCTGCTGGCTGATTTCGGCACCTCCTACTGCAAGCTGCTCGACACGGCACAGAACGCAGGGCCGCAGATCATTCCTGCCCGCGAGCTGCCCCGCGATTTCCAAGCGGACATCGGCACCGGCCACAACGCCAAACGGCGCAGCACAAGCACGGTCAACGAGCTGACCGCGCTGGCGCGGGGCGGCAGGCGAATGATCGCCGAGTCGGATTTCACGTTGCTCGACTGCGGCAGCCGGGACATCAAGTTTGTCCGCTTCAAGAACGGCGAGATGGCGGACATGGGCTGGAACGCCGAGTGCGGTGCCTCAATGGGCTTCACCATCGAACTGCTTGCCCAGTATTACCGCCTTGATTACGCCGCCGTGCCTGTGCCAGAGAGCGGCTTCTCCGTCACCTGCGGCGTGCTCGGCCTGAGCAGCATCTTTGACGCAGTGGCATCAGGCAGTTCTGAGCTAGAGGCCGCAGCTAAGTTTGTGCGCGGCATAGCCCGCAATGCCTTCCGCTTTGCGGGTTCGCCGGAGAAGCTCTATCTTTCTGGTGGGCTGTGTGAAAATCCGCTCTTTGTCGCTTGCTTTCCCTGCGAAATCATCCCGCTGGGTCGTTTTGTCCTACTGGAAGGATTGAAGGTGTATTGATCCTTGTAAGTCCGATGCGTTCTGCATAAATCCTATTACAATCCTTCTGTTGCTAACTCCCTGACTAACTTCTCCTGCTCGCCGATCAACTGTTTTGGTACCTGCACCAGAATTTTCACATAAAGATCGCCCCGCTCACCTATCGGCCCGGAAGGCAATCCCTGCCCTTTAATCCGCAGCTTCGCCTCAGGTTGTACACCCGCAGGTACCTTGACCTTGAAGCTCTTACTGTCAAGGGTAGTAATTTCCACCGCTGTACCCAAACATGCCTCGCTAAAAGGAATTCTTTTCTCCGTGATCAAATTGTCGCCGTCACGGGTGAATTGTTCGTGCGGTAATACTGTCACTTTCAAATAAAGATCACCGGGTTGGCCGCCTGTTGCTGATGGCGCACCTTTGCCGCTCAGACGCAGCCGTTTGCCGTTTTCAATCCCCTTAGGCACTTTGACCGAAACATTTTGTGTCTCTCCGTTCCGGCGCAGGCTAATATTCTTGTCCGCACCGTGGAGCACATCGGCTAACGTGACGGACAATTCGTAAGTTTGATCCTCGCCTTTTGTCGGCTGAGGACGGCATCCACCGCTGCTGCACCCACCCCCGCCTCCAGCTTGGCTGAAAAAATCAAAAGGACTATTGCCTCCCTGCCCGCCGAACCGAAAACTTGTTCGCCCGCCACCCTGACCGCCAAAACCGAACTGACTGAGGATGTCGTTGAGATCAAAATTGCGGAAAATGTCTTCCTGTGAATAACGCTGCTGGAAGCCCGCCGAACCGTACGTGTCGTATTCCTTCCGTTTTTTCTCATCAGAAAGAACAGCGTAGGCTTCGTTAATTTCTTTGAATTGAGCCTCGGCCTCTTTGTTGCCCGGGTTTTTGTCCGGGTGATATTTTAAGGCCAGCTTGCGGTAGGATTTTTTGATTTCGTCCGCAGTCGCGCTTTTTTCAACACCAAGTATCTTATAGTATTCCATATTGTTAGATATATTCGATTCAGAGAATTCGGCTGCTTTGCTTAACAGATAACACTATAAGAACGATGCAGAATTTGTCTATCTTGCTGCCGCTGTTTTCCCCTCTCGAAAACAGCAAGGGCGGAGGAAAATTCAATCCACCGCCCTCGGATGCCGCATCAATAGGGCAAAATGTTTCAGAAGGGTACGTCGCTGCCTGTGCCACCACCACCGGAGGAATAGGAACCGCCGCCGCCGTCATAGCCACCTGAAGAAGGAGGACCGCCTGCTGCCGGGCCGGGGTCGCTGTTATAATAACCGCTACTGTCTCCCCCTTTAGGCGTAAGAAACTGTACATCTCGGGCAACCACCTCAGTTGTCCAGCGATCATGGCCATCCTTATCCTGCCATTTTCTCGTTTGGAGCTTGCCTTCGATATAAACCTTGGAACCTTTGTGCAGATATTCGCCGCAAGTTTCTGCTAATCGTCTCCAGACAACAACCCGATGCCATTCGGTTTGTTCCTTCATCTGACCGTCCTGCCCCTTCCAACGCTCGGATGTGGCAACATTAAAGGAAGCCACCGGGGTGCCGTCTTGGATGTATTTAATCTCTGGATCAGCACCAAGATTGCCGATTAAAATTACCTTGTTGATCATTTTTCACCTGTTGCTATATTGTTTCAAATGCGCTGCACTTTCTGACTTCATCATAATCCTGAACGCTAAAAAAAGCAGCATTCAATTTACGCAAACCAGCACACAGGACAGCGCAACAGTGCTTGCGCTCCGCAATTTCTTTCAGTATAATTAATTGTACTGAGAATCATTTAAATTTCTTGCCGCTTGGAAAGCCATTCGCTTCAAGCGGAGTCAGCAGCAAGACATCTTTAATCACCTACCGCCATCGGACAACAATGCGTTTTTTCCGTTTATTTCAGGCTAAGACGACTGCGCAGGCCGGGCATATCATTCTCTGTCTTGCCCTGCATTGCACCGCCGCCTTTTTTTGCAGCCTGACTGGGCAAGCGCAAACCATCGGTCAGGAACAGTGTCTGCCGCAGTCGCCCCCTGTTCTGCCTGATCTCCCTCCTTCCGGCCTGTCGCCGCTCCAGCAGAGCTTGTATTGGCTGCTCAAGAGCAAACCCACAGCTCGGTTTGGCTTTACCGGTCTCCAAGATGATCCGGCGCAGATGGACGCGCTACTGACAGAATTGTATATGGATTGCGGCATCATCCCGCGTTGGGTGACTGAATACGGGCCGGATCAGAAAAGAGTGCATGATTTGCTGGAAGTGCTGGAAAAGGCAGGTGAGGAAGGATTGGTACCTGCCCGTTACCGGCCTGCGGACATCGTTGCTCTGCTGCCTGCCAGAGATCGAGAAAGCCTTGCCCGTCTTGATATTCTGCTTACTTTGGCGATGAGCAGCTATATCAACGATATGCGAAAGGGAAGAGCAGCCAGTAGTCGCTTTGACCCAAATTTGCTTGCCGCTGTCCGCGACAGCGGAGGCGATGTGCCGCAGATGATCAAGGAAGGGTTGATTTCCTCTAATTTAAAGCAATTTTTGGCAATGCAGGCCCCGCAGCACCAAGCCTATTTTGCCCTGAAAAAGCTGTTAGCTGAATACCGACGGATAGAGGCAGCTGGCGGCTGGCCGCAGATTCCAACAGGGAAAAAACTCGAACCGGGTATGGCCGACGAACGACTCGGCTTGCTGGCGCAGCGTCTGCTTATCACCGGCGACCTTCCTTCTAGTTCTGCGACGGACATTCAACAAAAAACGTTTGAAATGTATGACGACGAGTTAGTCAAAGCAGTTAAGCATTTTCAAACCCGCTACAATCTGGAGCATGACGGCATTATCGGCACAACCACCTTGATTGCCCTTAATATTCCGGTGCAGGATCATATCAGCAAAATTATCCTCAATCTCGAACGCTGGCGTTGGTTGCCGCATCAGTTAGGTGGTCGCCGTCTATTAGTCAACATAGCTGGTTTCTCGCTGACTGGCATGAATGACGAACAAACAGAATTGTTCATGCCAGTGATTGTTGGTGAATTTAACCACAAGACCCCGGTATTTAGTGAGGCCATGACCTATATGGAGATCAATCCTTATTGGACAGTGCCGCCCTCTATTGCCCGCAAAGAAATCGTGGGAAAAATGCAAAAAGACCCACGCTATCTGAGCAAGCAGCGTATCCGCATTTTTACAGGCTGGCATGAAAGTGCGGCAGAAATTTCACCAGCGGCCATTAATTGGCACACTATCGGCGCAGGCATTACTCGCTATCGGCTGCGCCAAGAACCTGGCAAGGGCAATGCTCTTGGGACGATCAAATTTATATTTCCCAACAATAAAAGTATTTACATGCACGACACCCCAGGGCAGGCTCTGTTCAAACAGGTAAAGCGTTCATTCAGCCACGGCTGCATTCGTGTTAGTCGCCCCCTTGACTTAGCCACGTATATCCTGCAACACGACGGCCAAGAGATGTCAGAGAAGCAGCTGAAAAAACGAATTGCCTCAGGGAAGCAGATCGCAATTATCCTCAAGAATCCAATACCAGTGCATATTCTGTATCTGACCGCGCTGGTAGCAGAAGACGGAACTGCACATTTCTACGATGACGTTTATGGCAACGATGCTCTATTAGCCGAAGCTCTACGTGTTGATAGCCCAGACAAACCGGGCCAGTATTCCTTCAGCGAATAAAACGGAAATCACGTCTCCGCCATCGGCAAAGTGATGGTGAAGGCGGCTCCGGTTCTGCCATCATCAACGTTGCGCACGCTGACCTTGCCGCCGTGGTGTTCCATGATAGTGCGGACGATATACAGCCCTAAGCCCATGTGCGGGCGGTCATCCTTCAAAGGTCGGTGTGAAATCATGGAGTTGAAAATCTGCTGCTGCATGGTTGGCTCAATCAAAGGCCCTTGATTGAGCACTTGCAGCGACACGGTGTCCGCCTGTTCCTCTAACTTCAGCTCCACCGGGGTACCAGAAACATGGAAAGAAACCGCATTTTCCACAAGTTTATCTAATGCCTGATGCAGACGAACTGGGTCTCCCATAACCATGACCTCTTGTTCTGGCGGCTGATAAACAAAATCCGTCCCGCTGAAGGCTAACTGCCAGCCGTGTTCAAGCCACATGGATACCGCTTTTCCTAAATCTAACAGCTCCATACTGTCTAAGAGTAGCGCGTTTTTCAAGCTGGCGGCTTCGCGAATAGAGGTCAGCAGCCCCTCTAACCGCTGCACATCCCGTTCAGCCCAGCGGATGTACTCCATGATTTGTTTCGACGGACTTTCCTGTTGCCGGAGTTGTTCTTGCTTGAGATTTTTCAGCGAGGCTGCAACCCCAGCCAGCGGGGTACGCATCTCATGCTCCAAGTTGTCGGCCATCCTCTCGCGATGCTCAATTTGCTGTCGAAGTTGCTTCAGCATCGCATCTAACGTCCGCCCCAGATCACCGATCTCGTCTTCAGCCTGATTTATTGTAATGGTACTGTGGATGTGACCGTCTGGAGTGATGGCTGAGGCGGCCTGATCGCGCAGCTGCCGAATCCGACCTGATAGCCGATAAGCAAAAAGAAAAAAGATACCGCCGCCGAAAAAAAAGGCCAGCACAGACAGCGTGATGGTTTCTTCGATCATCCGGTTGCTTAGAGCAAGAATGGAGTTAGTGGTTTGCTCCACCACCACAGCGGCGATGACCTTGCCGCCCTCATACAATGGGGTGATAGCAGTCATCACCTCCGCCTGTCCGTCCTCCATCAGGTAATTGGTAATGGAATGTTTTCCGCCTAATCCTTCTTTAATGCCCTGTAAATCCAGCGCAGTGGGTTGTGATATCTGTTCTTGGATTTCAGCAGTGAACGATGTGGTGAAAAAACGATAAAGTGGCTGAAATAACTCGCTGGCTCGGCGCATGAGCTTGGCAAACTGATCCGCGTCCGCCGGAAGGCTTTCTGGCTTGCGCAAACTACCCACTTGTGCCCTGATCCGCTGATTCTGATCAACTACCCGAATCCGGGCGTATGGTCGGTCAAGCGAGCGGAGGATTTCCTCAATCGGCTCAGAGGTGCTGAGTAGCCAGCCCGGCTCTTGATTTTCCGCCAGATTAGCAGTACCGATCAGTACCCTGACGCTCCGCTCTTGATCATCATCAACATCAGCCACCGTAAAGGCGAGCTTACTCCCTAGGAGTTCCAGCGGAATGCGTAATTCTAAAATATAACCGCTCTCGTTCTGCTTCCAAGCACCATGAATACGCTGTTCGCTGACCGGAAATTTGATTGGGTTGTCCGGCATTAAGAAACCGTTGACCCAACCTGGTTCATACGGAGCGATCAGATATTTGCGCTGTCCCTGCTGATCTTCAATGACTATCTGAAGATGATCAGAGCGATCAAGGCGGAGCGAATTACGACTACGGTAGATCACTTGATCATCTTGTACTTCAAAAAAAGCGTAGAGGTGCTTGTCCTGTTTGCCGACTAAATGACGAAAACTGAGTGTTTGCGGCAAATAAGATTCTTGTGAACTGAGCAAATGTTCTTTACCGAATTGTTCAGCCTGAGTCAATTCTGGCTGCCAATCCTCAAGACTGCCGTCTAAGCGAATGATATTAGAAAGCTGAAAAAGATAAAGATCGCGGTTTTGGTTAAGAGCATGAAACTGTTCCCGATTAAAGAGGTCACTGCGGTTAGTCAGAGCAGCGGCGACCGCTTGAGCAGTAAAATTCAGCGTGTCTTTCTGGCTGATAATCAAGCTGTTTTTCAGCGTGCTATTCAGGCGCATTCCCAACAGGGGAAAAAGCAGCAGCAGCAGCGAGAGCAAGGCTAACTTGAGGCGAAGGGAAAAGTGCATGATTTGTTAAGAGAGAACCGTCGAATTTAAAAAATATCGTCGAGCTGCTTGATATATACTGCGTTGTTGTTAATGTGTAAACACATGGGGCCAAAATCCGTCTGTGACTGCTGCGTCAGCGTAGTGTTGATTGTTTAACCACGGGCAGGATTGATCATTCAACAAACCGAGGAGGTATGATTCATGGCTGGAAAAAACTGGAGTCAGACCGGCGAAGGGCTTGTTAATTCGTCTGCTGATTTTATCAGTGGCGTTGGATCAGCGTTTAAAGGCGTAGGTAACCGTTTTAAGAGAAGTAAATTCACTCCATTTGTTGAGGCACTGTGCGCAGTGGTCGGCGATGTTGCGTCGCAAAATGGTCGGTTACAAAAAAAGGAACTTGAAGAATTTCGCAAATTTTTATTGCAAAATTGCCGCGACACTCCTATTTTGGAATTGTTCAAATTAGACGAGTTAGTAAAAAAGGTAGAGAGTTACGCTGTGTCAGCTTTTCTTTGTGATGAGGAAGCCATCCTGATGGCTGTGAGGAAAGTTGACGATCCAGAATTGGCCAAATTAGTTATACTCTCCGCCGTGGCAGTTGCTTTTGCAGACGGAGATTGCGACTCCAAAGAGCGATCCTGCATAGAACGCCACGCAGGTACGTTACAAATTAATTTATCCTCGATAGTTGGCCAATTTCAGGTAGAATTGGGCAGCCCGCAAACACCACAGGCTATTTCATCGCCCGCACCTCCAGTGCGGCCTGTTATGCCGCCCCCGCCGACTCCGGTTTTGAATGATCGGCAAGCAGCTTCTCCGGCAGGCGATCCCTGCCCGATGTGCAAAGGTGCGGGCGGAAATTGCGTATTTTGTAAGGGAACCGGTAGGAAACGTTGAACAACGCATCGTGAACCAGAACACTTAAAAGGAGAATAACATGGGTGTATCATTAAGCAAAGGCGGCAATATTTCTTTGAGCAAAGAAGTCCCTGGCTTGGAAGCCATTAAGATCGGCTGCGGCTGGGATGCGCAGGCGTTGAGCGGTGCCGCGTTTGATCTGGATGCTTCAGTTTTTCTTTGCGGCGCGGACGGAAAAGTCACCAAAGAAGCGGACTTTGTTTTTTATGGTAATTTACAGGGCGCGGGCGGTGCTGTTGTTCACGCCGGGGATAGTCGGACCGGTGAGGGCGGAGGTGATGACGAACTCATCATGGTATCACTCAAGAATATGCCGCCGGAATTAGTCAAAGCCGCAGTTGTTGTCACCATTCATGAGGCAGTGAGTCGAGGTCAGAATTTCGGCATGGTTGAGAATGCCTATATTCGTATCATTAATGCGGTTAATGACGTGGAGATCGCTCGCTATGATCTGACTGAGGACTACTCTGGCGAGACTGCAGTTATTTTCGGCGAGGTTTATCTGAAATCCGGCGAATGGAAGTTCAAGGCTGTAGGGCAAGGATCGACTGAAGGTCTGGCACAGATTTGCGCCAAGTTTGGTGTAAGTGCCTCTTGATCGTTTTTTTATCAATCACAGGGGACAGGCTCATGCGGCATGTCCCCTTTTTCTCTTTTGCAGGAGGAAGTAATGGCTATTAAGTTGAGAAAGCAGGATGAGGTCGCAGCACGAACAATTGATCTTCGGAAAAAAGTCTCCTTGGTAAAACAGCAGGTAGGATTGTTGGCGCAGCCTGCGCAGGTTGAGTTTGTGCTGGATATTTCCGGTTCGTTTGCAGGATGTTATCACGACAACATTATTCAGGATATTGTCGAGCGACTGGCTCCAGTTGCCTTAGAATTTGATGATGACGGAACCATGCCGGTCACGCTTTTTGGGGTGGATGCTCATCAAGCCCCGGAGATCACGCAAGCCAATCTCTGTGACTATGTCAACCGCGAGGTAGTGAAGAAATATCCCTTTGAAGGCGGAACGCAGTATGCCAAGCCACTGTGGAATATTGTTCAGCGGCATTTTGGTGCAGCTGTCCAAGAAGTAACCGTTGATGAAGGCAGCTGGTTTAAAAAGAAAAAAACGGAAACCAGAATCATCCAGCAGCCTGTTGCCAACCTGCCTGTTTTTGTGCAATTCATCACTGATGGCGACAATCAGGATCGCGAAGAAACGGAACATCTCCTGCGCATGATGGAAGTTTTGCCGATTTTTATTCAGTTTGTTGGAGTGGGCAATGCCTCTTTTGCTTTTCTGCGTAAGTTAGATGAAATGAACAGGGCGTTCATGGACAATGCTGGCTTTTTTCAAGTGATAGATATTGTGAACGCATCAGATGAGCAGCTTTACAAAGACATGCTGCATGAGTTCCCTGCTTGGCTGAAAAAGGCCAAAGCCAAAGGTTTGATTCGTTAACTTTCCTGCGTAACTCATAGTTTTGGTTGAGCGTTTTACTACCTATGATTTACGCAAGATTGCCGCAGCTCTCCGTTTTCCTCTCCTAAATACGCCCGGATCACCGCTGGATTGCGACGCACTTCCTCCGGTGTACCCTCGGCGATCTTTCTGCCGTAGTCCATGACAAAAATATGATCGGACAGACTCATCACTAATTTCATGTCGTGTTCAATCAAGAGAATAGAGATGCCCTCGTCGCGGATAGCGCAGATTAGCTTATCTAACTCATCAGTTTCCTGTGAATTCATGCCTGCCGCAGGCTCATCTAAAAGCAAAACAAGCGGCTCTGTTGCCAAAGCTCGGGCGATCTCCAATTTGCGTTGGGCACCATAAGGCAGATTCTTGGCCAATTCATTTGCTGAAGCGGTTAAACCGATTTTTTCAAGCAGAGCAAAGGAGTAGGCCACAATTTCTTGTTCTTCTCGTAGCGTCTTTTTGTCCCGAAAAATCGCGCCCAGTAGCCCAGCTTTCGTCCGACAATGCCGCCCAATCATCACGTTTTCCAGCACAGTCATTGCCGCGAAAAGCCGGATGTTCTGAAAAGTACGAGCCAACCCAGCTTGTGTCACCTTATGCGGAGCTAATCCGTTTAGCAGAACAGGTTTCCCGTTAGGCTGTGTGAGGCGAAGCACACCGGCACTGGGTTTGTAAATTCCAGTTAGGCAGTTGAAAAAGGTAGTTTTGCCCGCGCCGTTGGGACCGATCAACGCAGCAATTTCGCCTTGGTGGACACGAAGATCAAGCCCGTCCAAGGCGCGGATGCCGCCGAACTGCATGGTCAGGCCGCTGATTTCGAGGATGGGTGCTGTCATTTTGTCATGGTGAAGCAGCGGGTTGTTCAAAAGGGTTAATCAGCTCAATGCCGCACATGATAAAATCACGGATGTTCCGGGTTGCCAGAGCCAGACGGTTGACGTGAGCAACAGCAGCAATCTGCCCGTCTGGAAGACTCATAGGACAGCCTTTTTCTTTGCATATTCCCATGAATTCCGCATAGGCGCGGGCTGCCGCCTCATCAAAATCAAGGATGCGTCCAGAAAAGCCTTGGGCGACAAATGCTTCAAAACGTGTCTCAAGCTGCCGCCGCCGTTGACCAACCGGCAGAACACGCAGGCCATAACAGATTTCTGCAATGGTGATGCTGGAGATGAAAAGGCTGCCGCTGTTCTGCTGATTCAGCCAGTGCAAGACGTTTTCGGCTGGCTTTGGGCGCGCATGACCTCCGAAACTACATTGGTGTCCAGAAGAAGCATTAACCAAGCTCCAGTGGCTGATGCGGAGTATGCTCCGGCAGTTCCAATTCAACTCCGGCATCAGGGCCAAAGCATTGCAAAGCAAGATCGCCTAAACGCAGCTGCAAGATATGCCCGCTGTCAGCTTGCTGTTCCGCACTGGCATCATCGCGAAAAATCAGCGCATTGAGCAGATCAAGGACGCGTTTTGTCAGCTGCGCGCTTTTCAGCGTATATTCAATGTGAATTTGCTGAGGTATCCGAATAGTAATGTCGCCCATCAGTTTTCCTTTGGATTGAATTTGGCAGTGTTCTCGGCCAGCTTCTCCTCCAGCCGCTCAATCGTCCACTCCAACCGTTCTTGAATTGCCCTTTCTTGGCCGGGAATTTGGCAGGGTTTGAGCTTGGCGAGGATGTCTTCCAGCTTGGCCAGATCAGCGGCTGTGCCGGTGTATTCTAGATTCCACAGAGCAAGGTCAATAGCTTGAAAGGCGGTGTAGGGGAAGGGCGAAGGCAGCTTGTCCGGGTCGAAGTCTTGGTGGACG
The DNA here is from genome assembly GCA_004284765.1 of Candidatus Electronema aureum. GTDB lineage: Bacteria > Desulfobacterota > Desulfobulbia > Desulfobulbales > Desulfobulbaceae > Electronema > Electronema aureum. The sequence goes on from NQJD01000049.1 coordinate 12,106, forward strand.
TGGATGATTTTGCCAATCAGGTCAGCGTCGGCCTTGCCAGCCAAGGCGCGGACAGCCGCCAAGCGCACATAATGCAGCGGATGGCCGAGCAGCGCAATCCCGCGCTCTGCCGGGGCGATGCGGGCCAGCGCGTTGCCGAGCAGGTATTCCCAATGCTCTTTGGGCCAAGTTTTGTCCTCCTGCTTCAGCTCGTTCTGTTCCGTTTTTTGCCGCTCTTCGCGCCACGCCGCCTTTTCCTGCTCCAGCTCCTTCAGCTCGTTTTCCACGTAATTTTTGGCGGCGGGATATTCCATACGGCCAAGCCAGTGCAGGCAGCGGTAGCGCAGCGAATCATCCTTCTTTTTGTCCAGCTTGGCCAAAAAATCAAAGAGTTCTTGCCCGTATCTCCCGGCTGCGCCCAAGGCATCAAGGGCTGCTTGCCGGGCAGCAAAGTCTTTCTGCTCGGCAGAAACCAGCGTGATCAAAGCCGCATGGACTTTCTGCTCAACACCAGGCAGCTCGGCAGGATTTTTCTCCCCTTGAAACGAAACAAGCTGGCCAAGTGCCTTGATAGCAGCCCGCCGCAGCTGGACATTCGGCTGATTGAGCAAAGCCAGCAGCGGTTCCGGCTTGATCCATTCAGGATGCAGCTCGGCAAGAAGCCCTGTCTGCCGAACCGCTTCCTCTTTCACTTCACGGTTTGGATCATTGATGAGCTGAACAAGCATCTTGGCGGACTCTTCGGTGGCAATGGCGCAGAGCAGCTGGGCCGCTTGTGTTCGTTGGAAAGCATTTTGTGCAGCAAATTTCTCCTGCGCTTTGCTGAACGCCCGCTGCCGCCACGTTTCCAGCTCTGGGGCCGAAAAATTCATCTGGGCCAAGGCGAAAGCCGCTGTTCGCTGACTTTCCATATTGCCACGTTCAAGCAATTTTAATCGGATGATTTCAGGTGCGGCTTGAGTTATCCGAAGTCGCCCCAATGCGGCAACAGCGGCTGTTCTGACATCACTGTCCTTCAGCATTCCCATTAAGACAGGCAGAACCGAATTATCGCCCAAGTTACTGAGGGCTTCCGCCGCAGACTCCCGCATGTACGAATTTTGATCCGCGATGATCTTGACCAACGCAGGCACAGCCGCGCTGTCACCTAAATTGCTGAGGTATGTCCCCGCAGACTGCCGCACATTCATTTCCCTATTTGCAAGGAGTTTAAGCAGCGCAGGAGCCGCAGTCCTGTCGCCCAGCCTGCCGAGAACTGCGGCCACACTCAATTGCACGTATGGATTTTCATCCGAGAGAAACTTGACTAACTCCGGCACCGCCGAGGTGTCGCCCAAGTTGCCAAGGGCTTCCGCCGCCGCTCGCCGCACCTCCTTCTCCGCATCTGTAAGGAATTTAACCAGCTCAGGAGCAACCGATCTGTCGCCAAATCTGCCAAGAGCATCCACCGCAGACTGCCTCGCCTTTGCATTCTCATTCGTGAGGAATTTAACTAGCTCAGGAATAATCGAACTGTCGCCAAGGGTGCCAACGGTGTACGTCGCAACCCACCGCACATTCGCATTCTTATCTGCGAAGAGCTTGAACAACTCGGATGCAACCAATTTGTCGCCTATATTGCTGAGAGCGGCCGCCGCAGACCGCCGCACATTCGCATCAGTATCTGAGAGTAATTTAACCAGTACCGGCATGGCCGAACCGTCATTGAACTTTCCTGTAGCATATGCCGCAGACTGCCGTACATCTGCATCCTCATCTGCGAGGAGTTTGATCAGCGTCGGCATAACCGAACTGTCGCCAAGATTGGTAATAGAGATCTGTGAGTGATCAATGAAATAAAATACAATCGTTGTAGTGATTAATAAATCTCCAAACAGATGCAGTTAAGTTTTCAATGCTTCTCGAAAACGACAATGTCTTCCTGACTAAT
>NQJD01000050.1 GCA_004284765.1 Candidatus Electronema aureum
CTTTCATAAGAACGGCGTTTGGCTGGCGGGCATTCGCCCTCTGAAAACTGAGACCAAGTCGGAAGTCAACTTTTTCAATATTATATTGTTTTTAATGGTAAATTCAATGTGTTTTTTAGGGAGCCGTCCGCTTTGCCACTCATGGTTCACCATTACCCAACTTGGGGTATCATAATAATATGGAGCGGTTTCCCCGCTTGAGGTGGAGAGTAGAAAAGGAAGTCCGTTAGGCGGCAGGGGCGGTATTGATAATACTTCCTATATGAGATACACTGACAGCAAAGCCTCTAAAAAAACGTCAGAGCAGTAATATATCCCTCACAACCTGTCAATCATGGAAGACGTACCGATGATGAAGCCTGTTGAACTGCGAAAAAACGTCTGGTGGTTAGCCCATCGTTCTGACTCCCTGCTAGAGGTGAATGTCTATCTCCTCTGTTATCCGCACGAAAAAGGCCAAGCTAACCTCATGATTGACCCTGGCCCGCCAGAGTTACTCACTTACCTACAAAAGGCGGTTCTTCCGATCACCGGTGGATTAGATAAAATCCAAGCGGTGCTGATCAATCACCAAGACCCAGATGTTGCGCCCAATTCCGCCTACATTCAGAAGCTCAACCCGCAGTGTATGGTGGTCGCTTCAGAAGATACGTGGCGACTCATTCAGTTCTTGGGCCTTAAAGCCAGCCGCTTCAAGGCAGTGGAAAGTTACCGTAATCACCGCGCCATAATGCCGGGCGGCAACCGACTGATCTTTGTTCCCTCTCCTTTCTGCCATTTCCGGGGAGCAATGATGTATTACGATGAGCGCAGCCGCATCCTTTTTTCCGGCGACCTCTTTGGTGGGCTATCTTACAGTCATGACCTTTATGCCACCGAAGCCTCTTGGGAGGGCATCAAGACCTTTCATCAGCTCTATATGCCCTCGCGTGACGCGCTCAAACTGGCCGTCTCCCGTATTCGCAATCTTGATCCACAGCCAGAGATGATTGCGCCGCAACATGGTTCGATCATTCAGGGTGGCCTGATTAAAGATTTCTTAGACAGGATGTACAATCTGGAGGTAGGCTTAGACTTGCTCATTGCCGGAGAAAAGAAGGAGAATTATCTCGGCGCAGTCAACGAAATTCTCAACGAGTTAGAGAAGGAAGGTTCCGCTGATGCCTTAGCCAAGGGCATTGCTGCTCTCAATCGCGATCGCTCTTTCACCAGCATCATGACCTTTGTTGGCACCAGAGTAACTGGCTTCAAGGTTGATCCGCCGATTGCGGTCAAAATTCTGCTCGAACATCTCCGCACCTACGGCGGCACCGGATTAGAAAGTTTGGTCAATTTAGTCGCCCTGAAAACCCTGATCGGTCGCAACATTCCTATCGGCGACATCCTGCCGCAGTCCGGCGGAGAGCAGGATTTACCGGATTATTTTGAATAATATCAATAAAGGCTGCTGGCTGCCATGAACCGCAAAAACATCCTGATCGTTGACCGGAACAAGGACTTCATGCAGGAGCTGCGTGAGGCCCTGCTGCCCTACAGCGGTACCTATCAGACCGCCTTTGCTTCCAACACTGCTAAGACGCGTGAAATTTTGAGCCAATTCACAGTGCATTTAGTTTTAGCCAATGTCCATCTTTCTGGTGAAAGCGGCATCCAGCTGCTGTTGCATGTGCGCCGCTGGCACGCTGATACCCATGTGGTGCTGTATAGCGACGATCTCTCTGAGGAGCTGAAGCGTTCTGCGTACCATAGCGGCGTGGCCGCGATCATTGAACATCCCTTTCGTATTGAAGACCTCCTCCGGCTGCTGACCCGCATTTTTGCACGAGAATCAGGCAGTGCTTTCTTTGACTCAGTTCATTTGGCTGACCTCCTCCAGTTGATCGGTATGGGCCATCATTCCGCTGATGTGGTGGTAACTAACGCCGCTGACCGGATGCGGGGCATCATTCGCATCCGCAAGGGCAATCTGATCGAGGCTGAGACAACAGAAAAACGAGGCGTGGAGGCAGTGACAGAAATGCTCTCTTGGCCCTGCCCGACCATCCGCACCTGCCGAGCTGCCTCTGGACTGACCACACCTACCAAAGCAGTACCCTTGCATGATGTACTGATGCAGGCCGTGGCCCGACTTGATGAGAAATAGCAAAAAATTACTTGCCTTCCGCAATCATGCGGATAATGTCCGACGTGCCGATCACCCCGATTAATTGCCCGTTCTCATCCAGCACCGGCAGGGTATGTATCTTTTTTTCCGCCATCAGGGTAGCAACTTCCTCCAGCGGACTATCCTGCCGCACAGTGAGCGGATTGCTGGTGTAAATGTCTTTCACCTTGGTACCAGCCATCTTCATCATTTCCTTTTCCATTTTCTCAGGGTCTTCAAGAAAGAAAAAGGCATCCAGAATGGCAAAGGCTGTGGGAATATGCACCTTTTTATTTTGAAAGATCAGGTCGCTTTCTGTAACCACGCCGATCACTTTTCCTAAGCCATCAACCACTGGTACGCCGCTGATTCGGTTAGCGGCTAAAATTTTAGCCAGCTCGCGCACTTCGGTTTCTGCGGTTACGGCGATGACGTTGATGCTCATCAGGTCTTTTGCTGTCAACATGCTGTGTTCCTCTATTGGTATTGAATTTGGTTTATCTGCGTGACCGCAAAGGGCAGTGCTGCCGCGACCTCTGCTGCGGTGAAACCCTGCCTTCGTTCCTCGGCCAGCAGGTCAGCGGCCAAGCCGTGCAGGAAAACTCCGGCTGCTGCCGCATCCCAAGGTGTATAGCCTTGCGCCAGCAGTCCGCCGATGAATCCGGCCAGCACATCGCCCATGCCACCGACAGCCATACCGCTGTTGCCGCTGCTGTTGATCGCCCAGCCCCCTTTGTTTGAGCAGACCACAGTGCCTGCGCCTTTCAGCACCGTGATGATTTCGTGGTTGTCTCGGATTTCCGCTTCTGCCAGCCAGTCTGCCGCCTTGAGCCGATCTGCCTGAATCTCCGCTGTCCGCAAGCCGGTGAGTCGAGCCATTTCGCCGGGATGCGGCGTAAGAATACGCGGCCCGGCAATCTCTCTTATGCAGCATGGCTCCAAGGACAGCAAGTTGAGCGCATCGGCATCTACCAGCAGAGGCGCGGGCAGCTCTTGGTGTAGTCGCCGTACCAGTTTGCCGGTCTCTGGTGCGGTGCTTAAACCAGGGCCGATAATCGCCGCATCCTTGTCGGCCATGAGGATGCGGATCAGTTTATAATCAGCCGATGACAGACATCCGTCCGAATGTGGTAGCAGCACCGTCATCGCTTCTGGCAGACTGGCGGCAAAAATCGGATTCAGTGCAGCTGGCACAGCCAGCGTCACCAAGCCGCAGCCGCTACGCAAGGCCGCTTTGGCTGCTAAGATGGCTGCACCGGTTTTACCTTCAGAACCGGCCAAAATGAGCAGATGACCGAAGCTACCCTTATGGGCTGCCTTGGCACGAGGCAGCAGCAGCGCAGCGACGCTCCGACGATTAAGCAGCTGACCGGACAGTTTGGCAGAAGCAATCACCTGCTCTGGGATCCCGATGTCCACGACCTCTAGTTTACCGACCGCCGTGCCGCCGTGCAGATAATGCCCCGGCTTGGGTAAACCGTAGGTCACGGTTAAATCCGCTTCAACCACGCAACCCAGCGGCATTCCAGTCTGAGCACAGAGACCGGAAGGAATATCCACCGCTGTTATCGGCCAGTGCTGCCGCCGAGCAAGATCATTGATACAACGAACAGCAGCGGCAAAGCGGCCTTCGAGCTTGCGGCTCAGGCCAATGCCGAACAGAGCATCGACTATACTGTGAATTGGATGATCAAAATGCAGTTGCTTGATTTTATCAATGAGCTGAGAAATTTCCTCTTCTTTGCGAATGATGCAATGGGCGATCCAGAGCTTGCCGCAGATGCCCGCATTAATTGCTGCATCACCTTTTAACTGTTCTGGTTCGACCAAAAAAATGAGCAAAGGTGAGCCGCCGCGTTGAAGAACATGCCGAGCAATCACCAAACCATCGCCGCCGTTATTGCCCGGCCCGATAAAAATGCAAACGCTCTTGCCACCAACTGGACCGAATTGCGCCTCCATGCAATCAAGCGTCGCTCGGCCTGCGTTTTCCATCAGCACCAAGCAGGGAATGCCGAATTCCTCAATTGCTGCTTGATCGATGGCCTGCATCTGCTTTGGGGTGGCTATGTTCATGGGTATCTTGTCTTGCTACGGTCGCATCTCTTGCTTTAACATGCAGCAGGAAATGCGATGTTTTAGACTACCGTCTGGGAGATAGTCAAGATTATCTGACTGAAGCAGCTTATTCATCACACAGCCTTCAGGGATGCTCAGATTGAAAAAACGGTCTTCGTTCAGACCCTGCTGCTGCACCAGCTCACTGTTTTCGATACAGAAACTGTGGATGGGGTAATCCTCACAGAGCGGGCAGCGATAGACCCGACCGTTAGGAAAAACGAAGTAATTTTCCGCTGCTAACCCAGCACAGGAAAAGGATTCACCCGGCTCCAGAAAAACCTTGGGATAGGTGACGTGGATGCCGAGTCGAGCGGCTTGTCGAGCGGTCTCCGGCACGACCTCCAGCCAGCCAGCGCGATCAACTTGGAGGTTTTCCGCGCCACCAGTTGCTGAGTTACCGCGCAGTCCGATGACTTGGATAAAAAAACGCTGCACGCCCAGCTGAGTAAGCAAGGCGGGCATTCGGTGCAAGTGGTCGATGTTCAGGGCAGAAACCGTGCAAATCAGGCTGGTGCGAAAACCGAGCGAAACCGCCTGGCGTAGGTTCTCTGTGCAAACCGCAAAAACGCCCTTGCCTCGGATGGGATCGTTCACTGCCGCATCTGGTCCATCTAAGCTAAAGCTGAGGAAATCTAACTCCACTGGTCTCACCCGCTTCAACAGGTCGTGAAAAAGAAAGCCGTTGGAATCAACAGTTACGGCATAGCGCAGAGCCTTGGCTGCTCGGATGATCGCGGCCAAATCAGGATGCAAGGTCGGTTCACCGCCGAGCAAAATCAGATTGCTCTCGCGTTCAGGTCGAGCAAAAAGCCGCAGCCATTGCCGCACAGTTTCTGTGGGCAGCATGGTCGTGCCGTGCTGGGTCGGATTGATATAGCAGTGGCGACAGGAGAGATTGCACTGGGTGAGCAGGTGGAGGAAGACATTGCGCTCACCGGGTTTAAAATCAACCGTTCGCGCGATCAATTCGTTGAAATTCTGCACAAGTGTATGAAGCCAGCAGGCTGCCCTGCCAGTAAGAGTGCTCTTGAAAAAAGCGAGCGAAGAGAGCCAAACTCTCGTTGCGCAGCAGGCCCGGTAGCAGATCCACGTGCATTTCCCGATAGAGCGGTGCTAACTGCGCTAACGGCAACGCGGTGCCGCCGCCCATCACGTCTTCATAGGCCCAGATAAAACGGCGGATGCCAGAAAGCAGCAGGGTGCTAAAGCACATCAGGCAGGGTTCGAGTGTCGAATATACCGTAATCTTGCTACAATCCACGCGGGGCTGCTCGGCTAACAGACTGCGCAGGGTGATACTTTCGGCATGATCCAGCTCGTTGCGCGATGCGCTGCCACTGTTGCGGCGACGGCCTTGGGCGAGAATTTTTCCATCCAATGCCAGCACACAACCAACCGGAAACTCACCTGCTTCTAACGCCAACTGCGCTTCGGCTAAAGCCACCTCCATCAATTGCTTATCCTGAACGATCATATTACAACGTTCTGCCAAAATGGAGGATACTTTTGTTGATAGCCACGCCGGTCTGCGATTGCACCCAGTCATGGTGCTGATCTTGAAAAGGAAGATAAATCAATGAGGTGGCTATCGTTTCTGGCTCTGCGCTGGGTAGCTTAGAATAGAGAGCAGGCCCGTTGGCGGCGGAGAAGGCCAGCATAACCTTGATGGCTTGCCGTGCCTCATTGAGAGGTAGCGTCACAGGGTATAGATTGGCAACCGCCTTGATTTTCAGGTCTCTTTCTGTCCCAAGCTGTCGTTGACTGACAGTGATTTGCTTGCCGGTGCGAAGAAAAATTTCTGGCCGTAGCTTAAAAGCTGGAATCCAGAACTGCATGGCCTGATTGCGCCATTCCGGGCGGACTACCATTGGCTGGTTTGTACGCTCGATGAAATCAGCAAAGGTGCGGATATCCAGAGTAGAAAGCCGGACAGCGATCTTCCAAAAAGGTAAGTGCAAGGCTGCCTCATCTTTGTTGCTGAGTATGGTTCTACAAAGCATCCGCTCTAATCCATGAGCAGCAATCTGCCAAGCTGTATCGCAGTTGGTGCAGGTAGTTACAAGGCAGTCGCCTTCGCCGTCCAAATTGCCGCCACAGCGTGGACAGAGCGCAGCGAGAAATTTCATTTGCCAGTGCGACTGAAAAGGGACACCGCCCAAGGCTTGACTTGAGGCGGTCAGTGGTTGCCCTAAAACCGCATCGAACAGCCCGTCTTCCCGGATCAATAGGGGAAGATAGATAAAACTGATGATTTCACCAATAAAGGCATGATGATAGACAATGCTATCATTGTTCCCATCGATCAAGTTGTGGAGCTTGGTTGCCTTTTCAAAAACCTTTTTGGCTTCAATCGCAAGAGGTAAAAAGCGGCCTTTTGTCTCACTGCTGACCCGAACAAGGCTCATAGTTTGGGGCCGCAGACCGAGGGAAGCGGGCAATCCGGGCAGGCCGCAGCCGTCTTGGGTGGTGTCCACAATCCGGTGCGAGACCCCAGAAGCAGCCACGGAAAAAATATTGCCCTTGAAACGGAGATAGGGAGCATAAACTAACCGAGCCTGATCTTTGGCCCGGTTTGGGAGGGAGTAGCGGAACGGCCCACCCCCGGTGAGAAGAAAGTTTTTCACCTTGCAGTAGGGACAGGTCAATAAGCGGTCAGCCGCTGAGAGCGTGACCGCACCGCCGCACTGAGGGCAAGGCTGTTCAACCCGGATGTTCACAGCTTCAGGCCGCAGCCGTGGCAGAATTTAGCCCCAGACAGATTTTCACTATTGCAGGCCGAACAGATAACTGTCGCAGGTTTTTCGTCAGTGGCGTGACCACAATGCGGGCAGAAACGGGACTCAGCAGCAACAGCTTTACCGCAAGCAGAACATTGTGTTTTTGCAGCAGATTGATTGTTCTGCATTCCAGCGAAGAGATGAGGCATCATCAGTCCCATACCCATGCCGAGACCGGCTCCAGCCTCGTTGCCAGCGGCGGCAGCTTTTTCCATCGCCATTGCCGCTTTCATGCGAACAAAGCTATCCATATCCTTGATCAGGCCGAGACGGCTGCGGTCGTCGATAGCGGTTTGAACTTCGTCCGGCGGGGTGATGGAGCCGATATAGAGTTCATCTAAGGCCAGTCCGAAGCGGGAAAAATCGCTGATCAGTAGCTTTTTCAGCTCCTCCGCCATTTCATTAAACTGCGCGGGCAGGCTAAAAAGCGTGTCAAGCGTCTCGCCGAGATAGTCATTGAGCCGGGAAACAATCACCCGACCCAGATATTCCTCTATTTGCTCAGTGCTGTATTTGCCCATCGTTCCGGCCAAGGTGTTGATGAACAGCACCGGTTGGATGACCCGAACATTAAAGATACCATGCGCCCGCAGACGAACAAAGCCCAGCTCGGAATCGCGGAAGGCCACCGGATCACGAGTGCCCCATTTCAGGTTGGGAAAAACCTTGAGATTAATAAAATAAACCTCAGCGCGCAGCGGACTGGTCATGCCCCACGGCGCAGAGAGCAGCTTGGTGATGATTGGGATGTTGCCGGTGCGCAAGGTGTGGCGACCCGGCCCGAAGGCATCACCTGCCCTGCCTTTATAATACATGACTGCGGCTTGACTTTCCCGCACAGTGAGCTGGGCACCGAACTTGATTTCCCCGGAGCCGCGCTCCGGCAGACGGTGCAACAGTTCTTGGCCGGTCTCATCGAACCATTCTAAATTTTCAAGAAAGATCAAGTTGTCAGTACTACTCATGGCAGACTCCGGGCGCGGTGATAGTTAGAGCTGATACAGAGTTTCATCGCGGACAGGTTGCTTGCTGCCGAAGCGGACTTTCTTCTTCAGCCCGTCCAAGGAAAAGGCATCATCCGAGTTCAGCGAATCACCCATGTCCTTTTCGACTTCATCAGGGTCTTCGCCTGCCTCCATCCGTGAGATCGCCTCTTCCATCTGCTCACCCAAATTGATGCCGGTTTTGTCCGAAAACTTACGCATTAGCTGGGCCATCTGACGGGGATCGTCCTCGTTTAGGCCCTCGGCTTCACGCATCAGACCTTCAATAGCCTGTTCCATTTTACTTTCATCAATTCCGGCTAAAGGATCATCATTGCTTTCCTTGGCCTTGCCGATAACAGCAAAGGAGGATATCTGCCGGTTCAGCTCCTTTCTGCCGCATTTCGGGCAATCCGGGCGTTTTTCGGTGTTGATTCGGCTGGAAAGGAAATTGAAGATCGTGTTGCAGTCTTGGCAAAGAAATTCGTAAATCGGCATGATGGTGTACGCTTCCCTGTATTCTGGGTGGAAAATGAAAAAGATCAAGCACCCGCAAGGATACCTGATCTTTTTGTTTTTTTCAACAACTGGGTGGAGCGAGTTTATAGCTAACTACAGCTATTGCATATCACGCACGAGGCGGACTCCAAGATTCTCAGAAGAGAGTGAACCATACAGCATCTCCGCAAAATAAAAATTAATGTACCATGCATTGCTGGCATCAGGCAAAGGTGAATTGGACCATACAGAAGAGATAGACGTGCTGGGGAATATGGTCAAATTAATTGCAGGATTATAGCATTGCTCTTCCACGATGGACTGTAGTTCTTTGATGTTTGGTAACCGCCAGTTTTCGTAGTTAGCAAATTTTGTTGCGTTTGCTACTCCAGGCCGTGCCAGCGCATTGCTCCATGTGTAAAGCGAGGCTGTACCCGCTGCTGCCGCGCAGGTGTTGTTGGCACTGGAATAATTAAATCCCTCCGGGCATCTCTTCCACATTAGCTTAGTTTTACTGTCCGTGACGGTACCGTCACTACCTCCTACCAGATGATTGGTTGAGGCAACTATAGTGGTGCTTTTACATATCTGCTGCTGCGCCTGCGAAGAACCCGCTACAAAAAATAACGCGATAACAAAAAAATATATACGTATCTGCATTGTATATCTCCTGTGGCATGATTTTATAAGGTGCTGTGCATATCTCAAGCAAGCAGGTCAAAACAATCAATTTGCTGTTCTGACTAAAATTACGCTGATGGTGCTGGTTTCTGTCTTGTAGTACAACCCAAATGTGCTGCCTGTGGTAAATTTAACTGCCCATGCGCTTGCTGGATCTGCGGCATAAGGAGTCGCACTCCAGAAAAACTTGTTGGCTGTCATCCCGGAAAAATAGTTTTGATCTACAGCCAATGTCGTGCTGCTGCTCTTAACAATACCCAGTAGTTCCTTGATCGTGGGCAGCCGCCAGCCCGACGAGGCTCCACATAACTTATTTGTATTAGCCAATGCAGCATAACTTTCCGTGTTGGCTCCACCGTTTTCATTGCCAGCATTTCCTCCATTTTTGGAATTATCACTGTTGAACCAAGGACGTTCTGAAGGATTGGCTTGTATTTCCCACATCAGGCCGGTGACATTGTCTTTAACACAAGCCCAACTTGTTGCGGATGCGGCAAGAGCAGTTCCATTGCTATCCAGCTTAGTGAAACTGAATCCTGCATGACCATCAGAAGGAACGGTATCCTGCACTGTTTTATCTCTGCCATAATCAGCGTCCTCCTGACCAGTGTTTCCTACTTTAGCAGTAATACCGGTGTCATTCAGCCCGCCTGTCGGAGTTGGAGTGCAGGGTTTACAAGGGTCGGCGCAGGTAGGATAACAAGGCCCTGCTATACAGCTAGGGTAAGCTATGCACTGAGGATCGCATTTGACACAAGGATCAGGACATCCTGGATAACACTGTGTACAGCCATACGGTGTGCAATCAGTTTTCTGGACAACAAGAGGCGGTATGTCTAATATCAACTTAGCAGAACCTATTGATGGCACAGTCACAGCAGTCATCAATCCCAATAGCAAGTACATTTTTTTCATTGTGAAACCTCCTTGGCAAATTTTCTTTTTATTATAGCACAAAACAAATTCTCTGTCGCAAATCTTTTGCATAAAACCACCTCTTTCTTCACGATATTTTTTAACTGATAAATATCATGCGGCAAGCACCGTATCCACATCCTCTTCCCGTACTTGATCGGTGATTTTCACCGCACCGATGCGCTCTGGCAGGACATAGAAGACCCTGCCGCCGACGGTTTTCTTGTCGGTGAGCAAGTATTTCTTTATTTCCTCGCGATTGATATTGGCAGGAATAGCGGTCGGCAGCCCATAAGCGGCAATCAGGCGGCGGATGCGCTCGGCAGACTCTGTGGTTAAACAACCACTGCAAACGGCCAGTTCCGCCGCCGCACACATGCCGATGGCTACTGCATAGCCGTGAATAAGTTGAAAGCCGGAAGCCGCCTCCACTGCATGGCCGATGGTGTGGCCGAAATTGAGAATCCGGCGCAGACCGCCTTCACGCTCGTCCTGTTCCACCACCCACGCCTTGATCTCGCAGCAGCGGGCGATGAGCTTGGTCAGCACGTCCTGCTGGAGAGCAAAGACAGCTTCACGCTGCTGCTCCAGAAATGCGAAGAACTCGGCATCGTTGATCACCCCGTACTTGATCACTTCGGCAATACCGCCGCGCAGCTCATCAGCTGGCAAAGTATTCAACACATCGATGTCGATATACACCGCCTTGGGCTGGTAGAACGTGCCGACTAAATTCTTGCCTTCCGGGATGTCCACGCCGGTTTTGCCGCCGACCGAGCTGTCCACCTGCGAAAGCAGGGTGGTCGGCACTTGAACAAAAGGTATGCCGCGCAGATAGATCGAGGCGAGAAAGCCGGTGATATCACCGGTTACGCCGCCGCCAAGAGCGATGAGCGCATCTTTGCGGTCAAAACCACGTTGGGCTAATTCGCTGGAAAGCGCGGTGACCGTCTGGAGATGCTTGCTCGCCTCGCCAGCGGGAAAGGTGAGCAGCTCGGCCCGGATACCTGCATCAGTCAACGACTGCATAAAACGGCTGCCGTGCAGCGCGGCCACCCGGTCGTCGCTGATCACGCCGTATTTCGTGCCGATGTTCCGTTCGTGCAAATCAATGCCGATTTTCTCCAGCAGGCCAGAGCTGATCCGAATCGGATAACTGCGTTCGTCCAGCCCGACTTTCACTAAAGTTTTTGTCATCTTTCGTCTGTCCCCTCGTTCTTCATGAAACCGCTGACGATCGTTTTGAGAAATTTCAAGATGCTGAAAATGGCCTTGAGGTCTTCATGACGAGTTGCCAAATATCCCTCGCTGATGGAATAACTGCGCTCTTGCAGGGTCATGAAATGCCAGACTTCTCCTTTGACGTAACAGCCATAGACCGGCAGGCGGTGCTGATTGATCTCCTGCGCGACCAGCATGGCCGCAAGCACCTGTCCGGCAGGATCGCCCTCTGGGTCTTTCTCCTTTTTATATTCGTGTAGGCAGAAATACGGCTGCTGCGGTTCGCGGAAACCAGAAGCGATGATGCCGTCCGGCCTGCCGTTCATTTCAATCTCATCAACTGTGCCGCTCAAAGAACGTTCAGCGAAAAAATTGAATTTCTTCGAGCTGAATCTGACAAGTGCCATCACTGGGCCGATGAAATTATAGGCCAGCTCAGTTTCATTCCAGTCATACACATGTGCTACGAGCAAACTGCGGAATGAATCCAAGACCTCTTGCTCAAAAGGAGAAATTTCAGTTTGACCAGCCAGCCAGCTTTTGAGAACTGGGCTGTCGTCCGCGACAGTGAGGCCGAAGGTTCGGTCTAATTCAGCCAAAGTCCATTCTTTAAAAGTGCGTACAGATTTCATAATTTTTGATTTTTTAAAAATTCTCTATTCAACGCACCATTTTGGTATCCAAATATATTTTCCTTTAGAATTATAATCTAAAGTTTCATTTCCAGTACATGTTGAACGCGATAAAAACATTTTCATAAAACCTTTAACATTAACCGTTGTGATTTTCACTTGATATCTTTCATCTGCTCTTTCTTGAACGATTCCTATCCAATAACTTCCATTATTGAATATAGATACTTCATCTCCATATGAATATTTATACACTCGAGGAGCAGGAGTGCCTGTGCTGTTGTCGTTCTTAATCTCTCTTTCTTTAGCATTTTGTTCATCTTCGGTTAGATATCCTTTCTGTAAACGCTCGTAGGCTCTTTTTGCGCCTAAGTGACCTTTATTAAGAGCTTTTCGGCACCAATATTTTGCTTTATTTATATCTGGAATAACTGCTATAGCTTCTTGATACGCCCTACATAGATTCCAATAAGCGTATTTATTCTCTTCTTTTTCTGCTGCTTTTTTCCATAAATCTAACGCTTTTTCTTCGTTAACTGTAAGTCCTCCCGTGCCTTTTTCGTACATCAATCCTAAATTATTCATAGACATGGAGTAACCATTTTCATTTTGAGAATTAATCTCATATAATTCTCTAGCTTTTACTAAATCGGCCTCAACTCCATATCCTTTTTGATACATATACGCTAATTTGTGGATCGAATCTTTTACTTCGGCGGATTTCTTGTAAAATTCAAATGATTTTAAATAATCCTTATTAAAGTACTCACCTCTATAATAGAGACTTCCCATGTTATGGAATGCCTCTTGATATGAATATTTAATTGCCATATCAAAATATTCAACACATTTTCTATAACTGTCATTATCATTATTATCCCTTCCCTTTTTTTGGTAGAGTCTTCCGAGTTGGTATAAAATCCGTGCATTGTCTGGTTCTTCCTTTAATGCACGGTCACATATTGGAATTGCAATTTTTGGGTTTAGCTCTTCAAATTTAACGCCTTTAATATTGTCAGGCTTCATAGGGTCTTCTTTATATGACGAATGTTCATCGCATTCTTTTTCCGCAGACGAGAAAGCCTTGCTGTCTACGCAGAAAATAAAAAACATAACTATTAACCCAAGTTGTGACCTATAACATTGTTTTTTCAATGCCGTAAGCCAAGATAAAAAGAAAAACCTTCAATTCAAAGCCATGCGAGGTGACAGCATGAATATGCGCTGGAAATCTTTGGGTGATGACGCTGAATGCTGATTCGATGCGCTTTCGGATGAATTTGACT
>NQJD01000051.1 GCA_004284765.1 Candidatus Electronema aureum
AGGAAGACCAGCGTCTTGAGCAGCTCAACCTGTTTGAATAGCGGCTGCCTTCAGGCAGCTCAAGTTGTTTAACCGCTTTGAGCGGTTCAGAATCTCAAGCCACCGGCTTTGCCGGTGGTACTTGACTCGTTTCCCTTTTTGGGAATCAAATCCAGAGGGTGAAAAATATATGGCGGGTGGCTGATCGGAATACCGGAACATCCACACGTATTTTTGAAGTTGATCTTAAATTGAAAACCGGCTACGATATAGTCATAAAGATCATAATGACTAATTTGAAGCCAAAGGAAAAACACCATGCCTGCTGTATCCGTAGCCACGGCAAAAAGCCGTCTTTCCGAACTGTTAGCAAAAACCTCTTATGCGCATGAGCGGTTTATCATCACAAGAAGAAACAAGCCTGTGGCTGCTTTGGTCAGTTTGGAAGACCTGAAACTAATTGAACAAAGTGAAGAGCGGCAGGGACTTGCCTCAATAGTTGGACAATGGCAGGGCTTTGAGGAAGTGGAAGAGCTAATCAGCAACACAGACAGCCTACGCACTGATTCCGGGACTCGGCAAAATGTATCTTTTTGATACCAATATAATAACCAATGTGCTGAAAAAACAGCCCTCTCAATGTTTGCTTGAGCGGCTGGCACTGATTCCTAAGCATCAGCAGCATATTTCAACGGTCACGGTTTCAGAGATTGTTTATGGGGCGATGAAAAGTAGCCGTCCGGCTTATCACCTGAACAATCTTGAGCAAATTCTGCTCCCTTCCGTGAATGTAGTCAGCTTTGACCGCAAAGCAGCCTGCGTCTGCGGGCGGCTCCGGGCTGAATTGGAGAAAAAGGGACAGCCGCTTGATCTTGCCGACCTTGAGATTGCCTCAATCGCTATTGCCGAAGATTTGATTCTTGTCACTGGAAATATTCGGCATTTTGGCAGAATCAAAGAGCTAAGGCTTGAAGATTGGCTGTAAGTCTTTCGAGAGCAAAATATACTGGCTTCTGCTCGGCAAGCATAGTATTATAGTGGATGGTACAAAGTGCAGGTACATGCTTGGTGCCGAAGGCAAAAAAGATTATATAGTAAAAACAATAAAATACAAAGCCCTGTTGGTTGCTGAAACGAATCTCCCCTTCGGCACCATCAAGATAAGACAAGGTCTGATTCGTTTTATGCGAGTCAGACCTTATCTTATGCCCTGCGCACTCTTTACCCTGCCACAGCTGTTTGATCTGTGCTATGCTTCAGCAACAATCTCGTTTCATCCCGATCTAATGCGCTCAAAAAAGGAGAAAGGAACATGCTGGAACAACAACTGCGTTTTATCAAAAAGCATCAACGTAACACATCAGCATTGTGCGTGCTGCTTTCGTTCAGCACCGTAGCAGCAGCACTGCATTATTGTGATTTGGCTCCTATCCCATTTAGGACATTTTCCATTCATGAGGGAGAGTTCTTAGAACTGATCATGTCGCTATCAGTGATGGCTATCTTTATGGAACGTGCAGTCGAGGCGATTCTAGTACCGATCAGAACACCAGACCGACAGCAAATTGAGCAGGAAATAGGTCTGCTCCGAGTGGCTACTGCGGACAAGAATCATCCTAATACACACCAGCTGCAACGGCTCCAAGAAAAAGAATATGAGCTGGATACCTACCGCTTAAATACAGCCCGCTATGCGTATTGGTTGAGTTTCGTCCTTGGCGTGGCTGTCAGCTTTGTTGGAATTCGGGCCTTGAGTGGGCTGGTTGAGATAAATAAACTATCTGAGTTATCTCATATGCAAAAAACTCTTTTTGCTTGGGTGGATATTGTGATTACCGGCGGCGTAATTGCAGGCGGCAGCGCGGCCATAGACAAGATGGGTAGAAAAATTAGCCAAACATTGAACCTGACTTCCGCTACCACTTCTACAGTGACGACACCGCAGCAGCCGCAAAGCAATGATCCTGCGACAGCGGATTCTGCAACTCCGGCAACGACGAACAATGTCATTTGAAAGAGCAAAGGAACAGCCGGCACCGACGTGGACCATTGGTAAGAATTCCTCCCGTCAAATCTGCCGTTTTCTCCAGCAGCAGGCAGAGGCAGGGGTGCAGGTCTTCTGTTTTGATTATTTTGACACTTTAGCGGTGCGGGAGGTGCAGCCGGAGTATACCAAGCAATTGACAGCCCGGTTGCACAGTCTTCTACTTCACGATCTTATCCAGCCGGAGCAGCTCTACGCTTTGCGGCAGCAGATAGAGCGCGAGCTGTGCGAGCAAAACGCTGCATCGGGCAAGGAGCTTGAATTCTATCTCCCAGATTTTTCCCCGATCTACCGTCTGCGGCTGCGGGAGCAGCTTGGCAATCTTGAGCCGCTGCGCAATGTGGCGCAGTTCACCGAGCTTATCATAGCCATTGAGACGGTGGTGGAAATGGCCGTGCAACAGTCTTGCGCGGACACGGTCAACGTGCTGGGCTGGCTGCGGCAGCAGGGCTTTCGCACCGTGCTGATCTCGGATTTCTATCTACCGCTCCGTTCGTTCAAGCGAATGCTCGGCAATCTCGGTCTGCTGGATCAATTCGATCATCTCTATATTTCTGCTGATTACAGCATCGCCAAGAGTTCCGGGCGGCTATACTGGAAAGTCTGCCGCGATCTGAATCTCAATGCCAAGCAGCTGATGATGATCGGCGACAATCCGCACTCGGACATTTTCCGGGCCAAGGAAAAAGGGCTGCCCTGCATCCATCTGCTTAATCCCAAGCAGCAGGCTTTCTATGAACAGTGGCGGCCTGAGCAACTTGCCGCGCCCAAGCGGGTGCAGCAGCTCTTTACCGACGCCGCCAGCGCATCTGGTCTGTTCAAAGAGATCGGCACAAGTCTTTGGCAATTCACGTGGAAGCTGCTGCGGGAGTTGCAGCAGCGGCAGGTGCGGGATGTCTTCTTTCTCTCCAAGGAAGGCGAGTTCCTGAAAAAGCTCTTTGACCGGATGCAGGAAGAGCTGTTCGGTGGCCAGACGATCCGCAGCCATTACCTCATGGTCTCGCGCAAAGCCACCTTTCTCGCCTCGCTCAAGCCGCTGGAACAGGAAGACTTCATCCGCCTTTTTTACCAATATCGGGACATCTCGCCGCGAGACTTCCTTCTTAGTCTGAACCTTGAGGAAGGTGAAGCCGCCGCACTCTGCGCTGAGGCCGGGGTTGATTTCCAGACCCGCCTACCTGACCTCTCCACTCAGCCAGCATTCCGGCAGCTGCTCGATTGCGAGCGGTTCAAGCAGTTGTACGAGACCCGGCGCAGCAGTCAGCGGCGTAACTTCATTGCCTATCTCGACTCCTTTGGCGTGGAGTATCAACAGGATGGTCTGACGATTGTTGATGTGGGCTGGAAAGGCACGATCCAAGATAATCTGCGCCATATTCTCGACAGACGCGTGCCGGTGCAGGGCTTCTATGTCGGCTATTTGACCGCTGCGCCGCAGCAGGAAGGCAACCGCAAACAGGGTTTGCTGTTCGACAGCTCTTGCCCGCAACTGCCGTATTTCAACGTCTATAACAACAACCGCTCGCTCTTTGAGATGCTGCTCGGCGCGTCACACGGCAGCGCGGACGGCTATTTCACTGTTGAGGAATTTGCTCGCCTGCCTGATGATCATCGGCGAGAAATTCGGCAGCGCATTCCGCTACAACCGGGTGAGCTACTGATCGCTGCCTTGGACATGCCAGAGGAACGCGCTCTGTTTGAGGCAAAAATCCGCCCGATTCAGACGCAAATTTTCGAGGAGACTGGACGGCTCAACCGCGCCCTGTTGCGCACCGGCTGCGTTCTCCCCGATGCCGAGTGGTTTGCGCGCCGTCACGCCCGTATGGTCTTCACGCCAAGCCGGAAGGAGATCGATTTCTTTGAACGCCTCTATCATTTGGAAAATTTCGGCGTGTTTGAATACACGGACTTCCGCACTGATGCCCGACTTTCTCTGCGGCAGCGATGGCGGAACTTTGTCACTATGCGCAAGAATCCGGCAGTGTTAGAAATGGGTACGTGGCCACCAATCATCCTTCGGCGGTTAGGCTTAGACTTCTACCGGCACATCAACGGGCCAAGGCGGCATTGGCGGGAATTCAGGAAAAGATAGGGACGCAAGTAAGCTGCTTAGGTTCAACCAATTATCCTTGGCACCACAAATGCCGCTTGGTTATGACAAGGGCTGTTTGCTAAAGCCTTTTCTCTTGGCAGCGAAGGCCGAACCTCATCTTCGCGAAAGGCATTCGTCGCGCCAAAAAGATGCGTTTCTGCTGAAATGCCTGTGGTATCCAGCTCATCGAGTTTGGCCACGTAACTCAAGATGGTGTCTAACTGTGCGGTCATCTTGTCTATAGCCTCGCCGCTCAGTTCTAAACGAGCAAGGCGAGCGGTTTTTTCAACTTCCTCGCGAGTTATCTTCATGATTGTTTGCAAATAGTGAATTGAGAACGCAAGCAGCCACGCTGTTCTATACTTTTGTGGATAGCTTGCCCGTATTGAAGTTACGCGAGAAAGCAATAAATTGCGTAATCTATTAAAGCGACTACACTCCGGTGTGACCGAAACCGCCACTCCCCCGCTGAGTTGCCTCCAGCGTGTCAACTAACTGGAGGCAGGCACGGCAAACCGGAGCGAGAATCAGTTGAGCGATGCGGTCGCCCCGGCGGATGATGAACGGCTGCCGGCCAAGGTTGATCAGGCCGATTTTAATCTCGCCTCGGTAATCAGCATCAATGGTGCCAGGTGCATTGATCACCGTGATGCCATGTTTCACAGCTAAACCGGATCGTGGCCGCACTTGGAGTTCAAACCCCTCCGGCAGAGCCACACCGAATCCAGTTGGAATCAACCTGATATCGCCCGGTTGAAGAACAATCTCTTCGGTGCAAGCGGCGGCCACATCCATGCCAGCCGCTTGCATGGATGTGTATAAAGGGAGAAGCAGGTCACGCTGCGGCGGCGAAATAAACCAACAAAACTGGACAACTACCTGCGACATCACATGCCACGTCCCATTTTCTTGACCATTGCCGCATAATCATCTTCGTAATAGGGCTGACTGTTGCACTCTCGGTCAAATTTGTCGCTCTTCTCTTGGTAGGCCTTGACCATCTTTTTATAGACATCGAGCTGCTTATCCAGATCAGGTAATCTGGAATTGTACTGCAAGACCTTAGCATCATACTCAACACGAGCCTCTTTGCCGCCACGATCAACGTCATCTTTAGCCGATTTAAGACGTTCACCCATTTCGGTCAGCTCCTTATTGAGTGCATCAAATGACTCTTTGGATTTGCTGATAGCACTATAACTTGAGTCAACATCCATGTTTAGTCGAATGCATTGCTCAATCATCTGCTCGGTGAGTGCGCCTTCACCTTCTGGGGTAGTTCGGTAGGTTCTGTTCGACTTTTTATCAGATGCCGCCGCAAGGGCACCCTGTTTGGTGGTGGGTTGCTGCTGCGCCGAGGCATCGGCATTCCAAAGATACCCAGCGAGAGTCACCGCAGTCAGCAGGGTCAAATATAATCTTTTTTTCTGCATTTTCGTTCCTTTTCCGCGTAGTTCATCTGAGCAAGGCGTAAAAAACAATAGTTCCGCCTGCTGTTTATTCACGTGCGCCGTTCCGCATTCTTATTTTATACCATTAGAAGCGCGGCAAGTCCAATTCAGTTTATTTGGCGCGGTTCTATTCCTGACTCTACTGTTTCAACCGTGCCGCTTTTTTCTATTCCCAGTACGCTGAAGGTAGGGACAGTGTAATGCACTCCTTTCAGGGTCATCTCTCCTACATCTTCAAGCAAAACTTTCCAGTCATTCTTGGGCTGCCCAGCTAAATCGTCGCGGACTTCCTCAGTGATATAGATGCGGGAGGAAGTGGCCACAGAAGCAAGTCGCTGGGCAATATTCACCTCAGTGCCAATTACCGTATAATCCAATCGTCGGGCCGAGCCAACATTGCCCATGAACATCTCGCCTCTGGTGACGGCAAAACCCAGATCAATAGAGGAAAAAAAAGCATCTCGTTTTTCCCATTCCGTTTTCAGCACCGCGAAACGATCTCTGATAGCCAGCGCTGTTTCCACCGCTGTCCACGAGGCGTTGTCTAATTCAATCAAAGCACCGAAGACCGCCAGCACCGCATCGCCCATGAATTTATCAACCGTGCCTCGGTATTCAAAGATGGTCTCGGTGAAAACTTGGAAAAATTCGTTGAGAAAGTCGCGCAGCACCGGCAGCGGTAAATGCTGCACCATGCCGGTGAAATTACGAATATCGGCAAAGAGTACAGTCGCTACTTTGACTGCACCTAACCCCCGGATCAGATTGGCATCGCTGGCAAGCAGCACTTTGGCCACTTCCGGGGCCACGTACTGCTCTAATAGTGCCTGTAACCGGGCCTCTTGTGCCATCGACTCCCGAGTGCGGATATTCTCCAAGGCGAGAGCCGCCTGCGTACTGAGGATGCCGAGGATTTCAATGTCTGAATCAGCAAAGCGAATGTCACCGTCGGTATAGCTGACGTTGAGGACACCGAGAATGCGATCGCGCACGATCATAGGAAAGGAGACCGCAGAAACAATTTCTGGTCGCTTGAGCAAATCAGCAAAACGGGAATCGTTCTGGGTCTCCTGATTGAGAATGACCGGCTTTTTTTCCTCGAAAACTCGCCCGGCAATTTTGTCACCGGGCCGAATTTTTATCTTGGCGATCATGTCTTCTGGGATGCCCCGCGAGGCGGCGATCCGCAAAAAGCCTTCTTCCTCGTCGTAGAGCATAACCGATAGGCTGTCTGCTGCGGTCTGATCAGCAATGACATCGAGCAGACTTTCTAACACATCGGGCTGGCTGGTCGAAGAGAGAAAATTTTCTCCTAATCCGTACAGAGGCAGCAGGGCGCGCAGGCGGGAATTTTCCTCCCGCAGAGCGGCAGCTTCCATTGCCCGCCCGACTTTTTCTCGCACCTGCTCTGGGTCAAGTGGACAGGCGAGCAGGCCGGAAAAGCCGCTTTCCATAGCCGCCGGACAAAGTGTGGCAGTGTCGCCCTTGTCAACGATCAGAAAGCCAACCACACCGGGCCGCGTGTTGCGCAGATTGTCGAACAGCTCAATGCCGCTGGTGCCTTTCAGATTCTCCGCAACTAAAATCACCCGAACTGGCTGATGCACACAGACTCTGGATGCCTCATACGACATGCAGCAGTCTACATCATACTCGCTCAGTATATCAGTTACCTGCTGACACAGTTCACGCTGATCTGAAATCAGCAGGATATCCGCCAGCATCTTTTAGAACACGCTCGTAGGTACAGGTGATGATGAATAAAAAGAAATATCACGGCTCATACTAAAGTAGAAATGCGCAGCTGTCAGCGTTTCGTCGCTAAAGATTATTCTACCATTCGCTTTCCGGCAAGGCAACAGAAGAGAGTTGGACACCTGTTTCTTCTCTTGTTAAACCGCCTTGTTTCCTGCCTTGGCATCGAGCAGAGCTTGGCCCACAATGTGTCCTAACTCCACGCATTCCTGAAGCTGGCCATGTTCTGGTACGTACTGCACCCGCAAACCGGGATGGATGAGGCGAAAATTCATCTCGCTCATGGCGGTATTCATCAGTTTAACCGCCTCGCCCGACCAACCGTAAGAGCCAAAAGCCGCGCCGATCTTGTTCGTAGGCCGCAGGCCGCGCATGTACATCAGGAAGCCCGCCATTCTTGGCAAGAGACCATTATTGAGGGTCGGACAACCGAGGATGACTGCACCTGCCTCCAGCACATCGCACATCACTTCGCTGTGATGATTGACCTGCAAATTGAGCAATTTGTAGCTGATTCCTTTATCTTGCAAACCACCGGCAATAGATTTTGCCATCATCTCTGTGGAATGCCACATGCTGTCATAGATGACTAAGGCTTTGCCGTTACTTTCATTGACGCACCAGCGAGAATAGGCGTCAATAATTTTTTTTGGATTCTTCCTCCAGATAATACCGTGATCAGGAGCAATCATCTTCAACGGCAGGTGCATCGCTTCCACTTGAGCGATCAACTTTTTGACAATTGGCGAATAAAGAGTGAGGATGTTGGCGTAATACTTGGTCGCCTCGTGCATCAATACGTCTTGATTCACCTCATCGTCAAAGCGTTCGCTGCTGGCTAAATGTTCACCGAAGGCATCGCTGGAAAAAAGTATCTGATCTTCCTTCAGATAACTGAACATCGAATCCGGCCAATGTAGCATTCGGGTTTCAACGAAGCTCAAGGTTTTGTTGGGACCGAGGCGCAGTTCCTCACCAGGCGTAACCACATGGTAGGGCCAGTCCGGCTGATGAAAATGCTGCGTCAGAGCTTTCTGCCCCATTTTTGAGCAGATGATTTTTTCCGGCTGAATTTCCTGCACTACCTGTGGCAGCGAACCGCTATGATCCATCTCCACATGATTGACGATCAAGTAGTCAATTTTTTTCGGATCAATAATATTGCGAATTCTGTGCATCAGTTCATGACAGTAACCACTCTTGACCGTGTCAATTAAGGTAACTTTTTCGTCAATAATCAGATAGGCATTATAGGTTGTTCCCCGTTCAGTGGAATAGCCGTGAAAATCTCTCGTCAGCCAATCAACGGCTCCAACCCAATAGACATTTTTACTCAGTTCGACAGGTCTCACTGGTTAATTCTCCTGCTTGGTTGAATTCGTGCAAAAATTGCCCGCATTATTTTTCTCTCTGTTGAAAGCTGGTCGTCAGCAGGTCAGCTCGCACCAGACAGAAAGGCTCCTTCCTACTGGAAAGAGCCGAAGTTTCTACAGCTCGTCAAAGGCATCCTTACCCGCGCCGCAGATCGGACAAGCCCAGTCATCGGGCACATCTTCCCAAGCGGTGCCGGGCGCAACGCCGTTGTCTGGGTCGCCAACCTCTGGGTCGTAGTCGTAGCCGCAGATTTGGCATCTGTGTTTTTTCATCATGCTGTCCTTTGCTGGAGATTAATGAGAGCGGCAGATCAAGCCGCGTTTTTTGCCAAATAATCAGCCACGCCCGCTGCTGTTGGGGTCATGGCTTCTTTGCCCTTGTTCCAGTCCGCCGGACAGACATCGCCGTGGATTTCGTGAAAAATCAGCGCATCAACCATGCGCAAAGCCTCATCGGTGGAACGACCCAGCGGCAGGTCGTTGACCACGGCGTGACGGACAACGCCTTCCTTGTCGATCAAGAATGTGCCGCGCAAAGCCACGCCCATATCGATCAACACGCCGTATTGCCGGGCGATTTTTTTATCCAAATCAGCGATCAGCGGAAAATTGACGCAGCCAATGCCGCCTTCTTTAACCGGGGTGTTCTTCCAAGCAAAGTGGCTGAACTGAGAATCGATAGATACGCCGATCACCTCGCAATTTCGTTCCTTGAACTTAGGCAAGGCGCGGTCAAAGGCGATGATTTCGGACGGGCAGACAAAAGTGAAATCAAGAGGATAGAAGAAAAGAACAACGTACTTACCGCGAAAATCAGAAAGCCGAAAATCCCCCTTAAAGGAGTTGTCCGGCATGACAGCGGTGGCAGTAAAATCAGGGGCCTGTTTCGTAACCAATGAACTCATATCTACGCTCCGGGATGGTGTTGACAGTACGCTGCGGCCCGCAGGCCGCAGCTTTTCCACAAGATTTATGCTTTCCAGTTGCCGTGCAGATTGCAATACGCTCTGGCTGTTACTTCGGCAGTCTTGCAGCTACAGCCGCAACTACTGCACGAAAAAACTGCTTCTGGCTTGTCGCCGGGTTTCAGGTCTTTCCGACAAACCACGCCGCCGATAGTCAACTCAATCCACTCAATCCAATGCTTTTCTTCCATCGGATGGGCTACGGAACCGACGGTCACTTTGTAACCGTTTGCGGTTTTCTCAATCACCGGGATGTGTTTTTCCTTAGATGCGTCCACCGTGTTTTCGGTCAGCAAATCCATCGGTTGGCCGCAGCAGACTAACGCACCTGCGCCCGGATGCAGCACTGCGACAATATTACCGCACATCGGGCATTTGTAAATTTCGTTTTTTTTGGTCATGAAACTTTTCCTCCTTATGATTCATTGCGCAGGACGCGCTTGTTGCTTTAACTCATGCGGAAACTCAGAGACAGTTTCTGCATTATACCGTTTGCGACGCGATCTTACCAGTTTTCTGCCAACAGCTCGAAATAACTCTGCGGATGGGTGCAGGCTGGACATTTTGGCGGTGCCTCGCTTCCTTCATGGACATAGCCGCACTTGGTGCAGTGCCAAGTTACGCTGCCATCTTTGCGAAACACTTTGTTTTCTTTCAGGTTACTGATTAAATCGCGATATTGCTTGGCGTGTTGCTTCTCTGCCTTGGCAATAGCGCGGAAGGTAGCAGCGATCAGCTGAAAGCCTTCTTCCTCGGCAATTTTGGCAAAAGAAGGATACATGTCCATATATTCATGCTCCTCGCCTCCGGCAGCGGCTTCCAGATTTTCCAGCGTGGAGCCAAGCACTCCGGCAGGAAAGGCAGCGGTGATCTCTACTTCGCCACCTTGCAGCAGCTTAAACAGAGTCTTGGCATGAACCCGTTCTTGCTCCGCAGTGCGGATGAACAGGTGCGCCATCTGAACATAGCCTTCCTTTTCCGCAATTTTAGCCGCATAGGTGTAGCGGTTGCGGGCCTGTGATTCGCCAGCAAAAGCGGTGAGGATATTTTTCTCAGTTTTACTTCCTTTCAATTCAGCCATTGCTCTGCTTCCTCCTTGTTGTTACGTTATTTTTAAAGCACTTCTCTGCCTGCGGCAGTTATCTCATATCGGCAGCGGGCTGGACTGGCTATCAAGCCTTTTTTCTTGAGCGCAGTGAGCTGACAGCTCACTTTTTCTGGCTCAAGCGAAATGGCAGTCGCAATATCTCTACCTGAACACGTTCCACAGCAACCGTTTAGTACCTTCAGTACCTCGCGCTGCCGTTCGTTCAACTTGCCGTTCAATTTTGCAGGACCGGTCACGCGGCATTCTTCATTGCTGTCTTCGTGCCTGCTGTTATTTTTCTTCTGACATTCCGGGCAAATACCGAAGAATTCAATCCGGCAGCCAGAAATACGATAACCAATCTCAGCGGCAGAATCAGGGGAAACCGTTTCCACTTTAAGGTTGTCAACCCGATGACACTGGACACAATATATATGATGGTGCTGATCCAGCAACCGATCAAATCGTTTCTGGCGACCGCTGATTTCCAGCTTTCTGATCATACCTGCTTCGGACAGAATTTCAAGATTTCTGTAAACGGTCGCCAAACTTATGCGCGGCAGCTTTTTCTTTATTCGTTCATAGAGTACGTCAGCGGTGGGATGCCCCTTGCATTTTCCCATCTCATCGAGGATCACTTCCCGTTGATGGGTCATTCTCAAAATTGTTTTCATAACGTCACCTTTATGTTCAAAGTTTATAAAAAAGTGATAATTAAGAATCATTACTATGTCAAGAATAAAAATTAGCGGTGACAGGTAGATAACTGATAATTAATGATAAAAAATATGTAAATTATTAAATTTGACAATAGCAGACAGGTCTGCTATTCAAGACCGATGAAAGAGATTGCTGCGGACTGATCCGCAGTCGCAGTATGTTAAATACAATACCAGAAAGGAGTAGGATATGGCTTCAGAAATAAATGAAATAACAGTTAATTACGAAGAAGAAGGCGTGTTACTGGTCAAAGAATTAGACAAAGAAGTTCTGACTAAAGGCGCATGGACGACCATTTTATTCCGTTATCAAGAGTATGATCGCACGGCAGAAGCGTTTGGCCCAGAAAAATACACCATTCGCCGTTACCAAAAGCGTGACGGTCAGTATCTTTCTAAATCAAAATTTAATATTTCCAGTGCGGAGCAGGCTCGCAAGATCATCGAAACCTTGAGCAGATGGCTTGAAGCGCAATCTGAATAATTGCGCTCTTGGTAAAAAAAAGTACTGTCTGCGCAAAAAACCGCTTGACCTTTGGCAGGGAGTACTGTATATTCGTGCCTCGTCGCCGGTGGTACTGAAGCTGAAAGCTGAAGCCGAGTCGATGCTGAAAAAACGGCC
>NQJD01000052.1 GCA_004284765.1 Candidatus Electronema aureum
AGTATGCGAAGATGTCCTTATCACATTCGAGTTTGAAATACTCGCCGCAGATTTCCATAGTGATGACTTCTTCATCTGTTAAGGCAGGGTTAAATCCGCCCCGCCGCAGCCGACATTGCTGCCTGATGACACCGTATTGTTCACAGACAAGCAGAAAGACAGCAATAACAAAATCGTCTCGATCCATTGGCGCACTCCTTGTGAATAGGGCTTAGATACCACTATTCTACAGGATGCGCCCAATGGATCGGGCATCTTTTTTAAGAGTTGCACATTAGGTTAGCTCTTATTTCTGAAACCGATGTTTTTTATTTGACGATATAGTTACCCTGTGGTACTTTTAAATGCAGATTGAGATCACTTTGTGGTACAGGCAAAGCAGCTTGTTCTGGCCATTGAAGATAGCAGCTGTTTATTTTAAGAGAGTAAACTAAAAGGAGGTTGTAAGGTGGAAGAGAAATTAGTTAAGGAAATTGGACAAGAAGGCGTGTCAAGACGACAGGTGCTTGCGGGAACAGGCGCATTGGCGGCAGGTGCTGCCTTGAGTCACCTCGGTGGCTTGGTCAGTTCAGCATCAGCAAAAGACGGCTCTACTGAAAAATGGCCTTGGCCTTACGAAAAACTTGATCCCGAAAAAACCGCCCAGCTTTGCTATGAAGAATGGTACCGGATTTTTTGCGGTGGCGCGGTAATCAGTAGCATCTTCACGCAACTACGGGAAAAAGTTGGCGAACCGTACAAGGCGTTCCCGATTGATGCCTACATCTATTTAGAAGGCGGCCAAGCTGGCTGGGGTACCATCTGCGGCGCACCAGCAGGGGCTAATATGGTTTTCAACCTGATTATCGGCCCGCGTATCAGTGGCAGCACTGTTGCTCACAAAATGTGTGAAGATGTCATGGCGTGGTACTCGCAGGCTTTAATGCCAATTTATATGCCGAAGAATCCGAAAGTCACCGCTGAATTGGCAAAAACAGTAAGCAACTCGCCGCTTTGCCATATTTCGGTGGGCAAATGGATGAAGGCTGCCAACAAGCCTTTAGTCAGCCCAGAGCGGAAAGACCGCTGTGCGCGGGTCGCCGCCAGTACGGCCTTTAAGGTTGTTGAGATGCTGAACGATTGGAAAGACGGCAAATACGAGCAAGCCACTGACTTCAACTGCGGTAAGTTGCACGGCATCACTGGCCAGCAAAATTGCCATGAATGCCACGGCTCTAAGATTCCTCAAGCTCCGCCTCCTCCGCCAGAAGAGCCAAAAAAGGCGTAACGGAGAGGGAGAGAAAAGCGCAGGAGCTATATTTTTCCGTTCCTGCGCGGAAGCAGCCATTCGCCAGTGGTAGTAAGTGGCGGAAGAATATTTTCTCTTGACATTCGGCTCTGTTTTTTATACATTCATTCCATCCTTACTGGGGGATGGTCTAACGGCAAGACAGCGGACTCTGACTCCGCTTATCGGGGTTCGAATCCCTGTTCCCCAGCCATTTTTTTAGCAAGTATCCCCTCCTGTAGTCTCTGCTTTCTTCAAGATTTTTTTAAATAAATCCGGCTCATAAAAACACTTAGAGTGTATCAATGGGTTTGCATATCTCAAAGGTAAAAAAAAGCAACAGCAGTACCAGAAAATATCAGCACTGCCGCGCGTTGTTGTCTATTCCTCTTTAGATCAAGAGGATAATCTTGTTATTTCCCGCAGCAGCTCCTCCCACTTTGTCTTGTCTCCGGCACGCCCAACTTTTTCAGAATCAGACCCAGCGGACAGAATTTACTGAAGCCGAACTGAAAGAGGTTCAGGCCAACAAAAAGCGGCAGAAAAAGAAAGTATTGATGGACAAAGAGTGGGTTACTGCCGCAGTCAAAGCCTAATGTTAGCCCAAAGATAATGAAAAATCCGGCGATACTGTGAATCCAGTCGGTGATAATCATGATGATTCTCCTAATGTTGATGATTTTTTAGAAGTTGTAACGTAGTCCGACAAAGGCATTGCTGTTGTCTTGGAAGCGGCCCCAGAAGGTATGCTCCTCGTCACCAAAAAAGAAATTCAAGCCGCCGTCAAGCTGCCAGTGATCGTTTAGCTTGTACTTGACCTTTGGTCGTACATTGCCGTCATTGTCCGTGGGCGAGTAATAGGCGAAGAGCGAGAGGGTTAGGTTCTGATTCATCATCAGCTTGGTCAGGCGCAGAGTGAGCAGATGCCGGTATTCATCCCGCGTTTTCATGCCGGGCGGCAATGCCTGCTCGTAGTCGTCATAGCCGTCAATCGCCTCAATGTAATACTGCACGCTGCCGGTCAGCTCGTGGCCGATCTCGCGTTCGAATCCGGCGAGAATGCGGAATTCTGAAGGCCGGACAGCGGGATTGCTGCCGCTTTCGTCATCGGTGGAGTCATAATAGCCGAATTCGGCATTGCCGATGCCGCCGAACATGGGCGAACGCGCCGACGCGCCATAGACATTGAGCGGCGGATAGACTGCCTTGCCGGAAGCCATGTCCATGCCTTCCGGCTCCTGCCAGAAGCCGCTGTAGGCGTAGAGGGCCGCTTCGACCTGAGCAAAACTGCGGGAAAGCCGCATGGACAGCTCATCGTCGCGGAACCAGCGGTCCGGCTCGCTGTCCTCCATGACCATGTCCTGGCCGACAATCCGTCCGGCAGAGGGGTTGTAGTAGGAAAGCCGCTCGCCGTCAATGTACTCCGAGCCTTGGAAAAGCGGCGCATAGACGAGATCAAGCGAGTAATCGCCGAAAAAAAAGCCGGTCTTGATGACATTGGAAGCCTGCTTCAGGTATTCGTCATCGCGGCCAATGAAGAAAGACTGCCAGTCCTTGGGAAACATGTCATTGATGAAGATCATGTCGCCAGTTCCCCAAGTGGAGACCATCCGGCCAATTTTGACATCAGCCCAATCTGTCGGGCGGAAGGAGACATTCAGCTCGCGGATGTCGGCATCCAGCTCCTCAGTCACTGCGTCAGCGAGCAGGTCGCCTTTAAACTGGACAAGGAAGGAGTCAAAATCGCGGCTCAGGCGCAGCTGCGTCCGCGCCTCGCCAATGCTCATCGCGTCTTCGTGCTCGTCATCAACGAGCCGCGCTCCGACGCGGGTTTCAGCGAAACCGAGCAGCTCCACCTCGTACTTGTCATAAAGCCGCTCGGCGAGCGTCTGCTTCTCATCCGCCGCCCAGACAGCAGCCGGGGGCAGGGCGCAGAGCAGCAGAGCGGCAATTTTTTTCTTCATGATCATCCTCGCTTATCTGATTTCACGGGGCGGACGGCGCAGGTAACGCTCGGTGAAGAGGTCTTCGGTCAGGCCGATGTTGTATTTGACATTGCTGAACTTGGACACGGTTGAGCTGCCTGCGGCGATGTCTGTCACCTTGGATTCCGTCACAGTCGGAATGCCGTCAATTATTTCTGTTTTCACCGCCTCGACGATGCGGTATTCCTTGCCGTTTTTGTCGAGATAGACCGCCTTCACCGGCAGAAAGGTCTTTTTGTCAATCTGCACGGTGTAGGAGGAGAATTCCACCTCTCCCGGCTTTTTCGGCGTGTTCTTGATCACATAATGCGTGTTTGTGCTTTGCGCCAGCTCGTGGCTGTCTTCAGCAAGATTGCGACCGGAAACATCCTCGTACATGAAATTGCTGCCGACAAAAGATGTGCGTTTGTCCGAGGCAGCGATGCGCTTGACCAAATCCAAGGCGGGCAGATACATCCAGCGGTCGTCGTCTTTGTCGGTGTTCTTATGTACCATGAAGACCATTTTGCTGACATCGCTTGGTTTCTTGAAATAAACGTAAAAGAGCTGCGCCCCGCCGTCCGCCTTGTCCTTGCGCAGGATGACAAATTCCCGCTCCCGCTCGCGTCCTTGGCTGTCCTTGATCGTCATCTTGACCTCAGCACGCCCGTCATCGCCGCCGTAATAAGCGGCCAAATTGGCCTTGCTGATGATCTCGTCCACGCTGGGATCAGCGGCAAAAGCCGGGGATACAACCAGCAGGGCCAGCAGACTGAACAGCATTGTTTTTTTCATGACTTTCCTCCTGTTTGATGAAAATTAAACATCGCAAATAAACGATTTCAAAATACCGACAATTTTTCTCCCGTCCTCGAAAGAATAGAGACAGCTGTCAATCGTGACAGTATTTTTCTGAAGCGAAAGGAATTGCCAGAGCACTCCGTCAGTCACCACACCGTAAATCGGCCAGACTTGATTTCCTTCTTGCTCGTTGAATATCCGCGCCGCCTCCATTTCCGCGACACATTGCGCCAATCCGCTGCCCAAGTCTGATTTCTTAGCCTCCACCAGCATGACAACCGGCGCGGTGATGTAGAGCTGATTCTCGCTTTTACTGATCAATCCGTCCGGGTTGCCTGTCAGTCCTTTGCCTGCGTCAACGTTGAAGGTGTTTTGCAGAAAAAAGCTGACAGGCACATGCCGATCAAGCTCCATCAGCACATGATTGACGATCAGAGACTGCCGTCCGCTCTCCGTGTTGATGCGCACCGCCTTCGGATAAGCCATGCGCATGGTCTCAATAAACCATTGCGATACTTCCGCAGGCGGAATGTGCGCATAGAGTCCGTCTGCGTCATGAATGCTGATGCCAAGCTCTTTATGCACTTGATCGAGTGTTTTAAAATCACTGTAGGACATTCTGTCTCACCCTTCCACCGCATGAATTTTTCAGCTTGCAGGCTGAAACAAGGCCATTCTTTTTCCCTGCGCTCAATTCCTGTTCAAGAATGAGGCTGTCATTTTTTCCATCGGACAGCCCCTCTTAACGAACGCGCCTCCTCTCTTTTAAAGAGAAAGACTGCTCTTAACGAATGGACTGCTTCATTTTTAAAATTGACATCTCCTCTTTAAAAGAGGGCTTGTCCATTTTTTAAGAGAACGGCTCCACTCAAAAAGTGGGGAGGCACTCTTTAAAAACTCACGACCGCTTTTCACGAAAGGGCTGCTCATCTTTTTAAACGGAGACGTTCCTGCAACGAACGGAGAGCTGCGTTTCAAGGAGGCCGTGGCCTGTCCTTTAAATTTGACCGTGCATTTTTCAATTAAATTATAAATATGTTTACCTTAAGAGGTGTCTATCTTGAAATAAGTACATAGTATGTGTTGTTTTTATGGTATATCAAAAATTACCCCCCAGTTAGATGGCGATCCTGTATATAATATATCACCATCTGTCTCATAATCTTCTTTTGGTTCCCATGCCCCGAAGAAATCCTCAGTGTGACCTTCAGTCATAATGTGTAAAATGTTAGGAGGCATTGGCCATTTCCTTCTCAAATAATCTAACCTAGACCAATCTTCATCATCATAAAAGACATTCTTCCCAATCGTAATGCGGCTTAAATCATCGATATATTTAGTTTTGAATTTAAAGTTATTTTTATTGGCATTTTTTATTATGGATTTTTCCAAAATTTCAGAGTTAAACTGTCCAAGTTCGACCAGAAGCGTGCAAAGCTCTTTAATATCAAATTCGTTATCCAAACCATAATCACCGCTGCTTGGTGCTTTATAAGATATAAGCTCACGACATGCTTTTTTAAAAATGACTTTTTCTTTTAATTCGCTTGACATGTTTTTGTCAAAATGGCCAAGATGATCAAAGGTGATATTAATCACCTTTGAATGGTCCATACTAAATAACCGCCCGTCAGCCCAAGGAATATTGGGCAATGTTGCCACAACGCAACGGCATGCTGAAAAAATAGCGTAATATTCCAAGTAGGATGTAACAACTCTTAAATTTTTTTCGATAGCGAACTCTAAACTCATAAGTTGAAGAGTAGCCTGAAATACCATCTTGGCAGAAAAATATATTCTGCATAGCCATTCAGAATTCGTATCTTCTGACCAATCATTGGTAATCTTTGAATATTCTTGAAACATACGGGCTGCATTATTCGCGCATATTTTATCATCGAAAACACGAGTTAATTCTCTAAAATTATAAAACCATTTTATTTCTGAAAAACCATGATAAGTTGACAGTATTTTTCTTGTTGCTATTGAACTCATCGCTGTTGTTTGTATAGTTTTTTTTATGGATTTGAATAGTTCACAATATTGTCCCCGACAATATCTAAATGGATATTGTCGGGGACACAGCTGCCTGTTGCCTCAGCCCTTCTCCGCAAACTCCTTCAGCTCCTTCTTGAACACCCAGCCCTTCATCACCGTCAGCAAGGCGGGCAAAATCCACAGGGTCGCAAAGCCGGAGTAGAACATAATTGAGGCCAAGAATACGCCCACAGTCTGATACGGCACCAGCGGGGCCAGCAGCAACGGAGTGAATCCCACCGCTATCACGATGATATTGCGGAGTATTGCCCTTGCTGGCTCATCAAACATGTCGCGGACAGCGGCAGCCCAATCGCCAGTTTTGGCCATCGTCATCCGAGTACGTTGGAGGAAGTGGATAGCAAAATCAACCGCCAAGCCCAAGGTCAGCGAGGACAGCACTGCTACCGGCATGTCGTAATCCTTGCCGATCCAGCCGAGGATGCCGTAAATAAACACGACAGTGAAAGTTAGCGGAATCATCGACAGCAGACCCCATACTACAGAACGGAACATAAACGCCATCATGATAAAAACCATGACAAAGCTGGAGAGAAAGGAATTTCTCATGCCTGTTGTCATCTTTGCTTGCCAGATCACGTTAATGTAAGTCAATCCTGCCCATTCATGCTTTAATTCCACCGGCGGCGGATTTTTTGCAAAATACTGTTCCACGTCGGTAAGCACCCGCTCGGTGTCTTTGTTATCACCGCTTCGCAGCTGAATCCAAAGATTGGCCTTCGTGTAATCCGGTGTGACTAAATGCCAGAGGTCATCCGGCTTGTGGCTGTTCTGGAAGGAAATTAACGTCTCAGCCACAGCGTTGACTGTATCCGGGATAACAAACCGCTGCGGATTACCTTCATACAGCTCCTGATGCACCTTTTTTACTACATCGCTGATGCTGTTGGATTTCCCTACATCGCCCTGTTTGGCCAAGTGTGCTTGGAAATCGGCGAGATAGCGTAGCATGTCGGGCCGCTTGAAGATTTCCTTGCGGCTGCGAACTTTTTCCAAAGCCTCGATAGCCGCCGTCCAAAATTGGTAGCCTGCTTCATCTTCTGCCGGAACATTGTCTAACTCACTGTTCCACGCCTCCGCCAAGCTGTCAAGCAGTGCTGCGCCGGGCTGCCCTGCCGCAGCTTCCTCGGCCACAGCCTTCAGTGCGGTTTCTTTCAAATCACCAGCCAGCAGCTCTAGTTCCTTTTTCAGCAGATCAGCAGCTTCGGCAGAGGTCAGCTCCTTAGCCTCACCGGAGAGCACAAGATAGGCTTCGTAGGTGCCGCCAAAATGGCTATTCAATACCCGGTCGGCCACGCGGACTTCATGACTTTTCTTGAACCACTTCACCGGGTTGTCATTGACCTGAATCATCGAAATACCGATCACACCCACCAGCATAATGCCGATGTTTACGCCGATCACTAACCAAGGTTTGCCGGATGAAGTTTTACCGATCCAGCGCAAATGCCGGTTCAGCGGTGAGCTTGCATGAGCCGGATGCTCTGCGGATGCACCAAAATTCTCCAGACTGCTTTCTGGAATCAACATGACATAAGCCGGAATAAACAGCATAGTCAGCAGCCAAGCCAGCATAATGCCGATACCAACAAAAATACCAAAAGACTGAATCGGTGGAATCGGCGTGGTGGCTAAAGAAGCAAAACCAGCTGCCGAGGTCAGCGAGGTAAAAAACATGGAGACAAACAGCTCGCTCATCACGTGCATGATGGCTTTCTTTTTGTCTCGGAAACGATGATACGTATCAAAAAATTCAGAAAGAATATGCACCGAATCTGTCACCGCGATCGGCATAATGAAGATCGGGATCATCGAACTCATGATGTGCAAGGTATGACCAGTGCCGATCAGCAGACCCATCGTGATGATCACCGAACAAACCGCCAGAATCATCGGTGCAGTGATCAGCTGCAAATTACGGAAGAAAAAATACATCAGCAGGAAAATCATCAACATGGCCATTGGTGCAGAAATAGCCATCTGAATGAACATTTCCTTGCCAAAGGTGTCCTCTGCTACCGGCAGACCCGTGATGTGGAATTCATCATCGCCCGCGCCGATCTCTTTAATCTTGGCCCGCAGTCGCTCCGCCACTGTGTGAGCAAAATCTTTTTTGGTAATCGGTAAATAAATGGCCAGAGCTTTACCGTCCTCCGAAACCATCGTCCCTTTGAGCAGCGGATTCGCCAAAGCTGCGTCGCGAATTTTCAAAGCCTCTTCGCGGGTAGTCGGCGGTTCCTTCATCAGCCACTCAAAACGTACTTGTCCCAGTCCGGCTTGAATGATGTTATCGACGTTGTCCGGGGCAATGATGTCACGGCCAACCACCCGCCGTTCCGCATTGTTAGGGTCAGCCAGCGTGGCCGCGAATTTGCTCAGAGCATGGGCTTTTTTGAGTGTCGCGGGGTTGAATACGCCGTCAGGATGCTTCTCATTGACCACGCCTACAGCTACCACATCGTGTAGGCCAAATTCCTTCTTGGTCAGGTCATGAAAAACTCGCACTCGTTCATGCTCTGAAAGCATGTTCTCCGGGTCTGTATCAACATGAACCCGCACGATGAATGCTCCGATGACTAATGTGGCCAAGAGCATGGCGGCAATGACCGCTTTGGGTTTTTGCAAAGAAAAACCCACCATTATTTCCGCTAACCGCATGACTTCCTCCTGTTTTTAAATACTGTTGTCTTTCAGGCAATGCCGCAGAAGAGCTGTTTCATGGTCTTCATCAGCTCGATGATCCTTTTATCTGCAATTCGGTTGTAGATGAAATTGGCTTCTTTACGGGAAGCGACAAGACCTTGATTACGCATAATATTGAGATGCTGACTGATGTTTGCACCGCTGGTCTCCAAGCTCTCCCGGATTTCACTCACTGACAGCTCCTGATGTTGGAGCAGGCAGAGGATTTGCAGCCGGATGGGATGGGATATTGATTTGAGCAGTAAGGCTAACTCGTTGACTTCTTTATCCGCCATAGTTTCTCCGATGGTTCATTAATTAAGTTATTAAGTATAAACTTAAATCATGAGTAACTTTTTGTCAATAAGTTTTCTGCAAAAATCCGCCCGCTGCTGAGGACAGGCGGATCAACAGAACTTAGAGATTGGCATCTGGGGTTTTATAATACTTTGCGTTTTCGTCGTGTTCCGGGCCTTTTTCATTTAAGACACGGTTAATGCGGCCCGGCATTTTGGTCACGGGTTCATCCATCATCAGCTCGTAGCCGATTGAAAAAGCTAAGACAACGGCAACAGTGATGAATGTTTTTTTCTTTCGATACTCTGGTGGCAGAAAAAACATGCCGACGAGCGCGGCACTCATGATGTAGAGATGATACTGGATAAGCAACGACATAGCGCACTCCTTTGTAAGAAAAATATATCTAATGAGTTCTCATCTTGAGAAATTCTTATTCAGCAGTTTGCACAAAAATCACATGACGATTACAACACCCTAAGATACCACTGCCAGCCTGCCAAAATTCCATCTTGGAAGAAAAGCCACGACAAGGCGGCCAGCGAGAGAAAGGGGCCAAAGGGAATGCGTGTTTGACTGTCTTTCTTTTGCAGCAGCAGGGATAGCCCGCCGATCAGCGAACCAACGAGCGAGCTGGCAAAGACCACATAGAGCAGGCTTTGCCAGCCGAGAAAGGCTCCGATCATCGCCAGCAGCTTAATGTCGCCGCCGCCCATGCCTTCCTT
Source organism: Candidatus Electronema aureum (assembly GCA_004284765.1). GTDB lineage: Bacteria > Desulfobacterota > Desulfobulbia > Desulfobulbales > Desulfobulbaceae > Electronema > Electronema aureum. The sequence continues at coordinate 9,795 of NQJD01000052.1, forward strand.
GCCAGTCAGCAGAGCGTAACCAACTGCCACGCCGTATAAAATGCCGCCGCCGATAAGGATGCCCAGCCCGGCCTGCTGCCAGGTCACTATCGGGTTTAGAAAAGAGCCAAGAAAGCCGATGACTATACCGGGCAGGCTGATTTTGTCAGGGATAATTTGGTGATGTAGATCAATGAAGATGACCACAAGCAGCGCGGCGACAAAGAGAAAATAGTAGAACAGGGCAAAGGAGGGGCCGAAGTTTCGGTAAAGTGCGCCGGAGAGCAGGGCCATGCACAATTCCACCACTGGATACTGAAGGGAGATAGGAGCCTTACAGGTGCGGCATTTGCCACGCAGAGCCAGCCAGCTCAAGATAGGGATGTTCTCAAACCAGCGCAATTTCGTGTTGCATTTTGGGCAGTGCGAGGCCGGGAAAATCACAGACTGCCCTTCCTCCGGCAGGCGAAAGATGACCACGTTGAGAAAGGAGCCAACCAGCGCACCGAAAACAAAGCTGTAGATGAAAAAAAGCGTGTCCATGCCTCTGCCTCGCCTTGAGAAGTGTTTTTGTTGAACGGGAAGCCTGCGCCGGGTATTATACCTGACCGGCGGGCAAAGCACCGCCCGATTTTGCACCTGTTGCTTTTTCGGCTGAAGAATTGTGGGGGAGAGTGTCCTGCGGCCGACCTTGGGAAGCTGATCAACTGCCGGGCAGGGCCAAGCAATGTAGTAGTCATAAGGATTTTTTCTCTATCGAACTGGTTAATTGTATGCGTACTTCAATAGCTGAAAACAACAATTTTCGATGTCCAATATGTGGTGACGATCTGACGCAAGATAAGGCTGGTCGTGGATTTGTGAGGCATAAAACCAATCCAGATTGTAAGTATGGGAATGGCGAGAGAGATGATACTGATAACTCGCAACCAACGATACGAAGAGCACAAGCGGATCGTGCGTGCAGCAAAGCACATAAAGCGTAGTTATGCCCTACAGCGACTTTGATCTGAAATCCGTCAAGCAGAAGCTCGGCGTTCATCTGCGTGAGCAGCAGGGTTTGTTCGCTTCCGTGCCCTGCGCTGATCTTCGTCCGGCATTTCATGAGATTCTGCAAGAGAATGTGCCGCTGGCCCGCGCTGTCAACACGGAGAAAGCCCGCTCGGAGCTGATTATCTCCCCTGTGTTGGTGGAGCTGCGGAAGATGCTTCTGCACCGCATCAGCCTGTTTTCCGGTATCGAGTTCAATGTTGATAAAGCGCAAGGGTTGAACGGTTTCTGTGATTTCATCATCAGCGCGTCGCCGGAACAGTTTATTCTGAACAGCCCGGTCATTGCTGTGGTTGAGGCGAAAAATGAAAACATCATCGGCGGACTTGGGCAGTGCATCGCGGAAATGGTGCGGCAAAAATCTTCAATGAAGCGGAGAAAAGCAAGAATGCTGGAAACGTTTACGGCCTTGTGACCAGCGGCACCGCGTGGAAATTTCTGAAAATAGAAGAACAACCTAATGTGCAACTCTTAAAAAAGATGCCCGATCCATTGGGCGCATCCTGTAGAATAGTGGTATCTAAGCCCTATTCACAAGGAGTGCGCCAATGGATCGAGACGATTTTGTTATTGCTGTCTTTCTGCTTGTCTGTGAACAATACGGTGTCATCAGGCAGCAATGTCGGCTGCGGCGGGGCGGATTTAACCCTGCCTTAACAGATGAAGAAGTCATCACTATGGAAATCTGCGGCGAGTATTTCAAACTCGAATGTGATAAGGACATCTTCGCATACT
>NQJD01000053.1 GCA_004284765.1 Candidatus Electronema aureum
TTCATAACTGCCGGAAAAGAAAGCGGCGGCAGTCAAAGCTGCGGTCATGACCTCAGCCGTGCTCATCGTGCATTGCGGGTCATCGCGCCAGCCCTTGGAAATTAAAAAATCATCGCATAAACAGTAACATGTTGTAATCTTGAGTTCCATGCTCTCCTCCGTGTGCGGTTATATTCGTGCCAGACAGCAGAAGTATACCATACTCGGGGAAGCATGGATTTTTCAAGAGTTATAGGTCACAACTTGGGTTACCTCAGAATATTTTTATCCTCTCACCGTGTTCCCACAAACCTTCATACGAAGTGCCGTCTTTAAAGGTGTACGTCCCTTTGCCGTGCGGCTTCCCCTTTAACCAGCTCCCTGAATATTTGTCACCGGTTTGGTAAGTCATAGCACCATTTCCGTGAGGATGAGTTCCTTTTGCCTCACCGGTGTATGTTGAATACCCTAAGTGTTTTCTATAATCACTGCCATCAGGGTAATCAATTATACCTTTTTGAAAGTAACCATCTTTAAATTTTCCTGAGCAAGAAAGACCATCAGGGCGTTTCATAACGCCATTGCCGTTCATTTTCCCATTGTATAGATCGCCAACATATTTTAATCCTTCAATTGTTTCAACTGAACAGTCATGGATGCACTGTCCAGCAATCATTCTTCCTTCTATAGTTGCCATCACCTTGTCTTTTTCGTAAAATTTTAGTACACCATTTCCGTTAGCCTTACCATCTTTGCATTCTCCAGACCAAGAGATAGACGCAGGAGGAGGAACTTTAAAAATTAACACCTGACAACCAGTCTTTTTATCTTTAATCCAATTACCTTCAATGCTTTCAGCATACACAGACGTTGCCGCAAGACATAACCAACAAACCAGAATCATTCTTTTCATCACGCCACCTCGTTGGAAAAAATAGATTGGCTAACTGTACCGCCTCTGTCCGCACCTTCTTTCACCTTGCGCAAACACCGATTATACTCTATAATGACAGATTTCTGCTCTTTTCCGGCTGTCGGCCCGCAGTTTTCGCTGCGCCGGAACGCAGTCTTTCTCTGTAGCATCAAAACGCAATCACCGCAAGCTGCAAATTGCAGAACCGCAGCAGCCTTGCGTCCAGTTTGTATATTTTACGGCGCCCTGCCGGAACGTCAACTTCAGGATTAAGGGAGATTTACATGTCGAGAAAAATGGTCACCATTGACGGCAATCAGGCCTGCACGCACGTCGCCTATGCCACCAGTGAAGTCATCACCATCTACCCCATCACTCCCTCTTCGCCGATGGCTGCTGAGGCGGATGTCAAGGCTTCGGCTGGCCAGAAAAACATCTGGGGTTCTGTTCCGGCTATTTCTCAGATGCAGTCCGAAGGCGGCGTGGCTGGCTCGCTGCACGGTTCTTTAGCCACCGGCGCGCTCTGCACCACCTTCACCGCTTCGCAGGGTCTGCTGCTGATGCTGCCCAATATGTACAAGATCGCGGGCGAGCTGACCCCGACCGTCTTCCACATCACCGCCCGTTCCTTGGCCTGCCAAGGTTTGTCGATCTTCGGCGATCATGGCGATGTGATGAGCGCGCGGCAGACTGGCTGGGCCATGATCTGCTCCCAGAATGTGCAGGAGGCGCAGGATTTGGCCCTGATCTCCACACAGGCCACGCTGGCTTCGCGCATCCCCTTCATGCACTTCTTTGACGGCTTCCGCACCTCGCACGAGATTCAGAAGGTCGAGCAGCTAACCAACGACGACATGCTGGCGATGATTGACGAGAAGCTGATCACCGAACACAGAATGCGTGCCCTGACTCCTGACCGGCCTTCCATGTCCGGCACAGCGCAGAACCCAGATGTTTATTTCACGGGCCGCGAGACCGTCAACAAGTATTACAACGCGGTGCCGGGCATAGTTCAGGAGACGATGAACAAGTTCGCCGCCATGACTGGCCGCAAATACCGTCTCTTTGATTACTACGGCGCACCGGACGCGACTGATGTGATCGTGATCATGGGTTCCGGTGCGGAGACTGTTGCCGCCACCATTGATCATCTGGTTGCTGAAGGCAGAAAGGTGGGCATGGTTGTTGTCCGCCTGTTCCGGCCCTTTGATGTCAAGGCGATGGTCAATGCCCTGCCGCCCACTGTCGAGCGCATCACCGTGCTTGACCGCTGCAAAGAGCCGGGCGCACCGGGAGAGCCGCTGTATCTCGATGTCCGCGCCGCAGTCAGCGAGGCAGCCGAAGCGAATCCGGCCATGTTCATGCCGATCATCGTCGGCGGACGCTACGGCCTCGGTTCAGCCGAATTCAGCCCGGCAATGGTGCTGGCTGTCTATGACAACATGGCCTCGCTCGCGCCGAAGAACAAGTTCTGCATCGGGCCGAATGACGACGTGACCTACAGCTCCCTGAGCTACGACAAGTCCTTCAACATCGAGGGCGAGGATGTCTATCGGGCCATGTTCTACGGCCTTGGCTCGGACGGCACGGTCGGCGCGAACAAGAACACCATCAAAATCATCGGCGGCGAGACCAGCAACTCCGCCCAGGGCTACTTCGTCTATGACTCGAAGAAGTCCGGCTCAATGACCGTCTCCCACCTGCGCTTCGGCGAGAACAAGGTGGTTGCGCCGTATTTGATCAGCAAGGCCAGCTTTGTTGCCTGCCACAACTTCACCTTCTTGGACAGCTACGACATGCTGGCCAACCTGGAGGAGGGCGGCACCTTCCTGCTCACCACCTCCTACGACAAGGACACAATCTGGGATCACCTGCCTGCCAAAGTGCAGCAGCAAATGCTTGAGAAGAAGGCGAAGTTCTATATCATTGACGCGGTCAAGCTGGCTATAGCCCTCGGTCTGGGCGCGCACATCAACATGATCATGCAGACCGCCTTCTTCCTGATCTCCGGCATCCTGACCCATGATGAGGCGGTCAAGGCGATCAAAGATGCAATCAAGAAGACCTACGGCAAGAAGGGCGACAAGGTTCTCAACATGAACTACGGCGCAGTGGATGCGGCGGTCAACAACATTGTGCAGGTTACACTGCCTGAGCAAATCACCGGCCATGCCCTGCCTGAGACCGTGCCTGCTGAGGCTCCTGATTTCGTCAAGCAAGTGACCGCGAAGATGATTCAGGGCAAGGGTGATCAGATCAAGGTTTCCGAGATGCCTGCCGATGGCCGCTGGCCCACCGCCACCACCCAGTGGGAGAAGCGCAACATCGCCGTGAATGTCCCGGAATGGGATGCGGCCACCTGCATCCAGTGCGGACGCTGCTCCTTGGTCTGCCCGCACGGCTGCAACCGGATGAAGATCGCCACGCCAGAGGCTTTGGCTGCCGCCGGAGCAGACGAGTCCTTCAAGACTGCGGACGCAGTGGGCAAAGAGTTCGCAGGCAGCAAATTCACCATCCAGATTTCCACCTCCGACTGCGTGGGCTGCACCCTCTGCTCCACGGTCTGCCCGGCAAGAAAGAAGGATGCCGAGGGCAACAAGACCGAGGAATCCGCGCTGAAGATGGTGCCGAATACTGAGGCAGTGCGCAAGGTTGCGGATAAAAACTGGAAGGTCTTCATGGCCCTGCCAGAGGTGGACAGCAGTCTGATCAATCCGGCCACAGTCAAGGGCAGCCAGCTCAAGCGACCCCTGTTCGAGTTCTCCGGTGCCTGCGGCGGCTGCGGCGAGACCCCCTACATCAAATTAGTCACTCAGCTTTTCGGCGACCGGATGCTGATTGCCAACGCCACCGGATGCTCCTCGATCTACGGCGGCAACCTGCCGACCACGCCCTATTGCAAGCGCAACGACGGGCGCGGGCCTTCTTGGTCGAACTCGCTCTTCGAGGACAACGCCGAGTACGGCTTCGGCATGAGGCAGAGCGTCAACAAGCTGGCTTTGCAGGCCGCCGAGCTGCTTCAGCAGGCTGCGGCTGAAGGCATCGTCAATCAGGAATTTGCTGATTCCCTGCTGAAAGCCACGCAGAACACTCAGGCGGAGATCGAGGCCCAGCGCGGCAGGGTCGAGGAGCTGAAGAAGGCTCTGGCAAACAGCAAGAGCATCACTGCCGCCCGCCTGCTGCCGGTGGCTGATTATTTGGTCAAGAAATCAGTCTGGTGCTTCGGCGGCGACGGCTGGGCGTATGACATCGGCTACGGCGGCTTGGATCACGTCTTGGCTTCCGGCGAGAACATCAACGTCCTCGTCCTTGACACCGAGGTTTACTCGAACACCGGCGGCCAGATGTCCAAGTCCACGCCCCGTGCGGCGGTTGCCCAATTTGCCGCTGGCGGCAAGAAAATGGCCAAGAAAGACATGGGCATGATCTTCTCCACCTACGGCAATATCTACGTGGCCAAGATCGCCCTTGGCGCAGACCCGCAGCAGGCCGTGAAAGCGATCAACGAGGCCGAAGCCTACAACGGCCCGTCCATCATCATCGCCTACGCGCATTGCATCAACCACGGCTTTGACCTCAAATCCGGCCTGGAGCAGCAGAAAAAAGCGGTGGCCTGCGGGCATTGGCCGCTCTACCGCTACAATCCGCTGCTGGAAGAGCAGGGCAAGAACCCGCTGATCATTGACTCGAAAGAGCCGACCATCAAATTCGCGGATTATGCTTTGAACGAGAACCGCTACCGTCAGCTCAAGATGGCGAACCCCGCGCAGTGTGACGCGCTGATGGAAGCCTCGCAGAAGGATGTGGAGAGAAGCTGGAAGTTCCTCCAGAGCAGGTTCAAGTCGCTTGAGCAGGCGTAAGCTGGCTTAAAGCAGGTCTGAAAAAGACGGCCCTTCCCGGTGAAACGGGAGGGGCTTTTTGTTTTCGAGCGCGAGGAAATCACAATTTTCTATTTTCTCATAGGCCGCCGCTGTCTGCTCATAGGAAAAAGAGATGAGCAAATAGCCCGCGCCTGTTTCCTCATAGGCTTTTCCTATGAGGAAGTATATTTTTTCTACTTTCTCATAGTCGGAAGACACTTTCCCGCCGCTGCGCCCCGCCTGCCCTTGCCGCGAAGCCGCCTCTTTTTTTCTTGACAGAGCAAGTCCGCAGAGTTACGCTTGCTCAATTCCCAAAAATTCCCTCATAGGAGGCCCGTCATGCCGGAAAAGACCGATCTCGAAAAAGTCGCCGAGCTGCTCAATACGATGAATAAAAGATCCTTTTATATAAAGGATCTGGATAGGTATTTGCAAGTAATTTTCTATATACTTTGTATATGTTTTTCATTTTCTTCAAAAGAAAGTATAGCTGGGTTATTCGACAAGCCATTTCCTATATGCGAAAATATTAAAAGTTATATGGCTTTTGAGATGGCTACTTCTGTCAAATCAAGATGCGATAATACTGGTGTTGCGATGGAAATAAAAGAGCTTCATTATTTTTTAATTCTGAACTAACTTCAAAAGAAGCATCACCTAATAGTTGCAGGGCGAAATGTTTGCTTCTGAATGCTACAAGAGGAATGAGCATGGACTATTGTGTAAAAAATATCTTGGTTGCACCATTTATTGATGGATTTATGCAAAATGCAATTTTCAATAAAGAAACATGCATGGACATGAAGAAAAGATTGGCAAAAGAATGAACCTGATATTGCCAATCTATATTGGCAATAATGAACTATCAATAATAACCGATAATCGGTAAAGCCATCCGTGATGGAACAATCCGTTCCTCCAGTAGAAAACAGGTAAAGCGTAACCTGGTACTTACTTGGCAATAGAGCTTTTGATTTTGCCGCACTCAAAAGCTCTATTAAAAGTGAAGCGGCGCAAAGGAGATAGAAATGAGCTGGTCAAAGCCTGAGAAGACTTCGTGGGGTGGCGTGAAAAAGACAGATGACAGCGGGAAAGGATCCTTATATTCCCAAGACAATGAAAAGGGTGATGTTGATCGTTCTAATCATGCCCATTTTCATAAAGATGGTGTTACCATAACAAAAGATGGTAAGAAATCAACTGTCTATAAGTCAAATAGATAGATAGCGTAACGCATAGGCTTCCTCTTGCTGGAAGCCTATCTTTTTTTTGCTAACGCAAGCACAAAGTATAGCAGCGTCCCCTCTCGAATATCCTCCTGTTGCCCTTATTCTCTCTAATTGCTATAATACTTGAAGCCAGCAACTTCCCTTAGCAACGCAACTGTCTTTCCAGCCAACAGGATGCAATGTATCACAAGATGAATATCACATTGTCAGATCAAACTGCGCATCTGCTTGAGCAACTGACGGACAGAATGAGCAAAAAAAGATTTATTGAAGATGCGGTTAAGTATTACATCGATCATATTGGAAAATCAAAGATTCGAGAGCAGCTTAAACAAGGCGCAATGGAACGTGCAGGAAGAGATTTGAAGCTCTCTCATGAATGGGACAGCTTGGAAGATAAAATATGGTAGCCCATCCTGAAAGCCCAACAAGAGGCGAGGTGTTTCTGGTCAATTTTGATCCGACAGTTGGAACTGAAATCAAAAAGACACGACCTGCGCTGATTCTCCAAAATGATGTTTCAAACGAATACAGCCCGATAACAATAGTCGCCGCAATAACCAGCCGCTTTGATGACAGCTTGTATCCAACCGAAGTGCTTGTCCGCCCGCCAGAAGGAGGCATGACGAAAGATTCCGTCGTCCTCCTGAATCAGATACGATCAATTGACAGACAACGGCTGATAAAAAAACTGGGGACGTTGAAGAAATCAACAATGAAAAAGGTGGATGCCGCTTTGCAAATCAGTTTAGGGTTGATTGAGATATAATTTATCTCAAATATCAATCATGCAGCATCAGCATCAAGATAAATATCTTGGTCAACTTTGTTCTCGATGAACAGCAATTGCCTAAATCTATCCGAAATAACATTGCCGCGCATGAAGAAATAGAGCGGTGACAAATTCAAAAAACATGAAACTCCCCAATGCTGAAAAAGCATTTGTTGACACTGAGAAGTTAAGCGGATACTGCCTCAATTCTGTTCATGAACGAGGTAAACACAAAGCCCATCTGTTTTCCTTGGTTCTTGGCCTGACAGCAGACGATGCTGAGGAAGTAAAAGCAGCAATCCTGCAAGCTGTCCAAGAGTGCGAAGCAGAACCCAGCAGCGAAGATCAATACGGGAAACGTTATGCAGTTGATTTTAAAATGACAACGAAGAAAGGTGCAGCAGAAGTGCGAAGCACTTGGATCATCAGGAGTCATGAAGATTTTGCCCGTCTGACAAGCTGCTATATCCTTAAAAAAAGGGAGGACTGAGAATGAATAGCCAGTTTAAAATGCTTGATATTGTCGCTCTCATCGAAGATTTACCAGAACACAACCTTTTCCGTGGACAGGTTGGCACAATTGTCGAAATTCTTGCTCCAGATGTTTATGAGGTGGAATTCTGCGACGATGAAGGCCAGATGTATGCTATGCAGGCTCTCCGTGCAGACCAGCTCATGGTTCTGCATTATCATCTTCTGAAAGCAGCTTGACTGAAAGCCCAGCATCATCAAGATCATCGGCACGGAGATCGAAAACTAAGCCTATGGCTACTCTTTGTTTACGATTTCAAGAAGTCAGGTTCGATGACCGTGTCGCATGTATCTGCGCTTCAGCGAGAAAGCTTGAGAAATTCTTCAGATCAAAGTCAAGACAGCTCAACGAGGGTATGATGGGCTGTCGCTTTTCCTCTTCACTCCGTCCTGAACTGCGGCTTGCGCAGAATCGCTTGAAGCATAACTCCGGTCAGCAGAGCGAATACGCCGAGCATCATCATCGTCCAAGAGGGCCGCATTAGGCTGTCAAAGAGGGAGAAGAGCAGTCCTGCCAGCATCATGCAAGCAAAAGTAGTGAAATAGCTGACTCCCAGCACCCGGCCTTTGTGCTGCGCATCTGGACGCACCTGAATAAAGGCGGTGATTGGAATGAGGAACATGCCGCCGAATATGCCAGCTATAATGAGCAATCCCAGCACCGCAGCAGTAGGCACTGCATCTGCGCCGAAGGACACCAAGAGGCCCAGAGCAATCAAACTGGCTCCCATGCCGACTGCGCCGGGCATCAAGATGTGCGTCCAGCGGTGTTGGGTGGTGATTTTGGCCGCCACCAGCGCACCAATGCTTACTCCAATCGCTAAAGAAGCGGATAGCAGCGAAGTGTGGAATTGGCTCAGGCCGAGCTGCTGGATTCCGAGAGGATTGTTGACTAATAGGATAAACTGGCTGAGGAAATAAAAGAAACAGTCGCAGATGATTGCCAGTAGCAGTAGGGGGTCACGCTTGAGAGCAATGAATTCTCGCAGGGAATCGAGCGGGCCGGTGTGAGGAAAGGGCGGATGCGCGCCGCTTGCGGGCCGCGAATACACCCCAAAGCACGAGGTCAGACCCAGTGCGGCGACAAAAATTACGGCAGCGGCGGTCAGAATGATGCCGAAGGACACTTCATGGCCAAAAAGTATCTGCGGCGGCAGCCATTTCCGCTCTAACGAGAATCCAGCTAAGGCAGTGCCAAGCAAAATAGCCGCTGTACTCACCACTTTCAGCACCGCATTGGCCTTTGTGACCCGCTCTTCCGGGTACAGCTCAGGAATCGAGCCGTTCATGGCCGGGCCGAAGAGCGTTGATTGCACGCCCATCGTAAAAACCATCAGGAGGACACAAGCCCAGTTCATCGTGATGAGTCCGTAGGCACCAATCAGCATAGCGACCAGCTCCAGCATTTTGGCTGCAATCAGCACCTGTTTTTTGGCAAAGCGATCAGATAACCAGCCGCCCCAAGCTGAAAAGAAGACAAAGGGCAGAGAGAACAGGGCCGTGGCATAGCCGGACAGGTAGTTCATTGTTGCCGACACTGCCAGCAACGATACCGCTTGCTTGAAGAAGTTGTCGTTAAAGGCATCAAGGAAATACGTCACCGACATGGCGATGAAGGGCTTGCGGGTACTGCTGGGCTGATCGGGTGCTACAGTCGGCTGATTCATATGCGTGCGTTATAATCCAGCCTGTTTGCAGGCTTTCTCTAAGATGGTATTCTTGTTGCCTTGGATTTTTTCAATCAGCCGAGCACGCTCGCATTCCCACTTGTCAACTGGATCCATTTTGTTCCACGCCTCATAGAGTTTGACGCTCGCCTGAGCAATCACCCCGCGCCCGTAGGCTGCTTCCATGTACATGTAGGTTCGCGCAATATCACCATATTTATCGTCTGGCGGCTCGGCTATGCGGTTCTCTATCTCCATGTTGCACGCCCCGTACTCGCGCTTTTCGCCCGGAATCATGTCGTGCCTGTAGTTGCTGCGGTCGCCGTTGACCTCACCGATAGCTGGAACTAAATTATATAAATCAGCCTGCATCAACTGAAACGCTTTGCTCGTTTTTTCAGCGCATTCTCGCCCTTTATAGGCTTTACCCTTGCTATCCACACAATCAGGGTGACCATCACGCCATTCAGGAAAGCTCTGACCAAAGGACTCTGCCGCGACAATATGTTCCCATTCGATCCGATTGGCTCTAGCCTCGTTTTTACGGAAGCGGAAGCCACTCTTGCTGTGGTCGAGGTTCATTTCTTTATCAAAGGTGCTGCTACAGTAGAAAGTTTTAAACTGCCGTTGGCTGACATAGAGCTTTTCTAACTGCCGCTTAGAGCTGCTGAAAGAGCTAATTTTTGTATTGCCTTCAGTTGCGGGTAGATTCATCACTTTTACATCTGCCGCTGTTGCGTTCCCTTTACTGCTTTGTTCAGGATAGAAAACCGAATGCAGCTGCGGTGGAATATACTCTCGCAAGAATTCCGGCGCACTGCCGGTGAAGAGCATCGATGCTCCAGCGGCCACAACGACCAGCACGGTAACGATGATGTTTTTCGTTGAATTGTTTTTTTTTCTGGTGGCCATGTCAAAAGTTCTCCTCTTGGGTTATATAGTCTTTTGCTACTGCGCAACTTTTTGATAACATACCCGATCTGGGTGTGACTTGCAATCAGCGGCTCGAATTCATACTCTCTTGCATAAGTAGGGTAGGCATGCAGATTATAAACGAGACCTATAGGAGTTACGCAGTTGGTAAAAAACAGTTAACATAGCAGGATGAATAAATCAAAGGGGACCGAGCACAATTGCATTGTTTTTTGATCGGCACTCAGCGGGTTTACAGCAGCGCAGAAGCGGAGCGAGTCAGGCCTGAGCAAGCAGCAGCGGGTAGAACGACCTCATTGCTGGGCAAGCAAAAAGACACTTGCCCATCCTACGGTGCTGTAGTTGGGCAGTTCTACAGCTATACGAGCGGCCAGCTCCGGCGTGTCCACCACATTTCTCGGCAGAAAGAGCATCCGGTACGAGCTGGGAGTGGTGAGCGCGTTGACTGCGGGCCGCCATTGAATCGTTGTCATAGCCTGTCTCCTGTTGTTCAACGGGTTGAGATGACTGCATGAAGCAGTATGTCTGTCCAGCGTAAGACGAGTTTGTTTCCCTGTCAACAGTTTTTTTCTGTTGCCGCATAATGGGCAGCCAGAAAAAGGCACTCTAGTGCCTTTTCGGGAGCAGCAGAGAGGGCGGGAGACGGCGAGCTACTTTGAGGCAATTTCCCCGTTGACAGAGGGAGATGTGATGCGTAAAGTGGATGGTCAGAACGTTGCAGGTTTATGTATATCTGCTTAACCTGTAGGATATGTAGTTTAATTTTTTGTTCCAGTAGACGCGGACGATAAAACCGCGCTTGCACCGCTCAACGCTGGTGGTAAAATAAAACGGAGGTAATCATAATGGGCGATTGGGAGTTTCTGTATGAAATGAAAGATCGTGGATACAGCGAAGATGAGATACAGGATGCTATGTCTTCTGGTGCTGCGCCATGGGAATGGGACTATCTTGCAAAACAAGAAAGGAAAGCCGAATGGGAAAAATTGAAATCCCTACGGGATACAGGAGCAATTTCACGCGAAGAGTTCAAGAAGCGGAAGGCAGAAATGTTCTGCTAACAGTACCTACCAAGTAACCCAAGTTGTGACCTATAACTCTTGAAAAATCCATGCTTCCCCGCGTATGGTATACTTCTGCTGTCTGGCACGAATATAATCGCACACGGAGGAGAGCATGGAACTCAAGATTACAACATGTTACTGTTTATGCGATGATTTTTTAATTTCCAAGGGCTGGCGCGATGACCCGCAATGCACGATGAGCACGGCTGAGGTCATGACCGCAGCTTTGACTGCCGCCGCTTTCTTTTCCGGCAGTTATGAA
>NQJD01000054.1 GCA_004284765.1 Candidatus Electronema aureum
AGTATGCGAAGATGTCCTTATCACATTCGAGTTTGAAATACTCGCCGCAGATTTCCATAGTGATGACTTCTTCATCTGTTAAGGCAGGGTTAAATCCGCCCCGCCGCAGCCGACATTGCTGCCTGATGACACCGTATTGTTCACAGACAAGCAGAAAGACAGCAATAACAAAATCGTCTCGATCCATTGGCGCACTCCTTGTGAATAGGGCTTAGATACCACTATTCTACAGGATGCGCCCAATGGATCGGGCATCTTTTTTAAGAGTTGCACATTAGGTAAAGAGGATCATCCCGCTGATGAAAAAGATGAAGTCCGCACCGTAATCATGCTGCCCCTGACTCGCCGCCAGATTGAAACGTATGCAAAAAATTGCGGTGTGCAGGACGCAGAAGCCTTCATGAAGGAACTCCAGCGGCAGGAAGCGTGGAGGTTTGCCAATCGTCCCCTTGATTGCAGCAATCTTGTTCAGATATGGAATGCAAAAGGAAAATTTGGCACACTTCAAGAACAGCACGAAGCGAGTATTGCGGCGAAGCTCAAAGATGACCCGGAACGGCCTGACAACAACCTGCTGACACCTGAAGATGCCAGAGCAGGGGCGGAACGACTCGCTCTTGCCTTGGCCCTCACACAAACTCGCACGCTTTTAGCTCCGGGACATGAAGCAGCGGAAGGCGTGCTTGACCCGGCTGCGATTCTCACCGATTGGACTGATGCCAAGCGGAACGCGCTTCTCCGCCGTGGGCTGTTCGATCCGGCAACCTATGGCCGTATCCGCTTTCATCACCGTTCCGCAGAGGAATACTTGGCCGCCTGCCGTCTCAAGCGGCTGCGTGAAAAGGGGATGTCGATCAATGCCCTGAAGCATTTTTTCTTTGCGGAAAAGTACGGGGCCGAGGTGGTCATTCCGTCCATGCGGCCAATTGCTGCTTGGCTGGCCTTGTGGAATGATGAAATCCGCTGGGAGCTGATTAAACGGGAGCCGGAAGTCCTGCTGGCGCATGGCGATCCGGGTTCTCTGTTGCCAGAAGATCGGGCAGAAGTGCTGCGGGGTTTTGCTGCTGCTTATGGCGACGGCGGATGGCGTGGAGTTGAGGCCCCTTCCATCGGAGAAGTGCGGCGGCTGGCCTGCCCTGAGCTGGCTCCGGTTATTCGGGAGCTATGGGGAAAATATCCTGACAGCGAAGAAGTAGTTAAGCTGTTTCTGCAATTGATCTGGCAGGGAGCGATAAGGGATTGCGTTGATATTGCTGAAGAGGTTGCCTTCGATACGCAAAGACCGGACTACCAGCGCAGCATTGCAGTCTCTGGTCTCGTTGCCTGCGAAGCATCTGAAGTGTTGCGTAAAGTTGCCAAATCATTTCTTGCGGAACAAGAGAAATGGTCAAATGAAATTGTTCCAAACCTTGCCAAGCAGCTCTTTCCTGCCGCACTTTCTGTGCAAGAGCTGATCAGTTTAATTGAGCGTACACCAAAACCTCGCAGAGGCGCCTCTGAATTTTCATGGTATTTAGAGCTGATTGCTGAAAATATTGATCCTTCCTCCAGCACTGCTGCCGAACTTAGGAAAGCGGTTGCCGAACTCATTTGGAACGGACGGGACAAAGACCAAGAAGGATATTGGAATATCATAGGAAAATATAGCTACCTGTCTTCAGGGTTGGCTATTTTATGCGGCAAGCAGCTTGCGGAAGAATTGCCAGACGATGATTTTATCTGGGCCTGCGCGGTGGCGAATCGTTTTGGCTCACGACCAACAGAGGTGGGAAAGCCTTCTTTGCAGGCTCTCAAGGAGCACTTTAAAAATAATGCAACCTTGCGAGAGAAGACGTTCTGGATTGAAGCCGAGTTGATGAACCATTTGATTCAACAAGAGCAAAATAGCTTTTCTCAATTTAATTCAGTGATTGAAAACAGTCTGTTAGGCCACAGGTTTATTGCTACAATAATTAACGATCGCAGATGGCTGATGAATATGCTTGGCGACCAATCAGCTCCTTTGAAAAAACGTGAAGTTGCGTATGAAGCAATTTTTCAGCTTTGGAATTTTAATGGACGATTAGAAACCGAAGTAGATGATATACTGCGGGCTGTAGCCGATAATGCGTCTCTTTCTGAGAAGGTCAAACAAGATACTGCTCCCAAACAGAAAAAAGAAACAAAATTGGACCGACGGTGGCGCAAACAGGAATGCGTTCGCAAAGGTCGTGAACGCCAGCGGGTAGAGAAATGGCGAAAATGGCGGAACGAGCTGTTGACAGATACAGAAGCAGCGTTTAGCCAAGAACGCGTTTCATCAACGCTGTACAATCTATATCATTGGCTCAATATTCATACGAAAAAACATAGTCCATCCAAAGTTTGGAACAAAGCTGCGCTCACCCAATCCTTCAATGAAGAAGTTGCTTCCCGTGCTGCGGCTGCCTGCAAAGAAATTTGGCGCGAGGAAACTCCTGTTTTATGGAGCAATCGCCCGTGCGATAAAAGAGGTGAGTGCTTTTATGTTTGGCACTACGGCTTGTTTGGTCTTATGGAAGAGTCTTCTTCGACAGGATGGGCTAAACATCTGAAGACTGAAGAGGCTGAACGTGCTGCTGCCTATGCAACTATCGAAACAGACGGATTTCCTCTTTGGCTTGCTGACCTCGCAATAACGCATTCTGATGCTGTTGCATCAGTTTTAGGTGATGAGATTGACAGGGAGCTGTTGTTAGCTGCCGATGAATCATATCTTCCTGTTCTGAATGCCGTCGCCTCTCATGCAGACAGCTCGATAAAGCAGCTTTTAAAATCTTGCCTTCTCGCTGCCCTGCTGCGATGGGACAGCATAACTTCAGAAAAAAATTCTATCGGTCATCTTGGATAAGGTCATCAGAGTCCTTAATGACACCGCCGAAGCAGATGAACGTGCAATTCTTGCTGCGGAATGCGCCGCACGATTTAGCAAAGAGCCAAACGGTCCGCTTGCACTGCCTTGGCTGACAGGACTGTTTCACTTTAATCCTCTTCAAGGCATTGATACTATCGAACAAACATTGAATGCTGTTAAGGAATCCGAGCGGACAGAACTGGCGGTACGTCTTTTTGCGAACGGCACTTCACCACGCCTGTTTGAAATGACAGATAAAAATATTCGTGCAAATGCGTTGAAACGATTGCTTCTATGCGCCCGTACTTACATCCGTCCAGAACAGGATAATGTCCGTGATGAAGGTGTTGTTTATGATATAGATGCCCGTGATCATGCCCAACGTGTTCGCAGCGGATTGCTGGAATCTCTCATCGCGACACCCGGAGCAGAGGCCCACAAAACCATTCTGGAACTAGCTGATGATCCGCTTTTTGCTGGTGATCCAGACTGGTTACGTTTCCGAGCGCGGGAGCAAGCGGCAAAAGATGCTGAGTTCGCTCCATACATCCCAGATACTCTGGTCACGCTTGAAAAGAAGTTCGAGGCACCGCCGCGCAGCCGGGATGAACTATTTGTTGTCATGATGGACCGGCTTGATGATATTCAGCATTATATTGCGCATCATAAATTCACGATTCGCCAGACACTCCGCTGCATTAAACAGGAAACAGAGATGCAGCGTTATCTTGCTGGAAAACTCCACGACAAAGCAAATGGAGCTTATGCTGCTGTCGAACGTGAGCCGGAAGACGCGGACAGAAAGAAACCTGATATTCGCCTTTCCGCTGTTCAAGGAGACCAGCAAGCCGCTATTGAGGTTAAACTTGCCGAGAACTGGAGCATCAACGACTTCCGGCGCGCTCTAAGCAATCAGCTCATTGGCCAGTACCTCCGCCATGAAAGCTGCAAAGCTGGCTGCCTGCTGCTGACATGCAACGGCAGCAAATTTTATTGGGAACATCCTGAAACCAAAGAACACATTTGCTTTTCAGCACTGATTGATTTACTGCAAACTGAAGCCGTCGCAATCGCGCAGGAGAAAAATCACGAAATTCGCCTTGCCGTCTTTGGCCTTGATCTTACTGACCCATATCTTAAACCGGCGCATAAATAATACGCCGTTAACCAATCAGCTCTTGGTCGGGCAGGATATTCCTTCCCGTCCTCTTTCATTTCCACTTTATGGAGTCCATCATGCCTCTGAAGTTTGATCTGTCCGCCGCCGACCTGAGCAGCGCGGAACTCGCCTCGCTTAAAGAGATGCGCACACGCTGCGCCCGCCGCATCCTGCTTTCCACCAGCCTTGCCGCGTCCGGGCATCCGGGCGGCTCGCTGTCTTCGCTCGACATGCTGCTGGTGGCCTACGGCATCCTGCGCCATGATCCGAAGAATCCCCGCATGGAAGCGCGCGACCGCTTTGTCGCCTCCATCGGCCACATCTCGCCGGGCGTGTACAGCGTTCTTGCCGAGCACGGCTACTTCAACGAAGAGGACTTCCTTGCAGGCTTCCGCCGCACTGGCTCCGGCTTTCCCGGCCACGTGGAAAGCATCGTGCCGGGCGTGGAGTGGGACACCGGCAACCTCGGCCAAGGCTTGTCCACAGCCGTGGGCATGGCGCACGCCTTCAAGCTCAAGGGCCTGAACAACCGTGTCTTCTGTCTGATGGGCGACGGCGAGCAGCAGAAGGGCCAGATCGTGGAAGCGATCCGCCACGCTGTGAAGTACAAGTTAGACAACCTGACCGTATTGATCGACCGCAACAAGCTGCAAATCTGCGGCAGCACTGAGGACATCATGCCGCAGTGTATGCAGAAGCTCTACGGCGGTCTTGGCTTCAATGCGGTCAAGCTGGAGAACGGCCACGACTGCAACGCCATTTATAAAGCGATGCGCGATGCCTACCGCAACATCAGCGGCGTGCCGACCGTGCTCATCGCCCAGACCGTCATGGGCAAGGGCATCTCTTTCATGGAGAACAAAGCCAAGTATCATGGCTCGACTCTGCCTGCGGACGATCTTGCCAAGGCTTTGGCTGAATTGGGCGTGGCAAATGATTTTGAGCAATGGCAGGAGAAGCGCAAGCAGCCGGTCAGCGGCAAAAGCATCATGCCGCCGCGAGCTGATTACCCAAGCGTGCAGGCGGGCGAGCCGATCGTCTATCCTGTTGACAAGCCTACGGACTGCCGTTCTGGCTACGGCAATGCCTTGACGAGTCTGGCCCAAGCCAACAACAAAGCAGGACAGCCGCCGGTGATCGTTGGCATCTCCTGCGACCTCGAAGGCTCAGTGAAGATGGACGGCTTTCATAAGCATTCGCCGCAGGCATATCTGGAGCTGGGCATTCAGGAGCACCACGCCGCAGGCACAGCAGGAGCAATGAGCTGCGAGAATTTCGTCACCTTCTTCTCCACATTTGGCTCATTTGCTGTGTCAGAGGTATACAACCAGAACCGGCTCAACGACTTCAACCACAGCAATGTGAAAGTGGTGGCCACGCACGTTGGCCTTGATGTCGGCGAGGACGGCCCAACGCATCAGTGCATTGACTATCTCGGCCTGATGAAGAACTACTTCCGCTTCTCGGTCTTCATGCCTGCGGATCCCAATCAAACCGACCGGATCATCCGCCACATTGCCGTGCAGCCGGGCAATCACTTCGTCGGCATGGGCCGCTCCAAAACTCCGACCATCACCCGCGAGGACGGCAGCATCTACTATGATGCTGATTACGTCTTCACGCCCGGCCAAGCAGATTGGCTGCGTGAAGGCACGGACGCGACCATCATCACCTATGGCGCGTTGACACCGGCCTGCATTGAGGCGTGGAAGCTGCTGAAGCAGGCGGGCAAGTCAGTCGGCGTGCTGAACATGGCATCGCTGCTGCCCTTGGACAAGGACGCAGTGCTTGCAGCGGCCAAACGCGGCCCCATCGTCACCGTGGAAGATCACCATGTGGAAACCGGCCTCGGCGCGTCCGCAGCTGCGGTGCTGATCGACAAGGGTCTTGCCCCGAAGATGAAACGCTTGGGCGTGAAGCAGTACGGTGGCTCAGGCAAGCCGTCTGATCTCTACAAGCAGCAAGGATTAGACGCGGAGTCCATCGCCAAGACCGTGCTGGAGCTGCTCGGCTAAGAGCAAGGTACACCTCCCTTGGCAACAGCAAGGTGCCTTGCTTCGTAACGAGAAGGCACCTTGCTTGGCAACGGCAGGGTACCTTGCCGTCGCGCTTCAGGGTACCCTCTCATCTATGCCGCAGGAAAGGCGGGCTGAATGAAGGGCATACTTCCTCTACTTAATCGGAGATGAGTCATGGCTACATTTCTCAACACCAGCAAGATCAATTTCTTGCTCGACGAGCTGATTCAAACAGCTAAGGAAGAACTGATTCTGATCAGTCCCTTCCTCAAGTTTAACGACCGGATGCAGGAGCTGCTGCACGATAAGGGCGGGCAGCGGCTTGAGGTCAACATCGTGTATGGGAAGCAAGAGCTACAACCGAACGAAACGAAGTGGCTGGCAGAACAAAAGCACATCAAGACCAGCTTCTGTAAGAACCTACATGCGAAATGCTATCTCAACGAGAACCATTGCATCATCACCAGCATGAATCTGTATGACTTCAGCCAGGTGAACAACAATGAAATGGGGGTGTCGTTCTCGAAGACGCAGGATAAGCTGCTGTATAATGGCGCGTATGAGGAGGCACAGCGGCTGCTCCGCATCAGCGGCGAGAACAAGCCCGCAGTGCCAGCGTCCGAGCAGCATCAGGAATGGAGCAAGCTGACCACGGCCAAGCTGGCAGAACACCTTGGCAAGTCAAGCAATGAGATATTCGGCCTGCTGCTGAAAGAAGGCTATCTGGAGATGATCAAGGGAAGTTACGAGCTAACCGAGAAGGGGCGAAAAGTGGCAGGTGGTGAGAAGAGAATAAGTAAATACGGAGGTGCTCCGTATTTCCTCTGGAACAAGCCGAAGCCAAAGCAATAAAGTAGACCTTATTCATTCCACTTCCTGTGTCACTGCCCCATTCTTCTGCGCTCTTGCCCAAGCCCGCAGATTGCCTGTCCTATCCGATTCATCCATGATCTCCCGGCCTATAATCTCCTCAATGATGTCTTCTAAGCTGATCACACCAGTTACGCCACCGTACTCATCTACCGCCACAAAGAGATGCTGCCGCCGTTCAAAGAACTCCAGCATCACCTTGTCCAATGGTGCAATCTCTGGGACGAAATGCGCCGGACGCATGAGTTCAGCTAACCGTAACTGAGCATTGCCTATGGCTAACGCCTCCATTACCTCGTAGCTGTGGACAATGCCGATTACGTCGTCGCTGTCTGTACCGCAGACTGGCACTCGACTATGTACCCGCAATCGCTCCTCTAGCCGCACTGCTTCGGCAACAGTGGTGTCACCGTTCATGGTGAAGGTTACGGTGCGCGGAGTCATCACTTGCCGCACGCATTTACGGCGCAGGGCAATAATGTTCGTAATCACTATCTCTTGTTCCGCACCTATCTCACCTGAACTACGGCTCAGGCGAGCTATGGTGATCAGCTCCTCAGCGGAAACGGTGTATTCAGCAGCCTTGGGGACAAGGTGGGTCACAGCTTGGCCTATCATGATCATCGGCTTGAGCAAAAAGACCATCAGCTGGAGGGGCTGGGCGATGTACGGGGCTAGCGAGGTGTTAAAGGCAACGCCAATCGTCTTAGGCAAGATTTCCGAAAACAAGAGGATGACCAAGGTGAAGAAGGCGGAAAACCAAATCAGCATATCCTCGCCGAACACCGCTGCTGCCGCTGCCCCTGCTACTGCGGCTCCCATTGTGTTAGCAATGGTGTTCAGGGTGAGGATAGCAGCAATAGGCTGATCGATGTTGCTTTTCAGCTTTCTCAGCACCGTTGCTGCGGACGGGTGTTCCTCAGCCATCATCTCAATCCGGCTGAGAGGCAGGGAATACAGGGCTGCCTCGAGTAGGCTACAGCAGGCAGACATAAGGATAGACAGGCCGCAAGCAAGAACAAGCTCCAAAAGCATGATCGATCTCCGGGGGTGATTATTTTCACAATTCCCTGTATCCTAACCGAAACGAACTATTTTGCCAATTGGCTGAACAGAGTATAATGGCTCCCGGTCAGCCGGAGCGCGATTAACTTTTCCATACAGAGGACGCACGCATGAAGATTGAACTGAACAAAGAAGACGTGGAGCTGTTTGAAGGTGACTTGCTGGTTTATTTCCTCCGGGAGACCGGGGGCAACGCGGTGATGTGTCCCTGCAAGGTGCTCCGGCGGAACATCAAGTACGCTTGGAAGATTGGCGACTTCTCTGGCAAGAAGGGCGAGACCTTTCTGTTCTATCCAGCTGCCGCGAGCAAGGATATCAAACATAACTTAGCGGCTGGCCGGGTCCTGGCAGTTGGGCTAGGCAAGACCAGCGAGCAGCCAGATGCCCTGCGCGAGCAGCTCCGCTTGGCCGCAGGCACAGCAGCGCAGCAGGCAGCTAGTCTGAAGGTAAAGAGCCTGCTGGCGGTTTTGCCAGAACACACCGGTCTCGTCGATGCTGACGTAGCAGAGTGTATCAGCGAGGGCCTGCTGCTCGGCAGCTACCGCTTTGACCGACATAAGAGCAAGAAGAAGAAAGACGATGAGCCAGTTGTCAAGATCGAGACAGTTGCCCTGCATACGGGTGGTCTTGATCAGGATGCGGTCAAGCAGGGACTCCACCGGGGCGAGCGGGCAGCCAAGGCAGTCTGCGCGGCCAGAGACATGGCCAACGAACCAGGCAATGTCTGGACTCCTAAACGCTTTGCCGAGTTCGGCGAGAAGCTGGCCAAAGAACACGGCCTCGAATGCACGGTCATCAATAAGCCAGAGATGCGCAAGCTCGGCATGGGCGGCCTGCTCGGCGTGAGCCAAGGTTCAGTGCAGCCGCCTAAGCTGGTGGTTCTCCGCTATCAGGGCAGCGAAGAGAAGAAGGCTCCCACGCTGATGCTGGTCGGCAAGGGCCTGACCTTTGACTCCGGCGGCATCAGCCTGAAGTCACCGCTGGGCATGGAGGAGATGAAATACGACATGTGCGGCGGCGCGGCGGTGATCTGCGCCATGCAGGCCATTGCTGAGGAGAAGCTGAAGGGCATCAACGTGGTGGCTCTGATCCCGGCGAGCGAGAACCTGCCGTCCGCCACAGCCCTCAAGCCAGGCGACATCATCACCCATTTCGGCGGTATCACCTCGGAAATTGTCAACACCGACGCGGAAGGGCGACTGATTCTCGCCGACGCGCTGGCCTACGGTATTACCACCTATAAGCCAAATGCCGTGGTTGATCTCGCCACCCTGACCGGCGCGGTGATCATTGGTCTCGGTCATCACCGCAGTGGCCTGCTCGCCACGGACGACGCGCTGGCCGCGCAGATCAACGCCGCTGCTGAACGGGCAGGCGAACCGGTCTGGCGGCTACCGCTGGGGCCGGAGTATTCTAAGCAGATTAAATCCACGGTCGCGGATATTAAGAACAGCGGTGGCAAGGAAGCTGGCACGATCACTGCGGCGGCCTATTTACAGGAGTTTGTCGGCGATACACCTTGGGCGCATTTGGATATCGCCGGAACCGCGTGGGGATTCACCGAGAAGAGCTACGTTCCTAAAGGGCCGTCGGGGATTGCGGTGCGCACCCTCCTCAATCTGGTGCGCGACTGGCAGGTCAGCAAGAAATAACCTCGAACTTCCCTAATAATACAGCAAGGAGAATACGATGCCAAAACGCAAAGGCATTACCGTCAGCCGCCAGATCATGGACAGCCAGCACAGACACCCGGAAGCCACAGGCGAGCTGACTGGCCTGCTCAACGACCTGATCGTGGCGGCCAAGATCATCAATTCTGAAGTCAACATGGCCGGTCTGGCCGGAATACTGGGGCAGTCAGGCCAGATCAACGTCCAGGGCGAGCAGGTACAGAAGTTAGACGATTTCGCCAACCTAACCATCAAGCGGCGCATGGAGCAATGCGGCTATGTCTGCATCATGGCTTCGGAAGAGGACGACGGCGTGATTCCGGTGTTGGACAGCTACGCGGGCAAATACACCGTGGCCTTTGATCCGCTGGACGGCTCGTCCAACATTGACGTGAATGTCAGCATCGGCACCATCTTTTCCATCCACCGCCGCAAGAGCGAGGGAACGCAGGGACAGATTGCCGACTTGCTCCAGACAGGCCGCGAGCAGGTGGCGGCGGGCTACATCATCTACGGCTCCAGCACTATGCTGGTCTATACGGTCGGCGAGGGCGTGCAGGGATTCACCCTTGACCCCAGTGTCGGCGAGTTCTTCCTTTCCCATCCTGACATCAAGATCCCGCCGAAGGCCAAGTATTACAGCATTAACGAGGCCTATTCCCGCTACTGGCACGACAACACCCGCGCCTATGTCGAGCATCTGAAGGACTTGGATGAGCGCGGCGAGTGCTCCTACAGCCTGCGCTACATCGGCTCGCTGGTGGCGGATTTCCACCGCAACTTGATCAAGGGCGGGGTCTTTGTTTATCCCAGAGACCGGAAGAGTGGCAAAGGCAAGTTGCGCCTGCTCTATGAGGCTGCACCGCTGGCCTTGTTGGTTGAACAGGCGGGTGGCCGGGCGATTGACGATGAGGGCCGCAATATCCTTGATTTGGAGCCGACTGAGCTGCATCAGCGAGTGCCGCTGATTATTGGCTCTAAGGAAGAGGTTGATCTGGCGGAGCAGTATTTCAAGAGCTAAGGATTAGACCATCCGCGCAGAACAAGCAAAAGGGAGGGCAGAGTAGTTCTGTCCTCCCTTTGCTATTTTCGGGAAGATATTCAGAAAATGAGAATTATAGCATTTAAGTTTTTAGATCGTCTAAAAAACCGTCTCGACGCAAACGCTTAAACTCTTGATGCCGTCAGCTATTTTTTTAATTTTCGCCTTCATGGAAGCCAAAAATTTTTCTATCGGGTTTAAATCAGGGGAATAAGGCGGCAAAAAAAGCAGCCTGCAAGAAAACTTTTTCACAAGCTCCTTCGTTTTTTCTGATTTATGAAAACTTGCGTTGTCCATCACAACAAGAGAATTTTTGGGAATTT
>NQJD01000055.1 GCA_004284765.1 Candidatus Electronema aureum
GCATTAGTCAGGAAGACATTGTCGTTTTCGAGAAGCATTGAAAACTTAACTGCATCTGTTTGGAGATTTATTAATCACTACAACGATTGTATTTTATTTCATTGATCACTCACAGATCTCTATTACCCAAAATACGGAACACTTTGAATTTGCGAAAAATATGTTCAATCACAATACGTTTCCGAGATAAAGCCCTGTTGCTCGTTTTTTGTTCTTTGTCTAGCGGATGCAGTTTAGTTTTTTTGAACGTTATCTTTTTCAGTTGAACTGCATAACTGTTGATCAAAAACAGGAAAAATCTTTCACTATAGCTGACTTATGCAAAAGATTTACTGTACAAGATAACCAATCCTTCCCCAGCGAATAGAGGTGAAGCGGTCAGCTGAAAGCAAATTGTGTTGCACATCCCATGACCAGTAGATAATAAACGCTTTGCCGCGCACTGCCTCTAGATCGACAAAGCCCCAGAATCGGCTATCATAGGAGTTATCTCGGTTGTCACCCATGACAAAGAGTTTTCCTTCTGGCACGGTCAATGGGCCAAAGTTATCACGCGGCCCATCTGAAGCAGACATGATAAGACTGTCTTTTTCAAACTGCCCATGATCATTGGCAATGGCTGTTCCGTTAATGAAAATCTTTTTATCCCTACTCTCCACCGTATCACCGCCCACCGCGATCACCCGTTTGATGTAGTCCAACGAAGTATCTTGCGGATATTTGAAGACAACAATATCATTACGCTGAGGCTCTTTAACCGGAATCAGCACCTTGCCGGTGAAAGGCATTTTGATGCCGTAGATGAACTTACTCACCAAGATGTGATCGCCGATCTGAAGGGTCTCCAGCATGGAGCCGGAGGGAATTTTAAACGCTTGGACAATGAAGGTACGGATGAACAGGGCAAGAACCACTGCGATGGCAATGGCCTCGGCGTATTCGCGAAGGACTGATTTTTTCTGATTCTGCTGCTGCATGGCACTGCCTCGCATGATGGAGATGAAGGAAACTGATCCGCCTCAGAGCCGAAAGGCGGCATTCTGCCGCTGTCCGAGTAAGGTCAGACAGAAATATCCGAAAAAAACATAAAGTTCAAGCAACATCTGTGGTAGCAACCTATTTTTTCTGCGTTGCCTTGAAACAATGGTGATGTGCAATGCTGGATTCGACCTAACCCTAACGGTTTGCGGAATTGTCGTTTGCTGGGGAAAATTCTGGCCCGGACGAAAAACAGTTTGTTTTATGCTGCGATACAGAGTATCTTTATCAAACTTTTATCCATAGTCCATCCCGTCCATCCTTGCCGCACAACCCGCGCATTGCAGCAATTCTCATTGCAGGATTGCTTTTTTTCTATTAATTGCATTCAGTTGAAACAGGAACACCCTTTATGAGTACATTTGCAGAACTCGGCATCAGCAGCGAAATCATCACCGCGCTTTCCGATTTGGGCTTTACAGAGCCTACCCCGATTCAAGTGCAAGCCATTCCTCTTATTTTAAAAAATCATGCGGATATCGTCAGTCTGGCTCAGACCGGAACTGGCAAAACCGCAGCTTTCGGCCTGCCGCTGATCCAGTTGATTGACCCGAAAAACAGGCAGACTCAGGGTTTGGTACTTTGTCCGACCAGAGAGCTGTGTATGCAGGTTTCCAGAGATTTGGAATCCTTTGCCCGCCATATTCAGGGGATTAATATTGTTGCGATTTACGGTGGGGCCAGCATTGAGCAACAAATGCGGGAACTGCGCAGGGGAGCGCAAATCATCGTTGCCACGCCCGGACGGCTGCGCGACATGCTTCGGCGGAAAATGGCCGACATAGCTGCTGTTCGTTTCGTCGTTTTAGACGAGGCCGATGAGATGCTGAACATGGGGTTCCAAGAAGAACTGAACGGAATCCTGAGCGAAACCCCAGCGCAAAAAAACACCCTACTTTTCTCGGCCACCATGTCGCGAGAAGTGGCTGAAATCGCCAGCAAGTACATGAGCAATCCGGTTGAAATCACGGTTGGAGCGCGTAACGCAGGTTCGGAAAACATCAGCCATGAGTATTATCTGATTAATCCCAGAGACCGTTATCCGGCCCTGAAAAGAATTTTAGACAGCTGCCCGGATATTTACGCCATCATTTTCTGTCGTACTCGGATGGATACGCAGGAAATTGCGGATAAATTGATTCAGGACGGCTACAAAGCTGATGCCCTGCACGGAGATCTGACCCAGTCTCAGCGTGATCTGGTGATGAAAAAATTTCACGCCCGGCGGCTTCAACTGCTGGTGGCTACTGATGTCGCTGCCCGTGGCTTAGACGTAAGCGATTTAACCCACGTGATTAACTACAGTCTGCCTGATGACACTGCTGGTTATACCCACCGCAGCGGACGCACCGGACGCGCGGGCAGAACAGGTATTTCTGTGGCGTTAGTTGATGCACGGGATATGTATAAAATTAAGCAGATTGAAGGCAAAATCAAACGACAGTTTCGGCAGTGTGCAATTCCCGGCGGCCAAGAAATCTGTCGCAAGCAGCTCGTTAGCCTGATTGAGCGCCTCAGCAGTGCGGTGGTAGATCAAGAGCAGATTGAGCCGCTTTATGCAGAAGTTGCTGGGCAGTTGGAGCATCTGGACAAAGATCAGTTAGTCAAAAAAATCATCTCGTTGGAATTTGGCAGATTCATGGATTATTACCGCAATGCGCCGGACATCAATCCTAAGCCCTCTGATCGAAGGCCGAGCAGTAGTAGTAGCCGTCCTCATCCCAGTGTTCGTAGCGGCAGCAGCAGGGGGGGAGAAGAGAGAAAGCCTTACCAGCAACGCAGCGAGGCTGTTGGCAAAGAATTCGCCCAGTTTCATCTGAACATCGGTCGCCGCAACGGTATTTTACCGGAAAACTTGATCAGCACCATCAACGAAGCTTCAGGTGGCGGGCGGATTAAAGTTGGCAAGATTGAAATCATGCGCAACACTGCCATGCTGGAAGGTGAAAGCCGCTTTATCCCGCAGATTTTGCAAGCTTTTCAGCAAGTCAAGGTGAACGGTAAGCCGGTGGATGTGAAGGTAGTACAAGAAAAACCGGCGTACCGGGGTGACAGAGCAACGGACAACAGCAAAAAGTTCAGACGCGAACGGGAGCAGCACAGATAAGAGCTGCTTGCTTACCCAACAGCGTGTTGCAGGGGCGTTGCGGCAGAAGCCGAACGCCTTTTTTATTTTGGGTAGAAGTTCGGTATCTACTTGGCTGTTTGTTCTCTCAAAATGCACCCACTTAATCCCCTTACTCTCAGGCTGCGCGGCCAAATTCTGATTGAAGCTAGCGCGGGCACCGGCAAGACCTACACTATTGCCCTCCTCTTTCTCCGACTGCTGCTGGAACAGGGCTTGAGCGTGGATGAAATCCTCGTTGTCACCTTCACCGAAGCAGCGGCTGAGGAGCTGCGAGGCCGCATCCGCCAGCGCATCCGCGACGCACTCGATGTCTTAGAAGGCTGGGGGCCAGATGACCCGTTGCTGCGCGAGCTGCTGCAAGAGGCTGACCACCCGGCAGCTATCTTGCTTGGTGATGCACTGACCCGCATGGATGAGGCAGCAATTTACACCATTCACAGCTTCTGTCATCGGATGCTGCAAGACCACGCCTTTGAATCGGGTGCGCCCTTTGAGATGGAGCTTGTGGAAAGCGAAGCTGTCTTGCGGAAGCGAATCATTGAAGATTTCTGGCGGCAACGGTTTTATTCTGCCTCCTATGAGGAAAGTGCTTGGGCTGCTTCGCTCTGGACATCACCGGCTGATCTCCTCAACAAGCTAGGTGGGCATCTCAGTCGGGCAGATGTTGTCTGCATTCCCTTTGTGGATGCAGAGGAGATTCCCCGGCACGAGGCAAAGCTGAAGCCGCTGTTTGCCGAGGTACAGCAGCAGTGGCAACCGCATCGTGAATCTATTGCTGAACTGCTGCGGGATAATAAACGGTTGCGGCGGAGTAAGAGCGAGAAGCGGCAATACGACAGCGAGCGATTGGAAGCAGCCTTGGCGTTGCTCGACCGGCTGACTGTCAGTGCCGAGCTGCCGTATCTTGCTGAAAAAGAATTAGAGCTGCTGGCCTTGTTTACCCGCAGCAACCTGCTTGCTTCGCTCAAGGCCGCGACAAAAAACAACGGCGAGCCGCCTGAGCATCCGTTCTTCGATCTGTTCGAGCAGCTTTTTCAAATCCAGAGCAGCTTGATGACTTCCCGGCAAATCGGGGTGCTGCTGGAAGCGAGAACGTATCTGCGCAGCGAGCTGGCCCGGCGCAAACAGGAGCAAAGCCAGCTCTCGTTCGATGACTTGCTCACTGCGCTTGCTGCTGGCTTGCAAGGGCCAGAAGGCGGCGTGCTGGCCCGCAGCATCAGCAGGCGTTTTCCAATCATTATGGTCGATGAGTTCCAGGACACTGACCAAGTGCAGTACCGCATCTTCAAGGCGATTCACGCTGCCAACATGGAGGCGGCGACCCGCACCAGCAGCCGAGCGGCTGGCCTGTTTCTGATCGGTGATCCCAAGCAGGCTATTTATAGCTTCCGGGGCGCGGATATCTTCACCTATATCCAAGCCCGCCACGATACACCAGCACAGAATCGGCTGACTATGACCACCAATTACCGCTCCAGTGCAGCGATGGTCAAGGCAGTGAACCGTCTTTTTGCGCACGAGGCACCGTTTCTCTTTGCCAAAGACGAGATTGATTTCCCCCAGGTTGAGGCAGCTACGAAGGCAGACACCAGTCCCCTTTTGTTTGACAACAACCTAAGTTCAGCACTGACGTGCTTGCTCTTGCCAGAGTCTGACAAACCACTGGCAAAAATGGCCGCTGAACCATTAGCAGCTCGCTGTTGTGCCCAAGAAATCGCCGCCCTGTTAGCTGCTGGCTTGGCAGGTCAAGCCAAGATTGGGGCGCGCAATCTCGCTGCTGGCGATCTTGCGGTATTAGTGCGTACCAACGATCAGGCCGAGCTTATTCGCCAAGAATTAAACGCGCTTGGCCTTGCTAGCGTCTGCGGTAACAAGGATTCGGTCTTTGCTGCTAAAGAAGCGCAGCAGCTCTTGCGGCTGCTGACCAGCCTCAGTGATCTTGCTGATCTTGCTCTGATGCGCACTGCTCTGGCAGGCGATCTCTTTGGCTGGACAGCAGAGCAGATCGACCAGTTACGCGAGGACGAGCAGGCGCGCGAGAAGATCATGGCTGACATGAATCGCTATCATCAGCTTTGGCAACACCAAGGTTTTTTGCCCATGCTTCAGCAGCTTCTTAGCGAGCAAAAGACCGTTGGTAGGCTGCACGCTGTACCTTCTGGCGAGCGGATGCTGACTAACTTCCTTCATTTAGCTGAACTCCTTCAAGAGGCTGCACGACAGCGGCCTGGTACTGATGCCTTGCTGCGCTGGTTCAGCGACCAGATGCAGCAGCCGGAAAATCAGTCTGAGAACCAGCAGCTCCGCCTGGAAAGCGATGAAAACTTGGTGAAGATCGTCACGATCCATAAGGCCAAGGGCATGGAGTATCCGCTCGTTTTCCTGCCCTTTCTCTGGACAGCGCGTCCTTGTTCCAACGAGCAGCCGCTGGCCTTTCATCGGTCCAATCAGCTTTACCTTGATCTTGGTTCTGGTAATGAGGAACACTTCCGGCTCGCAGAGCGCGAGCGGTTAGCTGAAGACTTGCGCCTACTTTACGTGGCCGTGACGAGAGCGATTTATGCCTGCTTCTTCTGCTGGGGTAAAATTAGTAAGATGGAGGAAAGCGCACTCTATTACCTGCTGCACAAGGAGGCAACGGGTGCTGGCTTAGAGCGGCTTGGGGATGTGTTGACAATTAAGCCTTGGTCGGCAGAATTCGTTCCGCCAGAGCTGCGGCCTGTGGATGATCAAGCCGCTCACCTTAGTGCTGCGAAATTTCGAGGCGAGATCACCACCAACTGGCAAATTGTCAGCTACTCCAGCCTAACTGCTGCCCACAAAGACAGTAGCCCAGAGCAGCCTGATCATGACGAAGTGCAAGCGGAAGAAACACAGACAGCACCTGGCCAAGATGTTTTCAGCTTTCCCAAAGGTGCAGCAGCAGGCACCTGTCTTCATGCTATTCTGGAGCAAATAACCTTCAATGATGCCAGTGGTCACCAGGAAGTAATCCGTGTCCAGCTAGAGCGGGCTGGATTTGCTGCATCGTGGCTGCCAGTAGTAAGCGACTGGATGCAAGACGTGTTGCACACGCCGTTGCCAGACAAAAGCGAGGCGTTTTCTCTTTCTTCGCTGAATGAGAAAGAGCGGGTCAACGAAATGGCGTTTTACTTTCCTTTAGCAACAGTACGGCTGGAGCAGTTCAATCAAGTGCTGCGTGATTTCGGTCATGCACCGCTGCCAGAACAGAGCGGAGTGCTGCACGGCCTGATGACTGGTTTCATCGACCTCATTTTTAGCTGGCAGGGCAGATATTACCTTGCTGATTACAAATCAAATCATCTCGGCAGCCAGTCTGAGGATTATAGACCGGATAAACTGGCCGCCGCTATGAGCGAACACCGCTACGATCTGCAATATCTCATCTATACGGTGGTGCTTCACCGCTTTTTGGTTGGGCGCATTCGGGGCTACTGCTATGAGCAGCATTTCGGCGGGGTGCGTTACTTGTTCTTACGCGGCATGAAGCCGGAGCATGAAGTCGGCTGCGGGGTGTTTACGGCCTGTCCACCGCTCGCATTGGTTGAGAGCTTAGACAGATGCTTTGGAGGTAGAACCAAGGCAGATGGTGAAACCTGCCTTGGCGGAGTTGCTGCTTAATGGCTCATCTCAATCACCAAGTGCCGGTGACGGTATTGGTTTGAGCTGTGGCCGCTACAGTGGGGGGCGTGGTTGGAAACGGCGACATTGCGGCGGCGGCAAGTGGGAACGGCACATTGGCTACATATTTAAGCGTAATTCTGGCGAAAATTTCATCCGGCTTGGGAAAACCAAGCGCGGTAAATCCTGGGTCTTCATTCAAAGCATTTTTGGCTACAATCAACACCCGTTCTCGCTCGAAGTAAAAGCGAGGCGGCACCACGATAGGATGATTTGAAATATATTGAGGCGTGAACGCGGCCACAACAATATCTGTACCAGAGGGAGCGGCTGGATTGAAGGGAGCATCATCGCCGATGAGATGAATTTCTTCATAATAAACTGTTCCTGCCCAATACTCAGGCGGAAACTGGGCTACCAGATATTTAACTCGCGCCCGGACAGTGAATGGCGAAACATCTTCAATCGTGAGGCTTGCATTGTGAATGACACTCATAACCGAATCTCCTTTTTTAGATGCTACGGTTGATGAAAAGGGCATTGCCCGACTGCGGCCAAGTGAAAAAACTCACTTAGAGTTGAGCTTATTTGCTGAAAGTGAAGAAGTCAAATCTTTTTTAGGTAAAAATATTTTATTCATAGCTCATATCGAGAAGGAATCTCATTCTCATTTTCTTCCTTGACTTCGCCTACGTCATCAGAGAAAATTGAAGAAAGAGTAAGAATCAACAGGCTAAAAATAAAGATCAAAGCGCGGTACGCGTGGAGGGGAATATTATGAATAATTCAGCAAAAATTAGAATCACAGTAGCTACTGCTATTATCTCCCTTGTTCTTACGGCACCGGTCATGGCGCATGAAAAAGGAGATGTTTTACTTCGTGCAGGCGTGGTTACAGTAGTTCCCACCGGCGATAGCGGCGTGGTTTCTGGGCTGCCGGACGGAGTCAACAATGCAAGGGTCGAGGTGGAGAAAAACACCCAACTGAGCCTAACTGCTGTCTATATGCTGCGTGACAGAATTGGGCTGGAAGTGCTCGCCGCCACGCCCTTTAAGCATGACATTGTCGGCAAAGGCGACCTTGAAGGCGTAGATGTAGGCGAAACCAGCCATCTGCCACCGACCTTGTCACTTCAGTATTATTTCGGGGAAAAAAATTCCCGCTTCAATCCCTATGTTGGCTTAGGTCTCAATTACACGCTCTTTTTCTCGGAAAAGGTTGATGGTAAATTAGTTGACACCCTAAACACCCTGCCGACGGTCGCTCATCTGGGCGGAGTTCATTCTGCTGATCTGGAGCTAGATGGTTCATTTGGTCTGGCTGCGCAAGCCGGTGTGGACGTACAATTGAAGGATAATTGGTATCTAAATGCCGCAGTGTGGTATGTTGATATCGACACCAGTGCTACTCTAAAGACTGACCTCGGCACCTCTCATGAAGTGGATGTAGCTGTTGATCCTTGGGTTTTCAATGTCGCGGTTGCATATAAATTCTGATCCTCGCCGCAGCGGAGATTGCATCTCCGCATAAACCACCTCCTCTGGCCGCCGGTATTCCGGTGGCCTTTTTTTTCAGCTAAGGTCATTCCAGCGAGCAGCCAGCTAAATCTTGATCTTTACCGAAATTCCGTTTAAGATAACATCCTTGGAAATAAGCCTGTTTACCCATTCTCTGACCAAGGTGCCGGATATGGACGACAAGAAAAAGCTGAACTGCTGGGAATTCAAAAAATGCGGACGGGAACCCGGAGGCGAGAGAGTTGCCGAGCTGGGGGTTTGTCCGGTGGCCGAGGTGCAGGGAGCTGACGGCATTCACGGCGGCATGAACGGCGGTCGTTGCTGCTGGGTTGTAGCTGGTTCCCTCTGTAAAGGTCAGATACAGGGTAATTATGTCGAAAAATTTGGCGATTGCCACAAATGCGATTTTTACGAAGCGGTCAGGCGTGAAGAAATGCCGCAGTTCAAATTGGGCATCACTATCCTCAATCAAATCAAGCAGCGGAAATCCTGACTTCTGCCCGTCTCCGCCGTAGCTCATACCTGTTTCCTTGAAATAATGCGTATATTTTTCCGCACGCTGCTGCTGGCCTTTCTGCTGGCGGCAGTTTCACCTCATTTTGCTATTGCTCAAGGGCCGGTGAGCGCGGCGGTTTTCTGGCCCGCTGACCGCGCTCGGCCCGGCGAGGTAGTCCCGCTGGCTGTGGTCGTCCAAATAAGCAAAGGCTTTCATATCAATGCCGATGCCCATCAAATCAGACCGGCGGCAAATTTTAAACCCTATCCGACCAAACTCACGCTGATCGAGGCTGACGAGGGCTTGCAGATAGAAGCTCCGTTGTATCCTCCGGCAGAGCTGTTTAAAACCCAGTACGCCACAGGCGGACTGATGTCCTTTGCTGGACAGTCGGTTATTTATCTACCGATCAAATTTGCTGCGGAACTGGCTTCCGGTACACAGCCCAACTTGACCGTAGAACTTGCTTATCAAGCCTGCACAGACAGCCGGTGCCTACTGCCACAGACCGTTCGGATAAAAACCTCGCTGCTGGTTGCTGCGGCAGCGGAACAAGTTACTTCGATCAATCAGCAGCTTTTTGCGGGATATAATCCGCAGGGGCAGATTGCCCGCAGCAGTAGCGAGGTAGATTTTGGCTTCTTCGGTTGGAAATTCACCGTCAACGGCTCGTCTTGGGCCGGGCTACTCTTGCTGCTGACCACGGCTGCTTTTGGCGGGATGCTGCTCAATTTTACCCCCTGCGTGCTGCCTCTGATCCCGATTAAAATCATCAGCCTTTCCTATGCCGCAAAAAATCGGCGGCAGTGTCTGCTCTTAGGCTTATTTATGTCGATAGGCGTGCTGGCCTTTTGGTTGGCTCTTGGCGGCATGATCGCTTTAGTCAGCGGCTTTAGCGCGACCAATCAGCTCTTTCAGTATCCAGTCTTTACCATTAGCGTGGGATTGATCATCGGTGTCATGGCCTTGGGTATGTTTGATTTTTTCTCCCTGCGCCTACCAGAATGGTTGTATCTCATCCACCCAGAACAGGATACCTTGCACGGTTCCTTCGGATTAGGCATTCTGGCCGCTATTCTATCCACGCCCTGCACCGCTCCTTTCATGGGCGCGGCAGCTGCTTGGGCTGCTACTCAACCACCTACCGCTACCTTGACCGTCTTTGCCGCCATCGGCAGCGGCATGGCCCTGCCCTACCTCGCGCTTTCTGCTGCACCGCATTTAGTCAGAAAAATGCCGAGAACTGGCCCAGCCAGCCAGCTGATCAAGCAGGTGATGGGGCTGCTCATGCTGGCCGCCGCTGTTTATTTCATTGGAGTTGGTACCGTTATGCTGTTCTCTGCTCCTACCCAGCCGCCCAGTAAGTTCTATTGGTGGCCGGTGATGATTTTTTCTTTAGTTGCAGGCGGTTGGTTAGCTTGGCGCACGTATCAAATCACTCCTGGACGACCTCTAAAGGTCTTTTTTATCGGTATCGGCGTGCTAATGATGGGTATTTCTACCTACGGCGCAGTGCATTTGACCGATAGAGGGCCTATTGCTTGGGTGTATTACAGCCCGGAACTCCACGAAAAAGCGAAAACTGAAGGCAAGGCAGTAGTCATGATTTTCACAGCTGAATGGTGCCTAAATTGTAAGGCTCTTGAGCAGGGCATCTTGGACAACTCAAAAATAGTCAAGCTGCTGGGTCAAGACGAAATCATGCCGATAAAGGTCGATATCACCGGCAGCAATCCGCTAGGCCGAGAAATGCTGCGGCGGACAGGCAGCTTGAGTATTCCGCTGCTGGTTGTCTTCTCGCGTCACGGCGAGCAGGTCTATAAAAGTGATTTTTATACAGTGGACGAGTTATCTAAAGAGATCATCCGGGTACTGAACTGATTTTTCCTTGCATAAAGTTGTTGACTTTGAGAAAATGGTAATGGTGAACCATGATTGGCAAAGCGGACGGCTCCCTAAAAAACACATTGAATTTACCATTAAAAACAATATAATATTGAAAAAGTTGACTTCCGACTTGGTCTCAGTTTTCAGAGGGCGAATGCCCGCCAGCCAAACGCCGT
>NQJD01000056.1 GCA_004284765.1 Candidatus Electronema aureum
GACAGCAATAACAAAATCGTCTCGATCCATTGGCGCACTCCTTGTGAATAGGGCTTAGATACCACTATTCTACAGGATGCGCCCAATGGATCGGGCATCTTTTTTAAGAGTTGCACATTAGGTAGCATTATCTCTTGGCATCTTCTTGACATGACAGATGCCGATTTTGTTTCCCGCTACGTGGAGAAGTATTGGCTCTTGAAAGACAAACTGCGGAATGGCGACAGCGGGCCGGTGATGATCAGACTGCCAGGTGGGCGTTTTCAGATGGGAGATATTCAGGGAATTGGGGACAGCGATGAACGACCTGTTCATGAAGTGGAATTAGACAGTTTTGCTATCAGCCGTTATCCAGTCACCTTTTTTAAATATGGTGCATTCTGTACAGCCATGAATCGAAGTAAGCCGAAAGACGACGGCTTGGGCTTGGGACATCGGCCTGTGATCAACGTGAGCTGGCAGGATGCCAACGAATATTGTCAGTGGTTAAGCAAAGAAACCGGTCACACGTACCGTCTGCCTACCGAAGCGGAATGGGAATACGCCTGCCGTGCAGGAAGCAGTTCTGTTTATTGCTTTGGCGATGAAGAGGAGCAGCTTGATGATTATGCTTGGGATGCTAGAAAATCTGACGGCCAGATACACACTGTCGGTAAAAAGAAGTGCAACGGTTGGGGGTTGCACGACATGCACGGCAATGTCTGGGAGTGGTGTATTGACTGGTATCAGGGATATTATTATGTAAATAAGTCCGGTGCGGAATCCGATTCACACTGAGCCGAGCTTATATCGTGTCGCACGCGGCGGATCATGGGCTGACAGTTCATGGGACTGCCGTTCTTCCTGCCGTAAAAAATATCAACCCTATTCGCATATTGGTAATATCGGCTTCCGCGTTGTCCGTGTTTTGGAGAAAGACGGCAGGTAGGGGCGACCCGCGAATCGCCCCTACCAAACCTGCATCGAATTTCGCTCGGCAAGAAAGAAGTTCTGCTTGGCCGCAACTGAATTCTGCCGACTTGGATAAACGATCAGCCGGGGGGCTGCCCCTAGTTCAGGCAAACGCGCCTTACCGAAAAAACACCAGCGTCACCACCACGAAAATCGGAATTAGGATTGCGCCAGACCACGCCATATAGCCAAAGAAGCTCGGCATCTTGACCTTATTCTCCTCGGCGATGGCCTTGACCATGAAATTCGGGCCGTTGCCGATGTAGGTGTTCGCGCCCATGAAGACCGCGCCGCAGGAGATGGCGACGAGGATGTCCGTCGCCTTCGCGCCGCCCGTAGCAAGAAATTCAGCCAAATATTTCTGGCTCTCCACGCTCACGCCCATGCTGCCTGCGGCGGTGGCGGCAAAGGTCAAGTATGTCGGCGCGTTGTCGAGAAAGCTGGACAGCAGGCCGGTCGCCCAGAAGAACTGCCACGGCTCATTCAGGCCCAGCTCTTTGCCATGCACATTCAGCACGGTCAGCGGCGCGATCATGGTGATGAAGATGCCGAAAAAGAGCACCGCCACCTCGATGATCGGGGCGAAAGTGAAGCTGTTGGCCGCCCGGATGTCCTTCTTGGTCGTGAAATACGCGGCCAGCGTGAGCGCGGTCATCAGAGCTTCCTGCACGCCGAGAGGCCATTCACCGCCCCAGCCCTGCCCTTTGCCAAGGATCACCAGCACAATGCCAGCGAGAAAAAGGAAGTTGTGCCAGCCGACTATGCCCAGCGGCTCATGCTCCAGCACCTGCTCCAGCTGCGAGCCTTTGCGCTCCTTTTCCTCGCGGTCGAGCATGTATTGATCCACGATATTGCCGATGACGATCAGCAGGCCGTTGACCAAGAGCCACTCTTTCCAGAGCTGGAACGTCCAGCTGAAGGGCACGCCTTTGAGAAAACCGAGGAAGAGCGGCGGGTCGCCGAGCGGGGTGAGCAGACCGCCGCAGTTGGAGACCACAAAGATGAAGAAGACCACCAGATGTACCTTTCTTTCCCGCGCTTGATTGGCCCGGAGGAGCGGGCGGATGAGCACCATTGACGCGCCGGTTGTGCCGATCAAACTGGCAAAAACTGCGCCGATGATCAGAAACATTGAGTTGGACAGCGGAGTTCCGGCCAGCGAGCCTTTGATATAAATCCCGCCTGAGATGACAAAGAGCGCGGCCAGCAGGACGATGAACGGCAGATATTCATACAGCACTGCATGAAGCAGGCTTACCCAGCCTGCATGACCAAAGGAAACCAGCATGTAGGTGGCGAAGATAAGAGCGAAAAATCCGCTCACTAAAGCACGGTTGCGATTACTCTCCCACCAATGATGCGCCGCTAACGGCAATACAGCGATGCAGAGTAAAAGCGAAGCAAAAGGGAATATCCACAGCGGAGAGATGTTGATACCCGCGCCTTCTGAGGCCAGCGCAAGGACTGGGAAACACAGCAGCAGTGCTGAGGCGGTCAGCAAGCTGCCGGAAAAACGGATAAACCTTTTTTTCATTTTTTCACCTGCTTATTATGTTATAGAAGCAACCATCAATGATGCTTGATGCCCGCAGTCTGTCTGTTCCGATAAACAATACGGGAAAAAGCTGTAGAAAGTCAATCTGAAACGGCATGGATAGGCGCGGGCGGGCGCGATTTTATCTTGACAAGAGGGCCTAAAGGAGAGTATTTTTGACTCATGCTATCTACTGGTTATAATGAGTCAAAATCATATCAATTGCAACGAAATGCCTCTTGTCGCCGCAGCGGTGGACAACGAAGCAATTTCATTATTAGCGGGTTGATTCTGTGAAAAGTAGTCAAGTTACAATTGAGAATGTCTCGAAAAATTTTGGCGATTTCTTTGCTTTGAAAAATACGTCGCTGACCATCAGTAAGGGTGGTTTTTATTCTTTACTCGGTCCTTCAGGCTGCGGCAAAACTACACTGCTCCGCATTATTGGCGGATTTGAAATGCCGACCGAAGGAGCTGTTTATTTTGATGGTGTGAATGTATTGCCGCTGCCACCAAACAAACGACATGTAAATACTATTTTCCAAAATTATGCCCTCTTTCCTCATCTGACGGTCTTTGAAAATGTCGCTTTTGCTCTCCGACTGAAGAAAATTGGCGAGAAGGAGATCAAAATATCCGTACAGGAAAATCTTGAATTAGTCAGAATGGAGACGGAGAGCAAAAAATACCCGCGCCAGCTTTCTGGCGGCCAAAAGCAGCGCATCGCCATTGCCCGCGCTTTGATCAATCAGCCGCAAGTGCTGCTTCTTGACGAGCCACTGTCAGCCTTGGATGCCAAATTGCGACAACACATGCTGTTAGAATTGGATGCAATTCATGACAAGGTTGGTATCACTTTTATCTATGTCACTCATGATCAAGCAGAAGCTCTCAGTGTATCAGATCAAGTCTGCGTACTGAATAAAGGTGAAATCCAGCAGATCGGTACGCCTTCAGAAATTTACGAAAGTCCTGCCAATGAGTTTGTTGCCCGCTTTATTGGCGAGACGAATTACATCAGAGGGAAAATTACTGCTATTACTGACGCGGAACATGCAGTTTTTGAATCACCTGATTACGGAAACTTCACTATCTATCTTGATAAACCAGTACAAGAAGGCAGTGAAGTTGCAGTAACAGTGCGACCGGAGAAGATTCGTATTGCCCCAGAGAAGCCAGAAAAATTGCCACCAGATGTCAATGTGCTATCTGGTGTGGTCGAAGATATGATTTATACCGGCTTCCAGACAAAATATTTTGTTCGTGTCAGCCAAAATAAAGAACCGCTGGTTGTTTTCCGCCAGCATGTGCAGTATTTCATGGACGAAAAGCCAATCACCTGGAAAGATAAGGTTAGCATTTGGTGGAATACAAAAGACAGTTTCATGGTGGAGGTGAATAGATAAAATGCGGAGAAATTACGGGCCGATCTACGTGGCCCCTATCACCTTTTGGCTCTGTGCTTTTCTCTCGGTGCCACTGCTCATCACCTTGAGCTACAGCTTTATGGAAAAAGGACTGTATGGCGGTGTAGAACTGCATTTTTCTTTAGCGGCTTATAAATCGCTGCTCAACACAGCAGTTTTAAAGGTACTGCTCAACACTATCATTATTGCTGTGGCTTCCACGACGATCATCGTTATCTTGGCTCTGCCGACAGCCTATTACATTGCCAGAAGTTCAAAGAAAAATATACTGCTCATGCTGATCATTATTCCTTTTTGGACTAATTTCCTGATCAGAATTTATGCTTGGATTGCCATTCTTGGCAGCAATGGCCTACTCAATAGTTTTTTACTCTCAACCGGGTTGATCGATTCACATATTCAGTTCCTCTACAACCGCTACGCAATCATCTTAGTCATTATCTATACCACCATTCCCTTTGCCATTTTTCCGCTTTACTCAACGATTGAGAAATTTGATTTTTCTCTCATAGAAGCGGCAATGGATTTGGGAGCATCTAAAAAAAGAGCGTTATGGGAAGTCATGATTCCAAACATCCGCACTGGTATCATTACCGCAGTACTGTTTACTTTTATACCTATTTTCGGTAATTTCGCTGTGCCACAGTTAGTTGGCGGGACATCATCGTGGATGCTCGGTAATCTCATTGTCCGCGAGTTGAACATAACCAGAAACTGGCCGTTAGCCTCCTCTATATCCGTTGTTTTAACCTCTGTGACCATGATTGGGGTACTATTCTTCATGCGCTCGCAAAGCAAGAAGGAGCTTTGAGCATGACAAAACCGGGAAAATTTTCATTGGGTGTATTTTCTTTTGTCACGATCTTTCTCCATATTCCTTTAGCCATATTGGTCATTTCTTCATTTAACAGCTCAAAGTCGATGCGCTGGGAAGGATTCTCTCTCAAATGGTATCACGAGCTTTTTTACAACTCAGAACCACTGTGGCATAGTTTCTACAACAGTTTTATTGTTGCGATTTCGTCCGCAATAGTTGCTACCATCATCGGTTCATTGGGAGCGATAGGGCTTTGCTGGTACAATTTCAGGATGAAGAAAACCATTCAGGCTCTGACGTTTTTTCCGATCATTCTGCCAGAAATTATTATTGGCGTATCTATTCTCATCTTCTTCAACAAAATTGGTTTAAACCTGAGCTTACTTACTATTTTTCTCGCTCATGTCACCTTCAATATTCCTTTTGTCCTCATGACCGTAATGGCACGGTTGGAGGAATTTGATTTCTCTATTATTGAAGCAGCATACGATCTGGGAGCCAGTGAATTTGATATGCTGATACGGGTTCTTCTGCCGATTTCAATGCCTGGTATTGTTGCCGGACTGCTACTGGCAGTAACCTTATCGCTGGAAGATTTTGTCATCACCTTCTTTGTTGCCGGGCCTGGCTCTTCTACCTTACCACTGCATATTTTTTCTATGATTCGTTTCGGCGTATCGCCAACCATCAACGCCTTGTCTGTGGTTATTATTGCAGGCACCGCTCTATTGGCATTATCAACTAGAAACCTCTACTCTTCCCTACTGAAGAGCTGAATTTCAATTTCTCAAGGAGCTAATCATGAAGAAATCGCCGTTGCTGCTGCTTTCAGCAGTCCTTGCTTGCCTGTCTCTCTTCGGATGTTCAGAGCAGAAAAAAGAAGAAGCACCGCAGCAAAAGAAACAGGAAGGCCAAGCTGAAGCGCAGAAAGAAGGTCAGGCGAAAAAAACAGATGCCCAGCAAACGTTGTACATCTACAATTGGACCTACTATATTCCTGATCAGGTTGTAAAAGACTTTGAAAAGGAATATAACGCGAAGGTTGTCTATGATATGTACGCTTCCAACGAAGAGATGTTTACCAAGCTGAAGGCTGGCGGCAGCGGCTATGACTTGGTCTTTCCTTCTGGCGATTATGTCTCCATCATGATCAAAGAAAATATGCTGGAGCAGATTGATCGCGCTAAGGTGCCTAACTTCAAGAACCTTGACCCAGCCGTACTAGCGAAGATTCATTTCGATGAAGGGTCGAAATACTCCGTGCCGTATATGATGGGAGCAGCAGGCGTGGCGGTGAACAAGAAGCATGTCCCGAATTTTGACAAAAGCTGGTCGCTCTTCAACCGGGAAGACCTGAAAGGCCGGATGACCATGCTCGATGACATGCGCGAGGTACTGGGTGCTGCTCTGAAATCACTGGGCTACTCAGTCAACACCAAGAACCTAGATGAGCTGGAGAAAGCAAAGGAGCTGGTCAAGCAGTGGAAGACGAAGATCGTCAAGTTTGACGCTGAATCCTTTGGGAAAGGCTTTGCTGCTGGGGAGTTCTGGGTAGTTCAGGGCTATCAGGAGAACATCTTCCTTGAGCTGGACGAGTCGGCCAGAAAGGATGTCGAGTTCTTTATTCCCAAAGAGGGCAGTGCCATGTATATGGACAACATGGTGCTGCTCAAGAATGCTAAGAACAAAGAGCTAGCCTACACCTTCATGAACTACATTCATGAACCAAAGGTGTATGCTCAGATCGTTGATTTTCTAATGCTGCCTTCAATCAATGTTCCTGCCCGTGATATCCGTACTGTGAAGCCGAACTACGAAATTGCTGATCTGGATCGGTCGGAGTTCAAGGAAGACCTTGGCGAATCGCTCAATGAATATAACCAGGTCTGGCAGAAGATCATTGTTGGCGAGTAATTTCTGCCGCTTAGATTTAATAAAAAGGGTGAAGCAGCTTCTTTGCTTCACCCTTTTTTATTTCCCGCCTTTGTCATATCAACACCATGTTCAAACTCAGCTTGCGCAACCGATTTATCCTCTACTTTTCTCCGCTGATTGCGGTAATTTTTTTTCTTGGCATTTTCTGTATCTGGATATTCTCAAGCATCCATAGTCAATTTCATAACCTCAAAAACGACATGGCTCTTAATGCAATGGCGATGTTTGAGCTAAAAAAATTGCTGCTTTCCTTGGAGGAAGGACTGCGAGCAAAGCAAATCGACAGGAATAGGATTACCGTCGAGGCCGCGCAGCTGAAGGAACTGATCATTACTCATGCAGCTCGGCACACGCATCAGCGAACCGATCCAGCAGGTCGGGCTGCTCACGAGATGCTGCATCACGGTATTTTGGCGATGACCCTATCCAAGTATATTCTCAACGAATCAGCAGCGGGCTGGCCAGAGGCTGAATTTACTCAACTTGCCGTGGTTGTTCAAAATGAGCTGGACAAAATGGAGTCGGTTATTGACGAGCATCTCCAGTTACATCTCCAAGAACTGACTAAAACTGAAGCCTTTGTTACTGAAAAATATCAGCATACTTTACTGGTGGTTGGTCTAACCAGTGCAGCAGCGGTGCTGCTGGCCGTGACGGTTTTCATTTTGATGATGCGCTCAGTTTTGGGGCCGGTGAAGAAGCTCCAAGAAGGCACCAAACAGATCGGTGCAGGCAATCTCAGTCATCGTCCGCAAATCAGCTCTGGCGATGAATTTGAGTTTTTGGCCGTGGAATTCGGTAAGATGGCCGAGGAACTGGCCCGCTACCATGAGGATTTGGAACTCAAGGTGCAGGAGCGAACTCAGGAGCTGGTCTGCGCTAACGCCGAGCTGCGCAAGGCTGAGGAGCAGGTGCATCAGCTTTCACAGGAGCTACTGACTGTGCAGGAACGAGAGCGGCAGCAGATTGCCTTGTATTTGCACGACAACGTAGCCCAAGAATTGTCCTCGCTCAAAGTTACGGGTGAAGAGTTGTTTAGCGAGGCTGTCGGCGAGCAGACACAGGCCCGGCATGACTGGGGGAGGCAGCTCGACCGCTGCATCAGGACGGTGCGCGAGCTGTCCTACAACCTGCGTCCTCCCGGTTTGGAGCAAATCGGTTTAGCCAGCGCGATCTCAGACTGCTGCCGCGATTTTACTCGCAAGACCGGTATTCCGGTGAAATTTACTAAGGCGGGCGCGGACAATTTGCAGCTTAACTT
The DNA here is from genome assembly GCA_004284765.1 of Candidatus Electronema aureum. Taxonomy (GTDB): domain Bacteria; phylum Desulfobacterota; class Desulfobulbia; order Desulfobulbales; family Desulfobulbaceae; genus Electronema; species Electronema aureum. The sequence goes on from NQJD01000056.1 coordinate 7,926, forward strand.
TGAATATGCTATTAATATCTACCGATTGGTGCAAGAATCCCTCAATAACATCAGGAAACACGCTGATGCGCAGCGGGTGGAAATCCGATTGATTGCCTCTTGGCCGAACATCATTCTTCGCATTGAGGATAATGGCTGCGGTTTTTTACTGGAGGAAGCCTATCAACGGGCCAGGCAGGAAAAACGGTTTGGCTTGCTGGGGATGGAGGAGCGGGTTAGGATGATGAAAGGCACGTTCCGCATTCAATCCACACTGGAGGAAGGTACCAAGATATATATTGAATTTCCCGGCCTGATCAAAGCTCCGGTAGAACAGGAGGAGCTTGAGGAGCAGGCTGAACCAGAGACAGAGGCAGTGTAATGACAGGCAAGAAAAAAATAGTCATCATCGATGATCACGACACGTTCCGGGCCAGCCTCCGGCAGATTGTCAGTCGGCTACCGGATTTTGAAATTGTCGGAGAAGCGGCGGATTCGCGGCAAGGCGAGGAGCAAGTGCGCCGATACAGGCCGGATGTAGCGATAATCGATCTTTCTTTACCTGACCGCAGCGGCATTCAGCTTACTCGAACGCTAAAGACCGCTCTCCCAGAAACCCGGATCGTTATTGTCAGTATGCACTCGAAGATTGACTACATCCTCGGTGCGCTTCGGGCTGGGGCCACGGGCTACCTGATCAAGGAATCGGTTTCTCGTTGCCTGCACGACGCGCTCGATGCCGCGCTTCGAGAGGAATACTACTTAGATGCAGCTCTTTCACCCGAAATTGTAGCCCGGCTTTTAGATACCGCTGAAGTGCTGGATATTTCTGAAGCCACTTACGGTAATCTGACTACACGAGAGCAGGAAATCCTCCGTTGTCTCGCTCACGGTGATTCGGTCAAAGACCTTGCCGAACGGCTCTGTATTAGTGCCAAGACCGTGACCAACCACCGTGCCAACATCCTCAGTAAGCTCGACCTGCACAGCACCGCTGATTTGGTTCGCTATGCGGCCAAGCTCGGCCTGTTGGAGGATATTGACTGAACAAAATTCGGCTTTCCCTTTTTAGGGTATTGCCCGAACCATAGGTGGAATGCCCAGAAAAATGAGGCGATCACCTCATTGTACAGGAGGCCAAAATATGGTTTTCTGTTCATTGAGCAAGGAACCCTCTTGAAGCTGGTCAGTTTCTCTCTGCTGACCCGGCACGTCTGTTCAAGAACGTGTCGCCCCCTGTTTCAATCTGGGCCGTGCTTGCTCTGTGCCAATAAAAAAGGACACGTTCATCCATTTCCTTCGAGTCAGCTCCGAACACATGGAAGAACCAAAAAAATCCTGTGCCGCTCTTGAGCGGTACAGGAAGTCCGTACAATGCTGGAAAAAGTTTCAAAGCTCTCCTCGGCGGCAGTCGCGATTTCTCCTCTCTCCTTGATTCGCGATTGCCGTTTTTCTTTTCTCTCTGTAATCGAAATGATACAGGAGAAATGTCCCTTACTTCTTGGCTGCTGTTGCAACTTCCACATACAGAGCAGTTACTTCATCTGCAAGCTGCGTAATGTCATCTGTGCTTGTCAGCACGAGAGAAGGATTGCCTTTTTCACGAATTTTGAGAAAATAGGACGAAACTTTTTCCCAAAGATTCTGCATCTTCGTCAGAAGCAGAGTAATCCGCTCGGTGTTCCGCTTTTCAGCTTGGAGCGATTTCAGCGCGGCATTAAACTCTGACACGGATGTTTCTAATTGATGAGCAAAATTCTCATCCTGAAATCCAGCTTGATAGGCAATGTAATATTTGGCAATCCGCTGCGATAACATCCGCTGCCGACCAGAAATATTAATGATGTTGTCGATCTTTGCCCCTGACAACTCTTCCAGCTTCAGCAACGCATTGTGACAAGCCTCCAGAAGTTGCTCGCTTAACTCCAGAACTGAAGCGGAATTTTCTTTTTTGTACGGCTGGGTCACCAAGGCTTTGTAGCTTGCAAAGATACCCTCAACCGAGGCAAGTAGCTCGCGCATCGCGCCATCATTCACTTTTTTCAGGGCAACATGATTGTATTCAAATCGGGTCAGTGCGATCTTCAACTGATGGCTGGCTTCCTGCTTGGCAATTCCTTGGCCGTTATATAAATAGGCTTTGGCAATCCGCTGTGAGAGCATTCGCTGCATTCCAGCTCTGTTCATCAGATCAGAATAATTCTCAGCCGCCTGTAGAGGCGATACCAGAAAAGCCACAAAAAAAGCTGCCAGAAGAACGGCCATTCGCAACGTTATAGCGTACATAATATCTCCTGCAAAAAATTGATCTGAAATTTTACTCACTACGTGAAATCGCAAATAAATTAAATCACAAATAGAAGATATTAGCAAGATAGACTCTGGTAAATTTTTGTCGCTCGGCAACAGGAAGGAGATTTTTCATCATTGCTACCAGAGCAGCCTGCGTTCTCTTCATCTTTCTTTTGTTCAATAGACCTGTTGCATAAGTCAGAATCCACGTCATACTTTGTATATGAGATACGAAACAGTGCATATAGATTTTACTTATGCAAGAGGTCTAATTTTTCGGTAATAGAGATCTGTGAGTGATCAATGAAATAAAATACAATCGTTGTAGTGATTAATAAATCTCCAAACAGATGCAGTTAAGTTCTCAATGCTTCTCGAAAACGACAATGTCTTCCTGACTAATGCCGACACTCTCTGCCTGAATGTTAAATTAATCCTTTCGATATGACTTGTTTTTCCGCTCCCTTTACTGACAACGCTGTGTCTTTCCGCAGGAAATACTTTTCCGTAAGAGGCCAAGCCGTCTGTGAAAAATATTCCGTTCTTTTTGCAGTCTTCAGAAAGTGACTTCCACAGGGCAGCAGCTCCGG
>NQJD01000057.1 GCA_004284765.1 Candidatus Electronema aureum
AGTCAAATTCATCCGAAAGCGCATCGAATCAGCATTCAGCGTCATCACCCAAAGATTTCCAGCGCATATTCATGCTGTCACCTCGCATGGCTTTGAATTGAAGGTTTTTCTTTTTATCTTGGCTTACGGCATTGAAAAAACAATGTTATAGGTCACAACTTGGGTTCTGAGGTAAGATTATGCGTAAATTATTTCTAATTTCTATTTTACTCCTTGCTTCAACGTCTGTCCATGCTGAGGAAAACAAGGGCGACTGGATTGCCGACGCGAAAACCGGCTGCAAGGTCTGGAATCCTGTTCCTGCTTCGGATGAATCCATCACTTGGTTAGGCACATGCAAGGACGGCAAGGGGGACGGCAAAGGCTCCTTGGATTGGTATAAAAATAGCGAGCTGCAAAGCACCATCACCGGCGTGATGCAAGATGGCCGCTGCGTTCAGGAATGCTCTGTCAAAACGAAGGGCGGAGACAGCTACGTCGGCGAAATGAAGGACAACCTGCCGCACGGCAAAGGCAAAATCATCCGTGCTGATGGCGGAAAATATGAGGGGGAAATAAAAGACGGCGAACGGCATGGCAAAGGAACCTTTGTCGCCAAAGACGGCAGTTTGCAGGAAGAGTTGTGGGAGGCATACGGGAAGCTGCCTGCAGCTGTTCAAGAGCTGGTCGACAAAAATTTCGAGCTGCTGAAGGATGATCCCTGTCATCCTTCTTTGCATCTCAAGCGCATTGAAGAGTTGTGGTCAGTGCGGGTTGGGACGGCAATATCGCGCCCTCGGCATTGACTCGCCCGACGGCATTCAGTGGATATGGATCGGCAGCTTCACGCGGAATACGACCGGCTCGTCAAGTGAACACAGGCGGTAGCAACGAAATGACAAGCTGGCAGGAAGAATTAAAAAACGCTATCACCAACAGCGCAGGGTTGGCCTGTGCGCTGGGCTACGATCCGGCAGCGGCAGAGGCGATCATTGCCCGCTATCCAATGCGGATCACTCCCTATTATCTGGAGCTGATTAAAAAGGCAGGCGAGCCGCTGCGCCGGCAGGCAGTGCCGGATTTGCGCGAGCTGGAAGATCCAGTGGGCATGGAAGACCCGCTTGGCGAGGAAAACTTGAGTCCAGTACCCAATCTGGTGCATAAATACCCAGACCGGGTGCTGCTTTTAGTCAGCGGCCAGTGCGCCATGTACTGCCGTTTCTGCACCCGCAAGCGTAAGGTAGGTGGCGAGGCTCTGCGCTTCAGCGAGGAGCATTTCGTCGCCGCGCTGGACTATCTGCGTAACACTCCGTCCGTGCGCGAGGTGCTGATCTCCGGCGGCGATCCGCTGCTGCTTGCTGATGAGCGGCTGGAGGATATTCTGCGGCGACTGCGGGAAATCAAGAGCATCGAGATTATTCGCATCGGCACCCGCACGCCCTGCACCCTACCGATGCGCATCACGCCGAAACTCTGCGCTATGCTGCGTCAGTTCCATCCGCTCTACATCAACACGCACTTCAACCACCCGGCGGAGCTGACCAAAGAGGCAGAGCGAGCCTGCACATTGCTGGCCGACGCAGGCATTCCGCTCGGCTGCCAAACCGTGCTGCTGAAAGGGGTGAATGATTCTGCGGAAGTGCTGGGCAAGCTGTTTTGCGGCTTGCTGCGGCTGCGGGTTAAACCGTATTATCTCATGCAGGCTGACCTGACCAAAGGCACCGGCCATTTTCGTACTCCGATCAAAGCCGGGCTGGAAATTATGCGCCAGCTTATCGGCACGGTCTCTGGCATGGCTGTGCCTAAATTTGTGTTAGATGCTCCCAGCGGTAAGGGAAAAATCCCGCTTACTCCAGACTACATCACCGCCATGCAAGAGGGCAGGCTGGAATTTGTCAATTTCCAAGGGCTGCCCTGCTCTTATCCCTTGGAATAAGGGATGATTAGAAATTACTCGGAAAATTTTCTTCAACATCAAGCTGCTGATTGATCATTACCACACTATTTTGCAGTAAACCTTTCCGCACAGCATACTTGTCATTTTCCGCTACGATATATGGCACCTGTCGTTCTTGCTCAAAGGCATCATAACCTTCTCGAAGATTTTCCCAAAAAGATATCCATTGGGAATTTTTGTTCTGTTCCATATTTTCCTTAGTCATGCGAAAGGGAAATATGTGAACGCTGAATTGTTTCTGGCCTTGAAGAAAAGCCTGATAAGCAAGTAAATAAATTTCCTCGACCTGAAGGTTACCCATTGCGAAACAACCTTGAGAAATGCACTTACCATGCACCATAATGTCGCCGCCGGTGCGCTGGTTCTCGCGATCAACTACATTGGGATAACCGATGTCAAAGGAAAGATGATATCTGCTGGCTGGATTGAGTTGGCCACCAGAAACGGTGTAAAAACCTTCTGGGCTTTGCATATCGCCTTCGCGCAACTTAGGACCAACAGACCCAGAATAGGTACAGATAGGATAAATTTTGAATAGCTCAAATTTATTTCCTTTCTGCACCCATACTTCCATCTGTTTTGAGAGCTTGAAAATGCGGATAAATACCGGATCGCCAAGTTGTAGCCCTTTAGCTTTGAGCTGCCGCAAAACTCGAGGCTGGGCATTGGCCATGTACGTTTCGGCCTTAGGGCTGGTGGGAGGATATCCGTCCAGCAGCTGCGCGGAGGACAAGACGGGAACAAGAAAAAAAGCCGCTCCCAGCAGGAGAGGGGCAAACAGGGTGCGGAGGCGCATGTCTGTTTGTTGGTGAATGTTAGGATTGATTCAGACGACCTGTTTCGCCCTAGCGTAAGCGGTTGTCGTACATTTAACCAGCATTGATCAGCAAAAGCTATTTACCGGATGGCTCTGGTTACAGCAATTCATCGCGTTGCTTGGATAATTTTTCTATTTTATCAGTATCAACCTTCATGTAAATCTGAATAAATAAATCACCGAGATTGCTTCTTGTGTGCGGTATCAGCATATCATTTTCTGTCTCATACGAAGTAATAGCTCGTTGCAAATCAGCGTCATATTTTTTATCTATTTTACCGTTATAGTGATTCAACTCTTTCAACATCAGCTTGAGATATTTAATTCGTTCATGCTCATCAAGCGCAAGCCATTTCTGATATGCCGATACGGTCGCGTCAGGATTTGGCCCATCTACTGCAAAGCAAGGAGAAAAATCAATTTGCTTATATATGCCCCTAAGTGTCCATAATACTGCGGCTTCAATCAGCGTTCGTTGTGCACCGTGTAAACCTTCTTTCAGTTTAGACTGCGCTGCAAAACTCATAGAACCTTCGCCGTAGCCAAAACCAACAGAAAATTTGTCTGATTCAGTATAGCTATTGAGCGTCAGTGTCGTAGCGGCACCAACCGTATTTTTGAAGGCATCACCTAAATACACAGCCAACGACAGGCTTCTTGAAGCTCTGGAAATGCCGTATTCAATTTCTGCTTGCCCATGACTGCCAGTTGTTTCTGCGCCGCTGCCTGATCCTTTATTCATGTAATCAGAGGAATCATTTTGGGTATATACCCCTTTCACTCTGATTGCAGCTGAAGCACCGTACATTTTGGTCATATCCCGCATATAAATGGGATCAAGCATTCCGAACTTATTTTCATCCGCCAAACCAACGGGCATTGAATAAGGAATGACCATCTTTTTATGAGAGAGACTTCTTCTAATGATAGCCTCAAAATCATATTTTCCACTATCAGCCAGCGGTCCGTTTTCTCTTGCATATCTACCGGTCAATATCTTACTGTCCGGTACGACAGGAACTGTGCCATCGTAAAAATCGTCAACCAACAGTAAGATAGCTGGAGTTTCAGATTTATTGATTTCCCGCCCCATACATTTCAAAGTTTCTGTCAGATTGGTGGAGGCAGGATGCGGTGTTTCAGCAGTAATATTGGACATCGAAGAATTAACATTAGAGCAGCCACTATTCGCAAGCAGAAAGAAGCCGCTCAAGCATACTGTTCCAATGAATATACTCCTTTGTTTTTGCATAGAAATATTATTGATCCGAATGCGAAAGCTGTATAAACAGGTTCAAACGCATGGCAACCATCAGATCGGAATTTCAGCAGAAAATAAAAAAACTACGCAAGTAGAAAAAATCAGCGTCGTTGATGTGAGTTACAAAAAAGATTTAGGATGTAGCAGCAAAACAGAATGAAGCTTATTTTCTGTAATCATCTACTGGCATTCAAACACAATTGTATTGACATCAATATATTGAAAGGAATCTCCTGAGCCTTCATTGTAGTTTCCATAGAAAATACACTTGGGTTCAATCGGATTATCAACAATGATATTTCCTTCAGGTAGCAAATACCCATTCGTTTCAGGAACTACGCTACTTTCACGGCTTTCTGCTGTATTTTGCTTAAGAACGCTATTTTTTTGATTCAGTACAGAATTTATGCTTGGATTCATCTGCACATCAGGTATGGCCACTTTTTTGATTTCTGCCGCACAAATTCCATGCCAGAGAGCGATGCTACAGATGATGGGCATAAAATATTTCTTCATAACAGCACCTTGAGGCTGACAATTTTTCAATTGCAGGAATCGCAGCTTGTTATAACGTTAATGCCTTGAATTCCACCGCTGGTGTTACGAGAAGTCAGCGTGACTACGCCGTTGATGATCGCCATCTGAGATATTGCATCCGCGCTGCCACGATAAATATTAACTCCTTGCACAACGTTATCTCCCTCTGAAGTTATCAGCAAAAGATCATATTCGATTGATGCAACCTGAACGGCTTTTCCGCTATAAGAAGAATTAGTGATCACGTTGATCCCCTGAGTGCTGCTACTGTCGCTGTATGATTCTAAAGTAAGTTCACTGCCGACTTGAACACCCTGAAATAAACCTGCATCATAGGCATCTGTAAATTGATCAAAGACAGTAAAATCTGCACATACAGCTATCAACGGATTAAACAATATCCCTGCCAAGGATACGATTAGACATATTTTTACCATCACAGATTCCTCCTGGCAGTCGGGATATGCTCCGTAACGTATCCTCCTTACTCAAAGGCGACTGCGGAACATCACAACCTTGTTGCGGCAATCCTGATCCAACGACGACATAATCCTTTAACTTGAACCATTCAGAATGGAATAATTAGATCACCGGACAGGAAAAAATTCGGATTACATAAGCTCCGATTTCAAGTTTTTCCTGTCTCCGTCCACTCATTCACAGTTTGTCCCGCAAGCGGTTACAAGGTTAATACCTTGCACAACGTCAGCACTGTTCGAGGAGGTGATAGCTACCGCACCAGTTACAGATGCACCCTGCACCATCATTATAGGCACTTCCCCACGAAACACATTGACACCCTGACGTATTCCTGTTCCAGCACTGGTGGAAATTTCAATACCAGTATCAGCAGACACCTTTTGATGAAGCTCAGGCGAGCTTGCAAACGTGTTACCGATCACTACGTTACCGCCGAAAACGCCACTGTCGGCATAACTTGAGTCGATAGAAAGTTTATCGCCGCTGACCGCTAATCCTTGGGCGATACCCTCAACGATACCTGCGAAGGGATCGAATTCCGCCATAGCTGCTTGGGGATAAAGGGCTAAACCTAATGCTACTGCAAAACTAATTTTTTTCCACATGGTTATCTCCTTTTGACTAAAAAAAGCAAGTGAAAAGCAAAAACTTTTGCCTTTTTCTTACTTCCAGTATAAATCAACAGGCCAAGCAAATCAAGTGAAAAAGCAAAAAAACTTAATAAGATGCACCGCAAAGTAGGACTTTACGTCCTAATTGTTTCCTGCATATAAAAAGTTGAGTTTTTCCGCCTCTCGATAGCTTGTGGCTCTCTTCAAGAGAGTCAGCATTAGGAGTTACGCAGTTGGTAAAATCAGTCAATATCTGTTGATATTATTTGTTAAACTCCGACTAATTATAATTTCGAACAATTTCTTGAACTGGTAAAGTTTTTTGAACTTCGAGCTTGACAGAAACGTTTTTTTCACGTATCCTGCTAAGGAAGAGATATTTTAAAGCAGGTAGCTGGCGCGGAGGAAAGCCCGGACATAGTGTTGGCGGCGGCCAGAGTTTCCTGTTTTTCTGTTATGGAGAAAAAACTATGAAAATAACATTCCGCATTACTGCTCCGCTCTTGTTGGGCTGCGCTTTACTGGTCTCCAGTCTTGTTTCAGCAGAAGAAATGTTAACCTGCGGTGGCGACAGCGGACATAGTCCTGCTGTCCGTAAAATTAAAGCAACGGTGGATGCACCGGGGATTGCCATTAAAACAGGCAGCGAGGCCGAACAAGATCAGTGGACGTATAACATCACCAACACTGGCAACGTCAAGCTGACTAATGTCCAAGTGACTGACGAGCGGTTCATCAAAATCAGCTGTCAGCAGGATGTGTTAGATGTAGGTGAATCAATGGGGTGTACTGCTTCTGAGCCATCAGAAATTGCCGAGACTACGAACATGGGTTGCGCGGTTGCTGATCATGTCGTTTACAATGAAGTTGGTGTAACCGTGACAACCAAGGGTGATTGCGTTGCCGCAATGCATTAATCTGGTAGAATGCGCCGCAGTTAGATTGTACAGCTGAAAATTTTGCTGCGTTCAAAGGGACACTTCGTTGATCAACGAAGTGTCCCTTATTTTTGATTTCAGTCTATTAAAGCCCACCTGTTTGCGCCGTAGCATTACTCATTCTTAGATAACCTATGAGCCATCCTTCCCTCCTTATTGCCGGAACCCACTCTGGTTGCGGCAAAACCACTGTCACTCTCGGCATCATGGCAGCACTACGTCAGCGCGGATTCACGGTGCAACCCTTCAAGTGCGGCCCGGATTTCATCGATCCCACCCTGCATCTATTAGCCACTGGGCAGGTCTCGCGCAACCTTGACATCCGCATGTGTGGCCCAGAGTACGTGCGGCAGGTCTTCGCCAACCATGCTCCGGCAACGGACGGCCCGGCTATCTCGGTGATCGAAGGAGTGATGGGCCTCTTTGATGGTGGCAGTGGCTCTGCGGCAGAGCTTGCTGTACTGCTCAAGGTACCGGTGTTACTGGTGTTAGATGTGTGTGCGGCAGCAGAGAGCGCAGCCGCTGTGGTCAAAGGTTTTGAGAGTCTTAATCCGCGCGTGCAGCTGGCTGGAGTGATCTTCAATCAGGTGGGCAGCACAAAACATCTTCAAATGGTGAGCGAGGCGGTCAAAGAGCATTGCCAAGCGGAGATCATCGGCTCGCTGCCCCGTGAAACCGGCATCAGTTTGCCCTCGCGTCACCTTGGCCTGCATCTTGGCACTGAGGTTGCTCTCAATCAACAGCAGTTGATTAGTTTGATTGAAAAGCATCTTGACCTTGACCGTCTCATTCAGATAGCTGGAGAAGCCCAAGTTCCCGCAGTGCCGTCTATAACTCTACCATCAAAGATGATCGGAAAAGTGCGTCTTGGTTTAGCTTGGGACGAGGCATTTTGTTTTTATTATCAAGATAATTTTGACCTGCTCACCGCTGCTGGAGCCGAGCTTGTTCTCTTTAGCCCTCTGCACGACAAGGTACTCCCAGAAAACGTAGATGGTCTCTATTTCGGCGGCGGTTATCCTGAGCTTCACGCGGCGCAGCTTGCTGCTAACCGGACGTTGCGCGAGCAAATTTTAGTCTTTTCTCGCACAGGCAGGCCAGTGTATGGTGAATGCGGTGGCTTCATGTACCTGTGCGAGGCAATTGTTGATAACGAAGGCTGCCAGCAACCAATGGTCGGGGTTTATCCAGTAATCACCCGCATGAGTCAGCGACTACGGCGACTGGGCTACTGCGAGGCAGAGCTACGCGAAGACAGTTTGCTTGGCTCGGCTGGCAGCGTTCTCTACGGTCACGAATTCCATTACTCCGAGATTGACCCCATGCCTGAGCAGGTGCGGCGCATCTACACGCTCGATGACGGCAGAGCTGAGGGCTATTTGATCAACAAAACCTTAGCCGGGTATGTCCACCTGCACTGGGGCAGAACCCCGGAAGCAGCGAAGCAGTTTGTTCAGGCGATGGTTGATAATTCATAGCAGCAGGCCATAACGAACGAAGAAGTATTGAGAAAATACAAGAGGCTGCCACAAGGAGACTTTTTTTTATTGCTAATCTTACGCAATCCCGGTAGTGGTAAAGATGAAGTATTTTTTAATTGGTCGCATCTCGGCCTTTCAGCTATCTCCTGCGGAGGACAGGAAATCATGATTGAATCTATCGGTAGCCCGGTCTTGTATCTTGGCTTTACCCTACTTGTCATCGTCTTGCTGGCGGTTGATTTCGTCGCTCTCAGAGTTCAAGGAAATCACCGGGTGAGCGTGAAGGAAGCGGCAGCTTGGTCAGCGGTATGGATTGCTATTTCGCTCGTGTTTTGCGGTGGCTTTTGGTGGTATCTTGATAGCAGCTTTGGGCGGGAGATTGCTAACAAAAAGGCTCTGGAATATCTCACCGGTTATCTGATTGAGAAATCGTTGGCGGTCGATAATGTCTTCATCTGGATTACCTTATTTGGTTTTTTCGCGGTGCCTCCCGCCTTCCAGAAGCGAGTGTTGCTGTACGGAGTGCTGGGTGCCATTATAATGCGCGCTGTGCTGATTTTCATCGGGGCGATGCTGCTCGCCAAGTTTCATTGGATTTTGTATATCTTCGGCCTCTTCCTTGTACTAACTGGCGTAAAGATGCTGATTTTTTCTAGCCACGAGCCTGATCTGGAGCAAAATCCTCTTCTGCGCTGGATGCGCGGTCACATGAAGATCACCAATGAATACCACGGAGAGCAATTTTTCGTACTCAAGGAAGGTGTGCGTTACGCCACTCCGATGTTCGTTGTTCTGATGTTGATCGAGGCAACAGACTTGATCTTTGCAGCCGATTCAATTCCTGCCATCTTTGCTGTAACCAACGACCCCTTCATCGTTTTCACCTCCAACATTTTCGCCATCCTCGGCTTGCGAGCCATGTATTTCCTGCTTGCTGATATGGCAGAGCGTTTTCATCTGCTCAAGTACGGGCTGGCAGTCATCCTGATGTTCATTGGCGTGAAGATGTTACTGCTTGACATCTATAAAATTCCGGTTGGAATCGCCCTTGGCATTGTCGGACTGATTCTGGCATTATCCATTGCGGCCAGCTTCATTACCTCGCGCAGTGCCGATACAAAGAACGAACACTAAAATTCTTCCCGAGGCAGAACCAGCAGCTTGCTGTTCTGCCTTTTTTTATATTAGACCTCTTGCATAAGTGAAACAGGACTTACGCAAAAGTCATATGGATAGCAGGTGACTTGAGTTGCTGCTTCAAATAGTCAGACAATAATCCGTGCTTGAGACGATAAACCGTCTGCTTGGTTTCATTGGCAACTTGTTTCAGACTTCAGACGAACCCAGACCAGAATCGCACAGGCAATGTGATTGCGGACCTGATTTAAACCCGATAGAAAAATTTTGGGCTTCCATGAAGGCAAAAGTCAAGTACCACCGGCAGAGCCGGTGGCTTGCGGTTGCTGGCCCCTCAAAGGGGCCTGATCGCAACCGGAAGTGCTGCATGACGGGGAAATCTCTTTGCACCCGACAGGGCTTCATAACCAAGAGGGAAAAGCGGATATACGCCGTCATGCCACCACCCCAATTGCAAAAAAAATATTCCCGGAACTGTCAAACTTCGGGAGTCCCCCGGCAGAGCCGGGGGTTTACTTGTTTAAATTAAAAAAATAGCTGACGGCATCAAGAGTTTAAGCGTTTGCGTCGAGACGGTGTTCAAGACGATCTAAAAACTGAAGCACTATAGTCGCCGATGCGGACACGGTAGAACGTGTCATATCCTTTTAGCTTCTTCACTTGGCTGATCTCGGTCAGGCTTTCCGCCTCTTTACAGGCAAGCAGCAGCTCCTTGACCGCTTTCAGCAGTCTGCCGTTGCTGACCTGCTTCAGGTCTTTCGCAAACTTGGCCTCAAACCGGACGTTCATTCTGCCGCCCGGTCAAGAAGTGAGAGAACTTCCTCCTCTGAGACGAACTCGTTCTTACAGCCTTCGGCAATGGCGTTGGCTAAACCGACTTCCTCCAGAGCCTCCATTAAGATGTCCCGGATCAGGTCGCGCTTGGTGCGGAGCAGCTCAATCATCACTTCGGTGAGCAGCTCCTTGGTCTTGTCATCGCTGATTGAAAGTTCCATGCTGGTTATGCTGGTTGAATGTCCTTGGTGATTTTCATGCCCCTTGCCTTCCCTTCTGGCTCTGCCGCGCCAGCA
>NQJD01000058.1 GCA_004284765.1 Candidatus Electronema aureum
GTAAGGTGTCATAATCTGCTGTCCGAACCGGATCATCCGGCATGGTGAGGGCGTTCGGCTTTGGCCGCCATTGCACTGTTTTCATGGTAGGTCTCCTGTTGGGTTGAGGGGTGTTGTGGCGTAAGGGCGAAAGATTTTTCGCCTCTAGACCTCTTGCATAAGTAAAATTTATATGCTAACGATAGTGAATGAAATACGAAACAGTGCATATCCTCAGAGAAGAAGATTGTAAACGGTCAACAGGTGTTCAGCGTTCGACCTTCGCCAAGATGCTTGAGGTTGTCGAGCAAGGGCTGCGCAATTTTGACAGACCGCCAAAATTGGGCCGGGCCGATCAGCTCCTGCTGACCTTGATGTATTGGCTCGAATATCGGACTGAATTTCACATTGGCCTTGCTTATGACATCAGCGAGTCGGCGGTGTGCCGGACGATTAAAAAGATTGAAAACGCACTCATTAAGTCGGAGCAATTTCATCTACCCAATAAAAAAGCACTTCAGTCCGACAGCATGAAATTTGAAATTATCCTTGTTGATGCCACAGAACAACCGATTGAACGCCCAAAAAAAACAGCGGCAGCATTACAGCGGCAAAAAAAAGTGCCATACTCAGAAAGCGCAGATAATTGCAGAGATGGATACTGGAATGATTCTTGCTGCCGCCTTTTGCACAGGGAGGAAACATGATTTTCAGCTTTTCCAAGAAAGCGGAATCAAATTACCGCCGCATGTCGTGCTGCTGGCAGATGCTGGTTATCAAGGCGTGGCTAAAATACATCCCAACAGTCAGACATCGTTCAAAAAAACTAAACTGCATCCGTTAGACAAAGAACAAAAAACGAGCAACAGGGCTTTATCTCGGAAACGTATTGTGATTGAACATATTTTCCGCAAACTCAAAGTGTTCCGTATTTTGAGCGAACGGTATAGAAACAGGAAAAAGCGTTTCGGTCTCCGCTTTAGCTTGATCGCCGCCGTCTATAACATGGAGCTGAAAATTGCTTGCGGATGACTTATGCAAGAGGTCTTCTGTAGGAATCATCTTCAGAGGCACCCATCAGCACGCTTTGTATGGATTGCAGACTGTCAAAGTGCCGTTGACAGTCAGGCCGTCCTGCATGTCCTCAGACAGAAACCAGCGGCAGCCCATGTCCAAGGCGCATTGCACATGCAGGGAATCATAGGGGGAGAGCTTGTATCTGTCGCACAGCTCCTTGCCCGCAGGATGACAGCCGGGGTGACGGCCATTGGCTGCCATGCCTCCAGCAGACGGATGAACTGCCTGCGCGCCTCTTTGTCAACAAGATGGGGGAACTTCCTCACCATGACGTTGCGCCATTCAGAAAGCACCTGCACGGAGATGCGCCCCATGCCCGTCTGAGCGAACGCCGAGACGCGCTGCTTGTCTGCCGCATTGCTGTCGTGCAGATAGACAAAAATGTTGGTGTCCAAATAGCAGACATCGCGTAGGATGCTATCGTTCATTCATCTCCTCGCGGCTCAGTTTGTTGTCCGCCCAGTTGAGCGGAAAGGTCGGGGGGCTGCTGAAGTATTCCGCCGCCTGCTGGTGCAGCACCTTTTCCCGTGTCTGCCGCCGCTGCCTGATCAGCAGCTCAAGGCTGGCCGCATCGTCGGTGAGCCAGCTGTTGAGCAGCTGCGCCGCTGCCTGCTTCTCCGCTGTTGTCGCGATGCGGTACCGCCGGGCCGCCAAGGGGTCAATGTGCTCAATCCTCAAGCTGCTCATGATCTTGCTCCTGTGGAGTTGATGGCGTAAGGGCGGTTCGCGAACCGCCCTTACAGAAATAATCCTCAGAGGTGCCTTTCATCTTCTTGCCTGCTGCTGTCGCTGTTTATCCCAAACCCGTATTTGTTTGAACAGTTCAGCAAGGTTCATTTCAACAGATGTGGGTGCGAGCGGCTTATCAAAAAAGTCATTAACTGTTGTCATGAAGGATTTCTTCTCGTCCGGCTGCAAGTTCATCTTCTCTGGAATCACAGACAGCTCTTTCGCATTCTTCGGCTGCACCAAGCCGAGCAGCTTACTCACGCTGTATTCCTTGTTTGAACCCGCCGGAAAATAGACATCAATCAGTCGGCCAGCATATTTCAGCAGGGTCTCATAGTCAGCGGTGATATATGGCTCATCAGGCATTGGTATCAGCTCCATGGCCTTGATCTTCTCAAACTTACCGTTGATATCGGCAAACAGGTAGCGGAGATAGTGCAGATACTCCCTGCGGCGTTTGCCCTGCACCCAGATATTGATCCGCCGCGCCTCGTGATCAGCCTTGACCACCGCCTCGCTGCCGCTCTCCTTGTCGTGTAGCACCACGCCGGTGCGCCAGCAGGTTTTCGCCTTGATGTCCTTATGCACCTTGACCATGAAGCGGGGGAAGACCGAAGGCGGTAGGAAGTCAGGATAATGGAGGGCAAAACGGAGCGAGTCGCTGTAGTCGAAACTGAATTCCGGTTCCGGCACACGGAGGAGCTGCGGGATGAGGACAGCCTCCTCGCCGAAGGGGTAGCACAGCTTGAACTTCTTCATCAACTCAATAAGATAAGCGTGCGTGTGCGCAGGGTAAGAGTATTTTTCATATCTACCATGCCGCAGGATGTTCCGCAAACTGTCAAAGCGGAGTATCCCCTTGCTGGCCGCCAGTTCCTCGGCAGTGAGGATTGTATAGACAGCATTGGTGACCCAAATTGGGTCCAGCACGTGCATAGCATCCAAGATATAATCCTTGAAATGCACCGCTACTCCGAGATCATGGAGGAAATCAAGCAGCGTCTCGCTGCTTTGCTCATTGGCAATGCCTGCCTCTGCGCAATAGCCCTTGTACTCCTTCGCGCTGATATAGGGCTTATCCATCTGCTCCAGCCTGCGCTTGACAGTAAACCAGGTACCGGGCCAGCTAATGCCGATCATCTCGACCTTAGGCAGCTCTGCTATGAGTGCCTCTTTTAACTGGGCAATGCCCTTGCCGGTCTTGCAAGAGGCGTGGAAGAATGCCTGTATACCGGGATATTTTTCCCGCAGGAAAGGACGGTTAATATCGAATCCTGGGTTGGCATCCTGCTTGTTCAGCACAATCAGCACCGGCGAGTTCCCGCCGAAAGATTCTATGTGCCGCAGCCAGTATTCCGCCCGTTCATCCTTGCGACCATCGAGCACGAGGACATACAGGCTCCGCTTGGACAGGAAGAACTGGTGCGTGGCGTGCATGATCTCTTGGCCGCCGAAGTCCCATACATTGATCCTGATCCGCTGGCCGTCAGCCTCCACTTCCCAGCCCCGGATGCTGATGCCATGCGTCGTGTCCTCTTGTTCATCAAATGATTGGCCGAGGAGCTGCTTGACTAAGGAGGTCTTGCCTACTGCCCCGTCTCCGACCAAAAGCAGCTTCACCTCATTGAGAGACTGCTTGCTTTTTTCCAGTTCACTGAAGTACTGGCGTATCGCCCCAATTCCCTTCTCAGTGATTTCTTGTGGCGGGGAGATGAGGGGATTATTGGCAATGCCGAGATGTTTCAGCTTCATCAGGAGGCAGATTTCAGGCGGCAGGACAGCAAGTTGATTGTCGTTAAGGTAAAGCTCGATTAGATTTTTCAGGTGGCAGATTTCAGGTGGCAGGGAGGCGAGTTGGTTACTGCGAAGGTCAAATACGGTTAATTTCGTTATCTGGCAGATTTCATACGGCAGGGATATTAACTGGTTGCTGCGGAAATGAAGTGTGGCCAGCTTCGTTATCTGGCAGATTTCTCGTGGCAGTGTAGCAAACAGGTTGCTGCTAAGGTCAAGCGTAGTCAGCTTCGTTAGCTGGCGTATTTCCGGCGGCAGAGTGGTGAGTTGGTTAATACCGAGGTTAAGCCAAATCAGACTGGTGAGCTGAAACAGTTCCTGCGGCAGGATGGCAAGCAGGTTGCTGCTGAGGTTAAGCGTGGTTAAATTCTTTAGCTGGCAGATTTGAGGCGGCAGAGTGGCAAGCATATTGCCGCTAAGGTCAAGCGTAGTCAGCTTTGTTAGTTGGCAAATTTCCTGCGGCAGGTTGGTGAGTTGGTTAATACCGAGGTTAAGCTCAGTCAGGCTGGTGAGCTGAAACAGTTCCTGCGGCAGGGTGGCAATTCCATTCCCGCTGAGGTCAAGCTCAGTCACCCCACTTGCCTTAGCATCTTCTATCACCTTCAGCAGTTCTTCGTTCGTCATGGCCTGCGCCTCAGTGGTGTTTTCAGCGTAGGGGCAAAAAATCTTTTGCCCCTACATGCGCCATTCTCAAGGGTGCCCATCAGCGGCCCGACTCCTTCTGCCGCTGCTTATCATACGCCCGTGCCTTTTTGAATATCTCAGTGAGGTTGATCGTAGCAAAACCGAGTGGTATCTCAAACGTAACAACATTGATCAGCCAATCTGTCAAAGATTCCTTATCGGCAGGCTCAAGTGGCATCTTCTCTGCAAAGGCAAGCAGTTCATCTTTATCTTTCGGCTGCACCAAACCAAGCAGATCGCTCACGCTATATTCTTTACCAGAACCTACGGCAAAATAGACATCGATCCCCCGGCTCGCATACTTCACTAAGGTGTTATAATCTGCAATAATAGAAGGAGTGTCAGGCAAAGGAATCCCCTCATTGACATCTAAGATGTCAAAGCTGCCGTTAATCTCCAGCAGCGAATACCAAAGGAAGTTGAGGTACTCCTTACGGCGCGAGCCACGCACCCAGATTTCAATGCGATTGGTGTGCCGATTCGATTTGACCACCGCCTGCGTGCCGCTCCGCTGATCCTCTAACAGCACGCCTGTCCGCCAGCAGAGATTGTCTTTGATGTCCTTATGCACCTTGACCATAAAGCGGGGGAAGACCGAGGGCGGCAGAAAACTGTCATACCGGAGCACAAAACGAAGCGTGTCGCTATAGTCAAAGGAAAAGGCTGGCTGTTCAGCAAAGAGCACTTGGGGGATCAGAACCGTTTCCTCATCGATATTGTAGCACAGCTCGAATCGTCGCATTAATTTCAATATGAAAGGGTGTGTATCCTTTGGACAGCAACATCTCCCCCCTTCCTTGTGATGCAGGATTTCTCCCATACTGTTCACTTCAAGGCGGCCTCCCTTTTGTATCGTTTCCTCAGCAGTGACAAGACGATAAACCGCCTTTGTCACCCAGTCTGGCCTAAGCACGTGCATGGAATCCAAGATGAATTCCTTGAAATGCACAGCCACGCCGAGATCATGGAGGAAGTCAAGCAGCGTTTCTCGACTCGCCTTTTCGGTGATGCATGCCTCTTGGCAGATGGTTTCATATTCCTCCGCCTTAATGTAGTGCCCATCCATCCGCTCCATGCGCTGCTTGACAGTCAGCCAGTTCTTCGGCCAGCGGATGGCAGTCATCTCCACCTTAGTCAGCTTGTCTATGAGTGCCTTTTTAAACTGGACAATGCCTGTATCGTTCTTGCAAGAGGTGCGGAAGAAGCGACGGATGTTCGGATATTTTTGCTGTAGATTGGCATGATCGAGATTATATTGAGGGCTGATATCTTGCTTGTTAGTAACAACCAAGACGGGTGAGTCGCCGCCAAAAGCCTTGAT
Source organism: Candidatus Electronema aureum (assembly GCA_004284765.1). Lineage (GTDB taxonomy): Bacteria > Desulfobacterota > Desulfobulbia > Desulfobulbales > Desulfobulbaceae > Electronema > Electronema aureum. Next base: position 5,585 of record NQJD01000058.1, read on the forward strand.
GTGATGCAGCCAGTATTCCGGCTCTTCCTCTCTGCGGCCATCGAGAACTAAAATGTACAGGCAGCGCTTGGAGAAGAAGAACTGATGCGTGGCGTGCTGCATCACCTGCCCGCCAAAGTCCCAGATATTGGCTTTGAGCTTCCGCCCGCCGACCTCCACATCCCAGCCCCGGATATTGATGCCGTGCGTAGGATTTTCGGCTTGATCGAATATCTCATTGAACAGCCGCTTAACTAAGGAGGTCTTGCCAGCTTCCCCGTCACCGACCACGAGAATCTTCACCTCGTTGAGGAACTGCGTGCCACTGTTCAGCTCCGCAAAATACTGACGCATGGCCTCGATGCCCTGAGTGGCGATCTCCAGTGGAGGGGAGACGAGCGGGTTGTCGCCAAGCCGGAGCGTTTCCAGCTCAGGCAGCTTGCATATCTCAAGCGGCAGGCTATTCAACTGGTTGCCGCTGAGGTCAAGCCATGTCAAATTGGTGAGCTTGCTGATCGCAGACGGCAGGCTGTTTAGCTGATTGCCGCTGAGGTTCAGCCATGTCAAATTGGTAAGCTTGCTGATCGCAGACGGTAGGCTGTTTAGCTGATTACCGCTGAGGTTCAGCCAAGTCAGGTACCGTAGCTGGAACAGCTCCGGCGGCAGGGCGGTGAGCTTGTTTAAACTGAGGTCAAGCGCAGTTGCCTTGCTTGCCTTCACCTCTTCGATCACCTTCAGCAGCTCTTCATTCGTCATGACGTATACACCTCGGTTATTCGTAGGAAAGGGGCAGGTGTTGCGTCTGTCCGCAGAAAGGCTCCACTGGACTAAGCCAGCGGAACCAGCATACCAATCCTGCCATTTTTTTCAACAGGATAATTGCCCTGCTCTTAATGCAGAACGGCTGGCAGATTCTGTAGGCAGGCAGCTTGACGCAGGCAGGCGGAGCAGGAATAAAACTGGAGGGTGACTACTAAGCAATCTGGAGGGTACCCATCAGGCATTCTGGTGGGTACCCTCCAGTTTTAGCGTTGGGCAGCTATAAATTCCATTGGTCAATGCCAGGCGGGATGGTTATAATGATCACGCAGCGTTATGCCGGGCCGGAAATCGGCGGGGCCTCAACTTCACCTGCCAGCTGCGTGACGGTGGAATAAGCTCCGCACAAGGTATGCTGGGTATGAGCAAGCATGTTTGCTCGCGCAGAGACACGTTTGCGCCTCTGGCAGTGCAGCCTGCAAGGAAGTGCTCTTCCTGCTGAACTCCTTGCAGGGTATGAAGCAGAATGGTACGCTGAGATGGAGGCGGGTGCGGTCAGGTCTTACGGCATTTCTGGTGCAGCCGCTGTCACTTTATAACTAGATACTTACACAACAAGGAGATTCCGCACATGATTTGGCTCGCCGACCCTCAAGCCTGGATAGCCTTCCTCACCCTCGTCCTCCTCGAACTCGTCCTCGGCGTGGACAACGTGATCTTCATTTCCATCTTGGCTGGGAAACTCCCGCCACATGAGCAGGCGCGCGCGCGGACAACCGGCATCATGCTGGCTATCGGCACGCGTATTCTACTGCTGCTCTCGCTCTCTTGGATCATTGGCCTGACTGAGCCGATGTTCTCAGTCCTCAGCTATCCAATCTCAGGGCGAGACATCATCCTGATTGTCGGCGGCCTCTTTCTGATTGGCAAAAGCACCCATGAGATTCATGAGAAGCTGGAAGGCGAGGAAGAGCACGTCTCCAGCAACGGGCAGAAACGAAACGGGCCGTCCTTTGCCAGCGTGATCATCCAGATCCTCCTACTTGACGTGGTCTTCTCGCTCGATTCAGTCATCACGGCAGTAGGCATGGTTGATCAGCTGTCTGTGATGATCGCCGCTGTTGTTGTCTCAGCCTGCGCAATGGTCTTTCTGGCGGGCACCATCAGCAACTTCGTCAATCGTCACCCAACCGTGAAGATGCTGGCTCTGAGCTTTCTGCTGCTGATCGGCTTCACCTTGATCGTCGAGGGCTTGCACCAGCATATTCCCAAGGGCTACATCTACTTTGCTATGGCCTTCTCAGTTTTTGTCGAGACGCTCAACCTGCGCCTGAAGAAAATCGGCAGAACACCCGTGCAGCTGCGCACGGCCTACACCAGCGAAGCTGACAGCACGGCGAAGTGAGTTTCTTTGAAATCGTTGTCATTGCCTGTGGCTTGGCAATGGATGCAGCGGCAGTCTCCCTGGCTGCCGCTGCCGCAGGCTTTGTTCAAGATGTCCGCTCCTCCTGCCGCCTCGCCTTTCATTTTGGCCTCTTCCAGTTTCTCATGCCAGTGCTGGGTTGGCTGGCTGGAGTCAACTTCGCTGCCTCGTTCGCCACGTTCGACCACTGGATTGCCTTTGGTCTACTGACCTTTGTCGGCGGCAGGATGCTGTGGAACGGCTTTAGTCAGGAACAGGAGGAAGAAAGCATTGCTAATGACCCTTCACGCGGCCTGACCTTGGTGCTGCTCAGTCTCGCCACGAGCATTGACGCGCTGGCTATCGGTCTCAGTCTTTCCATGCTGGAGGTGACGATTTGGTATCCAGCAGCCATGATCGGCATTATCACCGCCCTGCTTTCCGCACTTGCCATCATGATCGGGAAGAAGGTGGGGACAAAGGCAGGAAAACGGATGGAGATATTCGGTGGCGTGATTCTGGTGGTTATTGGAACACGTATTTTGATTACACATCTGCTTTGAAGCCCACTATGATCACTATCGGCATTGAACAGCTCATTTCTGATCCACCGCCTTTCCTTGCCGGGAAGCGGCTAGCCCTGCTCTGTAATCAGGCTTCCACGGACAGCCGCTTCCGCCACAGCCGTGATCTGATCATGCAGGCGTTTCCCGGCCAGCTGGTCTGCCTCTTCTCACCGCAGCACGGCTTCTTCAGCGAGAAGCAGGACAATATGATTGAGTCCGGGCATGGTCGGGATGCAGCCACGGGCTTGCCGGTTTTCTCGCTCTACGGAGAAACACGCGAGCCAACCGCAGCGATGTTCGAGGGCTTTGATATTCTGTTGATTGACCTGCAAGATGTGGGTACGCGGGTCTATACATTCATTTGGACAGTAGTGCATTGCCTACGACAAGCGGCGGCGACAGGGAAAAAGGTGGTTGTCCTTGACCGCCCGAACCCAGTCGGCGGTGTGCTCCTTGAGGGCAACCTGCTCAAGCCGGAGCTACGTTCCTTTGTTGGCCTGCATGAGATACCCATGCGCCACGGCTTGACGATGGGCGAATTGGCCTTGCTCTGTAACCGGGAACTGGGCATTCACGCTGATCTTGACGTGGTGCAGATGCAGGGCTGGACACGCGAAATGTTCTTTGCTGACACCGGCTTTCCTTGGGTCTTCCCCTCGCCGAATATGCCCACGCCTTTGACTGCGCTGGTTTATCCCGGCCAAGTGATCTGGGAAGGCACCAACGTCTCTGAAGGACGCGGCACCACGCTGCCCTTTGAGCTGGTTGGTGCGCCATTCATCAAACCGCAGCAGGTGCTTGCTCGGTTAAGCCGCACGGACTTGCCCGGCTGTGTGCTTCGCCCGTTAGTCTTTGAGCCGACCTCTGGTAAATGGGCTGGTCATGCCTGCGCAGGCTTTCATATCCATGTCACAGAGCCGCGCTGCTTCCTCTCGTACCGGCTCAGTCTTGCCCTGCTGGAAGCCTTCCTCCATCTCTACCCGCACGACTTTGCTTGGAAACAGCCTCCTTACGAATACGAATACGACAAGTTGCCCATCGACCTGATCCTTGGTGACCAGAGTGTGCGTGAGGCCTTGGAGCAAGGCGCAAACATTGTCGAGCTCGAGCGGTCTTGGCAGGAGGAATTGGCTGCCTTCGATGAGCGGAGGCGGGTTGTTTTCCTTTACCCTGAGCGATAGAGGCCATTCTGCTGGATAAGAAACTGTACACGGTGCTGCCGGTTTTCTGCTTGGATGAATTCGAGATGCTGCTGAAGCTGATCAAGCCGTAGGTGCCTTGGCCCGGCAAAATATCGAGGCAGCACTCGAACCAGACTGGAGTTAGTACTCGAGCAGGCAGGCACCGCATGGCCGCGCAACAATGCCAACCACGGAGATACCCCATGCAATACGTGAAAAAATGCCTCCAGCTACTGTACTGGATCTATTTCAAGCCCTACACCCTCAAGCGGCATGCGCTGTCCTGCGTGCGGGATCAGAAAAGGAGTACGTTTACTGCTCACGCGCTGGGGTGCATGAACGAGGTGGAAACCCACCGCCTGACCAGTGGCACGCCTACCTCCCGCGCAGATATAACCGACGACGTGGTGCGGCCTTTACACCGAGTGGATTCTTATTGTAAACTAGTCTGAAATTAGTATAGACACCTAATGTGCAACTCTTTTAAACTTGATTAGGCAGCAATCAAGCCATCCAAGTCAAGTGGAGGGCGGTTATAGACCAAATTAAGGAAGACACAAACAGTGTGCGCCAAAATTTTACGAATCAGACG
>NQJD01000059.1 GCA_004284765.1 Candidatus Electronema aureum
TCAACAATGCTGAAAGACCGGTCGCCGTCGTTTGACCGAAGGAACTAATGAGATACTCGCTGTATAAATCAAGCAGGTTCTTTTTTGTCATGCAGGTATCTTACGCCATCTGGGTGCGTAAGGTGAGTTATATAATAAATATCCTTTTCTTTTTTGAAGTCGCAAACTCTTAACTGAGATATTTCATTTATTCTTGCTCCAGTATATAAAGCAATAATTGGCAACCAGTATCTCGAATATTCATTCTTGTAGCAAATTTTTTCAGTAAACATTTTTTCAGAGAAAATTACTTTCAGTTCATCTCTTGAAAAAACTCTACGTTTTACAATAAGTTCCTTTGATTTTATTTCTCGCCCAGCCAGCCAATTTTTCTCCAGTTTTCCTGTCGCAATTGCATGATCTAAAAAATTGTTCATTTTTATGATATATTTTCCATTCAATGTATTGGCAGAAGTTGTGTCCATTAAGTTCTTCTTTATTGTTTCGTCAAGTCCAATAATATTTTCACCATTCTTCAGTTTCTTCGCATATTCCAAAACTTGTCCCATTGTCATTTTGCCAGTGAATCTCTTAGAAAATTGAGTCGGCAAGTAGCGAAGATTAAGAAAGAATTTATCAATAAAGTCGTTATCAAGCTGGGAAAATTCAATCTCTTCAAGAGGCATTCCGGCAGTGACAGACAATATTTCAAATAGACTTTTATATACTCCGCTGTAATTTCTAATGGATGAAGCAGACCATCCATTAACATTTTCTTCCCAATAACGTTTAAAAACTTCTTCTACATAGTAGATTTTATTTTTTTCTTTATTATCAACTTGATTTTGTACATTTTGATACTGACAGGAATATATATCAGGATTTTTTCTAAAAAATTCTTTATTGTAATCATGTCTCTTTAATGAATCTGCAACTGTATAGCAAAGAAGATTGAATTCATCAGAATCTTTTTCAATCTCAATCTCTTTCCATTTTGCAATTCTTTCAGCTAACGATGAAATATCATTAATATTCTTCCAGTTAATTGTTGTATCATCAATGGAAAGAAAACTTTCATACTCTGGCGGGATAAATTTCAATGAATCATAACTATCATTATAAGTTGGGCCATAATCATTAACAGACTTTACAAACTTTTGGAATATAATCTCAAATGCTTCATTAACCGCATCTCTTATCTGTTTCCATGTAACAGAATGTTTTCTCATAGCCTTATTGAATATTTGATCGAATGCTATTTTAAGTTCTCTTGATAAAACGAGCGCATCTTTCCTTTTGCTGACTCTGAGACTTTTCAAAAATTCATATTTATTGAATCTGTTTCGTGCAGATTGAGGAAGGCTTTGACGAAAATAATAAGTGTCATGTTTTCTGGTAATGAAAGCAGCGGCCATTTTGTACCATCCAACTGTACTTTGGCCCTGCTGAAATACAGAAGGGCCTGTTGATATTTCCGTAGCAATATCAACAGGCCCTATATTTTCAAATAAAAATGGTCGGGAAGAGAGGATTCGAACCTCCGGCCCCAGCGTCCCGAACGCTGTGCTCTACCAGACTGAGCCACTTCCCGCCTTCTTTTTTATAAGCCGCCCCAGAAGGGACGGCATTTTATATACTATGCTCTGCCTGTTTTGGCAAGAATAAATTTGCTGAAATTTAAAAGCTGAACAGCCCAGTATTCTGCAACAATCAGCTAGCGACGACGTTAACAGCTTCAGCCAGTTTACTGCCTGCCTTGAACTTGGCCGAAATTTTGGCCGGAATTTCAATAGGCTCGCCAGTACGGGGATTTTTAGTCTGGCGAGCAGCACGATTTACGGCAGAAAAAGTACCAAAACCAACCAATGTCACCTTGTCGCCTTTGGCCAAGGCTTCTGTGATGCCCATCAGTGCGCTGTTTAAGGCTTTTTCTGCTGCTGCTCTGCTGATGTCAGCTGCTTCCGCCATTGAGTCAACCAATTCTTTTTTGTTCACGCTCTGTCCTCTCTTTTTTTTTGACGTATCTGCTGTCCATAGCAGACAAAAAACAGCCGGTTTCGCAACAGGAGGCATTAAACAGGATAAAATTCCTTCTGTCAACGCCCATCAAGGTCAAGAAATATCTTTCCGATGCCTCTGCTCTTCAGCAGACCGCGCAGTTTCCGCAACATTGCCAGCGCAGACTGCCGCCCGATGTCCTTTTCCGCCAGCTGAATGCAGACCGTTTTCTCATCAAGCAGCGGCACTCGGCAACCAAAGAAACCTGCCTCAGCAAGCACTTGCTCCATCGTCGCGACCAGCACCAGCCGCTCTGCCGTGACGGCCAAGCCAGCAGGAATGCGTGTTGCCAAACAGGAGCCAGAAGGCTGATCCCACGTATCTAAATTCAGCCTACGGCTCAGTTCCCGCACGTCCGCCTTGCTGAGGCCGCAGTCAGCCAGCGGCGTTTGCACAGACAACTCAGCAACTGCCCGCAGGCCGGGTCGCCCTGCTTCGCCCTGCTGGAGGTCGTCCGTATTGGTGCCGTCGAGCAGCATCTCAATACCTTCGTTCGCCAGCAGCTCCAGAAAGCGGCTGTAAACGCGCCGTTTGCAGCAATAACAGCGTTCCGGCGGATTGGCGGCAAAATCTGGCCAGTCTAAGGGCTGTATCTTGACTAATCGCAGTTGCACCAGACAATTATGCCGCTGCGGCCACGACATTGTCCGTTCCTGCTCTTCTCTTTTCTGAAGGCAGGAGCGGGCGTGGAGTGCCAGCACGTTCTCCGTGCCCAAGGCATCCACAGCGGCCCGCAGCAGGAGCGAGGAATCCGCGCCGCCGGAAAAAGCTACGCCGACGCGGCCATATCCTTGCAGCCGCCTGCGGAGCAGCTCCGCTTTGCCGTCGAGCTGCATGGCCTACTGTTACTCCTGCGGCTCCGGCTTGTCAAAGGAAAAATCCGCCGAAGGGAAATAATCCACCGGTTCGCCGAGATGGAATTTGCCCTGCTGTATCCATTCTTTTAAGGTCTCAGCGATTTTCCGCGCCTTGGACAGCGAGGAGAGCGGCGCAGTCGGCACCTTTTTGCCTGCCACCTCGATTTCCTCACTTCTGAGCTGGGCGTAGCTGACTTTGCCGTAATTGCGGGCAACACCGTTGGTGTAGTCGTAGCCGTAATCAACAATGTGGGTGAAGATTTCCTCATCCGAAACCCCGGTGAACTGGGCCATTTCCTCGTTGAGGATCGGAATCGGCACACCCAGCCCGACAGCCAGCGAGCAGCCATAGCCTTGCAGGCTGACTCCGCGCAGCCATTCCGGCGACATCTTTTTCAGATCACCTTGCACCATCATCGTGCCAGCGGGCCGAATGGGAACGCCATTTTCGCCACGCGGGGCCGCCGGATTATGCTGCGTGCCTTGGAAGGTGACATAGCCAACGCCGCCGCCGAGGAATATGCGAGTGCCAATGCCAATTGTCCGATACAGTGGGTCATTGAGAAGCGGACTGATCTGGCCCGCGCTGCAATAGTTGGCATTACGGCAGTTGGGCTTGAGCGTACCCATGTAGGTATAAACAATGCGGTCGGAGAGATTAACCGCGCAGTTGTAGTTCTGATACCCGTTGCGCGGATTGCAAAGCAGGGCGTAGGGCAGATCAGCCAAGGTGACTTCCTTGTGCATCTTGGTGTTGGCGTAGCAGTCGGTCGGGTAGGCTTTCACCTCCAGCAGCACTTTTTTGCCTGCCACCAAGTCTTCAATGACATGGCCGCCGCCGTAGCGGAATTCACCCGGATAGACCTGATTGAGCGGGTCGTTCTCGGTCGGTTCGGTCGCGCCGATGTAGGCATCCACTGCCGCCAAGCCCGCGTATGCCGCCACCTTGTTGACCCACACTTTCTGGCCCTTGATGGTGGGATTGCTCTGGCCGAAATTGAAGAACATGCCGGACGAACACATTACCGAGAACGTGCCGGTGGTGACGACATCGACCCGGCGGGCCGCCTCAACCGGGCCTTCCTGCCGAACGATGTCCACCATCTCGTCCGCCGTGACCACCACCGCTTCGCCCGCCTTGATCCGGGCGTTGATTTCTGCATAGGTCTTGTTGACTTGGAACGTCTTGCCCTGTTTCTGCTCGCTCATGTTTTGCTCCCTGCCCGCTTTTTTTCAGTTTTTTTGTTGCAAGTGTCGCCAGATGTTTTAGCATATCAAAAACATCTCACTATACCTGAACCCTGCGCGGCTCGCCAGCCGTTTTCCCAGGGCGGGGGATTTTTTGCCGACGAAGTGAACATGCGGAAGAATGTGCGGGCAAAGGAAATGTTGGGGTTCTGTGTGACTTTTTTTCAGCAAAAGGAGTGATTCATGGACTGGGCCGGAGTGATCAGTAATCCGTTTCTGCAAAATCTTCCGTTCAAGATTGAGCTGAATAAGTGGGGCAAGATTTTGATGAGTCCTGCCAGCAACAGCCACGGTCATATTCAGTTTGAGATTGGCGCAAAAATCAAGGATGGCAAGAAAGGGCGCGGCAAAGTGATTATGGAATGCTCTATTCAAACATCTCAGGGGGTAAAGGTTGCTGATGTCGCGTGGGCCTCGGATGATTTCTTTGCCCGCTACGGCTATGAAACCCCATACAAACGCGCCCCAAAAATCTGTGTTGAAATCATGTTGCCGTCGAATTCATCAGGCGAGATGGACGAGAAGATTGAGCTACCTAATGTGCAATTCTTTTTTGGATAGTGTGTCGCTGAAGACAGTCTTACTGCGATTTTAATTTGATTGTGATCCCAACTTGAGCATCTCGCCGTCTGCACATAATCAGGAAGTTTGCCGGGAAACAGTAGGCTCTCATTTGCTGAAATGTTTTAAAGCAAACCCATTGCGCATACGATCTCTGGTGTTTTCAATATCGGCTTTTCAGTACAATTCCTGTATTTTCAAGAGGCTATTTCGTGTAACTTGTAAGCTAAAAAGAGTTGCACATTAGGTAGCCAATTATTGTTTTCTTCATGAAAGAACGTCAGTCAGGAATAAGGAACTAACCCCCGACACACAGAATATTGGACTGTTGCAAAGTCCGCATACTCCAGCCAGCCGCCTGCGGCCACCAGCTCCTTGTTAAAGGCGTTCATCGCGAATGCCGTTCCCCTTTTCCCTCTTGTTCTGTCAAAGTGCGCAGGGTACCATAGTGCCTTCTGTTCTTGCACTATAAATCCAGAAGAGGGAGCAGCCATGAGCCAATTCAACAGCAAGGGCGGTGATCAGAACATTGCCCAAGGTGATCATGCCATCGGCCAAGAGAACAACAGCGGCTGCGTCAAGCAGAGTGTCACCGGCGACGGCAACGTCTTCTCAGGCAGCGGAAATGTTCACGTTGAGCATCATCACCATCCCGCTGCGCCTCCTCCCATCCCCCACCAACCCCCTTCCCTCGACACCTGCTTTCTTGGCCGCGACAAGCAGCTTGCCGAGCTACTGACTCTGCTACATCCGGGCAAGGTCGTTGCGGTATGCGGGCCGGGCGGCATGGGCAAGAGCGCGTTGGCGGCGCAGGCAGTGCATCAGCTGGAGCCAGCCCGTTTCCCGGACGGCATCATTTTCCACAGCTTTTACAGTCATCCCAGAATAGAACAAGCCCTGCAACGCATTGCCAAGGCGTTCGGCATTGAGGCAAAGCCCAGCCTTGAGATTGCCGTGGCAGATGCCCTCGCAGGCAGGAAGGCGTTGCTCATTCTCGATGGTGCGGAGGAGGCTGATGACCTGCCAGCTCTGCTCAAGCTGCGCGGCACGTGTGGAGTGCTGATCACCAGCAGGAAGCGGAGCGACGCGCAGGGTGCGCGGCTTGATCTGAAGCCGCTGGAGGAGCAGGACGCAGCAGCGGTCTTCCGGGAATACAGCGGCGTTGCGGCGGATGATGCCAGCGTGCAGGGCATCTGCAAGATATTGGGCGGCTGGCCGGTTGGCTTGCGGATTGCGGGCCGCTATTGCAGCAGCACAGGCGAGAGCGCGGCGGACTATTTGCGCTTTCTGAGCAAGGTGCCATTCAGAAGGCTGGCCAGCGGCGAGCATCAGGAAGAGAATGCCGCTTTGCTCCTGCGGCGCAACGTGGAAAAGGTGAGCGCGGATGCCCGCCTTACGCTGGGGCTGGCAGGCTGCCTGGCCTTTGCGCCGATAGCCCGTGAGCCGGTCATGGCTGTTCTCGATGATGATGAACTGCGCAGTGCTGATGCCTTGGGCGAGCTGGTCAATTATGGCCTGCTGGAGACGAGCGAGGAACGCTGGCAGGTAAGCCACAAGCTGGTGCATACTTACGCCCACAGTGAGCTGGCGATGAGCAAGGAAGAGCTGGAGCGGCTGGCTGCTTATTATATTTCCTTCTGCGAGGCTGCGAATGCGGAAGGAGTGGAAGGCTACGCCCGCCTTGATGCAGAACGAGCGCACTGCCTGCGGCTCATTGAGACTTGCCTTGCCAGCGAGCTGTGGCAGGATGTGAAACTGCTGGTGGGGTTAACCTACACCTATCTTGACCGGCAGGGCTGGTGGACAGAGCTGTTGACTTCCGTAGGGATGAGCCTGACTGCGGCCCGACAGATACGTAACCACCGGGATGAAGGCTGGTGCCTGTGTGTCCTTGGGTATACCTACTGGCGGCGCGGGGAGTATGACAAAGCATTAATATGGTTTGGGCAAAGCCTAATGGTATGGCGTGAGCTGGATGATCGGCATGAGGAAGGCACACTCTTGCTTAACATCGCTACAATTTACAGCGATCAGGGCAATCATGAGCTGGCCTTGCAGACCTATCAGCAAAGCCTCAGCATACAGAGGGAGATTGGCGACCGGGAGGGCGAAGGCACGACCCTGAATAATATCGGCGTGCTTTATCATGACCAAGGCGACAATGAGCAAGCCTTGTCCTATTTTGAGCAGTGCCTGCCTATCAGGCAGGAGGCCGGGGATAAGATTGGAGCAGGACAATCCCTGAACAACATTGCTGCCATCTACAATGTGCAGGGTGATTATGCCAAGGCGGTGGGGTATTACGAACAAGACTTGGCGATATGCCAGCAGCTTGGCAACAGGGCCGGAGAACTGGTGACGCGCTGGAACATCGGCCTCACCTATAAAGACCTCGGCAACCTTGCCAAGGCAGAGGAATACATCAGCCTTGCTGTGCAGATCGCAGAGAAGATCGGCCATCCTGATCTGGAGCAATGGCGCGAGGAATTGGCACAGGTGCAGGCAGCGCGGCAGGGATAGTCCGCCCGCCGCTACTTCGAGAGAAGAACCGCAACTTGCACGAGAGAAGTATCTACCGTTGTACTCTCGAAGTATTCACCGTTGCACGAGAGAACTACGATACATTGCACGAGAGAAGTATCCACCGTTGCACGAGAGAAGAAGTTTCCGTTGTACTCTCGTGCAACCAATCTTTGCACTCTGGTGCGGGCAGCGCGGCAAGCGGCGCAGGGGTCGGGCCATACGGAGATACCTCCCCAAGACCTACCCTAATAGGAAGATGCCTCCTATTAGGGTACATTGCCGCCGTCCTTCCGGCAGGCTCTTGCTGGCCCATGCTTCATCAATCTCCCAGAGCATAACGTTATCCTCCGCAAGAGGCTGCGGCGCACCAGCCCCCTCAATACTTCCCATCCGCATAGGCCAGCCAGCCGCCCGCAGCCACCAGCTCTTTGTCAAAGGCGTTCATGCTGAAGCCGCATTCGAGCCTGCCACATTGGCCGCTCTCGGCCAGCACTTTGTCGGCGTGCAGGTCAACGCTGATCTTCACGCCGCTGCTGTTGCCGACCAAAGAGAAGAGCCGGTCTATGTCCGCTTTTGCCAGCTCGACCGCCAAGATGCCGCAGTTGAACATGTTCTGGCGGAAGATGCGGGCGAAGCTCTCGCCGATCACCACGTTGATGCCGTTGACTTCCAAGGCCCAAACCGCGTGCTCGCGCGACGAGCCGCAGCCAAAGTTGGAGCGCGTCACCAGCACTTCCGCAGCTTGGAAAGCTGGGTTCTTGGTGTCGAACTCTTTGCCATCAAGGATGAGATCTTCGAGCAGATGCGGCTGTAAAGCACGTTTCGTGATCTCGGTCAGGTACTTGGCCGGGATGATCTCGTCCGTATTGATGTCGCTTCTGTCGATAAAGTAGGCGTGGCCGCCGAATTGCTTCATGGCTTCGTTTCTCCTGCGGGGATCAGTTGAGGAATTGCACCGGGTCGGTGATCTGGCCGGTAACAGCGGCAGCGGCAGCGGACAACGGACTCATCAGATGCACCATGCCCCCTTTGCCCATGCGCCCGTTAAAGTTACGGTTGGTGGTCGAGGCACAGCTTTCCCCTTCCGCCAGAACGCCGCTGCTCATGCCAAGACATGCTCCGCAGGTGGGATTGAGCACGCAGAATCCCGCATCCATGAAGACCTTGATCAGCCCTTCGTCCAATGCTTGGGAGTAGATGGCGGGCGTGGCTGGTGTGAGGATGCCGCGCACGCTGTCGGCAATGGTGCGGCCTTTGAGGATGGAGGCAGCGGCCCGTATGTCTTCGATGCGGCCATTCGTGCAGGAGCCGATATAGACCTGATCTATTTTGGTGCCGATTAGCTCAGTAATATCTTTCACCTGATCAGGCTTATAGCCGTGCGTGACCTGCGGACGCAGATTCGACACATCCAAGCGCAATGTTCCGCTGTACACTGCATCGCTGTCCGAATGCCACTGGCGGAAGGACTCCGCCGCTGCTTCCACCGAGGCATATTCGCCCTGAATGAAAGGCCAGAGGTACTCCGCCGTGGTTTTGTCCGGCAGACAAATGCCGGAGGTCGCGCCAGCCTCGACCGCCATGTTGCAGAGCGTCATGCGGGAGGACATGTCCATGCCTTCCAGCACCGGGCCGCAGAACTCCATCACTTTGTCCGTGGCCCCATTGACGGTGAGCTGCTTGATGATGTTGAGGATGACATCTTTGGCATACACGCCTTTGGGCATCGTGCCGATGATCTCAATCTTCATCGTCTCAGGAGCGCGGAAGGCGCAGACCCCTTTGAATATGCCGACCTCAAGATCCGTTGTGCCAACACCAGCGGCAAAGGCTCCGAACGCTCCGTGCGTGCAGGTATGAGAATCGCCCATGATGACCGTGTTGCCGGGACGGATAAAGCCTTTCTCCGGGAAGAGCGCATGGCATACGCCGTTGCGGCCCACGTCAAAGAAATCCTTGATGCCATGCCGACGCGCCCAGTCGCGCATAATCTTCGCCTGCATCGCGGTCTTGGAGTCCTTAGCAGGCGTGACATGATCTATCACCGCCTTGATCTTGCTCGGATCAAAGACGCGATCCATGCCCTTCTCCATCAAGTCCATAATAGCTATCGGCGTGGTGATCTCGTGGCACATCACCACGTCGATGCCCAGCACCATGCTGCCCGGCGCAGGCGTGTCGCGCAGGTGGGCAGCGAATATCTTTTCTGCGATGGTTTGACCCATTGTTGTTCTCCTTGGGGGAGTTGGATTCATTCAGTTGATCAGATAGTTGAAGCCGCTTCACGATAGGAGCAATCTTCCACGTTGTCAAGCGGAATCCTACGAAGCCTGCTCTTCGATGCCTACAGAGCTTAGAGGGTAATGAGAATGAATCTTACTATCAGTATAATATTTGTTATTATTTTTTAAAATAACTATTGACAAAAATCGGGGGGGGGGGGGGGGGGGTACAACAGGGGCAAGTTTTCC
>NQJD01000060.1 GCA_004284765.1 Candidatus Electronema aureum
AAGCCACACCAAGTGGGAATGCAAGTATCACATTGTCTGGATACCAAAATACCGCAAGAAAGCTCTCTTTGTCGAGTTGCGGACAACAAGCTCAGGAGAAGGAAGACCAGCGTCTTGAGCAGCTCAACCTGTTTGAATAGCGGCTGCCTTCAGGCAGCTCAAGTTGTTTAACCGCTTTGAGCGGTTCAGAATCTCAAGCCACCGGCTTTGCCGGTGGTACTTGACTTCTTTACATAGACAAGAGCATCTTCCAGAGACATTTTGCCCTTGAACCGTTTTGTGAACTGAGATGGAAACAATAAAAGATTTGAGAAAAATTTGTTAATCAAATCATGATTTAATTCGTGAATATACAGCTCTTCGCATGGTTTTCTTGCAGAAACTTCAAGAAGAGAAAATAAATTTTCATAAACACCTTTGTATTCATTTTTTGTTTTTTCTGTCCAGCCACCTTCGGACTCTTCCCAGAATGTAGAAAAGAAATCTTTCAGAAAGGTGCCATTAACAGCAGATTCATCCTTTCTCTGAGCATCGTTCTGCTCAGGAATATGGCGGTCTTGATGATCATAAGAAGGAGGATTGCTTATGAAATTTTTTTTTCTATATTCATGCTCATACAGCATTTGAGCTGTTCTGTAGCAGAACAGATTGTATTCCTTAGAATCTTTTGGAACCAGCAATTTCTTCCATTGAATGATTTTATCAGCAAGCTCTTGAAGTTCTGGGATAGAATTCCAGCCGACTGTAGAATCGTCAAGACGAATGAATTGGTCATATTCTGGCGGGATAAATTTTAACGGGTTATAGTCATCATTGAAATCAGGGCCATGCTTTTCAACAGCATGAACATATCGTTGATAAATAATATCAAAAGCATGATCAACAGCCTGTCTAATCTCTTTCCATGTAATTAACGGATTTTTCTCTGATTTTTTCATAACGAGATCAAATACAATTTTTAGTTCTCTTGAAAGGCTCACAGCTTCGCTCTTCCGGCTTACCTTCAAGGATTTGATAAACTCTCTCTTGCCGTGATGCTGCCGGGTTGTGGCGGGAAGACTATGGCGAAAGTAATACGTGTCAGCCTTTTTGACAAGGTAGGATGCGGCCATTTTGTACCATGAGTTTGTACAAAGCCGCTGCAAATAGAAACAGGGCTTTGATATTTACCAACAATATCAAAGCCCTGCATATTTGACTTCTATGGTGCCGAAGGGGAGAGTCGAACTCCCACAAGCATACACTCACTAGACCCTGAACCTAGCGCGTCTACCAATTCCGCCACTTCGGCACTGCGGCGATTAATATGCCTCATTCCGGGGGCGGTGTCAACAATTTTTCATCGCCTTCAGATGCTTTTTTCGCCGGGGCGCATGAACTGTTTGCGGCTTTCGTCGGCTTGAGGTACATATTCGGTGCTGTTCGGCGGCAGAACCTCAACCAGAAACAATGCGCGACATGCAGATTCACACCAGCTTGCAGGAGATCACCCGGCCTTTCCATCGCCCCATCGTCACTATCGGCAACTTTGATGGCGTGCACTTGGGGCACCAGTTGCTCTTCAGCGAGGTGCTGGTTAAGGCACGGCGCAGCGGCGGCACCGCCGTGGCGGTCACGTTTGACCCGCACCCGCTCAAGGTGCTGCGGCCCGAAGGCATCCGCCTGATCTCCAGCACCGGGCAGAAGACCGAGCTGATCCGCTTGGCGGGCATGGACGCGTTGGTGATCATCCCCTTTGACCGCCAGTTTGCCCAGATGAGCGCAGCGGCCTTTGTTGAGGACATCCTTTGCCGCACCCTCGGCGTGCAGGAGCTGGTGATCGGCTACGACTACGCGCTGGGCCGGGGCCGCGAGGGAACCATAGACTTCCTCCGGCGGCAGGGCGAGGAGCGCGGCTTCCCAGTCACAGTGGTCGAGGCCCACTACGAGGACGGCCTGCCGGTCTCCAGCACCCGCATCCGCCAGTTAGTGACAGAAGGGCGGATGCAGGAGGTGCGCCGTCTGTTGGGCCGCTGCTACCACATCCGGGGCGAAGTGCAGCGCGGCAGGCAGCGTGGGCGCGGGCTGGGTTTTCCGACAGCCAACCTGCATATCACCGAGGAAGACCTCTGCCCGAAGAAAGGCGTGTACGTCACCCAAGTGATCTGCGGCGGCAGGATGTACGGCAGCATCTCCAACATCGGCCGCAACCCCACCTTCGGCGAGAACGAGCTGGTGGCGGAAACCCACATCTTCGACTTCAGCGACGACATCTACGGCCAGCCTATCCGCCTGAACCTGCTCCGCCACCTGCGGGGAGAGATCAAGTTCAATTCGGCAGACGAGCTGGCCGCGCAAATCCGCAGGGATGTCGAGACCGCCCGCCATGTACTGGAGGACGCGGCCAAAGAGCGGCTCCTCACCTGCGAGGAAGCGGCTGACCAGAGGATGCTCTGATGGGCCGCGCAACATCACAAAACGAGATACCCTCATGACACCAGACAATATCATCATCCGAAACGAGACCGAGGCTGACATCACCGCCATTGCCGCGCTGACTGAAGCGGCCTTTGCGAGCTTGGAGATCAGCAATCACACCGAGCAGTTCATCATTGCCGCGCTGCGGGCCGCAAAGGTGCTCACGATCTCCTTGGTTGCGGAAGCGGACGGCATTGTGGTCGGGCATGTCGCCTTTTCGCCCGTGCGCATCGCGGACGGCGCGGCAGGCTGGTTCGGCCTCGGCCCGGTTGCGGTGCTGCCGGAGCGTCAGCGGCAAGGCATCGGCACCGCCCTGATCCACGAAGGACTGGCCCGGCTGCGCGCTCTGCACGCCAAAGGTTGCTGTCTTGTCGGTCATCCCGCATATTACACCCGCTTTGGCTTCAGGAACGTTTCCGGCCTGTTCCATGCGGGTGTGCCGCCGGAAGTCTTCTTCGCTCTCTCCTTTGACGGCTGCCTGCCGCAGGGCGAGGTCAGCTTCCACGAGGCGTTTCACGCGGCGGCCTGATCAGCGCATGACCGCAACGACCGCAGCCGCCAATTTGCTTGCGGTCTGCCGCAGGCGGCGTATAAGTTGAACGCGGCATCCGTGCCGCCGGAGCATCTCATCAACCACAAGGAGCATGACATGAGCGAGAAAAAACCGCCCGCAGCAACGCCGCCGCGACCAACCCCGTCGCCGGGGCGACAGAAAAAAGGCAAGGCCGGAGGCTATGTCGCGCCGCCGCCGCCCAAGCCGATGACCCCTTCCAAGAAAGGCCGATAGCGCGCGGGCCGGACTGCGTTCCGCCTACCGCCGCATCCGCCGTTCCTGCCAAAAAAGGATTCCCATCCCGATCCTAAAAGGATGGGAATCCTTTTTACATTTCATCGCCCGTAGAATACAAAAAAGGTTACTCAACCCAGCTGCAATTCATCGAGCGTATAATTCCACGCGGGATGAGTATCCCAGCGCGTTCGCATCGAGTAACCTTTTTTCCGCTGGACGAGCGTTCCGCCGCTGCAACTGCCCTTGCTTGTCTTTACGAAGCGTTCCCGGTTGACAGAGGCGGTTCCGGTGCTTACCGTAGGATGATCAGCACGTTGGCATTTAAGCAGGAGAATATCACCCAGTATTCCAAAGAGAGGTTCTTTAGCATGAAGATCAATATGGCGCATCTCAAAGAACGTTCAACTAGCGGCGGATGGATTAATTTTGCCGTATTCGACGCGAAATCGACAAATGGTGACAACGCTGGACTTCTAAACAAGTTAACAATCGAAGCCCGATCAAATGGACTTAAGGTTTATCAATCAGCTTTAGCATTTCAGTCAGGAGGACGTATCCAGTTTTACGGAGATAAAGATCTTGTTGCCTATCTATCCAAGGGTTGGAGACCTCAGTGGACACATACTATTAATATATAGATTGAAAACTTATGGTCTATTTTAAAGCATTGCGCCTCGAGTCAGTGCTATGACATAAGGATTCCCATCGTATCCAAAAAAGGATGGGAATCCTTTTCTCCGCCTGAAAATCACCCCTCCCCTTCCACAAACCCCTTGACAACATCTCCGCTGCGATTTACGCTGCCGAGAAGCATTATCCCACCTGTCTGCGCTTCATTTCCCTTTGCATTGGAGCATGTTATGGCAACAATTCAATGTCGGCTCGAAGTCAACGCCCTCACCGTTCCCCAGTCCTACAAGATACGTTTCGTGCCCCGCGACAGCATGGACACGGACGGCATAGCCGCTGCGATGGCGGCAGAGAACCCGAACTACAGCCTGGAAGACAACAAAACCATGCTGGCCAATCTGGTGCGCGTCCTCCAGAAGAACCTGATCAACGGCACGCAGAGCACGGTTGACGGCGCGTTCACGTTCGGCTTTTCCTTCACCGGCAGATTGGACAACCCGGATGACCCGCTGCCGCCGGCTGAGGACATCCTGCGCGTGGATGTCCACGTGCTGGCTCCGTTCCTCAAGGAAATCCGGCGGCAGGCCCAGCTGGAGCGGCTACCCATGATCGAGAAGGCCCCGCTGATCAACGCGGCGGAAGACACGGTGCTCGGCCTTGACGACGTGCTGCACAGCGGCGGCGCATTGCGGCTGACCGGCAGCAATCTGCTCTTTGATCCGAAGAGGTCGGACGAGGGCTGCGTGATTGAAGGAACGCGCTCCGGGCGGGCCGCGCAGACGCGCTTCGCCGGCATTTCCAATGCGGAAGTCACGCTGCTGCCTGAGTTCCCGACGCAGAACGAGCCGTGGAACAACGAGTACATCCTTTCCCTCAGCACACGCTACACCGAAAACGGCACCCTGCGCACCGGCATCTACCGCCGCAGGCTGCGCGCACCGCTCACTGCGGCGCAGCTCGGCAGCCCGACTCCGCCGGAGACTGGCATCCTTACCGATAAGGCCGCCTCGCCCTATGTCAAAATCACAGGCGGCAGTTTGAACGCCGACGAGACCGTGCGCGTCCAAGCTGTTCTTGAGCACGACGGCAGCCTTTCTGTCAGCCTGCTCGACATGAGCGAAGGCGGCAGGACAGGCGCGTCGGTTCGTGTTGCCGCCAACGGCGCATACGTGCTGCCGGGCTTCGCCGGTTCCGCTTTGAGCAGCCTGAACATCACGGTCAGCAGATTCGCCGATCTGGTGAAGATGATCAGGAGCGGGTACAGTGGACGAGTTGTGGATGTGCTGGTGGTGAAGACAGCGTAACTATGCACAAAGGAGAATCGTTATGGATGTAAAGGCAGCAGTGAAATTGGCGAAGGAGTATGCTCTTGATCTCTTTGCTGATGAAAACATCACCAATCTTGGACTTGAAGAAGTAAGTTTTTATGATGAAGACGGGGAATGGACAGTCACGCTCGGCTTCTCGCGCCCGTGGGATGAGCCGCGCAACACGCTTGCCTCGTTGGCGCAAACAAATCTGCCCCGCCGCTCATATAAGATTGTGCGTATTGATGACAACGGGAAAGTGAAGGGTGTCAAAAACCGCGAGGGGAAATACGAGATGAACTATGAGGCACCTTTTTAAAGGCGGTCTGCTCATAGACACCAACCTGCTGGTGCTGTTTGTTGTCGGCACGGCGGCAAAGGAGTATATTGCCAAGCACAAGAAGCTGACCGAGTTCACGGTGGAAGACTATGACCTGCTGGTCAAGCTCATCGCAAGGGCTTCGGAGGTGCTTGTCACCCCGAACACATTGACCGAGACTTCCAACTTAGCGGCATACATCGGCGAGCCTGCGCGGAGCAAGGTAATGGATGTTCTGCGCACGGTGAGTATAGACTCGCAGGAACGGTATGTGCCCAGCAGCGCGGCTGCCCGGCGCAGCGAGTTCATCCGGCTGGGACTGGCTGATGCCGCCCTGCTTGAGGCAACTGCGGCGGAGAAGGTGACGTTGCTGACAGCCGACTTCAACCTGTATCACGCTGCGCTGGCCAAGGGCAATCAGGCACTCAACTTCAATCATCTCCGCGACCGATATATGTAGAAGCGGGCGCGGAACGCAATCATGCAGGGGCAGAAGATTCATCGTCCTTGTCTTGAATGACATCAACCTGAACAACGGAGAACTGCAATATGGCAAAGCTGACCAACAATGTGGGCGCACCAGTGGCGGACAATCAGAATGTGATGACTGCCGGGCCGCGCGGGCCAATGCTCCTGCAAGACGTGTGGTTCTTGGAGAAGCTCGCTCATTTCGACCGCGAAGTGATCCCGGAGCGGCGGATGCACGCCAAGGGATCAGGGGCTTACGGCACCTTCACGGTGACGCATGACATCAGCAAATACACGAAGGCCAATATCTTCGCTGCGGTCGGCAAGCAGACCGAAGTCTTTATCCGCTTCTCCACGGTTGCGGGCGAGCGCGGCGCGGCGGATGCGGAGCGCGACATCCGGGGTGTGGCGATGAAGTTCTACACCGAGGAGGGCAACTGGGATTTAGTGGGCAACAACACGCCGGTTTTCTTTCTCAAAGATCCGCTCAAGTTCCCTGACCTCAATCACGCAGTGAAACGCGACCCGCGCACCAACCTGCGCAGCGCGCGCAACAACTGGGACTTCTGGACGAACCTGCCTGAGGCGTTGCACCAAGTCACCATCACCATGAGCGAGCGCGGCATTCCCGCGTCCTACCGCACCATGAACGCGTATGGCAGCCACACCTTCAGCCTGATCAACGCCACCGGGGAACGGGTTTGGGTGAAGTTCCACTTCAAGACGCAGCAGGGGATCAAGAATCTCACGGACGCAGAGGCGGAAGCGATTGTCGGCAAAGACCGCGAAAGCCATCAGCGCGATCTCTATGAGAGCATTGAGAAAGGCGAGTTCCCAAAATGGGCGATGAAGATCCAAGTGATGACTGACGAGCAGGCCAAGAGCTGCCCGTTCAATCCCTTTGACCTAACCAAAGTCTGGCCGCACAAGGACTACCCGCTCCACGACGTGGGCGTGCTGGAGCTGAACCGCAACCCGGACAACTACTTCGCTGAGGTCGAGCAGGCGGCCTTCAATCCCGCGAACATCGTGCCGGGCATCAGCTTCTCGCCGGACAAGATGCTGCAAGGACGGCTCTTCTCCTACGGCGATGCGCAGCGCTACCGCTTGGGCGTGAACCACCACCTCATTCCGGTCAACCGCGCCCGCTGCCCCGTGCATTGCTACCACCGCGACGGCGCGATGCGGGTGGACGGCAACTTCGGCAGCACGCTGGGCTATGAGCCGAACAGCTACGGCGAGTGGCAGGAGCAGCCGGAGGCCCGCGAGCCTGCTCTGCCCCTCAGCGGTGCAGCGGATCACTGGAGCCACCGCGAGGATGACGGCGACTATTACACGCAGCCGGGCAATCTCTTCCGGCTGATGACCCCGGCGCAGCAGCAGGTGCTTTTCGACAACACGGCACGGGCGATGGGCGACGCGCCGGAAGCTGTCAAGCGGCGGCACATTGCCAACTGCGCCAAGGCGGATCAGGCGTATGGGGCGGGCGTGGCCAAGGCGTTGGGGATGTGAGGCAGAAGGCAGCCAAGAGGTGGAGGGGGAAACGACAAAAGGGCAGGCGCAATGCCTACCCTTTTGTCAGTGCTGCGAGGCAGAGGAGAAGAATTACTTACTTCTTCTCAGCAGGAGCAGCCGGAGCCTCAACAGGAGCAGCCTCAGCCTTCTCAGCAGGAGCCAAGGAGAGAATCCATGTAGCAATTGCCTTGGCATCGTCCGCGCTTACACTTGCCTGCGCTGCCATAGGCATTTTGCCCCATGCGTCCTTGCTGCCCTCTTTGATTGCAGTCTCAATCTTCTTGGCACCCTCTGCATCGTCTTTGTACTTTGCAGCGATCTCTTGCATACTGGGTCCCATAGCTTTCTTGTCTAACTGATGGCAGGTCATGCAATTGTTCTTCTTTGCCAATTCCTCGCTGGCGAAAGCAGAGCCAGAAACCAGCAAACAGGCAACGGCACAACCAAGTATTGCGTACTTCATGTTGTTTCTCCTTACGTAATGAGTGAAGTGAAATACTGCGTATAAGATACTGTAAAGCTTGCCATCCCGCTTATCTTCCATCGGGTATGGAATGAATCAATCGTGAATGGAGTATAACATATATATCCACAGGCAGGATGTCAAGAAAAAAGAGCAATACGGAATTAGTAGATATTACTATAAAGAAGCTGCATCGTTGCCTGTTATGCAGCACCAGCTCCTTCCTCCTTGGTCTTGAAAAAGAATGTGGAGCTGATTTAGGGCCTGTTAACACTACTGCTTAATTAATAACCTTTTGTTATTGTTGCCCTATGGAAATAACACAGGAGCAATACGAGAAGATAGCCGACAGCTTGCCTCGTCAGAGAGGCAATGTCACAATTGACAACCTCACGATGCTGAACGCCATGCTGCATGTCCTTGAACATGGGTGCACTTTTCACTCGACAGCACGGTCATCAAAGTTCATCCTGACGGAACTGGGGCATTAAAAAAAATGGCCCTCAGTCGATCGGCAAATCCTGTGGCGGATGGACAACAAAACTGCATATGATTGCCGCATCTGCTGAATGCGCGGTGATTTTCTCTCTTTCTCCCGGCTAGGCCGGAGATGCGCCGGAAGGCCGCAGGCTGCTGATAAAACTGGGAGCGGCCTCGGAACCCTGCGCGATGATCATGGATAAGGCGTATGAAGGAGATGAGACGAGAAAACTGGTCTCGGAATGAGGCTTTTCTCCTGTCGTGCCGCCGAAAAGCAGTCGGACAGAACCTTGGGAGTATGACAGGGAACTGTATAAAAAACGAAATGAAGTCGAGTGGCTGTTCAGGAGACTGAAGGGATTCCACCGCATCTTCACCCGGTTTGACAAACTCGATGTCATGTTCATGGGGTTTGTCGTTTTGGCCCTGATCGTGACAGCAATCAAATAATGTTAACAAGGCCCTATCTTGGAGATGCAGAAGAAAATTGCCGAGCTGAAGCGCCCTGAAGGCTACGAGATTGCCCAGCACACCGCCGGGCTGCCAGAAAGCTCGGCCCGCTTGTCCATGA
>NQJD01000061.1 GCA_004284765.1 Candidatus Electronema aureum
AGTATGCGAAGATGTCCTTATCACATTCGAGTTTGAAATACTCGCCGCAGATTTCCATAGTGATGACTTCTTCATCTGTTAAGGCAGGGTTAAATCCGCCCCGCCGCAGCCGACATTGCTGCCTGATGACACCGTATTGTTCACAGACAAGCAGAAAGACAGCAATAACAAAATCGTCTCGATCCATTGGCGCACTCCTTGTGAATAGGGCTTAGATACCACTATTCTACAGGATGCGCCCAATGGATCGGGCATCTTTTTTAAGAGTTGCACATTAGGTAGCAGGCAATCTCGCCTGCTTCTGTGAGCGTATCCGCAAAATGAGAAATCGCAATGAACGAGAATACAACACATCCTAACAGTAATTGCCAGCCAAATTGCCAGCCAGAGAATGACTCGCAAAAAGGGAAGGATAAGCACAACGAGGATACGAAGCACACTGATCATCAAAAGATGAAAGATGATGACAAAGCGAAGGATAAGCATAAAGAGGACACGAAGCACGCTGATCAGCAGAAGATGAAAGATGAAAAAGCACCGGGACAGCAGGCGTAACAAATTCAGCGTGAAGAGATGACGTGAAAGAGGCAGGTAATTTATACCCTGTCTTTTTGAAGCCTATTGTCAAAAAAATCAGCAAAGGAGAAGTCGCAATGCACGAGAATACAGGGCAACCGAATAAGAAGAGTCAGCCAGAAGGTGACTTTCCAAAGAATACTGGTAAGCATAACGATGATCGCCAGAAGGCGAGAGATGAAGAGAGAGATAAAAGAGCAGCGGACAAGAATACTGAAAAAGTGCAAGCGTGAAAGGATAAAGCAAGAGACGAGGCAATCTTGCCTGTCTCTGTGAGCGTATCCGCAGAGTTTGAGTAAAGGAAAATCGCAATGAATGATGATATTGAGCAACCGAACAATGATGCACAGAAAGTGAAATCAACAACTGGTGCTGCTCCAGCAAAGCAGGATGATCACAAGAAGAAAGAAGACAAGCATGAGAAACCGGCTGACAAAAAAGCCGACAAGGGACATGGTCATCACGCGTAAACGATTGAGCGTGAAAGGATGAAGTAAAAAAACTCCCTGTCTCTTGCAGGCATAAGTTGAGAAGGCAAAAAACAAAAAGGAATATAATGAAAAAAATGTATTTATTGACTGTAGCGACCGCAGCGGTTGTGTTAGTAGCAAACGGCATACCTGTAGTAGCAGCTGAGATGGATGACCGCATTGAATCTTCGTTCAAAGAGAGCTTCATTTACAAAAAATATCTGAAGGATGAAAATATCAAGATCAGTTCAAGAGAAGGAGCCATCATTCTCTCAGGTAGCGTGTCTGACGAAAGCGACAAACTCATCGCCTATAACATCGCCGAAGCTCTGCCTGATATCAAGAGCGTGGATAATCGGATTGAGATCACCGGAAATCGTCCAGATGAGAAATCTGACATTTGGATCAGCATGAAGGTAAAAGGCGCACTGATGTATCATCGCAATGTGAACTCCATGAAGACAGAGGTTAGTGTCAAAGATGGCATTGTAACCTTGAAAGGCGAAGCCGCCAGTCAGGCACAAAAGGAACTCACTGCTGAGTATGCCAAAGATATTGATGGAGTAAAAGAAGTAAGCAACGAGATGACGATAGCAGCGGCTCCTGAACCCGCACCTCAGACGATGACCGAGAAGATTGACGATGCTTCGGTCACTGCTCAGGTCAGGATGGCATTGCTGACTCATAATTCGACCAGATATGTCAACACTAAGATTGTCACCAAAGATGGCGAGGTGACATTGACCGGCATTGCCAAGAATGATGCTGAAAAGTCTTTAGTCACCAAACTCGTTACCGACATTCAAGGTGTGGTCAGCGTGAAAAATCAGATGACGGTCGAAGAGGTAAAGACTAAGTAGCCTGGCGGCTGTAGCAAATGTTTTAAGAGTCAGCCGTGCATAAGCACAAAGCCGGACAGTTTAAAAGGAGCAGTAGCATGAATATTACAATGATCTTGGCGATTGTGCTGGTTCTTTTTTTCGTCGGGGCTTTACCCACATGGCCCCACAGCAGAAGTTGGGGTTACTATCCAAGCAGCGGGCTTGGACTTGTTGTTTTAGTTCTGGTCGTGCTGATTCTATCGGGGCGGATGTAATTTATTTGTGGTTTTGATGAGTTATATTTTTGGGTTCTTTCATTCATAAGGAGGTACCATGAATACACTACGTTTTGTAAAGTTTTGCGCTATTGCCGCAGCAGGTTTGTGTCTCAGTTTTGTTTTTACTAATGAAAGTTCAGCGAGAGAGAGGGAAACTCAGTATAATTCCACCCAAGAGCGTCGATATCAGCAGAAGAATGCGAGGCAAGAAAGGCGCGGATCGTATTTCAACGACAACGGCTATACGCATCTCAATATTCCGGCAAGGCATTATCCACGGCTTGGCGAATGCCGCATTTGGTACCCAGATCGTCAGCGGTCTTCTCGAATCAGATGCGGGCAAACGCCTCCTCGTGGGGCTTGGCTTATTCAGCATCCCAGAAATCGTCCACGCCATGTGTACGTGAATGTATATGAGCCACAGAGTCGGGGCATTGTGTTTAGTATCGGCGAATTTGAAATTCGCTCTGGAGCATTCTTGCGCGAGATGCCACACAGATGAAGAACAAACAAGTAACTATCAGCTGATCTAAACTGAAAGGAGAATGATATGTGGACTGTTGCAGTAATACTGTTGGTGTTATGGGCATTAGGATTAGTGAGTAGCTACACAATGGGCGGGCTTATTCATCTCCTGCTGGTTGTTGCTATTATCGTGGTGTTGCTCAGGGTTATTCAGGGACGACGCGTGGTGTAGGAGGTGACTTTTGGTCGCTGGGTCAAAACTGTTGATGCAGCAGGATAGTCCTTTCCAGCGGACAGCAAACCTTGTTTTTAATAAATCCATTATCCTCGAAAAGGAAGCTATGAAGACAACCGGAAGAGTTGAACGCAAGGTAGCTGTCGTGACAGGAAGCGCGTTGGGAATAGGCAGGGCAACTTCTCTGATGTTAGCGAGAGAAGGAGCAAAGGTGGCTGTAACAGATATAAATGATGATGCAGGACAAAAGGTAGTAGGCGAAATTAAGACGTTCGGTGGAATTGCAAAATACTGGCATGTCGATACTGCTGATGAAGACAGTGTAAGTAGTGCTTTTGCAGAGATTGCCCGTGAGTTTGGGGCAATAGACATCCTTGTCAACAATGCGGGTATTGCCGGGGTTAATCGTCCTACGCATGAGATCAGTAAAGCGGAATGGGATAACGTCATAGGCGTGAATGTCGGTGGCGTGTTCCTTTGCACCAAACATGCAATTCCGTTTATGCGAAAAGCTGGCGGAGGAAGCATCATAAACATGTCATCCATTTATGGGATAATCGGTGCTGCCGATCTGCCGCCCTATCATGCCTCCAAAGGGGCTGTTCGGCTGATGAGTAAAAATGATGCGTTATTTTATGCAAAGGAAAACATCAGAGTCAATTCCATACATCCGGGATTTATCTGGACTCCTCTTGTCGAGGAACTGGCTGCAAATTCACCGGAAGGAGCTGAGGCATTCAGAAAGCAGCTTGACAGTCGTCATCCTATTGGTCATATCGGAGAGCCGGATGATATTGCCTATGGTGTACTGTATCTTGCATCTGATGAGTCTAAATTTATGACCGGCAGCGAACTGGTCATAGATGGCGGATACACTGCTCAATAACAGTTGCTGACAAATAATGTGCGCATGGTGATGTGCTGATCTCATCTGGAGGTTTGTTATGAAATGGACAAGTATTTATCTTATTGGATACATAATTTTAATCGGAGGCATTGTTGCCGCGCTTTGGAAAATGGGAGTCATAGCCAGTATTGGTATGGCATGGACCGTGATCGGAGTGGTTATTGT
This sequence comes from Candidatus Electronema aureum, assembly GCA_004284765.1. Taxonomy (GTDB): domain Bacteria; phylum Desulfobacterota; class Desulfobulbia; order Desulfobulbales; family Desulfobulbaceae; genus Electronema; species Electronema aureum. Next base: position 3,918 of record NQJD01000061.1, read on the forward strand.
TATCGGCATTGGTGTGATGCTTGCAGTTTCTAACAGTGGTAGCAAAAGAAATATTACTATTGATAGGGAGTAATCTTGTTTGAAATCTTACAAAGAGAAAAAATGAATGTATGGCTCCTGATAGCGGAGAAGGGAAAACGATTTTTGCTTGGTCTCGCCTTGATCGTCTTGTTTTGCCAACACCAAGCAGAGGCAGGGCAGTTACCTGTTGACTTGCGCTCGGCTGGTTCTTTTGCAATTCTGGCTGGCACGGCAGTCACCAGCACTGGAGGCGGCACGATCAATGGAGATGTCGGAGTATGGACCGGCACTTCTTTTGTAGTTGGAGTTCCGCCCGTAATCGTGAAAGGGAAGGTATATTTAGGCGTTCCTATCGCCGCTCAAGCCCAGACCGACTTGACCACAGCCTATAACGATGCTGCTGGACGGACAAAAGATGTGATCATCTTGCCCGATGAACAGTTAGGCAGCAAGACCTTAGCACCTGGCCTCTATAAAACCACGTCGGGTTGGCTGCAAATCACCGGAGGCGATCTTACGCTTGATGCGGGCGGTGATCCAAATGCAGTCTGGATATTCCAGATGGCCACCACACTTACCGTGGGAAATGGCTACGGGGTGATTCTGTCAGGCGGTGCGCAGGCTCGTAACGTTTTTTGGCAGGTCGGCAGTTCAGCAACTTTGGGAACGACTTCTCGCTTTAAAGGGAACATCTTGGCGATGACCGCTATCTCAGTGCAGACTGGCGCAACCTTGGACGGCAGAGCGTTGGCACGGAATGCCGCTGTCACCTTGGATAGCAACACTCTTGCGCTGCCACCGCCACCCCGACAGTTCATCGACCAGCCTTGGCGGATACTATTAATGAATCCCGCCTTATGAGAACATCGTAAAGAGACAGAGAACACCCAATGCAAACAATATATGCCCCGCTCTTGATGGCGAAGAGCGCGAAATGGATGTTCGTGGGTTGTGGCCTTGTGGCTGCTTTATTCTTTTCACGCCAAGATGCGAAGGCAGGTCAAGCACCGGTGCATCTCGGCTCGGCCCACTCTTTCGCGGTTCTTGCTTTCAACACGATCACCAATCCCACAGGCGGAGGCACGATTATCGGCGATGTCGGGATATCGCCAGGCACTGCCTTTGATCGCGGCATTCCCCCTGTAAAAGTGAACGGGGCGATACACGTGTACGATGCGGTTGCAGCTCAGGCTATGGCTGATTTAACCACCGCGTATAACGATGCTGCTGGACGACCCAATGCAACTTCAGCTTCGGCAGACATAGGCGGTCTAACCTTGGCTCCGGGTCTCTATAAAGCTCCATCCTCGCTGGCGGTGACCGGGAATCTCACGCTCGATGGTCAAGGCGACTCCAATGCGGTCTGGATATTCCAGATGGCATCCACGCTCACCGTGGCAAACAACGGTCAGGTGCTTTTGATCAACGGGGCGAAAGCCTGCAACGTCTTTTGGCAGGTTGGCAGCGCAGCCACGTTGGGAACAAACGCTGTCTTCAAAGGAGACATATTTGCGTCAGCTGCAATCACCCTCCAGCCCGGCGCACGGCTTGACGGCAGGGCCTTCTCAACGGGTGCCGCAGTCACCTTGAATGGCACCGCCATTGCAAAACAGCCTCCGCAATTCATCGACCAACCTTGGCGGATACTGTTCATGAATAAAGATAGGAGTTATTAAGCAGTTGCATAAAGATTGATAGGATCAAGGGTGTAAATCGGCTTGGCCAAATAAGCCCGGACCGCCCTGCGGATAATTGAAGTCTTCGCCTCAAACCAAAAAATTCTCTTGACGAAACCATCTCCGGCCAAGTCAGGCATTTTCCGGCCTTTGTGCTGGTGGACAATAAGGGCAATGACTTCTTCCGGCAGATAGCTCTATGATCTTCAGAGCGTTCCCATCCGCTGGGCATGACACACCGCCACGGCCAAGGCATCAGCGGCATCACTGCTTGGTGCGCCGCTGAGTTCAAGCAGCACTTGAATCATGTGCTGAACCTGTTCTTTTTCAGCTTGGCCGTAGCCGGTCACCGTCTGCTTGACCAAGCGAGGCGGGTAGCCATGCACTGGCAGTCCAAAACGCATGGCTGCCACAACCGCTGCGCCCCGTGCTTGGCCGAGCTTGAGGGCAGAGCGGACATTATGAGCAACAAACAGCTCTTCCACGGCTGCAACCTCTGGCTTGTGCAACTCCATCACTTCGGCCAGCCCTTCAAAAATGATCAGCAGCCGTCGAGAGAAATCCTTCTCTTTTTCCGTACGGATGGTGCCGCAAGCAACAAAGCCCAGTCCCGGCCCCAGCTTGTCGATGATGCCGTAGCCGGTGATCCGAGAGCCTGGGTCAATGCCGATAATCCGCAGCGGTTTGAGTAAAGCTATGACAGCTTCTCCATGATTTCATCTGGAATATCAAAGTTGGCGTGGACTTTCTGCACGTCATCATGATCTTCTAGGCTTTCCAGTAGCCTGAGCAGATTAGAAGCGGTCTTCTCTTCGGTGACTTCAATGGTGTTCTTCGGCACCATCAGGATGCTCGCCTCGCTCATCTTAATCTTGCTCTTCTCTAACTGCTCAACCACCGCGTTGAAATCCTCTGGCGTGGTGTAAATCAGGAAGCTATCCTCTTCTGTCACCACGTCCTCTGCTCCGGCTTCCAAGGCCAGCTCAATCAGCTGTTCCTCGCCAAGCCCGGCAACGGCCTCAACCGTGATCACGCCGCGCTTGTCGAACATCCAGCCCACGCAGCCGTTCTCGCCAAGGTTGCCGTTGTTCTTGGCAAAGAAATGACGAACATCCGCCACGGTACGGTTCTTGTTATCGGTCATGGTTTCGACTAATACTGCCACCCCGCCTGGCCCGTAGCCCTCGTAGAGGATTTCATCATAGATCGCGTCGCCCAGCTCGCCGGAGCCTTTTTTAATTGCCCGCTCAATGTTCTCCTTGGGCATGTTCTCGGTCTTGGCCGCGTTCACCGCGCTGCGCAGACGGGGATTACCGTCAATGTCGCCGCCGCCCATCCGGGCTGCAACCATAATCTCCTTGATCAGCTTGGTGAAAATTTTACCTCGCTTTGCATCAAGAGCACCTTTCTTCCTTTTGATGGTGCTCCACTTGGAATGTCCTGACATTATTATTTCTCCATCGTTATTGTGCTAAACCGGTGATGCCGGTGTTTTATTCTGTACCACTTCTTTGATTGATTCATCCGATGTCTTTGGTAGCTTTCACCAAGACATTGAAGCTGCTCGATCGGTTGCCATCCAGATTCAAATATCTGTAGATCACTCTCGTGAGCCGGATACCTTGTCATAAAATCTGGTAATGATAACCGTAAGTGATCAATAAAATAAAATCGTTGTAGTGGTTAATAAATCTCAAAACAAATAGGAGTTACGCAGTTCGATTGCTATTGAGCCGTTTTTAAAAGCCAATCACGCCGGTGTCGGCAAGTTCCTTCAGCGCGGTTTTCGTTCCGGTAGAGGTCATTTGTTCTCCTTTGTCAGGAAAGCCATGCTGTTCCTGCTTGGAAAAAAACATGGAACAGAGTATTTTTTTCCGTCATCTTACAGCGAGGGAGGAAAAAATGCCACTGGAAGCATTAGCTTTTGTTAAAGCAGAATGGGCAAAGCAGCTTTGGAATAAATTAGACCGGCTGCGCGGTGAGGAAGTCAAGGAGCTTGACCGTCTGCGGGACGAGTTTGTTGATCCGAACGTGCTGAAGGATGTCTATGTGGTGCCGCAACTTCAGGATAGAAACCCGGCGGATTCGCGGCAAGACGATTTGGTGGTGTGTGCGCAGCAGTCCGCCTTTGAGCGCATCAACGGTTTTTTTCAGGGCAAGTTGCCGTTGGAGAAAGACGGGCGGCATCAGATGTTCATCCTCTCAGACGCGGGCATGGGCAAGACTTCGCTCCTGCCGATGCTCAAGCTGATGCACCTGACCAGCTTCTGGCCGCAGAAATACAGCTGCCAGCTCTTCAAGCTCGGCGACGACACCTTGCAGCAGGTGCGCGAGCTGCCGAACAAAGGCGAGACTTTTCTGCTTCTCGACGCGCTGGATGAAGACCGGCAGGCGTGGAAGCGGATTCGCGACCGCCTGCTGGAGCTGCTTCAGGCCGGCGAGGATTTCCGCCGGGTGATCATCTCCAGCCGCACCCAATTTTTCCCGGAGATGGAGACGGACAGCCTCGGTAGACCGGAAATCAAGGTGCTGTCCGGCTATCACTGCCCAGTGCTGTATCTCTCACCGTTCAGCAATGAGCAAGTGCAGGAGTTCATCGAAAAAAAGCTTCCGGCACCGACTATTCTTTCAGGTGGGTAAAATTCAGCAACAGCGGCAGCGGGCGAATCATCTGCTGGAGCAGATGCAGGATTTGCGGATGCGGCCCATGCTGCTGCATCATCTCGACAAACTGCTGGAGCTGGACGACCGCGAGCAGAAATGGAACGCCTACACCGTGTATCAGGCGTTGATCAATGAGTGGCTTGACCGCGAGGTGCGCAAGCTGCGGGCGCATCGCTGCTGCGGTCGGCGGCGGATGCCGGAACGGAAGGAATTGTTCAACGCTTGTGTGCAGATTGCGGAACGGATGCAGCGGCGGGGTGAGCGGATTATTTCTGAAGATGAGCTTCAGCAGCTTATTCTTGCCGATCAGAACATTGCTTGGCTGGAAGAATTCGAGCTGGGCGGGCGTTCGCTGCTGAACCGGAACTCTGAGCGGGCTTTCCGTTTCAGCCATTACACCATTCAGGAGTTTCTTGTTGCCTATGGCATGATAAACAATGCTTTTGCTGCGTCAGAACCTGTCCGTCCAACTGATCAGCTCCTGCGTTTTCTTGAGATTTCAAACAGCATTACCTAATGTGCAACTCTTTTAAACTTGATTAGGCAGCAATCAAGCCATCCAAGTCAAGTGGAGGGCGGTTATAGACCAAATTAAGGAAGACACAAACAGTGTGCGCCAAAATTTTACGAATCAGA
>NQJD01000062.1 GCA_004284765.1 Candidatus Electronema aureum
ATTCGCCCTCTGAAAACTGAGACCAAGTCGGAAGTCAACTTTTTCAATATTATATTGTTTTTAATGGTAAATTCAATGTGTTTTTTAGGGAGCCGTTCGCTTTGCCACTCATGGTTCACCATTACCCAATATGTGAAAGATCTTTCTGATATGGTTATCCTTGATTCTCTGTTGAGTCAGCAGGATCGCTTTGGCAACCAGCACAAGAAAGCATATATCTACAAGATAGAAGGCGACAAGATCAAAAAGCATAAAGTAAAAGCCGCCAAAAACAGCTCTGGGAAAGCTATCGGCTGGAGAATCGGCATAGAGGAAAAAGCGTTGATCGATCAGGGCGGGGTTCTTGTTCAAGAGTTCTTGATGAAGGATAATGACTGCGGAGTCAAGAAGACAAACATTCAGATGAATGCCAAAACGATTGAGAAGGTACGACACATCAGCCCTTCAAGCTATTTCAGGCTTGTAAAGCTCAGGACATCTGTGCAAGATGAGCAGGCCTTACCTGTAAGCAAACGGGTGATTGAGAACTATTTCAAGACTGAGCTGTTATTCACAGACAGCGACATGAAATCATTTTACTCAAATTTAGAAAAGGTTACTTCTTCTTTGCAGAAGAGTTGTAAGGCAGGTCTGCTGAAATTAGATGCAGACGTGCATATTCAGTTGCAACGTAAAGAAGCTCCAACTTATTGCGAGCTTGATCAAGCGTCTGCTACATTCCTGTAGCCTTTCATCAGCAGTACATCGATATTGCTCACGTTCCAGCCTACTTGCTCTGCTGTGTGCAGGTTGGAACGTGTATATTCTCCTCCTGCGCACTCTCTTGCAATTCTGTCGTAGTCCTCAATATAACCTTACAATGATGTAACCAACCTATCTCGCATCTACCTCCCTCCTTTGCCAAGCCTTTCCAGTAACCTTCCTGAATCATAGAATCTTATCAGAATAACGCCGAAAATGTGCGAGTTGGCACGCTTTATGAATGTAGTTGTCTGAACAGTTTCTTTTTTGTGAAGAGAGCCAAGCGGAGGCAGTGGATGCACAGGTGCGAACTCATTGACACCACCCTGAGAGAAGGAGCGCAGGCACCGGGCGTTGCCTTCACCGCAGCGGCCCGCCTGCGCATTATTGCTGGGCTGGCGCAAGTCGGCATTGACGAGCTTGAGCTGGGCGCAGCTTCGCCGCTGCATCCGTGGCTGCCGGAGCTGCTCCACGAGGCCCGCGATTTGGTTGCCCAATCCTGCTGTCTCGCTCTCTGGTGCCGCTGCAAGGACGACGACATCGCCTTTGCCGCTGCCTGTCATCCCGACGTGCTGTCGCTGTCCATCCCCGTGTCTGACCGCCACATCCGCGAGCGTCTGCGCAAAGACCGCAGCTGGGTGCGCGAGACGCTGATTCATTCTATCGAGCTGGCCTTGTCGCTGGGCATTCCTTCCATTTCTGTTGGCTTAGAAGATGCCTCCCGCGCCGAGCTGGACTTTGTTTGCGCAATGGCAAAGACCGCAACGCAGCACGGCGCACGCCGCATCCGCCTCGCAGATACGGTGGGCATCTGCTCACCAGGCAGCATCCGCACGCTGGTGCTGGCCGTGAAAGGCGCGGTCAACCTGCCTATTGGGGTGCATTGCCACAATGATTTCGGCATGGCCACCGCGAATTCCATTGCCGCGCTTGAGGCAGGAGCCGTCAGTCTCGATGCAGCCGTGCTTGGCTTAGGCGAGCGGGCGGGCTGTTGCCGTCTTGAGGAAGCCGTCGGGTATCTCGCCTTGGTGCAGGGCAATCGCCGCTACAAGCCTGAGCATCTGCCTGCGCTCTGCCAAGCCGTGGCTGAAGCAAGCGGCAGGAGCATCGCCGCCAGCCATCCTTTGGTCGGCGCAGATATCTTCACCTGCGAGACTGGCCTGCATCAGCACGGGCTGGCAATCAATCCGGCCACCTATGAGCCGTATCCGCCAGAGCGAGTTGGCAGCCAAAGAACCCTTCGTTTCGGCGAGAAGACAGGCAGGCGGGCCGTGGCTCTCCAGTTGGCAAAGCACGGCCTGCATCTTGAGGAAAGCGAAATCCAACAGCTTACCCGGCAGGTTCGTGCCTGCGGCAGCGTCCTCAGCGAGGGTGAACTGCTCCGCTTTGCGGCGACGGGGAGGAATGGCACAGCACACAGCAGAGGACTGATGAAGGGCACTGGTGATCTTATGGTGAACATCACCAGTGAGGAGCGAGGCTGCACACTGGTGTCGAGCGTGTCTCCTCACCAGTGTCGAGAAGCGGACATCACTAGTGAGGAGAAGGCGACCACACCAGTGTCCTTTGCCAATGAACAGCAAACAGGGCCGCAAGGCTGCACAATAGAGGTATCATCCATGAACAATGAGAGCTGCATCTTTCCCACTTCCCGCTTTACTACCGAGGCCTTGGAGGTCAAGGCACTGTACCGTATTGTTAAGCTAATCGATTCGGCAGTCCATCTCGATACCGTTCTGGCCGCTATTCTCAAGGTCTTGCACGACACCTTGCGCATGGAACGCGCGACCTTAGCCCTGCTTGATGACGACGGCCAGCGGCTGTCCATCTGCGCTTCCTATGGCCTGACTGTCGAGGAGGAACAGCGCGGGGTCTATAACTTAGATGAGGGCATCTGCGGCAAGGTCTTCAGCTCTGCCTCGCCCTTTATTGTCCCGGACGTGAGCAGCGAGCCGCTCTTCCTCAACCGCACTGGCGCACGCCCGATGTTCAGCAAGACGAAGATCGCCTTTATCGGGGTACCGGTACTGCTGGGCGAACAGCCAGTGGGCGTGCTGAGTGTGGATAGACTCTTTGGCATGGAGGTTTCGTTAGAGGAGGATGTCCGTTTCCTGACCGTGCTGGCAACGCTGATCGCCCAATTCCTCAGCCTCAACCGAGCGATCAGCCGCGACCGCCAGCAGCTTGTCGAGGAGAACATCAGCCTGAAAGCCCAGCTCCACGACCGCCACCGCAAGCACTACATCATCGGCCATTGCAAGGCGATGCAGGAGGTGTTCTGGAGCATTGAGCGGGTAGCACCCAGCCAAGCCACGGTCCTGCTGCTGGGTGATTCCGGTACTGGTAAGGAGATGGTTGCGCAGGCCATTCATGAGGCGAGCACGCGCCGCGACAGGCCCTTTATCAAGATTAACTGCGCCGCCCTGCCTGAGTCCTTGTTGGAGAGCGAGCTGTTCGGGCATGAGAAAGGAGCCTTCACTGGCGCGGGCGGCACACGTATCGGGCGATTTGAGATGGCGGATAAAGGTTCGCTCTTCCTTGATGAGATCGGCGAGATGCCCTTGCTGCTCCAGTCGAAGCTGCTGCGGGTTTTGCAGGAGCAGCAGTTCGAACGTCTTGGTTCCAACCGCACGATCAAGGTAGATGTGCGCATCATTGCCGCCACCAATGTTAGCTTACAGCAGGCCGTGATCAACGGCAGCTTCCGCAATGATCTCTACTATCGCCTCAACGTGGTGCCGATTATTCTGCCTTCCCTCAAGGAGAGGAAAGATGACATCCCGGTCTTGGTTGACCACTTTTTGAAACTGAGCAACGAGCGCAATAAGAAGAAGCTGCGGATGAGCAGGGATTTCCTTGAGGCGATGACTGGTTATGACTGGCCCGGCAATGTGCGTGAGTTGCAGAATCTGGTTGAGCGTTTGGTGATCCTCTCTGCCGGAGACCTGCTGCGCTTGGAAGACCTACCCGACTACTTCTTTGCGCCCAAGCAAGTGATCGCTTTGCCTCTCACGCAAGCTGTTGAGCCAGTGGTAAGCCAACCACCCGCCGCCCCGCAGCGGCGTAAGTCGTTAGAAGATGTTGAGCGCGAGCAGGTGGAGGAAGCCTTGCTCCGCCACGGCTGGGTGCAAGCGCGGGCAGCACGAGAGCTGGGCCTGACGCAACGGCAGATTGGCTACAAGATACAGAAGTTTAAGCTGATCAGGCCGGAGTTTGCGAGGTAGGCCCAGCTCTCGTGCTGCCTCTTCCGGCGCAAGTTCCTCGCGGGCGATGGCGTGTTATTTTTTTTCGCCCTTGATCATGATCGATGTGGCTGGCATCAAGCGCGTCCCGCTTCTACAAAGATACCCTTTGCCACTGTCCCCTGTCAAACCAAAGCAGCCCGGACTGCTTTGCAATCCGGGCTGCTTTTCCCCTCTGAAGCCGCTCAGTTAGGTAGCGATCTTCTCCCCAAACGCCCTGATCTGGGCCATGATGCCGTCTAAGGTGAAGCGGCCCATGTCAATGGCCATCGTTGGACAGCGGGCGGCGCAGACACCGCAGCCCTTGCAGGAGGCGGTGATGGTGCGGGCCTTGCGCTTCCTGAATGCCGGTGGAGAGCGCGAGCAGGTCGGCGGTCAGCTCCAGCTCCTCGCCCAGCAGCGGGTCGAAATCAAAATAACGCACTGTAGGATTGCTGGCTTCCTGGGATGCTTCTGGTCGGAAATGCGCAAAATATCGCCCGTGAATTCATATCCTCCTTGTTCTGGAGCGTATTTCATAGTACATTAAAGTGTACATGTTCACTTGGGAGGGTAAATGTATGGAGACGATTACTTACACCACTGCACGGGGCAGTCTTGCTAAAACAATGAAAAAAGTCTGTGACGATCATTCGCCGGTGATTATCACCCGAAAGACTGCGCCGCCGGTGGTGATGATGTCGCTGGAGGATTTCTCTTCTTTGGAGGAAACTGCCTATCTGCTGCGAAGTCCTGAAAATGCTCGGCGGCTGCTCAGATCAATTGCTGAACTGGAGAACGGTAAAGGCTGTGAGAAGGAGCTGGAGGATTGAAGCTGATATTTTCAGAAGAGGCGTGGGAGGACTATCTGTACTGGCAGCAGGCCGACAAAAAAACGTTGAAGCGTATCAACCTGCTGATTCGTGAGATTCAGCGCACACCTTGTGCCGGAATCGGTAAACCGGAGCCGCTGAAGCACGGTCTGTCCGGGTACTGGTCCCGCCGGATTACGGATGAACACCGCATTGTCTATAAGGCGGAAGAGGGTGCGGTGTTCATTGCTCAACTTCGTTATCATTATTAAACCTTCTCTCCGTTTGTTTCCTTCTCAACTACCTTCATCTTATCTGCTACGGCCTGAAATTTGCCCAAACCGTACTTGACCATGACCTCGTCGCTGACCCGGTCAAAGCCAAGCGCAAGAATCACTACGCCTGTTGTTCTTGATCGATAGAGTATATCCAAATAAATAGGGAAGTTTTGTTTATTCTGCTTGTGAAAAAAAATATGAAGCCTATTCTGCAATGGGAGAACATTTCTCCGCATGTCCTATCATCAGGTGCGTGAAGAAGCGTTACCAGATAAATAAATCAGTCCCCCTTTTCACACTCAATCCTTAATACAACGTATACTAGCACCTGCCGCAGCAACATCACTACTCATTCGTACAGAATCAGTAGAAACGTCAATTTCTACTACGATAAAACGAGCATAACCTGCGTAGTAAGACGATGATGACCAATACGTTGCCCTTTGATTTTTTTGAATCACCTGACCAGTATCGCTACGTCTCATCCCAGCTAACGGCAACCGCAATATATCACCTGAAGGCCATCCTAACGAATTAATAGCTGGCCAGGAATCTAATTCTATCTGCCATTCCTGTTCGGTCGGCAACCTGAAACCGGCTGGACAAGGATTGTTTGTACCATCTTTTCCTTGCCATAATGACGAATTTTGAAGTTTTCTCCATTCAAACGGGTAATCTCCATTAACAATAAACATACCATGACCGGGAATGTTTGTAGCTGATATCGTTGTAGTTATTGGACTGTCAAACTTTTCATGTCCGTCATGTCCCCGGCCCCATTGATAAAGATCACCATAGGCCTGCTCATCATCATAATTTGTTGCCACTCGTGAAGCCCCAAGATTTCGATCCATCCAGATTCTGGATGTCAAAGAAGTTACCGTTGGGATTGTAGGCTCCTGTATTGTTATGGTTAGTTTCTTTTCTGTCCAAGGGACACTTTCAGAGGAACCAATACTTGATGTTACGACAGCAAAATATGTTTTTCCCACTGTACCTTGGAAACTCGCATTTGTTGTTGCTGTTTCTATGGTAAAACCATTTGTATGTGAATCAAAACTTTTAGGGTCTATTCCACTTTTATCAGAAATGTAAACTTTATATCCATTTGCAAAAGGTGATGCGTCCCAGCTTAGATAAACAACTGCTGAATCGTTCGATGTAAGAGCTAAATTCTTTGGGGGCTGAGGCGTTACTATTTTTTTTGAAACGACATTTACAAAAAATAGCTCTTTTTCAGATTCTCCGCTTGGTGTGGTCACATTTACTCTTCCCCGGATAAATACATGGTTAGCTCCTATTGGAATTTCTGGTGCAATAAAAGAAGCTGTTGTCCCATTATTTAAAATGGAAACCCCCTCAGGTGAAGTAATTCTCCAATCGTATTCGGTTCCTGATGGTGGTGTGTAGGGTTCTGAATCAAAATTAAGGTCACCATCATCTAATTTCAATAAAATTTGTTCTCCAGGTTCTGCTGTCTGGAATTTCTTAACCAGACTTAACGATAGTTCTTTCTGTAAAATTTCCTGATCAAAAGTCGATCCATACTCATAGGTATTATTCAGCGAACTTGTGTGAATTATTCCGAGCGGATCATTTTTATATTTCTTATATTGAACCCATGTGGATATCCCCAAAAAATCGTTGGTCACATTGGGGTTGTCCATTTTTACTGCAAGGCAACCGTTATAAGTGTCTCCGTAGTTATATAGGTTGAATTTACTCCCGCCAATTCCTTGAGAGATGCCGTAATAAATCGAATTATTAAAAACACCGTTCTCTCCCAGTGAACGAAATTGTATCTGACCTTCATCTATAATCAATCCATCGTTCGATAAGTTTTCAAATTCTACACAGACAACGATAAAGTCTTTGATGGTCGAGACCTTTTTGATACGGATGTCCATCATAGCTGTAGATGAATTCTGTTGAGCAGGTGAAAGAATAATCGCTTTTGCTTGTAAATCTTGCACATTCCTGTTCACCATCTCGATGGCATCATTAACTATTTTATCAAATAGCACTTTATCAACATTTCTATTGTTTATGAAGTGCTGTTTTAGTTCCGACCATGTTGCCGGATGCCCATATTCAGCTTGCTGTGTTACAAACGCAAGTTTTCCTGCGGCATTATAACGCGCATTAAGATAATCCAAAGCGGCACTATATGTATCAATCTCATCTTGCTTGCTATAAAGCATCCATGCTGCTATTCCATTCAAATAGACTTGGTAAACCTCTTGCGAGAATTGACTGACGCAGTCCAAAGCACTGAATTTAGAAATATCGCGTTCCAAAAGACACTCTTCATACACCCTGGATCCTTTCAGAAATCCATCAACAGCACCGGCAGCCCACAGTTCATCTTTTCCTATGAAATATTCTTTAATTTTATCCTCCGTCATCGAAGACAACTCGCCTTCTGCTTTATTCTCAATATTCTTTAATAAGTATTTTGTACCATTAGGATTTGCATTAAGTGATGAAATAGCAGCAAAAGCATCTGCTATAAATTTTGCAGATTTTTCCGCTTCCTTTTTTCTTTCTAAAACATTAAGAGATTCCCATACCATTGCACGATGTTGAAGATTCATTAAAGGCTCTACATGAAAATGCCAAAAATAATGATTTAATCTATACCAGGCACTCATGGGTGCATCTCCTTCAAGAATATCTCTATTGCATGGAAAATCTGTCAAACAGCCAGCCAAGGGAGAGTTGCCATGATAATAATCATAAATACCAGAATTTTTTAAAAGTTCAGCCTTAGGGGCATCAATAGAATGCTGAATACTGCCCGTCTCATTTGCATTAAACTCCTTGCCGACTAACGTTTTAAATTGGCTTCTAAAATTTTGATCGTTTGGATCCACTTCATATATGGAATAGCTGAGTTTTTTAAGTGCTTCATCATCAGTTGTTTTGATCTGTATTCCGTTATCGGGCAGTCCGTCAGAATCCAAGCTTTGCATAATCATGGCTACTTGTTCGTAGCTGCTCATCTCATCAACAAAAACGTATTTATCTGCTCGTACTACCCCAATTGTTTGTCCACCAATAAGAAACTTTATTGTATCGCCTTTATTGTAGCGATATTCACACTTTTCTGTTGTTCTTCCGCTGAGACCAGAGCTGGTCTCATATTGCATATTCGATACACAACTATCGATAAATTTACCTGTTTGGATTTGTGAACTTATGATAGGAATTATTTTGAATAGTAAGGAGCTTGATGCAGCAAATCCAACCCTGAATGGACAGATTACAAACAATAACAATATAAATAACCAACTTTTTTTACTCATGTTTTCACCTGATAAAATGATTTTTCTTCATTTTTTTGAAAAAGGGAACATGTTAATGAGAGGATTAAATACCTAATGTGCAACTCTTAAAAAAGATGCCCGATCCATTGGGCGCATCCTGTAGAATAGTGGTATCTAAGCCCTATTCACAAGGAGTGCGACAATGGATCGAGACGATTTTGTTATTGCTGTCTTTCTGCTTGTCTGTGAACAATACGGTGTCATCAGGCAGCAATGTCGGCTGCGGCGGGGCGGATTTAACCCTGCCTTAACAGATGAAGAAGTCATCACTATGGAAATCTGCGGCGAGTATTTCAAACTCGAATGTGATAAGGACATCTTCGCATACT
>NQJD01000063.1 GCA_004284765.1 Candidatus Electronema aureum
ATTAGTCAGGAAGACATTGTCGTTTTCGAGAAGCATTGAAAACTTAACTGCATCTGTTTGGAGATTTATTAATCACTACAACGATTGTATTTTATTTCATTGATCACTCACAGATCTCTATTACCAAGGATAGACGTACTTTGATTCTCTTCATATTTTGGAATCCCCGCTGCTTGCTGCTGCGGGGATTTTTATTTGTACAAACCTAAAGAAATGAAAAATATTACGGTTGAAAAAAGATCGGCAGAATGGGAAAGTTTGTCTATTGAAACAATGAATCAATTATGGGTGACGCTGGCAGTAAGCACAGTATGTATATTGATCGGAGGAAACCTTCTCCTGCTTAATCGCCTTACGTTTATTCATTCATCAATAATTGCTGCATCATGTTTTGCTCTGCTCGCAATATTCTATGTCTTCTCGCGCCAGTTGGGTGATTTTGTATGGGGAATAGTTCTCACTTACGGATTAATGGCGACCTTGGTTTACAGCCGTTTACCTTGGTTAGTATTTATATTTTATGGTGCTGCTGTAGGCTCATTTTTTTACATATTTCGCCTTTTCTGGTATTCATACCATGATTGGCGAACAATTTTCCTGATGGCTGTGGTTGCAACAGTGACAATATTAGGCATGGAAGCGTACACTTCATTTGATATGCTCCAGCGTTTGCATGTTGGCGAGGTGTGTCAAGATACATTGTTTCACGCCAGCGTCGCAGCGATGATAAAAAACTACGGTGTAGCTTCAACTGGCCTGCATGGGTTAGTAGAAGTTCCGTACCATACATTTTCTCATGTACTGATGGCAAGTATCAGTTTGATTTCAGGCGTAGGTGTTGTTGAAGTTTACGGAGTTGCAAACCACATCCTCTTTGCCCCATTTTTAATTTTTAGCATTACAGCTTTTTGTACAATTACGAGCAGAGTAAATCATATATCAATTCCTTTTCTTTGGGGAATATCTTCCTTGCTGCTCGCCACTATACCTTTTTTATTTTGGCGCTGGGCGATACAGAGAACATTCTTTATTTCAGAATCTTATGTTGTTTCCTTGGCATTATTTGTATTAGGTTCAACGCTTCTCTATAAGCAATCTTTATCGTTCCGCGATTTGCTTCTGCTCTTCTTCGTATCCTTTATGATCTCAAATGCAAAAGCATCCGTTGGTCTTGTTTTTTCTGGACTTTGGTTTGTGCGCCTGCTGTTTCTTCGTAAACGTTGCGAAGAAACAAGAAAAGTTGCACTGGCTGCAATCTTCGTTGTAACAGCAGCAGGATTCGCTGTATTCAATTCAGCACACGCAGCACCTACAGGAATTACGTTCTCTCCATTACATCTTGTAAAAAACTATTCTTTTCTTGGTAAGTCTCTTGATGACGTTGCAAATGCAGTCATCGAAAGAAAGATAGTATCTCTTCAGGAAATTGTCCTTGCGTTATTTGCCTTATTCAGTTTTTTCGCATTTCATTTTTCCGTGCCGATAGCAACGATTCTATCTGATTTATATACAGAGAGAACGTTGAAAAATCCAATGTCTGTTTATTCCTTAGCAACTTTGTTTACAGGAGTGCTGATTGTTTTAACCGCAGGAATTGCAGGAGGTTCTGCGTATTATTTTTCAAACGTAGCCATGTTTGTCTCGATCCCAAGGTTAGTTATCATATTAAGTGAATTTATTAACCGCAAAAATATACATCCGGTAAAGTTTCTTTTGATGGCTATCGTATTGATCTGTATAATGCAATATTCAAGTTTTTATAGAAATAGCATTTTTTTGCATGGACAATATGCTGCCGGGACAAATAATCTACTGATAGATAGATTAATGACTCTTGATAAGAACAAGAAAACCGATGTGGTATTCAAACCAAGCGTAAATATCTTGGCAATGAATCCAGTAGCTCGCTGCACTGCAAAGCCGTTTCTTTTTCCGGCAGTATCTGAACGACCTTGGATTGGCGTAATAGATGAGAACTCTGGAAACTGTAATTATATCTACTATGGATACGAACAATATGGAATCACACAGGAACAGCAGAGTATCAAGATAAATCCTGTCTTTTTGCCTGGCATGGTAATCAAAAATATAGATTAGGCATCTTGCATAAGTAAAATTTATATGCTATTTCATGTGCAAAGTATGTACATGGATTCTACTTATGCAAAAGGTCTAATAATGAACATAGACTCAGTCGCCCTTGACAACCCCTTTATCCTCGCACCGTTAGCTGGCTACACCGACCTACCTTTTCGGTTGCTCTGCCGGGAAGCCGGGGCGGGACTGGTGGTTTCTGAGATGATCAGTTGTCACGGCCTGATTTACGGCCAAACGCAGACGCGCTCCATGTTGAAAACTGTGCCAGAAGAGCGACCTTGGTCAGTGCAGCTTTTTGGCAGCGAGCCGGAGAGTATGGGGCAGGCAGCTGCCTTGGTTTCGGCCATGCCGGTTGATATCATCGATATCAACATGGGTTGCCCAGTGCCTAAGGTAGTGAAGAAAGGCTCAGGTTCGGCTCTGATGAAACCGGAAAATCTGGGGAGGGCTGAGGCGATCATTCGGGCGGTGGTGGGCAACACGACGCTGCCGGTGACGGTGAAGTTCCGTAGCGGTTGGAATGATGCCTCAATCATCGCCCCAGATTTCGCCCAGATGTGCGAAGCTGCCGGGGCCGCTGCCGTGACCATTCACGCCCGCACTTGGGCGCAGCAGTTTGGCGGCAAAGCTGACCGCTTGGTCATCACGGCAGTGAAACAGGCGGTATCCATTCCGGTGATCGGTAACGGCGATATTCTCTGCTATGAGGATGGATTAGAGATGATGCAGGAAACCGGCTGTGACGCGGTGATGATTGGGCGCGGTGCGCTGGGGAATCCTTGGGTTTTTCAGCCCGACGGCATTCCAGAGACACTGGCCGGACGGCTGCCGGTTATTCGGCGTTATCTGGAACTGGCCGAGCAGCATCTCGACACAGCGCATTTACTTTTCCGCATCAAGAACCATATCTGTCGCTTTTTAAGCGGACTGCAAGGCGCAGCAGCCATTCGGCAGGAGATTATCAGTTGCAGCAGTTTGGCGGAGGTTGAAGCGATCCTACGAGAGAACTCCTGAGACGCATATTTTTCACTCATGCCGCAGAGCATCAATCGGATCAAGGCGTGCTGCCTTCAGCGCAGGGAAATAGCCAAAGATCACCCCGACTGCTGCGGAAAAGAGAAAGGCGATGATAATAATCTGGAAATCAGGCAAGAAGGGAAGTTCCAGCATCAGCGTGATACCGTAAGAGGAAATTAACGCAATGATGATACCAACGATTCCACCTAAAGAGGACAGCACTACGGATTCAGTCAAAAACTGAAGCATGACCTCATGTTCAAACGCGCCGATAGCAAGACGGATGCCAATCTCGCGGGTGCGTTCTGTCACCGAAACCAGCATGATGTTCATGATGCCGATACCGCCGACCAAGAGACTGACCGCCGCCACTGCACTAAGCAAGGCGGTCATGGTTTTTGTAGTACCAGTAAGCATAGCGGCCAGCTCTTTGGTGTCGCGTACATTGAAATTGTCTTCTTCGCTATCAGCCAAATGCCGCCGTTTCCGCAGCAAAATGATCAGCTCTTCGGTGGCTTGCTCGGTAGAGCCGCTGTCTTCCACGGAAAGCTGAATGCCTGCCACATCTCGATTGCCGGAAAAGCGGCGTTGCACAGTCAGTAGCGGCATAACGATCAGATCATCCTGATCTCGCCCCATGCTCGATTGGCCTTTTTCTTGAAGCTGGCCAATCACTTGGCAGGAGACTTTGCCCAAGCGGATATTTTTGCCCACCGGGTCGTCCTCGGCAAAGAGATTTTTTCGCACGGTCTGCCCGACCACGCAGACTGCCCTGCCGGTCAGTAGTTCCGCTTGCTCAAACGTTCTGCCGCTTTCAATGATCCAGTTGCGGACGATGAAGAAATCATTGCTACTGCCGGTGATGCTGGTGGACCAGTTCTTATTGCCCGCCACAGCAGTGGCATTGGCCGAGACTACCGGAGCCACCGCCTTCAGCGAACCAATCTCCTTGCGGATGGCTTGTACATCCTGAAGCGTGAAGCTGGGCGCGGCTGAATCTTGCCCCGGCCCTCGGTGCTGGCCGGGCGAGATCATGAGGACATTGGTACCCATGCTGGCGATCTGACCGGTAACTTGGGCGGTGGTACCGTTGCCGATCGTGACCAAAGTGATAACCGCGCCCACGCCGATGATGATACCGAGAATGGTCAGCACGGAACGCATCACATTACGCCGGATGTCACGCAGGGCAAGCAGTATGGTGTTGAAGAGCATTTATGCTGCCTCCTTTTCTGTCGCCACGTGTCCATCCACAAAGTGGATGATGCGTTTGCTATACTCGGCCATGTCTGGCTCGTGCGTGACCATGACGATGGTGATTCCCTTTTCCTGATTCAGGCCAACCAGCAGTTCCATGATCTCGTGACTGCGCGAAGTATCGAGGTTGCCGGTCGGTTCATCGGCAAACAGCACTGCCGGGCTGGTGACAATGGCGCGGGCAATAGCCACCCGCTGCTGCTGGCCGCCGGACAGCTCGCCGGGCGTGTGCGATTCCCTGCCTTCTAACCCAACAATTTTTAAGGCTTGTCGGGACAGCTCGCGCCGTTTTTTGGCTGGAGTGCCACGATACATCAGCGGCAACTCCACGTTTTCTATGGCTGAAGTGCGATTGAGCAAATTGAAGCCCTGAAAGACAAAGCCGAGATAATAGCGGCGGAGCGAGGCTAACTGCTTGCGGCTCATTCGGCTGACTTCTAACCCGCCGAAGAGATATTGGCCAGAAGTAGGCGTGTCTAAACAACCGAGGATGTTCATGCAAGTGGATTTTCCGGAGCCGCTTGGACCCATGATTGAGACAAAGTCCTCTTTGGCGATATCCAAATCTACCCCGTGCAGGGCGTAGGTCAAGGCATCACCAATACCATACGCCTTGGTGATGCCACGCAGTCGGATGAACGGCGGCGCGGCGTTTTCTGCGGTGGCGGTCATTTCTGCCGTCCAGAGTTGACAATGCCAGTGATGACCAAATCGCCGCGCCTGATCTCTCCTTCTACTATTTCCGCACTGCTACCGTCATTTAAGCCGATTTTAACCGATATCTGCTGAGGCTGCCCGTTTTTGCCCAGCTTCCAGACCTGCTGCGGGTCTTTACTGTCCACGGTTGCGGGTGGCAGACGTTTTTCCCTCAGTAGCCGTCGAGGCATGAGCGAATCCATCAGCGATTTCTTTTGCGCCCGTTTTTCTGAAGTCTGCGGGCTAAAACGCAGGGCTGCGGTCGGCACCAACAGGGCGTTTGTCGCTTTTTCCACGATAATTTCGGCGGTGGCGGTCATGCCGGGCCGTAACACCAAATCAGCATTATCAACCATGAGTACGGTCTTATAGGTGACAACTCCGCTCGTGACCGTTGCGGCAAAGCGCACTTGCCGAATTTGAGCAGAAAATTTTCGCTCAGGATAGGCATCAACAGTGAACTGCGCCGCCTGCCCTTCGCCGACTTTGCCGATGTCTGCCTCATCGACATCCACGTGCAGTTCCATTTTGGTGAGGTCTTCGGCTAACTCAAACAACACTGGCGCAGAAAACGAAGCAGCCACGGTCTGTCCCGGCTCGATATTCCGGCTGAGGACTATGCCATTAACCGGTGAAATTATTTCAGCTTTGGCTAATTCCGTGCGGGTAATGTCTAATTTTGCCTGGACTTCATCCACGCCCGCCTCAGCACTGGCTTTTTCTGCTATAGCCCGTGCCGAGGCTGCTTCTGCTGCATCAATGTCAAACTGCGAAGGTGTTTTACCGCCGCTCAATTCTCTAATTTTTCTCAGCTGCTTGAGTTTGCTGGATGTTTCATGAATAGTGGCTGCTGCTGTCAATACTTTGGCTCTGGCCGCTGCTAAGGAAGCCGCAGTCTGCTTGACTTGCGCCTCGAGCTTGGAAATATCTAAGCGGGCCAACACCTGTCCTGCCTTGACCTGATCGTTGTAATCGGCCAACACTTCCTCAATGTTGCCGGATAGTTCGCTGCCTACTGCCACTTGATTGGTCGGCTGAAGCGTGCCAGTGGCGGTGACGTTCACAGTCAGATCACCGTTGCGGACTTCCTCGGTTTTGTATTCGACCTGAACTGCCGTGCTGCTACCTTTTTTCTTCTGCTGCTCAAAAAAGAAATAACCACCTGAGGCCAGCCCGCCGAATAGCAATAACCAGCAAAAGCGGCAGGTCCAGCTCCGGTGGTGGCGGGGTGGTTCCAGCAGTAGGGCTGGATCAATATCCGCCTGTTCTTTCTTGGATGTTCTCATGGCATTTTTGCTCAGGTCAAATTTAAATTTTTTTGCCAGATCACAGGACAAATCCGACCCAGCTGCCGCGCTGCCAAAAAAAATGGCTGGAGGAGGTACGCGGCAGGGTGAGTCGAAAAAGGCAGCAGTTTATTTATCCAGCAGCATCTTTAGAAACCGCGTCTGCTTGTGCAAGTCGTCGCCGACTAACTCGCTCAGGCTTTGCTGGGCAGATTGTACGGCAAGCCCTTCCTGCTTTAGCTGCGCGATCATCTGCTCTGGGCTGGTCTGCGCAACTTGGGCCAGCGTGGTCAGCGGAGCTTTGCCCAAGGCGCGTAACGGGGCAACAAAAGGCGGCTCGCCGCTGCCGCCGACAGGCGCGAAGCTGACCAGCAGGATCAGGGCGAATGCGCCCACCAGCACCTGCCCCTTGCGTTCAGTCAGATATTTTTTAAAAGCGGCAAAATTCACCGCTAAATGAAAAGCCGCAGCAGCCAAAAAAATCCAGCTTACCCACTCATGCGCTTCTTTGGCCAAACCGGGTGCAGCGTGGAAAAACATGAACACACCGGTCACAGCAAGAAGCAGGAAAGAACCTGCGGTAATCGGGGTAGTCCATTCACGTTTGATGCTCATCTAAATCATCCTCCTGTGTGCAGATTGAAAAATCCGTCACTTATCCAGCATATCCTTTGCCACAGGACAACATACCGGACAAGTGACGGAAAGTCCATTATTAATTCTGGGCGTTGTTTTTACCTTGACCCATTCCTTGGCCTTTTCCCTGTCCGTTCATGGGGCACGGTTGGCCATTATTGCCTTGACCATTCATACCGCAGGGTTTGTTCATGCCGCCCTTTTTGCCGTTGCAGCCCGCGCCGCGCAGAGATTTCATTTTATCAAGCTGCTCTGAGCTGAGGATTTTATTCATGGCCAGCTTGGACTCGGCTCTCTGCACCGCCAGCTTGCTTTTCACTGCCGAGATTTTCTCGGTCAACTCCAGCACTGCCTTTTCATCTACAGGCTCGGCGGAGAATGCCTGATCCATCTTTAGACGCAGACTGTCTAACTCGGACTGAAGAGGAAGCTGTTTTTCACGAGCAGCAAATTCAGCCGCTTTCAGCTTGGCGACCTGCTCTGGGGTGATGGCCAAATCCTGCACGGCCTGCGGATTCTGCCAGATACCAAATGCCGCCCCACCGCCACGTCCACCCTTCATGCCGCAATCCATCCCCATGCCTTGACCGCCGCCGCGACCGCCTTTTCCTCCTCGGCAGGCTTCTGCTGCTGTAGGAATAAGGGCTGCTGCGATCAGAACTGCCATAATGCTGGTGCCGATTTTTTTGCGAATATTTGCGTTCATACTGTTCTCCTGTAGAAGAATGTGCTGGTTATGGGAACTGTTTCCCTTGCTTTCATGGGGAGTATAAACAATCTATGTAAAGATTGTTTGTCGATGGCGGGGTAAATTGTAAAGACTTTGTAAAAGGAGGCTTGGCCGCTTTGACAAAATTTTTGTTTTAGAGTGGAGCAGCAAAAAAACAAGAAGAGGTGAACAGATGGAATTTTTTAAAAATACTGCAAGAATGGCTTAGGAAGAGTTGGCGGGAAATTGGCCAAGATGGGCTGTTGCCAAATCCGCCGGAGAAAGGTAATATACCCCCGTCGTTATTGGCTGTAAAGGGAAGGGCGCGACTGGGGAGGATGCAGGACACCGAGCGGTTCCTGATCACAGAAGAAGGGAAGGCGGCAGGGTGCCCTGCATGGCACCCTGCACCGATGATACGACTACATCACACGATGTGTGCTGTAATTAGCAGCTGGAGAGCAAGCCGATGAATTCGGCATGAATTAATCCCCAATTGCATGTATCATGAAATTACAAGAACCGGGTTTGTTCCCATCAATGATTTTGATGTCACATCTACGCTCATCTACATGATTTACCTCGATTGTGTAGATCCATCCCGCATTAGCGAAAAGGGTAGCTACCACGACAGGTGGATTCAGATATTGCCTCCCAAAAGTAATTAGGTAATGTCCACTACCACCACCGCCACTGCATGAAATACGTTCACTGCATGAATAACTCTGGTTAATGCTGCCATTAGCATCCACAACTGCAAACTCGTGTCGCGCTGACATAGTTTTTCTCCTTTTATGTTGATATTATTATTGATACTCCTATAAAAAATGGGTACCATTTTACAC
>NQJD01000064.1 GCA_004284765.1 Candidatus Electronema aureum
TCGGTGACTTGTGTGTAGTTTTTCATCCGTGCTCCTCTTGCTTGGCGGTAAGAAATGAGCCATCATACTACCACAACTCACTTTTTTTACAACCAGACAAAAGTTGCACTTACAAGTTGAATTCACCCGCTAAGAAATTGCCTTTCGTTGCTAATTAGGGTATATGCTTCCGGTAGAAAATTCTTCAACCAAGTTGATCACATGCCCATACCCCCCTTCAACATCGTCCTTGTCGAGCCAGAAATCCCGCCAAACACCGGCTCGGTGGCCCGGCTTTGCGGAGCCACGGACTCAGTTCTCCATCTTGTCCATCCGCTCGGCTTCAGCACGGAAGACAAGCATCTCAAGCGGGCCGGGTTAGATTATTGGCCGCACGTTAATATCAAGCACTGGCAGAATGTTAACGAATTTCTCGCTGCCGAGGATGAACGCAGGCTCTTCTTTTTCACCACCAAGACCGAGCGGCCTTATCATCACGCTGCTTTCACACCCGGCGATTACCTGATTTTCGGTCGGGAAACCAAGGGGCTGCCTGAAGAAATCCTTGCGCTCTACGCAGACCATTGTTATACCATCCCGATGAGCAATCCGCATATCCGCAGCCTCAATCTGGCCATGAGTGTCGGCATAGTTCTGTATGAGGCGTTGCGGCAGCAAAGCCTTTAATGGCTGATTTTTGGTGCAGAGCGAGAGAATCAAGATGATCACGGAACAAATTATAGGTGCTGCCGTAGGATTTATTGTTGGCATTATAACCACATGGTGCTTTTGGAAATATATGCTTTTTCTACGACCAAATGTTTCCATTTCACCGCATGTTGCAAAGGAGCTTGACGCAGAACATGGGCAGGCATTCTATCGATTTAAAATTAGAAATAACGGGAAAAGACAGGTTATCAATGTGTCGTTGATTATCACGCTGTGCAGGCTCCGTGACGTTCCTGAAGGAAGAATCTCATCAAGTATCAGAACAGTGCTTCCAAGAAAAAACGTCTCTGCATTGGCAGAATATTCGAGAGGATGGACTCCTTGGGAACTGCCGCCAATCTATATCTTTGTTGCGAAAATAGACTCCAACGTAGAAGAAGAGCTTGATAAACCGAATACAAGAATGATTGCCACCTTATCAGTTACAGATGCTAAAAGTGGAACTACTTATGTCCAACGGACAACGTATAGAAAAGAAGAAGTCGTTATAGGAGACTTCATCAAAGGATTGAGTCTTGAGGTCAAACAGATCAATTCCTGAATTCTATTGTCTAGTTAAATGTACCCATTAAAAGGAGAACCTTGTATCATGCCAGAGAGAATCTTCAACTTCAGTCCCGGCCCAGCCGTGCTGCCGCAGTCCGTCCTTGAGCAGGCAGCCAAAGACATCGTTAATTTCAATAACAAGGGCATGGGCCTGATCGAGATGAGCCATCGGTCTAAGGACTTCATGGCCGTGCTTGATGAAGCCGAGGCCCTGATTCGTGAGCTGCTGGCCGTGCCGACGAATTACAAGGTGCTGTTCTTGCAAGGCGGCGCATCGTCGCAGTTCTTCATGGTGCCGATGAACCTGCTCGGGCCAGGCAAGAAGGCCACCTACCTGAACACCGGCGTGTGGGCAGGCAAGGCGATCAAGGAGGCCAAGGCGTTCGGCCAGGTTGACGTGGCCTACACTGGCGAGCCGAACCGCTTCAAGCATGTGCCGACCGATGACGAATACAGCGTGGCCGCTGATTCAGAATATCTGCACCTTTGCTCGAACAACACCATCTACGGTACTCGTTTCCCCAAGTTTCCAGACAAAGGCTGTATGTTGATCAGCGATATGTCGTCGGATATCATGTCTCGGCCTGTGGATGTGTCGAAATTTGGCATCATCTATGCCGGAGCGCAGAAGAACATGGGGCCTGCGGGCGTGACTATTGTCATCATCCGCGAAGATTTGCTCGACAGATGCCCTGCCACAGTGCCTGCGATGCTCAAATATAAGACCCATGCGGACAAGGGTTCGATGTACAACACCCCGCCGACTTTTGCGATTTACTGCGTGGGCTTGGTGATGCGCTGGCTGAAGGAGCAGGGCGGTCTGGCAGCGATGGAGCGGCGCAATGAGGAGAAGGCGGCCTTAGTGTATCAGGCGATTGATGCGACAGATTTCTACCGGGGCCATGCCGAAAAGGAGTGCCGCTCGCTGATGAACATCTCCTTCAATCTGCCGACTGCCGAGCTGGAGGCCAAGTTCATAAAAGAAGCTGCTGCGGTTAATTTGGACGGGCTAAAAGGCCACCGCGACGTGGGCGGCTGCCGCGCTTCGATCTATAACGCCTTTCCGCTGGAGGGTGTGCAAAAGTTGGTTGAGTTTATGGCGGAGTTTGCCAAGAAGAACGGCTAATGCACGAGCAGGGGCAGGTAATGGCCTGCCCTTTTAGCGTTAAGAAATATTTATAATGGAGCGTGAGATGCTACAAAGACTTTATGTTCATAACTTCAGATGTCTGGAGAATTTTGAACTGACCGCAAAGGAATTGCCATCTTTTCTTTTAATTGGAAAAAACGGCGTAGGAAAATCTACTGTTTCTTATGCACTGGAGATGTTTCAATCTGTCGGCAGAGGAATAAACAGAATTAAGGAACTTGTTAAAGAGAGTGATTTTGCTCGTGGAAGGTCTGATGTTCCTATCAGATTTGAGATGGAAGTGCTGCTTGACAACAAGCTATACAAATATGAACTTGCTTTAGAATTGCCGGAAAAATTTAAGGAACTTCGAGTTGTCGAGGAGCAACTATCAGTCGCAGGATCCCCGGTTTATTCCCGGAAAGAAGCTCAAGTAACTCTTCATTCTCAAAATCGTGCCGCGCAGTTTTTAGTTGACTGGCATCTTGTTGCTCTACCGGTCATTCAGGAACAATCGGAGACTGATCCGCTTCGTATTTTCAAAACTTGGCTGGCCCGTATGATTATTTTGTCGCCAATTCCAAGCCTGATGACTGGTGAGTCCAGCGGCGAAACACTGGACCCGAAGCGGGACGGCTCTAACTTTGGCGAGTGGGTTTCCGGGCTGTTCAGTCGTTATCCAGCAGCCTATATGCAGGTTGACAAGTATCTTCGCAACGTCATGCCTGATATTCAAGATTTTATGAATGAACCTGTCGGCAGGGACTCGAAAAGTATGATTGTTCGATTTGAAGCCAATAATGCAACTCTGGGTGTTGACTTCAAGGAATTGTCTGACGGGGAGAAATGCTTTTTTCTTTGCGCTGCGGTCTTGGCTGCCAACAAATCGTATGGTCCGCTATTCTGCTTTTGGGATGAACCAGATAGCTATCTCGCTCTTTCTGAGGTTAGACATTTTGTAACAGAATTGAGACGTTCATTTCATGGTATGAGCCAAATATTAATGACATCCCATAACTCTGAGGCGATACAAAGCTTTTCAAACGAAAACACCTTTGTGCTCGACAGGAAAAGCCATCTTGAACCAACTTTGATTAGACGACTCAGCGATCTGAATATCGAAGGAGATATTATTGAATCCCTTATCATAGGCGACATAAAAATATAAGCATGGATAAACACAACCCACAACTTCTCATTCTGCCTGAAGATAAAGCTAACTGTCAGATTGCAAATGGATTTTTTCTAAATCTGAATATCAAATCTCGCTCTTTTCGGGTACTGCCGATTGCTGGTGGATGGACAAAAGTCTTGAAAAAGTTCAAGACTGATCACCTTGACAAGATGAGGAGGTGTCCAGACAGGAAGATGGTGTTTCTGATTGATTTTGATGAAAATAAAGAGCGATTAGATCGTATCAAAAAAGAGATACCTCAAGATTTGATTGACAGCGTTTTTGTTCTCGGTGTCTGGTCTGAACCGGAGAAGCTAAAGAAAAAAACAGGGAAAGATTTTGAAACGATCGGAAAGGCACTTGCGGAAGGATGCCCAATCAGCAGAAACGAATTATGGTCAGATGAGCTGCTTCAGCATAACGAAACTGAATTAGACCGTATGATTCCACTTGTCAAATCCTTTCTGTTTGAAAAAACAGAATGATGGGTTATACCCAAGGAGACAGTGTTATATAGCAAAAAGATAAGCTGCACTTTTAATAAAATTGCTCGCAGCTTCGGTCTCATAGCGCGTGAAAAGACGCACGCAGCCCTTCATCTTTCTTCCATCAAAGGCAGCATGGAACAGAGCGAACAACGCATGAAATCTTCTGAAATCCGTTATCGGCGGCTTTTTGAAGCGGCAAGAGACGGCATCCTGATCCTTGATGCCGAGACAGGGAAGATTGCAGATGTGAATCCCTTTTTAGTGGAAATGCTCGGCTATTCCTATGCAGATTTCTTGGGGAAAAATCTTTGGGAGTTGGGAGCGTTCAAAGATGTTGCGGCATCAAAGGCCGCATTCTCGGAACTGAAGCAGAAGAAATATGTCCGCTACAACGATCTGCCGCTGAAGACTAAAGACGGTCGCCTGATTGCGGTGGAGTTTGTCAGCAATGTCTATCAGGCTGGTCAGGAGGAAGTGATTCAGTGCAACATCCGCGACATCACGGAACGGAAAGAGATTGAAGCAGCCTTGCTGAATGCCAGCGCGGAGCTGGAGCATCGCGTCGAAGAGCGCACGGCGGAATTGCAGACAGCTCTAGCGGCAATCAATGTGCTGCAGGAGCAGGTTGAGGCTGAGAATCTCTTTTTCCGCAGAGAGCTGCGGCAGAAGTATCAATTCACCCGGATTATCGGCCAAGACAGCGGCCTCAGAGATGTCCTCCGCATGGCCGAGCAAGTCGCGCCCGGCAACACCACGGTGCTTATCCTTGGCGAGACTGGCACCGGCAAAGAATTGATTGCGGCGGCCATTCACGACATGAGTCCGCGCCGGGAACATCCGCTGATCACAGTCAACTGCGCCGCGCTGCCCGGCAATCTGATCGAAAGCGAACTGTTCGGGCGCGAGAAAGGTGCCTACACCGGGGCGGACACCAAGCAGGCAGGCCGCTTTGAAATCGCTGACGGCTCCACCCTCTGCTTGGATGAAATCGGCGAACTGCCGCTTGAACTCCAGGCAAAACTGCTCCGAGTCATTCAGCATAACGAGTTTGAGCGGCTGGGATCATCCCGCACTGTCAAAGTGGATGTGCGAATCGTGGCCACCACCAACCGCAACCTTGATGAAGAGGTCAGCCAAGGCAGGTTTCGTCAAGATCTCTACTATCGGCTCAACGTCTTCCCGCTCACTGTGCCGCCTCTGCGGCAGCGGAAAGAAGACATTCCGATGATGGTTCATGCCTTTGCCGAGCGGTATTCCAAAAAGCTCGGCAAAGCGATCACCTCTGTCCGCAAGGAGACGATCAGGGCTTTGCAGGACTATCCTTGGCCCGGCAACATCCGAGAGCTGGAAGGTGTCATTGAGCGGGCAGTGATTCTCTGCGTCGGCCCAGTGCTGTATCTCACCGACGAGCTGAAGATTCTCGCCCCGCTTGCCTCGCCGTCTGACAAGCAGACCTTAGAAGAGACAGAACGGAATCACATCATCAAGATCCTCTTTACAACCAGATGGCGGATTGAAGGCAAGGACGGCGCAGCCCTGATTCTTGGCATCAATGCCAGCACCTTGCGCGCACGAATGCACAAGCTCGGAATACTTCGCCCCTAACCTAATCACCCGCTTCTCAGTACCGCTCATCCTTCCTCTCTTGCCCCTCAACATGCCGAGGTTTTCGGCCAAATGTTGAGGTTAGCACCACCGCAGTATCTTCTTTTTTATTCTAAGCAGCACGCAACACCTCTTTATACAACAATCTTTTATTTATTCCGCAAACTGGCCCTTAGTTTGCAATAGTGGTTGTATCCTTGCGTTCATTCGGCCCACTGCTGGAGAAAACCTTGGAAGAAGAACCTGTTCGAGAGAAAAATCTCAGCAATGAAATGCATTGCTGATCGCATTCACCAAGGGATCAACTGCCGTGAAAAAGAATACTCTCATCTCGTCGCCTGTCACCAGTGCTGCAAAGAAAGCAGCCGGACGCGCCGTCCTGTTTGTCGCATCGTTTCTTGTGCTTTCGCTGATTGCCTGCAATGGCCCTGCCGGGCCGGCGGGAGAGACCGGTAAAACAGGCAATACTGGTAACACAGGAGACACAGGTTATACAGGAGCGCAAGGAAACCAAGGCAACCAAGGCAACACTGGAAATCACGGCAAAGCCGGAGCTGATGGTGCGCAAGGCAACCAAGGTAACACCGGGGATACCGGAGACACAGGAAACACTGGCAACACTGGAAATACCGGCAAAGCCGGAGCTGACGGTGCGCAAGGCAACCAAGGTAACACCGGAGACACCGGCAAAAAAGGCTCAGGCGCTACAATAATTATCGAAAAAAAAGAATAAGAAGAATAACAGTCAAGTTTATGAACTGCGGACGTTTGAGTGGTCAGCAGACATGTTGGAAGGGAAGTGTTTGGCAGTTCGTGGAGGTTCCTCTGAATTCCGGGCTGGTTCAAAAAAATATCTCAGCAATGGACTCATTGCCGATCGCATTCACTAAGGGAGCAACTGCCGTGAAAAAGAATACTCTCACCTCGTCGCCTGTCACCAGCACTGCAAAGAAAGCAGCCGGACACGCCGCCCTGTTTATGGGCTTGTGCCTTATGCTTTCACTGACTGCCTGCACTGGCCCTCGCGCGGCCCTCGTGGAAATACTGGCAATACCGGAAATACTGGCAACACGGGGGTTTCTGGAGACACCGGCTACACAGGTGCAACTGGGGCCACTGGTGCGCAAGGAAACCAAGGCAATACAGGAGATACCGGAGACACTGGTTATACAGGTGCCACCGGAGCGCAGGGAAACACCGGCAACACCGGGGATACTGGGGCTGATGGTGCGCAAGGAAACCAAGGCAACACTGGAGATACCGGAGACACTGGTTATACAGGTGCCACCGGAGCCACAGGAAGGACTGGAAATACTGGCAACAGAGGCCCAGGTGCTACTGTGATTGTTCAACCAGAATTATGAACCGCAGACGATTCAGCGGCCAGCAGAAAGGAAAGGAGAACATGATGTCAGAATATGAAAAACACCCTAGTCACTTTGCGATGTTTTTTTTGATGGGCGGTGCGTTAGGCGCATTAGCAGGTATTTTCCTCGCCCCGAAATCGGGCAAAAGATTGCGGGCTGATCTCAGGAATAAAGGCAGCGAGGCGGTCGATGACACCAAGGAAATGTACGCTGATGTGAGCACTAAGGCAAAAGAGATCATTGAGGAAGCCGAGCATCAGGCAGAAGCTCTGAAGAAGGAAGCGGAACGCTATCTCTCAGAGGCCCGCCTGCGGGTGAAAGAAATCTTTGCCCGCAGTGAAGAATAGAAAGACTGAGCAGCCGAGTCTGAACCTCTGGAGAGGCCATGGAAATACTGCTGGTGGTCAGCGTTACGGTCATTGCGGCGGTCATGGTGATGAGGGCTGTTTTTGAAATTCTTGCTCTTGTCCAAGTTCGCCGTACTGCTCGAGAGGCCGAGAAATTACTTGCTTCGGTCAGCCATGAAGTCGGTTTGATTTCCAGTGAAGTCAAAAGTCTTGTTCAGTTCATTCAGGAGCAGGCGGAACGAGTCGAAGACAGTATTGAAACCTTTCATGACATGGCAGCTTGGATGAAAGCGTTTCAGTCAGAGGTTAAACCGGGCATCGAAGAAACCCTCTTGCAGCTGGCCGCAGTCCTTGGCGGTGTTCGGCGAGGCGTCGAAGCCGTCACCAGCAGCATGCATGGCAAGAAGCCAGATTCTGAAAAATCGCAGCACCGGAGAAATAGAAATGAATGAGCATTCAAGCGTGAAAGATCGCGCAGAAGGACAATTCCATCAAGTAAATGGAAAGATCAAAGAAGTTGTCGGGAATATGTTTAATAATCAAGAACTGGAAGCCGAGGGCAGGAAAGAAAACTTGTCAGGCAAAGTTCAGGATAAAGTCGGCCAAGTCGAGAAAGTGCTAGGCATGTAGGGATAACTGAAGAAAAGCAGGCAAGTTAGCCTGAGTTTTCTTCAAGAAGCAGCAAAGGAGTTTGTTTGTAATGAAGAGTGAAAAGCCAAGAAGAAAGGGTCAAGGCGTAGTGGAATTTCGGCAAATACTAGGTGGGATTTATTATACTGCCGGGAAGCGCACTGATCACCAGAAGATGAAGAGAGAAGAAAGAGAAGAAGATGCAGTCAGCGGTAAGGTTGAAGAAGCACCTGGAGTGTAAGCAGGATTGAAAGGATAACGCAGAAGAAGCAGGCAACCTAATGTGCAACTCTTTTAAACTTGATTAGGCAGCAATCAAGCCATCCAAGTCAAGTGGAGGGCGGTTATAGACCAAATTAAGGAAGACACAAACAGTGTGTGCCAAAATTTTACGAATCAGACGGTGTTGAAAATGCCAAAGATCGTGTACACGAATCTGATCTATTTTGAAACGTCTTGTCAAATGTGAGCCTACTGTTTCGATACGCTTTCTGATACGTCTACAGA
>NQJD01000065.1 GCA_004284765.1 Candidatus Electronema aureum
AAATTCCCAAAAATTCTCTTGTTGTGATGGACAACGCAAGTTTTCATAAATCAGAAAAAACGAAGGAGCTTGTGAAAAAGTTTTCTTGCAGGCTGCTTTTTTTGCCGCCTTATTCCCCTGATTTAAATCCAATAGAAAAATTTTGGGCTTCCATGAAGGCGAAAATTAAAAAAATAGCTGACGGCATCAAGAGTTTAAGCGTTTGCGTTGAGACGGTTTTCCAGACGATCTAAAAACTGAAATACTATAATCCATCTCAATCTCATAATACAAGGGGCGAAAAATCTTTCGCCCCTGCTATGCAAAAGCTCTACTTCCTCTTCCCGCCGACAATCAACCGCGCTGTCAAATTCAGCAGGAGCACGGTGATCATGATCACCAGCGAAGCCCCCCAAGCGACTTGGTTCCAGTCGTCATACGGCGACATGGCGTATTGGTAGATGGTGACGGTCAGGTTGGCGACCGGCTCATTGAGCGACTTCATCATATACGGGCTGTTCAGAGCAGTGAAGAGCAGCGGCGCGGTCTCGCCGCTGACCCTTGCCACTGAGAGCAGCACGCCGGTGATCAGGCCGGACTTGGCTGCCCGGAAGAGAATGCTCAGGGTCGCCATCCAGCGCGGGTTGCCAATGGCAAGGGCAGCCTCGCGCAGGGCGTTTGGCACCATGCTCAACATGTCGTCAGTGGTGCGGGCCACGACTGGAAACATCAGGATGGCCAAAGACACGCCGCCTGCGAGGCCGGAGAAGCGGCCAAAGGGAAAGACAAGGATCGAATAAACAAAAAGGCCGATGATGATCGAAGGAATGCCCATCAGCATGTTGACCGTGAAACGCACCCACGCGCCGAGGCGAGTGTGCTTGCCGAACTCGGCCAGATACACCCCGGCCAGCACGCCTGTCGGCACGCCGATCAGGATGGCGATGCCGGTCATCAGCACAGTGCCGATAATGGCATTCATCACGCCGCCGCCTTCCATGCCTGGCGGCGTGGGCAGCTTAGTGAAGAAGTCCCAGCTGATTGCCGCAATGCCGCGTTGGATGACGACAAAGAGTATCCAGCCGAGAAAGAAGATGCCAAGCAAAGCCGCGCCAAAGGACACTGCCTTGACCGTGAAATCAAGCAGCTTGCGGCCCTTGTCTGAACGAGGAGTCACAGCAGGTCGCCTCCCATTTTGCGTTTCACCCGCTTGAGCCAGAGCTGCGTGACCACTTGCAGGCCAAAGGTCATCAGGAAAAGCACCAAGCCCAGTTCCATCAAGGCACTCATATACATCGGATCAGAAGCTTCAGCGAATTCATTGGCTAAGCGCGAGGCGATGCTGTTGCCTGCTTCAAAGAGGGAGATGAAGATGTCGCTGCTGTTGCCGATGACAAAGGTCACGGCCATAGTCTCGCCAATAGCCCGGCCCAAGCCGAGCAGGCAGGCACCGATCATGCCCTGAATGCCGTAGCGGATGGTCACGTCCTTGGTCACTTCCCAGGTGGTCGCGCCCATGCCGTAGCCCGCTTCTTTCATTACATCCGGCACCATGGCAAAGACATCGCGCATCACCGTGCTGACAAAGGGCAGGATCATCAAAGCAAGGATGATGCCTGCGGTCATCATGCCAATGCCCATCTCCGGCCCTTGAAAGAGCGGCAGCCAGCCGAGGTATTTCGACAGCAGCGGCTGCACGTTGTCGGCCATGAAGGGCGCGAAGACGAACAATCCCCACATGCCGTAGATGATGCTCGGCACAGCCGCCAGCAGCTCAATCGCGCTGCCGACCACGTAGCTGATTTTGGGCGGGGCTAATTCAACCAAAAAGAGGGCGATGACCATGCTCAGAGGCACGGCCAGCAGCATGGCGATGGCCGTGGACATCAGCGTGCCGTAGATGCTGCTCAGTGCGCCGAATTCGTTGCTGACCGGATCCCAGGCTTTGGAGAAGAGAAAGCTGATGCCGGAATGCCGGATGGAAGGCAGCGAGTTCCAGACTAAGGAAACAAAGATGCCCGCCATGACAACCAGCACCAAGCCTGCACAGGCGGCGGTGATGCCCCGGAAGATCAGATCGGTGCTGCGGCTGGTCTTCCAGCCTTGATGCCGTTCGGTTTGGCCGTGATGATGCTCCATGCTCGTTCTCAGAAAACAGATTGCGGGCAGGAAGACCGCCTTCCTGCCCGTGTGCCGCGCTGCGGTTCAGGTCTGCCGGACCATAGCGCTTATGTCCGGTGGACTATAACGCTTACATCGGTGGGACATAAGCACTTAGGTCGGAGCGACCTAAGCACTATAATCGGCGCGTCTCAAACCTTTTCCTCTTTCAGGCAGAACCAAAGCTCGTCCAGCTTCATTGAACGCACCCGTTTCGGTGCCCAGTGATGCTTCTGCATCAAATAATAATGCACTGCCTCCAGGCCGGACACCTGCTCATACTTCTCGCGCTTGGCCAGCTTGTCGCCGATTTCCGCCAAGAGCTGCACGTTGATGACGGGCGGTGTGCCCTTGTGCTCGGCCTCGGCCAGCTCGGCCTCGGTATGAACTTTCTTGCTTTTGGTCATGTTGCTGCTCCTTGCTTGTTGCATTGGGCAGGCACGGGGGTGTCTGCCCCTACCGTAGGGGCGAACCCCTGTGTTCGCCCCGGATGTCCAATCAGTTTGCAGGCCAGACCGGCTTGCCGCCAGCGGTGATTTCCTTGGCCCAGGTCTCCTGCACCATCTGGATCACGTTCTCCGGCATGGTGACATAATGCAGCTTCTCAGCGGTCTCTTTGCCGTGCTTGTAAGCCCAGTCAAAGAACTTGAGCGTGGCTGCGGCGATGTCCGCCTTGTCATGCTGCTTGTACACAAGGATGTAGGACACGCCGGTGATCGGCCAGCTTTCCTTGCCCGGCTGGTCAGTGAGGAAGAGGCCGAAGCCTTCCTCTGCCTTCCACTCGGCGTTGGCCGCAGCGGCTTGGAAGGTGGCGCTGGTCGGCTCAACCTCGCCGCCGTCGCGGTTGCGCAGCTTGACATGGGAGAGCTTGTTCTGCAAGGCATAGGCGTACTCCACATAGCCGATGGAGCCGTTGACCTTGCGCACATAGGCGGACACGCCCTCATTGCCCTTGCCGCCCACGCCCACCGGCCATTCCACGGTCTTGCCTGCGCCGATCTTCTCCTTCCACTCCGGCGAAACCTTGGCCAAGTAGTTGGTGAAGATGCTGGTGGTGCCGGAGCCGTCAGCGCGGCGCACCACAGTGATCTTCTGCTCCGGCAGCTGGAGGCCTGGGTTCAGGCCAGCAATGGCCGGGTCGTTCCATGTATTGACTTTGCCAAGAAAGATATCCGCCACCAAGGCGTTCGTCAACAGCATCTTGCCCGGCTCAATGCCTTTGACATTGATGATCGGCACCACGCCGCCCATGATCATCGGGAACTGGAGCAGGCCGACCTGATTCAGCTCCTCGGTCTTCAGCGGATCGTCAGACGCGCCGAAGTCAACTGTCTTGGCCTTGATCTGGGCGATGCCGCCGCCGGAGCCGATGGACTGGTAGTTGACCTGCACGCCGGTCAGCTGATTGTACTGATGCGCCCACTGGCCATAGACCGGGAAGGGGAAGGACGCGCCTGCGCCGCTGACGGCCTGCGCCGCTGCGGGACTGTGGCTGCTCAACGCGGCGGCCAAGGTGATGACGGCTGCCGCTGTCCAACGAAATGCGTTCAATTTCATGATGGGATTTTCCTCGCTTGCGGTTGGCTGCTGATTTTTGTTACGATAAACGACTTATGTGTCCGCTTCAACGTTTTTCGTGAACCACGATATCCAAGCCGTGTTAGGAAAATGTGAGGATGGGATAAAAAATGCGTCGGCCACTGAAAAATATCGCTTATTACCTGTCCTCATCCACCTTAAACCCACCCGCCCACGAGATCAGCTTGATCTAACGCAGGGTTTCCTTGGCCGTAAAGCATTTTTCATCATCAGGACGGTGCAGGGTAGAGGATTAAACTGCTCCAGCTATTATTCATCGTTCCTTGAATCGGGTATTTTTTCTATTATGCACTTAGAGTTATCGGATGGTATTAATTCTATATCTACCAAGTCACCAATATTAATCTTCTCATATTGATTATTTATTACTTTTGTCTTTACATCTGTAAATGTTTCTGACAGCTTTGGAAGAGGCAATTCTTTGTCGAATAGTTTGATTTTCCCGTGTTCGGATTGGTCTACCCTAAAATAGATAGATTTCTCTTGATTATTGTATAATATTATTGAATCGCTATTAACTTCCATTTGTTTGATACATAGAGATTTGTTGTATGGGATAACAGATGAGCCATCTGATAATACCTTATGAATTATTTTTACTTCTGAATATATATCATCCGTTAGTTCAAATAAACTATTATAACATAGCTGATATTTCAATTTTCTCGATATATCCCTCGCCATCCTGATAAAGTCTAAATAAATAAACTGAGTTGAAAACGATGAGTTCTCGGCGCATTTCTCTGAACACGTTGAAAATAGAATTCTCCCTTCGCTTTCCACTGAAACAGTCAATATCCAATTATTATTTATCTTGTAGTAAAGATCATAAATTTGGTCAAAATATTGCATTTTATTCAACTCACGTCCATCCCATATCTTATAATTTACAGTAATTCTATATTCAACTTTTGCAAGCCCACTTTCTCGGTCAAAAAATATTCCGATTTTTATCAAGAACAATCCTCCTAATCCTTCTGCTTTTATGGTCGCTGACTCAGTTCCAGAAACCTCGTCACCGTGCAAATCATAAAATGATACTTCAGATTTCAAATCTGGAGATATTGTTTTAATTCTAACTAAAATTGTTCTCTTGCAAGAACAACCTAAGTATATTTTTGAATTTTCATTTATTTCCAAACTTGGAAGTCCTTCAATTTTAACTTCGCTGCTGTCAAAAGATACGCAGCTTCCATGCTTAATTAATTCTTTAAACTTTTCGGTCTTTACTGTTAATTTAACATCAATGGGTTCCTTTGGATGAAGGAAATGATGAGTTTCTCCGTTGTAAAAATTTGTCTTAACAGTAAATCTTGGATCTAACTTTTCTATATAACCTGATGCAGCCTTGCTGGCATTTGGCATCAAATTAGGAAGAAAAACCGATGTCTGCCCTGTTGCCGCCGCTACCAGAGTATTTATCGCATCCTGTTCATCAGGAAGTTTTTTTCCTTGCTCACGCTTTGCGCTTTCCTCCGCCTTCTTTTTCCATTCATGCAGCAATGCTACAGTATATGTTTCCTCATCTTTATCAATTTTGTCAGCACAATTTGCACATAACCAGATTCCATTTGTTATGGATTGTCTCTCTTCAGATTCTAATGCCTTATTGTAACGCCTGGCACCAGGTCCGGGGGCAGCCGCTGTGATGTGCGCAGCCTCGCCGATGCTGTTTACTTTTTCCGACCCTTCATCAGATGGCGCATCAGTTGGGACGCGGCACTCAGGATTTGAACATCTGTTTCCTGCTCTTCTTCGTAACGAATTTATTGTTTTCTGAGAGAAATCATCTCTGTTGTTCTTCTTTTGCGAGACGGTCATGTTCTGTTTTAATATGGTGTCTTGCATTGCAATTCAGCCTTATTAGCATAATAAGAATATTGCGCCGCAACTATTTATCCTTAGAATTTCCTTCCCCATCCACCTTAAACCCGCTTGCCCACGAGATCAGCAGCGCAGCCAAGGTTAAATCATCCATCACCCCGATGATTGGCAGCCATTCAGGGATAATATCCCACGGCGAAACGATGTAGAGCAGACCAAAC
This sequence comes from Candidatus Electronema aureum, assembly GCA_004284765.1. Lineage (GTDB taxonomy): Bacteria > Desulfobacterota > Desulfobulbia > Desulfobulbales > Desulfobulbaceae > Electronema > Electronema aureum. Next base: position 5,784 of record NQJD01000065.1, read on the forward strand.
CCCAAGATCAGCTTGACATAACGCGGGGTTTCCTTGGCCCGAAAGACATGCCAAGCATGTCTTGTCATGCTAATGGCACGAGTAAGTGGATTCATTCAGCGCACCGCCTTGCTGATAATGTCTTTGTCGAAATAGTTGAAGCTCATGCCTGCGTCAACAACAATGGTCTGGCCGTTGATGCCGGAAGAGCGCGGCGAGAGCAGAAAGGCGGCTGCATCAGCGACTTCTTCGGTGCGCAACGCCTGCTTGCGGGGAATGGCCTGCTCGGCGAAGATGTAGGAGTCAATGTAGCCGGGAATGCCCGCCGAGGCCGAGGTTTTCAGTAGGCTGGCCCCGACCGCGTTGAAGCGCACCCGTGAGAAGGCGGAGAAGGACTTGGCGAGAAAGCAGAGCGAGGAATCCAAGGCTGCTTTGACCGGGGCCATGTAGCCGTAGTTCTCTGAGGCCATGCGGGTGGTGGAAATGGAGATCGTCACCATCGCGCCGTCGGGATCAAGCAGTTCTTTGAAGTGATTAGCAATGGCGATGAAGGAAAAACAGGAGATGTCTATCGCTTGCAGGAAGTCGCGCTTCACAGTGCCGTGAAAGGGCTGCATTCCTTCGGAGTAATTGGCAAAGGCGATGGAATGGACAATGCCCGCAATCGGCCCGACGACTTGGGCAGCGATTTCGTCTCGCACCCTGATGATGTTTGCTTCGTTTTCCACATCGCAGCAGAAAACCGGGCTGGCCGGAAAGAGCTTGCGGCAGGTTGCGGCCCGCTCCTCGCTGCGCACGACATGAATCACTTCGGCTCCGGCTTCAAACAGTGCCTTGCCGACAGCGCAGGCCACCGACTTCTTGTTTGCCAAGCCGAAGATGACGACCTTCTTGCCTGCCAGCTTGAGAAAATCCATTACTCGCCTCCTTTTAAGGCGCAGGCGAATTCCACCTGCACGGCAATCTTGCCGCCGACCTGCACACCGCCTTTGAGAAACCAAGCCGGGCCGACCTGCTCTTTCAAGGCCGCTGTGATTTCAATCAAATCGCCGGGCCGCACCTCGCGCTTGAACTTTGCGCCAAGAATGCGGGTCAACACCGGTACGCCCTGCAAATCCTGCTTGCCGCGCAGCGTTTCGGCAATCAGCAAGGCTCCAGCCTGAAAGACCGCCTCGCAGAGCAACACGCCCGGCATGATCGGATAGTCAGGATAATGCCCTTTGAAGACATCCAACTCCGCCGATACGGTTGTTTCTGCCCGGATTGCGCTCTCGGTCAACTCCAGCACCCGGTCAAGCCAAAGAAACGGGGGCCGGTGCGGAATCCGGGCGGTAATAAACTCTCTGTCCATCACAACCCTCCGGTCACTTCCAGCACCGAGCCGTTGATATAAGCCGCCCGCTTGTCAGCGAGAAACAGCACCGCGTCCGCCACTTCTTCCGGTGTGCCAAAACGGCCCGCAGGCACCAGTTTCTTGTAGTCCTTCATCTGCTCTTCGGAGAGATCGCCGATGAATTCCGTGCCGATGAAGCCGGGCGAGACGCAGTTGACCGTGATCTTCCGCTTCGCCACCTCTTTGGAAAGCGATTTCATCAGCCCGACCTGTCCGGCCTTGGAAGCGGCGTAATTGGCCTGCCCGGCAAAACCGAGATGGCCCATCGGCGAGGTGATGAAGATGATGCGACCGTATTTCTGCTTCAGCATCAGCGGCAGGGCGAAGCGGCACATGTTATAGCCGCCGGTGAGGTTGACATCCAAGACGCGCTGCCAGTCCTCCTGCCGCATCATGGCTAAGACTGCGTCGCGGCGGATGCCCGCGTTGTTGACGAGGATATCAATGGTGTCGAATTGCTCTTCGGTCTCGCGGCAGAAGACTTGCACGGCCTTGCAGTCGCTGACATCCACCTTGTGCAGACGCAGACGCTCGCCCGCTTCAGGATGCGCGGCGGCAAAGGCGGAGGCTGCGGCCTCATCGCCGCTGTACAGGCCAAGTACGGTTGCTCCTTGGGCCAGCAGAGCCTCAGTAATTGCTTTGCCTATGCCTTTGGTCGCGCCGGTAACAATGGCTTTTTGATTGGTGAAGGTGTTCAAAGGTGATTCTCGCGGTTGTTTTTTCAGCAATTAGTTATTGAGCAACTGCTTGAGCTGCTTCAGAAGTGCTGGAATGTCTTTTTCAATAGCATCCCATACGATTTCATTTTCGACAACATCATAACCGTGGGCAATCACGTTTCTGAAGCCGATAATCTGCTAATAGAGATCTGTGAGTGATCAATGAAATAAAATACAATCGTTGTAGTGATTAATAAATCTCCAAACAGATGCAGTTAAGTTTTCAATGCTTCTCGAAAACGAAAATGTCTTCCTGACTAATGCCG
>NQJD01000066.1 GCA_004284765.1 Candidatus Electronema aureum
GCATTAGTCAGGAAGACATTGTCGTTTTCGAGAAGCATTGAAAACTTAACTGCATCTGTTTGGAGATTTATTAATCACTACAACGATTGTATTTTATTTCATTGATCACTCACAGATCTCTATTACCGGAAATTACGAAAAATAATATTATCAATCAACAGTTCTCGCTTTTTGGATTTGATGCTTGCCTGATGGCTTCTCTGGAAGTTTTATGTGAACTTCGCCAATACGCAGAAATATTTGTTGCCTCGTTAAATGAAGTGCCGCTGGACGGATGGCCTTATGTTGAGGTAATAAAAAAATTCAAGAGAAATTATCAAGAGGATACATTCTGGAACATAGCAAAAGAGATAGTTGATGTCTATATAGCCTTCTACAACTCGAAAGAGTCTGTTGATTATGCTAATTGCACCGCTATAAGATCATCTATATTGGAAGCTATATTGGAAGATTTTGCATCCATTGTGGAGCTATTCTCAAAAGAGTGCCTTTCTAATCTTGAACATGTTGAATTTGGAGAGAAAATAGAAAACAATGTGATGCTTCCAGCGTTCAAGAAGTGTCATTCGGTGTATGGTCCGGCAACAGATATTTTGTCAATAATGTCCTATGTCGCAAAATATCTTGATGAATATTCAAGGGAAAATATCCTGTTTAAGGAAGCATCCAACAAGATCATCAAGGCACTTAACCAGCTTAACGATTTGATAGTAAATAATATTTCTTTTAAAGAAACATCGAAAAATAGTAGTCAAAAGATGCTCTGCGGTGTTTCTGTATGGAGATTAATGTATGAAGAGAAATGGAATATGCAAATTGATTGTTATAAAACACTGCAATTTTATAAAAAATACCCATCATGGGGAAATCTTATAATGAAAATTTTTGCTATTAGCTGATAATCGTAAATTACAGAACTCCTGCTCCATCTCCTGCAATAAATTTCCCCACCACTGCATCAGCTCGCGCCGCTGCTCCAAATATTCGCTTCTATGATAGGCCACCCGCACCTTGTTGCGCTGCTCATGGGCAAGAGCCTTCTCAATCACGTCGCCGTCAAAGCCTTTCTCGTTCGCCATAGTGGAGAAGACCCGCCCGGAAGCCATGCACCGTTGCTTTGGAATGGTAGCCCATGCGGTACAGGGCATAAAGCATGGTGTTCTCAGAAAGCGGCTTCACGCCGTCCCTGCCGGGGAAAGTCAGCCCTTCTCTGCCATAGAGCCTGCCCGCTCGCTCAAGGATTGCGACCGCCTGCCGGGACAAGGGCACTGTATGTGGGCTGTCCATCTTCATTCTTGCGCCGGGAATGCGCCACAAGGCCGCGTCAAGGTTGATCTCCGCCCATGTCGCCCCCCGCGTCTCACCGCTCCGGGCGGCTGTCAATATGGTGAACTGCAAGGCAAGTTTCGTGGCTGTGTCAATGTCCGCCCGCATAAGAGTCTGCATGAACTCCGGCAGCTCATCGCCGGACAGCGCGGCCCGGTGAACGACCTTGCGGCTTTTTAAGACTCCCTGCATGTCGGCAGCGGGGTTATAAGTGGCCCTGCCAGTCTGCACCGCATAGCCGAACACGGCGTTCATTCGTTGCAGTAGTTGCCGTGCGATCTCCAAGGCTCCCCGCTTCTCAATATTCTTGGCGATCTCAAGAACCATCGGCGGCGTTACCGCCTCAACCGGACAGTCACCGATAAAGGGGAAGGCATCGCGTTCCAGCTCCCACCGGACGGCTTTGGTATGGCTGCCGCTCCATCCATTCGCGGGCCACCGCCTCACGCCCGGCTTTCTGCTGCTCTATGACCGCCTGCTTCTCCTTCTGCCGCTCATGGGACTGATTTTTTCCCGCCTTGACCTGCTCCCGCGCCTGCTCAAGGCTCATGTCGGGGTATTCCCCCAGAACGCAGGTTGACTCCTTGCCGTCAATCCTGAAACGATAACGCCATGTGCTTTTTCCAGACTCGGCGACATGAAAATAAAGCCCCTGACCATCAGGCAGCTTGTAGGGCTTTTCTTTTGGCTTGGCTTGGCGGATTTGAACAGCAGTAAGTTTTGACATGGTGCGGCTATCGGGAAGGCAGCGCAAATAACGCAGCGGGTATGTTGTTTATCTTGTCAGATACCCGCAGTTATACCCGCTTCATGCAGCGGAAGTCAACGCACTTTTTTGGACGAAAACGGAAGGAAAGACAAAAAAAAACCCGCTAACCTGTTAAGGTTGCGGACTTTATGGTACGTTAATGGACGTTACTGAACTATGATATGGTGCCGAAGGGGAGATTCTTTCCAACAACCAGCAGGGCTTTGTATTTTATTGTTTTTATTCTATATTTTTCGTTACCTTCGGCACCAAGCATGTACCTACGCTTTGTACCGTCCACTATAATACTATGCTTGCCAAGCAGAAGCCAGCATATTTTGCTCTCGAAAGACTTACAGCCAATCTTCAAGCCTTAGCTCTTTGATTCTGCCAAAATGCCGAATATTTCCAGTGACAAGAATCAAATTTTCGGCAATAGCGATTGAGGCAATCTCAAGGTCGGCAAGATCAAGCGGCTGTCTCTTTTTCTCCAATTCAGCCCGGAGCCGCCCGCAAACGCAGGCTGCTTTACTGTCAAAGCTGACCACATTCACGGAAGGAAGCAGAATTTGCTCAAGGTTGTTCAGGTGATATGCCGCACGGCTGCTTTTCATAGCCCCGTAAACAATCTCTGAAACCGTAACCGTTGAAATGTGTTGCTGATGCTTAGGAAGCAGGGCAAGCCGCTCAAGCAAACATTGAGAGGGCTGTTTTTTCAGCACATTGGTTATTATATCGGTATCAAAGAGATACATTTTGCCGAGTCCCAGAATCAGTACGCAGGTTTGCTGTGTTGCTGATCAGCTCTTCCACTTCCTCAAAGTCCTGCCACTGTCCAACTATTGAGGCCAAGCCTTGCCGCTCTTCGCTTTGTTCAATTATTTTAAGGTCTTCCAAGCTGACCAAAGCGGCAACTGGTTTGTTTCTTCTTGTAATGATAAACCGCTCATGTGTATAGGAGGTTTTTGCTAACAATTCGGAAAGACGGCTTTTTACCGTAGCTACGGATACAGCAGGCATGGTATTTTTCCTTTGATTTAAAGTTGGTCATTATGATCTTTATGACTATATCGTAGCCGGTTTTCAATTTAAGATCAACTTCAAAAATAGAGGTGGATGTTCCGGTATTCCGATCAGCCACCCACCATATATTTTTCACCCTCTGGATTTGATTCCCCAAACAAGAAACGAATCCAGAATGTGGGGCAGGTAGATACGGGTGAACATTCCGGCCTTCCAAGAAATGGCGCAAAGCCATGCAGCAATTTTTATGTCCATTAAACTGTACTTTTCTTGACACAACTTCCAGCCGTCCAAAACCGCATTCTTTCGTGTCCAAAAAAGTCCTTTTTTAATTTCTTGACACTGTGTCCAGAATAGTCTATAGTGTTTATATACACAAAAAACAGGAGATCAATTATGGCAAACGGTAATGGACACAACGTTGGTTATGTACGGGTTAGCTCAATTGCTCAAAATTTGGATCGGCAGTTGAACGGCATTGAGCTTGATAAAGTTTTTACCGAAAAGGCGAGTGCCAAAGATGCAAAACGACCCATTCTCAAAGAGTGCATGGGCTATTTAAGAGAAGGTGACACGCTCCATGTGCATTCAATTGACAGGCTTGCCCGCAATCTTGTTGATCTGCAAAACATCATTCAAGAGTTGAACAGCAAAAACGTGTCAATTCAGTTTCATAAGGAAAATTTGTTGTTCACCGGTAATGACAATGCCATGTCTAAATTGATGCTGAATATGATGGGAGCTTTTGCCGAGTTTGAACGTAACTTAATCAAAGAGCGGCAAATGGAAGGCATCAAGGTGGCGCAAGAGAAAGGTGTTAAATTCGGTAGGAATAAAACACTGACTGGCGAGCAGATTCTTGAAATAAAAGATCGTATTGCCAAAGGTGAGAAAAAGACAGCCTTGGCAAAAGAGTATAATGTGAGCAGACAAACTATTTATTCAGCAATTTATCAAGGAGAACTGCTGGATAACAACAAGCATGGTTAAAAGGAAAAGAAATGAATTTTATCCTCTCGGTTAATCCAAGGATGTGTAACAAGAGTTGATTTTGTTTTTTGTGCCGCCCAGAAATCCGGTTGGTTCGGACTATCCCCCTGATCAGAACTGCTTTGGTAAAAAACAACCCGCCCGGCCTTTCAAGAAATGATCACGGATATTCTGAGCAACGGGGTGTGGCGGAGATTGTGGAACGTCTTGACAGGCTGGCACGGGAATACATGGTTCAGGAGCAGCTTCTTGTTTATCTTGCGGCCAAGGGAATTTCTATATATAATGCGGCTACTGGCGAGAATATCACAGAGGCGGTAAAATCTGACCCGATGAAAAAGGCAGTCATCCAGATTCAAGGCGTGTTTGCCGAGCTGGAAAAATCGCTGCTTGTTAAGCGGCTTGCCAGAGCCAGAGAACGAAAGCGGGTAGAAAATGGCAAATGCGAAGGCAAGAAAGGCTGGAATGACACAGAGCCGGAACGCAAGGCTGAGATTCTGAAGATAGTCAAGGCAATGCGGAGAAAGACGAGAAATGGCGCAAGGCCATGCAGAGTTATCAAGCCATTGCTGATCGGTTGAATGCAGAAGGGAAGGTTTCGTTCACCGGAAAAAGCTGGACGGCTCAGGGTGTGAGAGACTTTCATGTGAAGAATTTATCCACGCAGTTGGCTTGATAATACTCAAGAAAATATAGCAAGAAAGGAAAAATGGCCAAACGTATGAAAGAAGTTTTTAGGTGCTATTACGGATTAGAAGAATCGGAATATGCTGTTCTTTGGAAAGATGCTATTTTTATTTTTGATGCAAATGTTTTGCTGAATTTGTATCGTTACAAAGAGAAAACTCGCAATGAACTTCTTGATGTTATTGATAAATTAAAAAATAGATTGTGGATACCGCATCAAGTCGGGCTTGAATTTCAGAGAAATCGTATCACCGTCATAAATGAACAGAACAAAAAATTCTCTGAAGTCAAGAAGATAATAAAAGAACATATTTCTGGAATAGAAAACGATTTTAACAACATTCAGATAGACAAGAAACATGCGAATATTGACCCGACAGATATAATTTCTGCCTTCAAAAAAATTCAAGAAGATTTTTTTTCTAAATTAGATGAATTAGAGAATAGCAGCATCAGGTTCAATTCAAATGATGCAATCAGAGATAGGTTAGATGACGCAATTCAAGAAAATATTGGCCCTCAGCCGGAAAATCAAGAATATCTTGATAATTTATATAAAGAAGGAGAACAGAGATTTAGCAGCAAAATCCCACCCGGATACAAAGATGACAGCAAAGGTGATAAGGAGTTCACTTTTGCTGGCCTTAAATATAAAAATAAATATGGAGACTTGATAGCATGGAAACAGATAATTGCTCATGCAAGAGATGTATCGTAGCGAAAAATTTATTGAACATGCAAATAAATTTTTAAGTACAAATATAAGTGAATCTGTAATCGAAGAAGTTAAAGAGATAAGGCAATACGATGAATCGCTGAAAGCTACTGCCGCAAAGACTTCCAGTTATTCATTACAGAATGAAGCAGCAAGAGCTGCGTTAACTGAAAGTGGCTTTGATGTAGAGTCGGCACTTGAAGCATTGAGAGCTTATGATAATAACTTTCGGAAAGAGATAGATGCAACAAGAGGAATTATAGCAAAAGAAGCAGGCTTGGTATCTTTGAAAGATGAAATCTGTGCTACGAAGCCTTGCACTACTGCATATGAAGAAATATTGGCTTTTACTAAAGGACAAAGTGCAAAATCCATTGCTGAGTTAACAGAAGCAAATTTTTCCAATTGGAACTCTGCTGGAGAAATATCGGCATTTGAAATGCAACAAACAGCTATTGATAAAATACAGAAAGAGATAGATGCAGTAAGAAGATATGCAGGAGATACTGTAGCAAGCAAAGCAGGCTTGGTAGCTTTAGCCTCTGCTGCTGAAGTTATAGCAGGTTATGATAAATTTGACAAAAAATAAACTGCCTTCAAGTCTTGAAACTGCCGGGTGGCCTTTATCCCTCACCGCCACCCGGATTCGCAACTATTTTCAATTGATTTCAACATGCTTTCAAGAGAACGCACAAAATTTGCTTTAAATCAAATTTTACTGGCAAACATAGAATCCTATTAGCTGCCAGCGGAAAATCAATTATAGGCGATTTTAAGCAGCCTCTCATTCAAGATCAACGATAGCCTGTAACTCATCAGGCAATGATTGTTCTTTTCCAATCACCTTTCGTTCAATAAGAGCTTTTTTCAGTACCTTCCTGTAGCTTATTTCCATCTGATTATTGACTTCATCAATATTTTTTCTTTCGCATAATATTTCATCATGGACGCTTAAAATAAAAATTCCTTTCTTTATCATGAGTTCAGATAGGCAATCCGTAATAATATTAGAGTCATAATACATTGCCTTAATCCCAAAATCAGAGGTGATGAAGCTGTCTAGCAAGACCTTCTTCTTTCAGTTTTTTACAAATAGCAATAATTGCAGAATGCTCACTCTCAGCATTAAATGCAACAAGAGCCACTATCTTAAATATATCTCTATATTCATTACCATATCCATTTATGATATACGGGTCTTCGCAATATGCGATTCCTTTTAAGTGATAAGCTAAACGAGGGTGCATTGCTTTAAAATCAAGTCTTGCTAAAGGCTCATCAGAATTATTCAAATATATATTCTTTCTGCATATCTTTGGAAGATTAACCTATAATCCACCATACCAACGCCCATGCAATGACCATGAATTTCTGGAATACACCCGAAACATACTTTTCTTGTTTATTTCAAAATACATTTTATTGATATTTAATAAATCATTGCCTTTCTTTCCAGCATATTCATTTCGTGGATTTACTCCATTGAAATCATTGCATATTTCGTAATTTTGAATTAGTAACGATAACCTTCCTCTAACCTCTCCCTTGTATTCCTTTACCTCTTCCCCTCTTTTATCTGTCACTATTATTAAATTATCTTTCATCGAAGAAAGTTTCTCTAAATATCTCAGACTATAGTAATTTCTATTATCTATTTCAATCTTGTCTGAATCTATTATTTCACAATTCAATTCTTTCAAGATTATGCTATTACTCTTCATGTATCCATACATATCATCTACGAAAGAAACTTTATCAACGGTCATATCTTCAGCCTTAACTGTAATATTTGACTCTTGATAAATCTTATTAACTTTTTTTATAAACTCTTTATCTCTTCTTATCTCTACTGAATCTTCATATTTTACAATTTTTGTAAAATATTTAGTTTTCTTCCCTTCTTTAATCGAAATTCTTTCTGTCTTAACAATCAAATCATGGTCTAAAATATTTTCAAATATAACATTTCCTTTAATAGGAGAAAATAAATGCCTTCCTTGATCACTGAATACCATCCTTGACTCTTTCCCTCTCTTTTCAGATTTATCAAAAAAATGGTAATGGTGAACCATGAGTGGCAAAGCGGACGGCTCCCTAAAAAACACATTGAATTTACCATTAAAAACAATATAATATTGAAAAAGTTGACTTCCGACTTGGTCTCAGTTTTCAGAGGGCGAATG
>NQJD01000067.1 GCA_004284765.1 Candidatus Electronema aureum
TTCACATCTGTCTTATATAACCGCCTGCGCACGCTTTACGCCCAGTAATTCCGATTAACGCTCGCACCCTACGTATTACCGCGGCTGCTGGCACGTAGTTAGCCGGTGCTTATTCTTACGGTACCGTCATTAGCCCCCTTTATTAGAAAGGGCCGTTTCGTTCCGTACAAAAGCAGTTTACAACCCGAAGGCCTTCGTCCTGCACGCGGCATTGCTGGATCAGGCTTTCGCCCATTGTCCAAAATTCCCCACTGCTGCCTCCCGTAGGAGTCTGGACCGTGTCTCAGTTCCAGTGTGGCTGGTCGTCCTCTCAGACCAGCTACAGATCGTAGCCTTGGTGGGCTTTTACCCCACCAACTAGCTAATCTGATATCGGCCGCTCCAATCGCGCGAGGTCTTGCGATCCCCCGCTTTCATCCGTAGATCGTATGCGGTATTAGCGTAGCTTTCGCTACGTTATCCCCCACGACTGGGCACGTTCCGATATATTACTCACCCGTTCGCCACTCGCCACCAGGATTGCTCCCGTGCTGCCGTTCGACTTGCATGTGTAAGGCATGCCGCCAGCGTTCAATCTGAGCCAGGATCAAACTCTATAGTTCGATCTTGAATTTTTGCCCTTTCGAGCAACTCATAAATTGGAATCGACGTGAATATCATCTCTGACTTTCACATCTTTTTTACTTCATGAGCGTTTGTAAGCCAATTAAGACTTAGTTCCGAAGAACTTGGCAATCGCCTTCAAACGCCCACGCTTATCGGCTGTAAATTTTTAATGAACCGAAGATTTTTTTACTTTCTTCGTTTGCTTTGCTGTGATCAGCGAAGCCTTGAATTATGACACAGTTTTGAAGCTTTTGTCAAAAATGTTTTAAAAAACTTTTGCAAAGATTCTAGCTTTGCGCAGTTTTTAGCACAGCCCGCTATTCTAGCATGCATTTTCGTGACTCAAAACTATACCCGCTATTGAAAAGCTAGACACGATACCTGTCAGTGGTGGCACCCAACTTTGACAGGAGGGCATCTGCGATCCCAAGCAATGGCAACACCTCATCGGCAGCCCCGTGAAGAATTGCCTCCCGAGGCATTCCAAACACGATGCAACTTGCTTCATCCTGTACATAGTTGTAGCTGCCTGCATCTTTCATTTCCTTCATCGCTTTCGCACCATCATTGCCCATGCCGGTCAACATGACCCCAAACGCATTGCGCCCCACCACCCGAGCAACGGACTTAAACAACACCTCGACGGACGGCCTATGCCTATTAACCAGCTCGCCATCTTCCACAATACAAACATAGTTAGCGCCGCTTTTGTCCACCCGGAACTGCTTCCCTCCCGGAGCGATATACGCATGCCCAGGAAGAATTCGCTCTCCGTTTACCGCCTCTTGAACAGTTATCTGGCACAAGCTATTGAGCCGGGCGGCAAAGCTGGTGGTGAAGCCGGGTGGCATATGCTGGGTAATCACAATCCCCGGTGAGTCAGCGGGCATACGCGTCAAAATTTCCTTAATCGCCTCGGTGCCCCCTGTTGATGCACCGATACAAATCAGCTTCTCAGTCGATACACGCCCAATCGGCACGTGCTCTGAACGTAACGGCAAGGCAGCCCCGCCGGTTTTCGCATCTGTTGTCGTCGGCAGCCCCGTCTGCGTTGCTCGCCTGATATGAGCGGACGCCGCAATGCGCACTTTTTCCACAATCTGGGTCGCGAGCTCATTAATGCCTTCCGCAAGACCTATTCGCGGCTTCGCTACAAAGTCGACTGCCCCGAGCTCTAAGGCCCGCATCGTCACCTCAGCTCCTCGCTCCGTTAGGGTTGAAATCATTACAACTGGCATGGGACGCAACCGCATAAGTCGGGCCAAAAAATCAATGCCATCCATTTTTGGCATCTCTATATCCAGCGTTATGACATCAGGATTGAGTTCTCGGATCATTTCGCGTGCAATGAGTGGGTCGTTTGCAGCGCCAACACATTCCATGTCCTTTTGACGGTTGATGATCTCCGTGAGCAACCCTCTTACCAGAGCGGAATCATCCACAACCACAACACGAATCTTCTTCAAGTCAACACCTCAAAACAAGTCAATCGATCCACCAGCAGTAGACCTTGCCACTGTGGCAGCATTCCCTCGCCGCTCTTCCACAGCCAAGGTTTCGGGGTGCGAATGTGCCAAGCGTTTAACCAGCGCCTTACCAGTTATGGGAAAGAAGCACACTTTTCTGGGATGAATATCGAGTACATCCTGGGATACAACGGGAATACGCTCAGTCGAGAGGTAATCCAACACAAACTGGGTATTGCGCTCCCCCACATTCATGGTGGTAAAACCGGCCATCACCTGCGCGCCACCAAATATCTTTGCCTGCATCGTTTCACGACGGGCACCCAACTTGAACATCTCGTTGATCAACAACTCCATTGCATAGGACCCATACCGCCCGGATCCTTCTCCTCCGTCCCCCTCGGGCAACATGAAATGATTCATTCCACCCGTGCGTGCCTTTCCATCCCAAATGCAGGCGGCGATACAAGAGCCCAGTACAGTCATGACGACCAGATCTTCGTTAGAAACGAAATACTCGCCTGGTAAAACCTTGACGGCATCGTATTGAAAGTGGTGATCGGCGTAGAAGAACGAAGCCTCTCCCGGCTTACGAGGTTGCGCTTTTAACTGATCGACCCTTGAAATACGACCGTTTGCCAGAATTTTGGGTGAAGGCATTCCCCCGCCTTGCACTGTTCCGCCAGGCACCCTAGCGCTATATTGGGGCAGGTTCATGTAAGCCTTAATGCCGGTGAAAATGGGTTGCGCCACAGGCGTCTTAGGAAGGTGCTAGCGCCTCTCATAGACTGTCTTCCCCTTCAAAACAAACAGATCACGGGAGTCACTGAAGTTTTCGGCATGTCCAACAAACAACAAGCTCCCGGGCTTCATGACTCTATGGATACGCTCCAGTACCTTCCTCTGGGTTGGAGCGTCGAAATAAATCATGACATTTCTACAGAAAACCACATCGAATGGATCTCGAAATGGCCAGTCATCGCGGATCAAATTGACCATCAAGAACTCAATGTACTGGGATAACTCAGGCTTCACCCGCACCATGCCATCATTACCGCCTTTTCCTCGCAAGAAGAACCGTTGCATCCGGCCCGCATCAATACCTTTAAGACCATCCAACCGATAGACACCGCGCGCAGCAGAAGCCAATACTTTTGAGTCAATATCACTGGCCACCAGTGAGAACTTGGGATGAGTGCCCAGTGTGTCCAACGCGGTCATGACAATCGAATAGGGTTCCTCCCCGGTTGAGGCAGCACTGCACCACACACTCCAAGGTGTGCCAGGTGGTTTGGATTTAAGGCGGTCTGCAAAAATTTCGAAATGGTGGTGTTCACGGAAAAATGACGTCAGATTTGTCGTTAATGCATTAACGAACTCCTGCCACTCCGGACTCTCAGAAGACTCAAGCCATCCGAGATATTCTCGAAAACTCTGATATCCGGTTTCGCGCAACCGACGCGACAGACGGCTATACACCATTGCATGCTTTCCGTCATGAAGACTTATACCAGCACGCTTGTAAATCATCGCTTGCACGCGATCAAAGTCAGCATCTGTCCAGGCAAACTCTCGCCCCTGCATTCCCCCTGGCGCCCCAGAGGTCTCTTCCATTGATGCCCTCGCCTGCGTCACTCCAGGCCGTTCTTTCATCTTGGTTCCCGAGTCAGTGCCCCCCGCAAGCGGCATATATCAAATAGTGAGCCCATCACACCGGCAAATTTGGCCGGAAGAAGGCCGATGCAGTCAAAATTGGACGAAAAAAAGTTCACTCGGTAGTACCCACGAGCCCCATATCCGGCGCCGACATCAACCGCTCAATGTCCAGAAGAATGAGCATCCTGTCGCCTAAAGAGCCCAGGCCCAACACGGCAGAACTATCAATCACACTGTCAATATCCGGCGCCGATTTCAGGCTTTCAGGAGGCAACTCCATCACATCACTCACAGAGTCAACCACTATTCCAACAATCCGGTTTCGCAGATTCAAAATAATGACAACGGTAAACGAGTTGTACTCCGCTTTCGAACAACTGAACTTCAGGCGCATGTCCACGATGGGAACAATCGTCCCCCTCAAATTCACAACTCCCTTGATGAAATCTGGTGCATTGGCTACACGCGTGGGCGGCTCGTAGCCACGAATTTCCTGAACTTTCAGAATGTCAATTCCGTACTCCTCCTGATCCAGGCGGAATGTCAAATACTCTCTCGCGTCAGAAGACGTCAACTCATCCAGTTTTTCCATCATGCCCATGCTGTCCTCCTTCAATACGTTGACATCAGTGCCGCGAGCGGCGAACTAAGGCTCCGGTGTCCAAAATGAGCGCTACCTTGCCATCGCCAAGAATTGTTGCACCCGACACGTTGGGAACTTTTCGGTAGTTGGACTCCAGATTTTTCACAACCACCTGCTGCTGCCCCAACAACTCATCGACCAGCAAGGCCACGCGACTGCCATCGGCCTCCACCACGACCATGATGTCACACGATTTTTCAAAATCGAATCGAGGGATTTGGAATATCTTTTCCAACTCAATGACGGGCATGTACTCGTCACGAACTTTCACCAGTTGCGAGCCCTGCCCAACGGTACTCACGGCATCCGCCTTGACCTGGAATGACTCGACGACCGACGACAAGGGAAGTATGTAGACCTCGCCCCCCACCCCAACCGACATGCCATCCATGATGGCAAGCGTCAGTGGCAAACGGACTGACACCTTCATCCCATAGCCTTCTGCCGAGTCGATTTCCACCGTTCCGTTCAATGCGGCAATATTGCGCTTGACCACATCCATGCCGACACCACGACCAGAGACATCTGTGACGACCTCTGCGGTCGAGAATCCGGGAGCAAAAATCAATTGCCACACCTCCGCATCAGACATTTGGTCTGACACATCCAACCCACGTTCTCGGGCTTTGTTCAGTATCTTCTGCCTTGACATGCCTTTGCCATCGTCACGCACCTCAATCACGATAGAGCCACCCTGGTGGGATGCAGACAAAGTAATGGTTCCTGTTTCAGGCTTTCCGGCGGCCAAGCGTTCTGCGGGCGACTCGACACCATGATCACAACTGTTGCGGACCAAATGTGTCAAGGGGTCCGTAATTTTCTCCACCAACCCCTTGTCCAACTCAGTCGCTTCTCCCTGTGTAACGAAGTCAACCTTCTTGCCAAGTTTGCTGGCAAGATCCCGCAACATGCGCGGGAAACGGCTGAACACAATGGACATCGGAATCATCCGAATCGACATCACGGACTCCTGCAAATCCCGTGTATTACGATCCAGATCCGCCAAACCCGAGAGCAGTTGTTGGTACACAGCTGGATCCAGCGCTCGACTGTTCTGCGCCAGCATCGCCTGCGTAATAACCAGCTCTCCCACCAAATTTATCAACTGATCAACTTTGCTGATCGCTACACGAATCGTTGCCGCTTCTGGCTGCGCGGCGGCACTGGGTGATCCCGTTTTGGCGGGGACCTTGGCGACTGCTTTTGTATCTACTGTCCCACTGGAGGTTGCAACCGGTGCGCCGGGGGCGCCATCAAAGAATCCAAAACCCGGAAGGGGCGCCAATGGTGCCCCTGGGGGGGGATCATCCGCATAATCCGTCGCAGTCGCCGTCGATGCAACTAAAGGAGGCGCCACGGCAACCGCCAGATTCTCCATGGGTGCTGCGCTTTTCTCAGTGATCTGGATGTAATCCCTCGAAACATGAAAGGCAAACAGATCCAACAAATCCTCGTCAGAAGAGACCGTTTTCACTGCGAAGAATCGCGTATTCTTCACATCCGATGGCAGTGCAACAATTTCCCCTAGGCCGGGTATGTCCCTGAATAATTCCTGCACCGCATCCGCCTGCTCTGGACGCTCCAGTGGTCCGATCCGTATCTCCAACGACCGGCCACCAGATCGCTCACTCTCACCCGAAGACGCTGCTGCGGTAGGGGGCGGCGGCGGTGGAGCAACCACCGCCTGTGGAGCCGGGGATGCAGCCGGCGTTTTTCCGGCAGCCAACTCGCTGATCCGTCGCACCAAATCACCCGTGGGAAGAACGTCGCCCTCTCCACCAGCCTGATGGCGCGCAAGCAGACTGCGAGAGGCGTCCGCAGACTCC
>NQJD01000068.1 GCA_004284765.1 Candidatus Electronema aureum
CCAGCCGCCACAGAGGGCCCGAAAAGCTTCTGGTACCACGCCTGGTGCTGCGCCGCGAATAACTGAGCCGCACAGCCGGGTTGATCGCTACGCTGCTCATAGACCTGCACGGCAGCATCACGCACCAACTCGAATGCGTCCAGGTAGCCCTTGGCCGCCATCGCTGCCACTTGCTTTTGATCGGCCGTATCGTTGATCGGATCCCAGCCTTCCTCGGCTACTTTGTGAATCAGTTCGGGGGTCACCCGATAGCGCTCGATGGACAGCGAGTGATAGGCATCCTCCGCGCGGATTGCTTGCACCTGGGCCAGGTAATCAGCCGGGCGCAAGTCGACCACGCCACCGACCGGCCGGCAGGCAAGCACGGCCTCCCGGTGCTGTGCCCACAAGGCACGGATGCGCGCATAGAGCGGCGATCGCCCCGGTTGTCCCAGCGCGTAGACTGGCGTTGCGTCAAACGGGGTGTCGTCCGTCTTGAGCTGGATACCCAGCCCGGTGAGTTGCTGGAGTACCGCGTCAGCGAAATCTCCCCGGTTCACTTGCCGATAGGCCGACAAAATGCGCACAAGGCCGGCACGATTGATATTGACCAGCGCGGCCAGTGCTCCAGGGTCCTGGAGCTGGGACATGACGATCTGCACTTCACGACCGTATGCCGTGAAATGCCGGGGCGGCAGATTGACGAGGCAGAGCGGCAGGCTCATGCAACGCAAACCGTGGAGATCAACTGTTTGCGCAGCCGTCGGAAATGCCGATTTACCCGGAAACATGGCGACAGTATGGCCAAATGCCAGGGCTTGCACCTGGCTCTGATTAGACTGCAACACGACATGCACGGTTTTGGGAATCACCGTGTGCTGAGCGTGCCGCAACAAGGAATGCTCCGCGGTCAGACAGTAGCCCGCGCCAAATCGCTCGCCGAGATAGCGCGCAAGATATTCCCAAAAATTGGCAAAAAACGGGGTCGTATCGCCCTGTTCCGCCGTCGGGTCAGAGACGAAGTACCAGCCCTTGAGAATCTCGCGCAGGTAGCCGGATTGCAACAGCAGCAGGCGATTGACGTTGGCTAACTGCGGCCCCCGCACAACGCCTCGATCTGATCCAAGGATGCCGTGCAACTCAGCTAATGCGCGGGCCAGTTTTTGCCGTGAAGTCAGTCGAGGTCGTGCCATAAATCACCATGTTTAGATTCAAATAATCTACATGTTCAAAATAGAATAATCAACATGTTTTATTTATTTTTATTCAAATAAAATTTACTTTCCATGTAAAAACACGACCATCTTGAGTCGTTTTCCGCGCCGATCAAGGTTGTCCCAGAAAGCCCAGAAGATCATCTATCCGAGCTTCCGCCTTCACGTCCAGTGCCCAAGGCAGGCATAACCCCGGGCAGGGGCCGTGCCTGGTCGCTAGACCAGCACGGGGCGCAGCCCTGCCAAGCGAGGCCAGCGAAGCAGGACCGAGCGACAGCAGCGGGGAGCCGCAACTGAGCAAGCCCCCCTATCTGCGAGCGCAGCGAGTTAGGGGGGTGCGTCGAAGGCGCGGGGGCACGAAGCTGCCCCGGTCCAGGCGGCAGCTTGGTGGGGGGGCCGACCGGCGAAGCCGCCCATTTGCGAGCGTAGCGAGTTGGGCGGCGTAGTCCGGTTGGGGGCAAAGCCCGGGACGCCAAGCAAAGCGCGGCCACCCTGGTCAGCAAGCCGGCTTGCCGGCGTGGTCGTTGCAGGGGTCCCCGTTTTCTGGACGCGCAGCGGCCGGAAAAAAGGGGAGGCAACGAGTCCCAAAGGGACCACTTTGGAGCGCTTGCGCGTAAAAGTGCCTGCGGAGCAGGGTGGCCGCGCTTTATGCGGCGTCCCCCGCAAGGGGCGATAAGGAGCGAAGCGACCCAGCCCCGCTGCAAGCCGGTGAAACCGGCTGAAAGCCCAAGCCCGGCAAGGAGGCTGCAAGCCGACCCAGGGCGCGGAGCCGCAACGCGGCGGAGTTTGTTTTACACGAATTTATACCACGGGTATTCATTGACAATAGCCTCACGAATAACCACGGATTGATTACCGTTACATGGATACGAGTACACAAATTAAGAAAATGCAGGCGGCGCGAGCACTACGCCTAGGCGATAAGTCGCCACGCCAGGTCGGCGCTGAAAAGGCGAACTTGGTGCTGCTCTGGATCTACCGCTGGGGCTGGGCCAGCCCGACCACAGTCGGCCTGGTCGGCAGCGACAACCAGAACGGACTGGCGGCACGCCTGGTAAGGCGTGGCTTCCTGAACAAAATCCGAACGGAGTCGGGCGGGGGACAGCGCGACGTGCCAGCCTACATCCTAACGCTCACAGAGCTAGGACGACACGAGGTCGAGCGCTTGATAACTGACCCGGATGACCTGCTGCCATATGACGTCGACCCATACCGCATCAATCAAACGCTGCTGCGCCATGACCACATGGCGCAGACAGCGACCGCCAAGGCGTTAGCCAGCGGCACGATTTCTGGCTACCAAACAGAGCGGGAACTGCGGCAGAAGAGCCAGAAAAGCATGAAACAGCCGGATGTGGTGTGGCAGCAAGGCTCGGACCATCTCACCGCAGTCGAGATCGAACTATCGGCCAAATGGGAGCGCGACCTCGACCAGTTTGTTCGGTCTTGCATCTATGCGATGACAGAGGGACGAAATGGAGAGCCGCCACGCTTCCAGCACATTGCCGTGGTCAGCGATGCGCCAGCCATCGTGACCCGGTACAAGCGGGCGTTTTCTCCAGGCGCCTCCTATGGCATCTGGAAGCGGGACGAAAAAAGTCGGCACTGGAAGCAGGAGCGCACCGCAGAAGTTCCAGATTGGGTCGAGGAAAGGATGCTGTGGAAACTTGTCGAACATCGCTAATCGCCTTCGCCCTGTTAGCGGCGCTCCTATCAGGCTGTGACTCAGAGGTGAGCCGGCTCCAGTCCGAGAATGCCAGCCTGCGTCAGAGGCTGGCTGAAGCGGGTCAGCGTCAAGCTGAACTGGAGTACATGGAGCAGCAAGCCGGAATTGCCGCCGGTTGTGATTGGCTCGTGTCACTCTGTCCTACCTCAATCGTGGAAACAGGACGTCAGGCACAGGCGCAAGGCTTCGGCGGCGGCCATACCCTACCTTTCTGGATTGCATTCATCACCAAGCTACTGGCGATGGGTACGTTTCTAGGTGGCATGGGTGGGATGGCTATTTGGCTATGGATCAAGATTGGATATCCGGAAGCTGAGGAGTTAGCCAAGGCAAAAGCGTTGCTGCAGAACGCCGACAGACAAGCCAAGGCGGCACAGCAGCGGGCAGCGCAAGCAGAAGCCAAAGCTGTTCTGCTATGCGAAGCGAACTGGGATGCTCAAGTCACACTGGAGGAGCTAAACAGGCAAATTGAGGCCAGTAAGCAAACACTGGAAGCCAAAACCCGAGAGATTCAGGCAACAAAGCTAGTGCAAGCGGCCTTAAACGCTTTCGACTGAAAAGCCACGGGGGCTAAGCCCCCGAACCCCGACCCTTGCCGCCGGGAGGCTCGCCGGGGATGGGTAAAACCAACCCATCCCCTCTGGCCATGAGCATCATCGCTCCGGTCAACGTCAAGGGTGCGCTTCGCCAGGTGCTCACCCGGTCCCGGCCATGCCGGGCTGCGGCTTCCGCACCTGCCCTTGACGCCGCCCTTCGCTTACAGGCCCATCGAGTCCCCCGCCCAGGATAGAGCAAGGAAGTCAGCCCTCCGCCGTTCTGCTGCCCAGTGGCGGCTTCTCGCATGTTCTGGCCGATTCGCTGACAGTCTCGGGTGTCCCCCTTTTCACCACTCTCCGAGCGCTGCTTTCACCTCCTGGGTGACCGCCTGCGCACTGGTGGCGCCGGCGAATACGGCGTCAGCTGGAGCATGGTGCTGCTGTGCTGGGCGCTGTAAGGCCAGTTCGCTACGCTTGGCGGTGGTTATCTGCCGTTCTTCCCGAACTGGGCGGAAAGGTATGAGCAGGGGCTGGTGACGGTGAAGGAGTGGCGGGAGAACCGGTTCAGGTTTTTCTGAAAAAAATAAACGACGCCTATATCACAACTAAAGCAATTAGTTTCAGACTTTTTTTACAGGAAACCTCGCTGTTACGTTCAAGCGGCGATGGTAGGATTAGCACTCAAATGAGTCGAGTGCTAAAAAACTCCCCCAACACATAAAACACTGTATCTAGTCAACACCTTGAGATAAAGCACTAGATCTAGTAGTCTAAAAACCATATTAAAAAAGTGGTTTGGAGAAAAAATGACTTTAGATGATTGCGCCTCTACCCCATAGCCCACAACGGTAGAGGCGAAAAAAAGCCCACACTGGCGATTCTCTTCACGTAGAGCCAGTATGGGCAGCGCAGGGGCACCAAGAGGTGCTAGCGGTATTCATCAACCTTTAACAACCAGTTTCGTGTTGGCGCACGAAATCATGCTGGTGAAAGGAGGTGAGACCAATTAAACAGCTTAAACTTCCACTGAACATTCCAGAAGGTTATGAACTCCGATTCGTGAGCTACATAACTGCAAAAAATGGTCAGCGAATTTATGCAAAGCACTATGGGAAAAAGGCGTTTCCGATAGTTGTCCGAGTAAAGTAATCAGCGACAGCAACTAGGCAATCGTTAGCACCCTCTTGGATTCTAAGAGTGCATTAAACACGATCAGAGTGAAGATCGTCCAGCCATAATTACGAAATACATAATTTTGAACGAACGTAATTTGCCCAATCAGAATTAGTATAATTATTTCGTACGAACGAAATAATCGGGCACCCGATGACTGACCAGGAACAACCCAAACGCGGCCGTGGCCGGCCGAAGCAATACGCTTCCGACGCCGACCGTGCGCGCGCCTGGCGGCAGCGCCAGGCTGAACTGATTGCCCAGGCACAGCAGCCGGTGGCCCCGGTAGTCATCGAAAAGATCGTTGAAAAAGTGGTCGAAATCCCCGTCGACCGCAGAATCCAGGAAAACAGCCCCAAACCCGGCCGCAGCAAGGCCGCCGGAAGCACGCCGGACGCTACCAGGCTGGCCAGTGTGCTTAAACCCAAGTTCGGCGCCTACGGCGGTGAGGAACGCGCCAAACGGCTGCGCGTGAATGCTGCGCGCGCAGCCAGCACGGCGCGCGAGATCCTCGGGATGTTCGGCGCTGGCGAGGCCATCCCGGAAGCCGAAAAAGCCTTCCTGCAGCAGGCGGCACAGTTTTTCGAGGGGCTGAATGGGTTGTTCGAGACTAGCCAGCACAGCGCCAGGCAGGCCAAGACCCGGGCGGATGCCGAGCGCCAGGCAAAGCACAACGCGAAACTTGCCGAGGTTGTTCGGCTGACCTTCGGTGAAACGCTCGACCAGGAACAAGTCCGGGCAACTGCCGAGGCGTTGCAAGCATTCGCCAGTAGCGAAACCGGCGCGGCGGAAGCTCGCCGCCGGCGCGTTGACCGCTCCTATTTCTTCATCAATCGGGAATATGAGTTGAAAGCGGCGCTGAAAGCCGGCGATCCTCAACAGATTGCCCGTGAAGTTGCCGAAATTCGGTTGGATGCTGGCGAACGCGGTCGATTCTGGAATGATCGTGAGGAACGCTGTTACAGCGCTGGCTGGGCGGATTTTCTCGAATTTCGTTCGAACGAAAAACGCTGATTTTTTGCCGTCGACCGCAAAATTGCTGCCAAGGAGAGCTGACTCAGCGAGTGGCAGAGATCGTAATGGCCTGAACTTCCCCGCAATTGTTTGAAAGTGGCGCTGCTTGGTTGCGATATGCGGTGCCGCTTCAAGCGGGAAGCTGTTGGCCATTCCCTCCCTATAGACTGCTTTTTAAAGCGGTTAAATAGTTGAAGGTGGTCCACCCTCAGGCGTGATCAAGGTTGAACAAGGAGGGGGCACTACAAGCCCCCTCTGGGGGCCTCG
Organism: Candidatus Electronema aureum; assembly: GCA_004284765.1. Classification (GTDB taxonomy): domain Bacteria; phylum Desulfobacterota; class Desulfobulbia; order Desulfobulbales; family Desulfobulbaceae; genus Electronema; species Electronema aureum. Next base: position 5,910 of record NQJD01000068.1, read on the forward strand.
ATAAGAGGGAGGGGGGGCCGGCTTTGCCGGGGGAACCCCGAAGGGGTGCCCCTTGCCCGGTTGCGCCGCACGAAATTTATCCAGGGGTCGTCTCAGAAAACGGAAAATAAAGCACGCTAAGCCGGTGGCAGCGGTCGCAATGGCCTGAACTTCCCCGCACCGACCTTGGCACTGCTGCGCCATAGGTAATCGCCGGTCAGGTTGATATGCTCCCACCCCAGCGG
>NQJD01000069.1 GCA_004284765.1 Candidatus Electronema aureum
CAACGTTCCCCCTTCCACCCCCCTATTCTACACCTCCAAGTCCAAAATATCCACCAGCCTGCCGTCGTAGTCGTTGCGGATCATCGTTCTGAGCGCGGCGTAGTTATTGACCTTGATCTTCAAGCTGCTCACAGCGGAACCGGCAAAACCGGGCAGGGTGTATTTCCCCGTTCGCGGTCACTGGCATCATGCCGCCGACCGCTCCGCCGTCGTGCAGGGCAATCAGCCGGAATGAGAGCTGATTTTCCTGCACGCTGGCATCGGCCTGAATGCGCAGACGCTCGCTGGCCGAGATGGTGCAGCCAATGATGCTGACATGCGGCGTGGCCGCGTTGTTGGTGAGAATGCCGGTTTCCGGCGGGTTTGGATGATCGAGATTGACGGCGGTCAGCGGCGCGCGCAGCTTGCGTCCGTAGGTGCCGCTGCGCAGCGAGCCGTGATCGGTGTAGCGGGTCGTGATCGACACCGTATATTCGTTGTTCCAAGGGTGGGCTTGGGCCGGAATGTGCGGCACCAGCAGGACTTCGCCGTCGCTGATCCCCGCGAACTGACTCTGCTTTGTGCTGCCGCTTTGGGTTCCGGCGATGACGCAGCCGCAGTCCGGGCTGCTCTTGTCAAAGGCAAGATTGCTGCCGGTCAGTCGGAGTACGCCGTCCGGGTTGAGGACGTTGTTCAGCTCCAGCGCGGTGTCTGCGGCGGAGAGGATGGACGGGAGCCTTTTCCTCGGTCGAAACCCGCTCCAAGGTCACGTTCTGCTGCACATATTGGACAAAAGGGCGTGTGGCCGAGACGCTGATCCGCAGCAGTTCGCTGACCGGCGGCAGAGGGTCAGCCGGGCTGTTCAGCTTGCCATGGAAGGCGGGGGCGAAGGTCAATGCCTCCTCCAGCGTGACCTGCATCCCGTTGCAGAGCATCTCCTTGATATTCTTCATGGTTGACTGAATGGAGGCCTTGGCCTGCTCCGCGCTCAGGCCGGTGTCTTTGGCAACGGCGGCGGCCAGCTCGTCGTAGCCCGCTGTCTGCTTCGGCATGAAGCGGAGCTTGTAGGATGCAGGTTTGGTCAAAGGATTCGGCTCAACGCGGTATTGCACAGTTCCCATGATGCCCTCCATTCGGGTTTAAAGATTTGATGATGCAGGCAGTTTTGTCTGATCAGGCAAAAGATACGGCGGAGTCTGCGCTTTGTCAATAAAATAGGGCGCGGCGAGGGAAGGAGATGGGCGGCAAAATACATACTGGTATGTATTGAGGAAACATACTGTATAGTTTTCCCGGAACATCCCAGTATGTATTGGCGGAACATACTGGGATGTATTTGGGATACTATTCGGTATGTTTTTGGGGGAGGTGGGGGGAGGTTTAGCCTACGCTGCTATTGCATGAAATTGTTATAACTAGCGATGCAAGCCCAGATGAGAAGCAAAAACAGAACACCAACGCTTGAAATCAGATCATCCTGATATTTTGATCGCGGAAAGTTTGAATATCTCCGAAAAGTAACTATCCATAACACAGCGTATCCAATTAGATACATAATAAATTCTCAGATGATAGTGACAAAGAACTCTTTAATAATTTTACAGATACACTCTATGATTTAATCACAATCATACATCTGCCTTGTTAACCATCGCCACTATAGTGCAGTATCTCTGAGAAAAAGCAACTTCTTGGTTCATTGCGTTCAGAGAGGCAAGATGCAACTACGGTAATGCTTGACTCATTTCCAGTCCGCCTCTTGTTCCGTTTTGTCTTGGTTGATTATCGCCAGAGATCCTGACACTCTTTGCGCAAGATATTTGTCTCTTGTTTTATCTCTGATTTCTCTCAAGGCCGCCGCATTCGCTGCAACATTGGATGTGAGCCGATCAAGCAGGATATTGCTTTGATATGTCGAACTCCATTTTAGAATAAATTCAACATCACTGCGATTCTTTTTGGTGTGCATACTGATTGCCAATCCTGCCAGCGCACAGACAACTGCCAGAGCCGAAACTGTTTTCAATCCGCGCTGTGAATTTCTTGTCAGCTTCGGCCATACTTTGGGGCTGAATCCCTTGCCGGTGACAATGAGCGACATCAGGCCAAGCAAATAGAACGGCAAAGGGCCCAAAAAGGTGAAACCAAGAAAAAATGCCAGGACGACAAAGGCAAGCGCAATGCAAGGATTAGAGCTGAGTGCAGGTTCCTTTTCGGTCGCGCCAATCACCTTGAGCAGGAGAAACCAAGTCGTTATGCCGAGACACCAGCCCCATATGTGCGGCAGGGCATAGTCAGCTATTCCAAACGCACAGCTTCCGCAGGCCGCTGCCGGGCCGGGCAGACTGAGCAGGCCGACGGCAAAGGCGGCGGCTGTTGCGTTTTTCATGCTGCTGCCTCTGCCGTCTGTTCTGTCACTCCTCGCTCACCTTCGCCCAGCTATCCTTCAGCGTAACAATGCGGTTATAGACCTGCTTGCCCGGCTGGCTTTCTTTGCTGTCCAAGCAGAAATAACCCTGCCGCTCGAACTGAAAGCGGTCGGCCAAGGTTGCGCTGGCCAGAGACGGCTCCAAGATGCAGTTGTCCAGCACCTTCTTGGAGCCAGGATTGAGGAAGTCCTTGAAGTCGCGCTCCTTGTCCGCATCTGGATGCTCGGCGGTGAAGAGGCGGTCATAGAGGCAGATGCGGGCCGAAATGCCGTGCCGTGCCGACACCCAGTGGATGGTGCCTTTAACCTTGCGCCCGTCCGGGGCTGAACCGCCTTTGGTGGCCGGGTCGTAGGTGCAATGCAGCTCGACCACCTCGCCCTGTGCATTCTTCACCGCTTGCTGGCAGGTGATCAGGTAGGCATAACGCAGGCGCACCTCCCGGCCCTCGGACAGGCGGAAGAACTTCTTCGGCGCGTTCTCCATATAGTCACTGCGTTCAATATACAGCTCACGGCAGAAGGGCAGCTTGCGCGTTCCCATGTCCGGGTTCTGCGGGTGATTCTGTCCCTCCACCTCTTCCACCTGCTCTTCCGGGTAGTTGGTAATAAGCACCTTGAGCGGCTCCAAAACCCCCATCACCCTCGGCGCATGGATGTTGAGATCATCGCGCACAGCATTTTCCAAAACCCCCATGTCTATCCATGATTCCCGCTTGCCCACGCCGACTGTGGCGCAGAAGCTGCGGATAGAGGCAGGTGTGTAGCCACGGCGACGCAGGCCGGAGATAGTCAGCATTCTTGGATCGTCCCAGCCGTCCACATACCGCTCGTTCACTAATTGCAGGAGCTTGCGCTTGCTCATCACCGTATAGTTGATGTTTAAGCGGGCAAACTCATACTGGCGTGGGTGACAGGGCGTTTGCAGCGTGTCCAATACCCAGTCGTATAAAGCGCGGTTGTTCTCAAATTCCAAGGTGCAGATGGAATGCGTGATGCCTTCAATCATGTCCGAGAGGCAATGGCAGAAATCGTACATCGGGTAGATGCACCATGTATCGCCCGTGCGGTGGTGGCTGCTCTTGAGGATGCGGTAAATGGCCGGGTCGCGCAGGATGATGTAGGGCGAGGCCATGTCAATCTTGGCCCGGAGCGTGCAGGTGCCTTCCGCCAGCTCGCCGTTCTTCATCTGCGCGAAAAGGGCAAGATTTTCCTCGACGCTGCGGTTACGGTACGGGCTGTCCTTGCCTGGCTCGGTCAGCGTGCCGCGATATTCCCGCATCTCGTCGCCGCTGAGGTGGCAGACGTATGCTTTGCCCAACTTGATCAGCTGCACCGCGAAGTCATGCAGCTGGCCGAAGTAATCGGAAGCATAATACTTATGCTCGCCCCAATTGAAGCCCAGCCAATGCACGTCACGCTGGATGGATTCAACGTACTCCACCGACTCCTTGCCAGGGTTGGTGTCGTCAAAGCGCAGGTGGCATACGCCGTTGTTCTCTTGGGCAATGCCGAAGTTCAGACAGATGGACTTAGCGTGGCCGATGTGCAGGAAGCCGTTCGGCTCCGGCGGGAAACGGGTGACGATGCTGCTGTGCTTGCCAGAGGCGAGGTCTTCGGCAACAATCTGCCGGATGAAGTCAAGGGGCTTGTCGGGGGTGGTTATGTCGGTCATAGTAATATGAACACTTTTAAAGTGATGCTTTGCGTTTATCTTCCTCTGCATCTTCTTGCAGTTCAGCGTTTGCGGCGGCAAGAGCATTTGCAATGTAAAGCCTTGTACTGAGATAGGTGACAAAGAAGCCGAGAATTATGAAACAGATTATTGATGCGATGATAATTGACTGCGATTGTTCGTTGCCGATATCTAAAGCTATATTAGCAGATATGTTCTCAAGGACTCTTACTATATCTTTCAGTTCGACTAATCCTGCGCCAATAATCATTTTAGTCAGCCAGTCAGAGATTTGCTCCAAACTCGTATTAACTTGATATGTGGTGTCATTTTTTATCGATGCGCTATTTGTTTGGCTTTGAACTGTCTTTGGGATGCCAAAAAGAAAGCCAAGTATGTTGCCAACAGCGTAGGAAGAGGATGCTACCATGAAGAGCGTTGCAAAAACGCCACAAGAGTTATTCGATACGGAATACGAATACAATGCGATAATACAAAAACATATAAACAATGAGATAACGAGACATATTAATATTAATAAAAACCTGGAACTCAACCCTTCTTTCCGCAGCAAAGATAATATCTTCATAGATTGCCAACCTGATTTTAATTGATAGATTTTTTTGACTGATAGTCCGCGCCTGCACAACAACCGCTGAAGAATGCCGTCCAGCTTTGTCAACTGCTGACGATCCGCCTGAACGACAGAACCACGCTTGGAACCCTTCCAACTCCGGTAGTTATAACAAAAAACTGCGCTGCTGAGAACGACTTTCTCAGCAGCCTATGGCGGTGGCACGATTTTCTTCCTCCTGCCATCTTAAACGACGACAGTGCCCGTCCAAGCTGTCCGCCCGCCTGAGTAAGAATTCCCCAGCTTGCCCCCTGCTTCTGCGTAAGAAGTACACATGCTGCAAAGCTCATCAACTGAGTTGTTTATCAATCGGAATGAAAATCATTCTCAAATCAAAATGATATGCACAGCACATGTCTCCTTAAATCCGGCACATTTCTTGCATAACCAAAAATATTCTCATCTCATTACGAAATAATTGCTATTCAGACTAGTGAAAGAAAGGAGACAAATATGAACTGTTGGGAATACAAACAATGCGGTCGTGAACAAGGTGGCTTCCATGCGCACTCAAAAGGTATTTGTCCTGCCTATCCTGATCACGGTCAGCAATGCGCTCGTGTTGCTGGTACTTTCTGCGGCGGAAAAGTGCAAGGTCAGTTCGTGATGAAGCTGCTCACCTGCATGAAATGCGATTTCTATCAAAGCCAGCATTACGACAAAACCTACGGTAAAAGAAACGCCGCTGCTTGACTGCCATAATAGCTTTGGGCAAGCCATTCGTGCTTGCCCTCAAATTAGCTTTTCCCTCCTTCTTGGCCGTCTAATTTTTTCTGGCCGCTTTCCACAAAAAAAACGTATAGTTTGCCGCAGACTTTGCTTTAGTAATCAGTTGTCCTACTTCAAAATTTCGAGGCCTGTTGTTGAGCTTTTCCATAATAGCTTTGACATCCTGTGTGTCCAGCGTGTCAAAGCTCGCTCCTTTTGGGAGGTATTGCCGTATAAGTCCGTTCGTATTTTCGTTAAGCCCGCGTTGCCAAGCCTGATATAGTATTTCAGTTTTTAGATCGTCTGAAAAACCGTCTCGACGCAAACGCTTAAACTCTTGATGCCGTCAGCTATTTTTTTAATTTTCGCCTTCATGGAAGCCCAAAATTTTTCTATCGGGTTTAAATCAGGGGAATAAGGCGGCAAAAAAAGCAGCCTGCAAGAAAACTTTTTCACAAGCTCCTTCGTTTTTTCTGATTTATGAAAACTTGCGTTGTCCATCACAACAAGAGAATTTTTGGGAATTT
>NQJD01000070.1 GCA_004284765.1 Candidatus Electronema aureum
TCCCAAGATCCTTCATTCTTGCATAAACAGACTGATGCTTGACAGAAAAGAACATCGCTCTTTCCTCAAGAGTCGCTGAAGGATTTTTCAGAACATGCTCAAGAAGAGCCTCGTCGCTGAATTTTTTCGCACGATATTTTGTCCTTTTATAAGGCTCAACACTTCCTGTCTCCTTGTATTTTCTTGTCCATCTGTTCAGATGGTATCCAAACTTATAATAAAAATATCAAGAATTTCTTTTTTAGATATCCCTGATTCATAATTTTTGATCACCCTTTCTCTCAAGTCGTTGCTGTATGCTTTAGCCATTCTAGATAATAAATTAATTTTAATTGGTTAAATCAAAAAATAGCCTCTCAGCCCATAAATTATAACACAACTGATTTAAAACTTAAATACTATAGATGCGGCAGTCTACAGGAATATGACGTTCACCGTCATTCCACAACATCGTGACAAGATTAATGCCTGACACAACCCGTTTATGCTTGCCAGACCAATGCCGAGTCACCAGCTCAATCTTGCGGCTGTAGAATTTGTCCAACGTGCTGTCGTCGATGATTAAACATCCTTTATTCAGATCAACATGCGCTTGAGCTTCTGACCATAGACGTTCAGTCGTCGGAAAAAGCCGGTGGAGCTGGCGCGTATAGCCATCATGCGCAGTCCCGTTCTTTTGCTCAGGACTGACCCGCTCCGCTTCGGCGCTGCTATAAACTCGCTGAGTGCCGATTAAAAAATCAATATAATCGTACTTACTTACTTTGGATTTATTCATCCTGCTAGGTTAACTGATTTTTACCAACTGCGTAACTCCTATCTGAGATACAATATAGGAGTTACGCAGTTCAATTTATAACTCGTTGATTTTATTTAACTGGCAGTTTATGCAGCAAAAAAAACAACTTGCTGTAATAATTCAATTTCATGTTTCAACTGCGTAACTCCTAACAATATATCTTTTTGAGAGAAAGATTCAAGCGTGATCACTCATTCCCCGCCCACCAACTCCCTTAACGCCGTCTGTCTCAACCCAGTGTCCTTATTCCCCACCGCCATCGTCAACGCCTTCCTCGTGCCGACGAACACCGCTAGCTTCCGCGCCCGTGTCAGGCCGGTGTAGATCAGATTGCGGAAAAGCATCCGAAAATGCTGGGTCAGCACCGGCAGGATCACCGCCTCAAACTCAGAACCCTGCGATTTGTGGATGGTGATCGCATACGCCAAATCCAGCTCCGTGAGCTGCTCGCGCTGATATTCCACCTCGCGTTGATCAGGAGAAAAGCAGACTCGCAGCGTCATGTTCGCATTGTCCACGCCTGTGATCCTGCCGATGTCGCCGTTGAACACGCCGAGGTCGTAGTTGTTGCGCAGGTGAATCACCCGGTCGCCGACCCGGAAAAGCCGCTCGCCGAGCCGGATTTCCGCCTTTCCTTCCTGCGCCGGATTCACCGCCTCTTGCAGCATCTTGTTCAATGAACCCGTGCCGAGGCTGCCCCGGTTCATCGGCGAAAGCACTTGAATCTCGCAGCCCGCGCCGTAGTATTTGGGAATCCACTCCGTGCAGAGCCGCCGCACTGTATCCGCAGCGGTCATGCCGTAATACAGCGACGACCAAGGATGCACCTTTTTGGCCACCGCAGTCAGCTCTTCCGCTGGCCCTTCGGCGACCGTCAGCGTGTGCAAGTCCACATGCTGGAACTGCTCCGGCAGGGCAAAACGTTGGTAGGAGCTGCTGAGTGCGTCGGTTTCAAAGCTGAACGGGTCTTCCGCTCCGGCCTGCTCGCGCTCCTCCACGGTCTTAAAATGTTGCCTGACCTTGCCGATGAAATGAAGCTGCTCCTGCGTGGCCTCGTCTGAATCAAGGAACAGGCAGTCACTCTGCTTCCATAAATCCGGCTGCTTGAAGGGCGAGCCGATTCTCGGCGTTTCGCCGTGGTTGATCTGATGGGCAAAGGTGATGATGCGCGACTGGCTCGCTTGGCGGAAGACGGTGTTCAAGGTGCAGACTGGAATGTGCCCGGAGCCGATTAAATCACGGAGGACATTACCTGCACCCACAGAAGGTAGCTGGTCTGCATCGCCGATGAAAACCACCTCTGTCTCATCAGCCACCGCTTTGAGCAGCGAAGCGGTCAGGCTGATGTCGAGCATCGAGCATTCATCGACAATAAGGACATCGGTGCGCAGTGGGTTCTCTTGGTTGCGCTTGAAGCCGCCGCCCTGCCATTCCAGCAGGCGGTGGATGGTCTTGGCCTCCAAGCCGATCACCTCGCTCATGCGCTGGGCGGCCCGGCCCGTGGGCGCAGCCAGCAGTACCGAGCGGCCCATTGCCCGCAGCAGAGCGACCAATACCCGTGTGGTGGTAGTCTTGCCGCAGCCTGGCCCGCCAGTAAGAATAGCGAACTGGCAGCAGGCGATAGTCTGCACCGCCGCCGCCTGCTCCTCACTGAGCTGGATGCCGCTTTTGCCACCGAAGCGGCGCAGCCAGTCAGCAATCCGCTCCGCATCATGCAGCAGAGGCCGCACCATCTGACGCAGCCGCTCGGCCACATACTGTTCATCGTAATACAGGCTTTTCGAGTAGTAGCAGCGTTCCGGCTCGCGGCCTTTGCGGGTGACAAGCAGGCGGACACAGAGCTTGTCCTGCTGCTCCATCTCGTGAAGGAAGAGGGCGATGCGGTCGGCAAGGCTCAGTTGCAGCAGTTCGGAAACTTGCTTGTCGATCTGAGCCTGCGTCAGCCAGCAGTGGCCCTGCTCGCGGCTGGCATTCAGCACGTGGCGGATGGCGGCAGTGATTCGCAGCGGTGAGTCCTGACCAAAGCCAATGGACAGAGCCACCTTATCAGCCGTGAAAAAGCCGATGCCGTAGAGGTCTTCAGCCAAGCGGTAGGGATTGGCCGAGACAGCGGCGATGGACTCGTCGCCGTACTGCTTGTAGATGCGCACCGCGAAGAGAGTGGAAATGCCGTGCGTCTGAAGGAAGAGCATCACATCGCGGATGGCACGGTGCTCTGTCCAGGCCGCGCTGATCATGGCGAGCTTCTTGTCAGCAATGCCCGGCACGTCGGTCAGTCGCTCGATTCGCTCCTCAAAGACATCCAACGTATCTTTGCCAAAATGACTGACGATTTTGTGCGCGGTCTTAGGGCCGATGCCTTTGATCAGACCAGAGCCAAGGTATTTCTCCAGTGCGCCTGCTGAGGCTGGCTTCAGCTCCGTGGCCTTGTCTGCCTTAAACTGGCGACCAAAGCGGGGATGAACAATCCACTCGCCGCTGAACTGCATAGTTGCGCCCGCAAAGACCCGGAGCTGATGCACGACCACGGTGGCCGTGCCGCCGCGTGCATCAAAAGGATTGACCCGCAATACGGCCCAGCCGTTTTCCGGGTTGTGATAGGTGATGCGCTCGACCACGCCACTAAGGGTTTCCGGCGGGAGCTGCGAGAAAGGCAGAGGAGGCAGCACTGGTCAGTAGTCGGCTTGGCAGAACTGTCGGTGCAGGAACTCACACTCCAGCGGCGTGAGGTCAAAGCGTAGCTCGGCTTCGGCGATCACCTCGGCCGGCTGTCTGTCCGGGTGCTGCTGCATGGTTTCGCCAATCCAAGCGATGGCCTTTTGTAGGCTGGTGGAGGTGGTGAGGAGGTTGGTTGAAGGCATGGTATTATGGCACATCCCGCCTCAAACTCTTTTAGGAAGCAGCGGAACCAAGCAGCGCAATGCCCTGTTCACTGATTCTGAGTCAGGGAAATAAGGGCGGAGATCAGGCTCTAAAATAATAACATCGTCTTTTCTCGGCATGAACTCCTGTGTCTCAACTTCTCCGTTCTCCTTATGAAGAGAAACCGAATATCCTTCCTGCATCACTTTGTGATGTTTACCACGCACTCCGCCGGTGAAATCGTATTCTGACCGCATCTCCTTTCCTGTTCTCTTCATGTCAGCAGCCCTCATAGAATTGTCGTTCTGCAACTGTTGCCTTGCGGCAGCTAATGATACGGATGTTTGCGCCTAGTTCGGTATAACCAACCACCAGCACACGGCCTTTATCAGAGGTGCCAATATCAATGTATCGCTGTTCATGCGCGGAATGGTCTGGATCGCTGAGGGTGATGGAAAGCGGATCGAGAAATACTGTCAACCCTTCGTCAAAAGCAATGCCATGCTTTTTCAGGTTCGACTGCGCTTTCTTTGCATCCCATTCAAAATTCGGCTTCATCTTTCACCATAACATATTCCTGCGGCAATCTGTAGCGGCCTGACATTCTTATTTCGTGCCGCACAGCCCCCGCACCTTCTCCAGCAGCTCGAACTCCGCCCTTGCCGTGCAGAAGGCATCCCGGAACGGGCCGGGCACAGTCTGCCAGTTGTCCTTGTCCTCCAGCCAATGCAGGAGGCGGTCTTGCTGCTCCTTGGCCTGTGGGCTGCCTGCCTTGATTGCCCGCTGATACCACTGCAATGCTCTGGCAAGGTCGTTGTTGCGGTCGTATATGGTGCCGATTTGCAGCATGGCGTTGCTGTCGCCTGCTTCGGCTTGGGGCAGCCAGTGGAAGGGGTGGTATTTACTCCAGCGGGCAGGCTTGTCCGGGCTGTCTGCTTTCTCTTTGTCAGGCTTCAGCTCAAGGCCATCCAGCTTGTAGGGCAGCGTGTTCAGGTCAATCTTGTACTCGCCCTTCTCATCAAGGGAGATGCCTGACCACTCGTTGATGTTGTCCTCCAAGTCCCAGAGGCCGATGGCGTTGTCATCGGTGGTAAATGCAAGGGTGCGGCTGTCAGGCGAGAAGGCAATGATACCCTCGGAACTGATACCTCCTTTTAAGGTACGTACACGCTTGCCGGTTTTTACATCCCAGATGCCGAGAGTGCCGTCCTGAGAGCTGGAGGCAAGGAGGAGACCAGCGGGCGAAAAGGCCAGCATGTTTAAGGGTGCCGTATGGCCTTTCAGGGTTTGTAGATGTTTGCCCGTAGCTACCTCCCAGATGCCGATAGTGTAATCGTTTGAATTAGAGACGGCAAAGAGAGAACTGTCTGTGGAAAAGGTAGGGTATCCATCGACCTTCTTGAAAGTTTTTAAATGGCTGCCTGTGGAAACCTCCCAGAAGTCGATGCCTTTCTTGTAGACATTTGAGGCGGCAATAATTTGACCATCTGGTGAGAAATTGGCTATACTTCCTGCCCCGATCAGCGTCCGCAGACAGTGCCCGGTCTGCACATCCCATATTCTTATGTTGTTATCCATAGAATCAGAGACGAGAATACGACCATCTGGAGAAAAGACCAAGCTGCCCACGTCATCTGTATGTGCTTCAAGAATTTTTAACTGCTTACCCGTAGATACTTTCAACAGGCTGATGCTGTTGCTATACCAAGAGGTGAATGCAATAATGCTGCCATCTGGTGAGAAAGCAGCATTGGCCAAGCCGCCTGCCATTGCTTGTAAAGGTGTTTTTTGCAAACGCCTGCCGGTGGCCATATCCCAGATGCCAATGGTTTTATCCTTTGCTACAGAAGCAAGTAGTCGGCCATCTGGTGAAAACCATATGACTATCGCACGCCCTGCATGTCCTTTGAGAGACCTAAGCCTGCCTGCGCTTGCTTCCCATAGTCCAACAGTATTGTTCCAAAAACCGCCAGAGACAAGTGTCTGGCCGTCAGGAGAAAAAGCAACACTGCGTCCAATCGTGTTTCCTTCTAACATCTGTACACGTTGGCCGCTCTGTACATCCCAGATGCTTATGATGTTATTGAAAGAGCCGGAGACAAGGGTGCGCCCGTCTGGTGAAAAAGACAGACTGAACCTAATGTGCAACTCTTTTAAACTTGATTAGGCAGCAATCAAGCCATCCAAGTCAAGTGGAGGGCGGTTATAGACCAAATTAAGGAAGACACAAACAGTGTGCGCCAAAATTTTACGAATCAGACG
>NQJD01000071.1 GCA_004284765.1 Candidatus Electronema aureum
TCAACAATGCTGAAAGACCGGTCGCCGTCGTTTGACCGAAGGAACTAATGAGATACTCGCTGTATAAATCAAGCAGGTTCTTTTTTGTCATGCAGGTATCTTACGCCATCTGGGTGCGTAAGGTGAGTAGTTAAGTAGGGTGCATGCGGAAACGTAGGGTGCATGCGGAAACCGCATCCTACTCGCTGACGACAGTAGTAGGTCGGAGAGAGAAGCGATCCCTAACATCCCCGTTTCCGGCAACTGTGTTGTTGCCGGGTTCACCCTGACTTGGCCGCTTTATGCGAGGGCATGATAACTTGTTATATCTTTTTGCACCATCAGCAATCCTGGAACGCTGATGTCCTCATCAAGCTCATCCGAATGAATCCCAACTCCTCCTCCGCTTAATTCGTACTCAGTCCGCTGTTGCGGTGTCGCCTTGAGCAAGCGGGAAAAATACGCTAACGGCACAAACAGCTGCCGCCCGTCATATAACGACACACATAAGTTTTCATTGTCGCACCAGACTCTTGAAGCCTTAGCTTCGATGCTCAAAGAAGTCATTCCATTTCCTCCTAATCGTCTCCTGCTGATCATGAATGATTGCAGCAAGGTCATTAAGTGCTTTCCCTGAAAAGCCATACGACGATGCCAAGGTGTCATAGTGTTGCAAGAAACGTTGCCAGGGGCAGGCATCAGCACTGCGGAAAGTTCCATGCATTTCTCCTGTTCATCAGTAACGTAGCTTTGGGAGAGCGAAGCTGTCCCAAACAACTGCATCAGCCAGCATACGCACCGGAACTGCCCATGTCAACAGGGAAATATTTGTGGAGGAGGCGGCAATCCAGGCACTTGACCTAGCACCTGCGGCCAGCTTCAAGCTCTCGCAGAACACGTGCGCCTTCAGGCACAAATGTTTCCACTGGCGGAAAAACTGCTTGACAGTAGTCCGGCGAAACAATAAAGTTGCTCTAGCAATTCTCGCTGTTCTATTTTTCATTTTTCCGTGCCTAACAGAAGAAAGTGTCCTGTCAGGTTGTCGCGGTGCTTGTTGCCATTGCTTTATTTTCGCCTCACTGACTGAACAACTTCGTTGACAATCCACAGCTTGGTCTGTCTGCATCGAGACAGCCTCGTCCTTGAACCGTCTTCCTGACGATTTTTTGTATATTCCTTGCCGTTCTGCCAATCACCCAGACTGTCTGCCCCGGCAATGATGCCGGAAGATTTCGCTGTTTTCCATTGCCAACCGTCCCCTGAGGAGGAAGGAACTGCTGATGATCAATCCCAATGAGTTGAAGAACAAGAAAATCAAAGAGCTGGTCGCTCTAGCCGCCGAGCTGAAGATCGAAGGCTATAGCTCTATGCGCAAGCAAGATTTGATTTTCGCCATCCTCAAATCGCAGTCCGACGAAGACGGCAAGCTGCGCGGCAGCGGAGTGCTTGAGGTGCTCCAGGACGGGTTCGGCTTTCTCAGAGCACCGGACTACAACTACCTGCCTGGCCCGGATGACATCTACGTTTCTCCTTCGCAAATCCGGCGGCTTAACCTGAACACCGGTGACACCATTGAGGGTGAAGTCAGAGCGCCCAAGGAAAATGAGCGCTACTTCGCTCTGCTCAAGGTCGATAGCGTCAACTACGAGCCACCAGAGAAAGCGAACGACAAGACCTTATTCGTCAACCTGACTCCGCTCCATCCCAACGAACAGATCAATCTGGAGTCGGATACGGATAACTACTCCACCCGGATTATGAACATCGTCTCGCCGCTCGGCAAGGGACAACGCGGCCTGATTGTGGCCCCGCCTCGCACCGGCAAAACGGTGTTGATGCAGCAGATTGCCCGCGCCATCGTCAAGAATCACCCTGAAATCATCCTGATCGTTCTGCTGATTGACGAGCGGCCTGAGGAAGTCACAGATATGCAGCGAGGCGTGGATGCCGAGGTGGTTAGCTCCACCTTTGACGAGCCGCCGCAGCGTCATATTCAGGTGGCAGAGATGGTGATTGAAAAGGCCCGCCGTCTGGTTGAACACCGCAAAGACGTAGTGATTCTCCTTGACTCCCTCACCCGCCTCGCCCGCGCTTATAACACCGTGACCCCTGCCTCCGGGAAGATTCTCTCCGGTGGTGTGGAAGCCAACGCTCTGCAACGGCCTAAACGCTTCTTCGGCTCGGCCCGTAACATCGAGGAAGGCGGCAGCTTGACCATCCTTGCTACAGCCTTGGTTGAAACCGGCAGCCGCATGGACGAGGTGATCTTTGAAGAGTTCAAAGGCACCGGTAACATGGAGATTGCCCTTGATCGCAAACTCTCTGATCGGCGCATCTACCCATCGATTAATATTCAGAAATCAGGAACCCGTAAGGAAGACCTGCTTCTCTCACCAGACGACCTGAACCGAATGTGGATTCTTCGTAAGATACTGTCCTCGATGAACCCTGCTGACGCGATGGAATTCCTCTTGGAAAAGATCAAACACACCAAGACCAACGCTGAATTCTTCAACTCGATGAACAGCTGATTGGCAATCTTCTGTCCACGCCGTTCTTTTACTTTGGCAAACCGTGGCAGGACGGGTATAATAACGCTCTTTTATCAACTGACAAAAACTTTGCCCACCGCTTTGCGCGGTGCTTCTGGGAGGCTCAGAAAACCATGAAACCGGACATCCATCCAGCATATCACAAGATCAACGCCAAATGCGCTTGCGGTAATGAAGTTGCGCTCGGCTCCATCAAAGAAGCAATCCATGTGGAGATTTGCGCGGCGTGTCATCCGTTCTTCACCGGCAAGCAGAAGCTGGTTGATACTGCGGGTCGAATTGAGAAATTCAAGAAGAAGTATGCCAAGCATTTCGATCAAAAGCAGGCGTAAACACCCTGTTCTGCATGACTGATCCTGCATCGGTCATGCAGCAATTTTCTGCTCCTGCTTTCCTCTTTTTATTCCCTTTGCTCCGCAGAATCCATGTTTGCCAACCTTGCTGACATTCACGAAAAGCTGTCTGCGTTAGAACGACAGCTTTATGAACCTGATCTGGTTCATAATCAGAAAAAATATCAGGAGGTGGTGCGCGATCATGCGCGGGTAGCACGACTCTGCACCCTGCACGGGGAGCATGATAAGGTAGTGCAAGATTTGGCAGAAAGCCGCGACCTGCTCCGTAATGCTGATCAAGATCCAGAGCTGGCCGAGCTGGCTCGTGCTGAAATTGACGAATTGACTGAGCGGCAGACAGGGTTAGAACGTGATATCCGCCTGATGCTTCTCCCCTCTGATCCGAATGATAAGAAGAATACCTTTCTTGAAATTCGAGCAGGTACAGGTGGTGACGAGGCTGCGCTCTTTGTAGCAGATATCTTCCGCATGTATTCCCGCTACGCAGAGACCCTTGGTTGGAAGACCGAGATCATGAGTTCCAGTCCCTGTGGAGTTGGTGGGTTCAAGGATATCGTTGCTTTGATTTCTGGCCATCAAGTTTATTCTCGTCTCAAGTATGAGTCCGGGACACACCGGGTGCAACGGGTACCGGAGACTGAGACGCAAGGACGCATTCACACCTCGGCGGTCACTGTAGCTATCCTACCGGAAGCTGAGGAAGTAGAGCTACAGATCGCACCGCACGAGCTGAAGTTTGATGTCTTTCGTTCCTCTGGGGCAGGTGGGCAATCGGTCAACACCACGGACTCTGCTGTCCGGGTTACGCATCTGCCTACAGGTTTGGTGGTCTCCTGCCAAGATGAACGCTCGCAGCACAAGAATAAGGCCAAGGCACTCCAAGTATTACGCGCCCGACTGCTCGACCAAATGGAGCAGGAGCGTCACGACAAGATATCCGCTGACCGCAAAGGACAGGTCGGCAGCGGCGACCGCAGTGAGCGCATCCGCACGTACAATTTCCCCCAAGGGCGAGTAACTGATCACCGTATCGGTCTGACTGTCTATAAGATCGATCAGATCATGTCTGGTGCATTAGACGAGATCATCCTGCCGATTATCACCTCTTTCCAAACCGAGGCTCTGAAGGAGCTGGATTAAGGATAGATGCGCTGTTGACAGAACAGCCATCAGCCTGAGAAGAGGATTCCCATCCTATGCAGCAAATAGGATGGGAATCCCTTCTATTCTTCATCGGTAATCATACCTTCCCAGCACAACGAGCATCCGTTTGCTGCTGCGCCGGGCGTTTGCGGTCATGATCGGCATGGAGTCGATCAGGTAGACATATCCTGCGTCAGGCAGCGGAGCGAAATCATTCTGAATGAGAGAAAGCAGTCCGGCAAAAACTTGAGGGAGACGGTTCAGCCGCTGAATATAGGTTGCATATGCCCGAAGTTTTGGAAACCATTCCTTCAGATGATTCCGAACGTATTCATAACTAGGCTTCACTTTCCTGTGACCATTCATAATCCCCCACAAATAAACGGTCAGAACCTCGGCATCGCTGAATTCTGGATTGGAATTGTTGCTCATCTGTTCTGCGCAAATAAACAGGCCGGATGCGCGATGCTTGTCCATGTAATAGAAAAGTGTTATAAGACGTTCTTGCCAATCCATTTATTCCTCCTGCGGTCAAGTCGGCAAAGATGGTGCTTTACCGGCGTATCATACAGGAATAATGGATTGGTTTTAACTCCTAATTCGCATTAAAAAGGAGGATATTATGCCTACTCGCGAGGACGTAAAAACGAAAGTAATACAACTACTTTCTATTGTTTCAAGTATGGACATTGGTAAGATCAAGGAAGAATCTCATCTCAAGAGTGATCTTTTGCTTGCATCAGCTATGATTAAAGCCTTAGCTGGCCCTTACACAGCAATCTCAAAAGGGTTTGGAGGATCAATGATCACGATCACCGAAGCTGGTAAAGTAGATACTGTCAAGTCCGTCATTGATCTTATATGGGGGAAAATACCTCCATCAAACAAACAATAGGGTGAGTGCTATGATTAAAACATTCAAGATGATCAGCATATAGTATTTCATTTTTTAGATCGTCTGGAAAACCGTCTCGACGCAAACGCTTAAACTCTTGATGCCGTCAGCTATTTTTTTAATTTTCGCCTTCATGGAAGCCCAAAATTTTTCTATCGGGTTTAAATCAGGGGAATAAGGCGGCAAAAAAAGCAGCCTGCAAGAAAACTTTTTCACAAGCTCCTTCGTTTTTTCTGATTTATGAAAACTTGCGTTGTCCATCACAACAAGAGAATTTTTGG
>NQJD01000072.1 GCA_004284765.1 Candidatus Electronema aureum
GAGTGACAGAAAATCACCGCTTCGTGCTTTCTGACGGCAGAGTGAAAGAGGCGAAAGAGCTTGTTTCCGGCGACAGTCTGAGTCTGATGACTAAGCGTGAGGCCCCGTTCGAGAAAATATTCTCACAATCTAACAGCAGGTCGCAAACGTATTGCTGGTTATCGACAACAGACAAACCAAATTGGCAGCCTGAGCATCGTCTGATTGCTAATTTTTATCATCGGCATCAGAACGGCAAAAATTTGGACTGGAATCAAGTAGTGCATCATCGCGATTACAACGGCCTCAACAACAATCCAGCCAATCTTGAGGTAATGAGCAAAGAGGCGCATTACCGGCTGCATTCGGAAGATCGCAAGGGAGACAAAAATCCGATGCGGCGTTTCCCGGAAAAGAACTGGATGAACGATCCGGTCAAGCAGCAGGAACTCCGCATCAGGCATCATGTTGGCGCAAAACGAAGTCAGGTAACTAAAGAGCGGATTGGTGCCGCGACAAAACTTCGCTTCCAAGATGAAGCATACCGTCTTCGTCATACAGAAGCGGTGCAAGAAGGAGTTGCTCTTCACCAAGATAACTTTTTACAGGGACTGCAACAGCGCGCTCAACAGAAGCTGGCGGAATGTCAGTCCATGACTGACTTGCGTTGCTTCCTTGACGGCAACAGTGTCATGGTTGAACGCAGATGTGAACATTGCAGTGAATTATACGCAGTATCTTGGAGCAAACGCGAACAGTCTTTCTGTTCAAAGCCCTGCTATGTTGTTTGGCATAACAGCAACCAAGCCGTCCGTCAGAAAATTACAGATGGCATCCATGCCACGTATGCTGCCAAGGCAGAGCAGACCCGTCGGCTCCAAGTAGAATGCTTTCTAAATTTGAAATTTGCGCAAGGCCAGACCCCGCTGAAAAAAGACTGGGAGAGCCGCTGCGCCGAGCAGGGCATTCCCAAGCGACTGGGCACGGAATTTGGCTTTCCGACTTATCATGCCTTGCAGGAAGCCGCACAGACCTTCAACCACCGGGTTGTGTCGGTTGAGCGTGACGGCATCGAGGATGTGTACAACGGCACAGTGGATGAATTTCACAATTTTTACATCGGCCATTTCCCCGGCGAAATCGATGGTAATAAATGTTATAGTTATATCAATAATTTGCAGTGCGGTGAGCAGTGGCTTTTACCCTATGAATCGTGTAACTTAGGCTCAATTAACCTCGGCCAGTACGTCAAAGACGGCGCGGTGGACTATCCCCGCTTGCAACAGACGGTGCGCACCTCCGTCCGTTTCTTAGACAACGTGATTGACTGCAACCGCTTCCCGATCCCAGAAATCGGTGAGATGACTCGCAAGACCCGAAAAATTGGATTAGGAATCATGGGCCTGCACGACATGCTCATTC
>NQJD01000073.1 GCA_004284765.1 Candidatus Electronema aureum
CTCACCTTACGCACCCAGATGGCGTAAGATACCTGCATGACAAAAAAGAACCTGCTTGATTTATACAGCGAGTATCTCATTAGTTCCTTCGGTCAAACGACGGCGACCGGTCTTTCAGCATTGTTGAACGGGGAAGTCAGTCACGACAGCGTGCAGCGCTTCTTAGCAGGCGAACGGCATACCGCTGCGGATTTGTGGCGTGTGGTCAAGCCGCATGTCCGCGCCATCGAGAGCCAAGATGGTGTGTTGATTGTGGACGACAGCATTGCCGAGAAACCATATACAGATGAGAATGATATTATTTGCTGGCACTATGATCATTCACAGCAGCGCAATGTCAAAGGCATCAATTTTGTGACCTGTCTGTATCATAACAACGGAATTTCTTTGCCGGTTGGCTTTGAATTGATTGCCAAAACGGAACAGTACACACACCGAAAGAGCGGGATGAAAAAACGCCGTTCACCTGTAACCAAAAACGAGCATTGCCGTTCAATGCTCCAGCAGGCGGTTTGCAATCAAATTACATTTCAATATGTGCTCAATGATGTCTGGTTTGCATCAGCGGAGAACATGAATTTTGTAAAAACAACGCTCAAAAAGGATTTTATCATGCCGCTCAAGAGCAACCGTAAGGTGGCATTGAGTTTGAGCAGCAAGAAGAACGGCCAGTATCAGAAAGTAGAGACGCTTACTATAGAACCAATGCAACCTGTGACTGTGTACTTAGAGAGTGTACCCTATGCTCTTTTGCTCATCAAACGAGTCTTCACAAACGAAGATGGCTCAATAGGCATTGTGTATCTGGTGACAAGCGATACTGCCCTATCTGGTAACGGCATTGCCGCAATCTATCAAAAACGATGGAACGTAGAGCCATACCATAAATCACTGAAGCAGAATGCTTCGCTGGAGAAGTCGCCAACCCAAACAGTGACGACGCAGTCTAATCATTTCTTCGCATCATTATGCGGATATATCAAACTTGAGCTGCTCAAACGCTCAACTCAGATCAATCACTTTGCACTCAAATCCAAGCTCTACCTGAAAGCCCTTCAATCGGCTTACGTTGCCTTGCTTCAACTGAATCCTGTAAGGCTTGTTGCGTAAGGTGAGTT